>NZ_JAQBNR010000070.1 GCF_028288465.1 Ferruginibacter sp. | reverse complement strand
TTGGATTGAGAATTTAACTGCTCTTGAATACGACGACAATAAATGGGCTGTGTACTATTTCCAGGAAGATAAGTTAGTGCAGGAGTTGACAGATTCTTTCTACACAGACGAAGCTGCATACCTGCGTACGGCTGAGTTGTTTAAAATAATGATGCAGGATTTTGCGATTACATCTTAAAACATTTTTATGAAAGTACTCTACGCCATCCAAGGCACTGGAAATGGACATGTAAGCAGGGCCAATGAAATTATTCCCTTCTTAGAAAAAAAATGCGACCTCGACATTTTATTGAGCGGCACCCAGGCAGATGTAGGACTTAATTACCCCATTAAATTTAAAATGAAGGGACTGTGTTTTATATTCGGCAAGAAGGGCGGCGTAGACATGTACAAAACGTTTAAGCAAATGCAGTCGAAAAAGTTTTTATCGGAGATAAAGTTACTTCCGGTTGAAGAATATGATCTTGTTATAAATGATTTTGAACCTGTAAGCGCCTGGGCGTGCAGGTTAAAAAATGTCCCCTGCATTGGTATGAGCCATCAATGGGCCGTACTACACAAAGATGCTCCCAAACCTGCATCTAAAGACTTATTCGGCACCATGATTCTAAGACATTATGCACCATGTAAAACTGGTGTAGGATTTCATTTTAAGCCTTATGGCGAAAATATCTTCACGCCGGTGATAAAAAGAGAAATTCGCAATGCCCCCAAAAAAAATCTTGGTCATTATACTGTTTATCTGCCAGCTTATTCGGATAAAAAGTTAATCGCTTTTTTATCCGTCTTTAAAAATATCCAATGGCAGATTTTTAGTAAACACACTAAAAAATCTTACACCGCAGGCAACTGCAGCATTAAGCCTGTAAGCACTGCTGAATTCACAGAAAGTTTTACCACCTGTGAAGGTGTTATATGTGGAGCTGGCTTTGAAACACCGGCGGAGGCATTACAGATGGGTAAGAAATTATTGGTAGTTCCCATGAAACATCAATACGAGCAACATTTAAACGCGGCCGGCGCACAGGATCTGGGTGTGCCAGTTATAAAAAGTCTTAAGAAAAAACACCTGCACAAAGTTGAAAACTGGCTGAAGGAAAAGAATGCATTGCAAATTTATTTTCCGGACGAAACGGAAAAAATTATTGACCTCGTATTGGCGATGCCGGCAGTAAAAATCGTTGACAAAAAACCTGCTAAAAGCTTGCCTGCCAATGGCATTTTACTTCCCCGTTGGGTATAAATTATACGGCTGCTTTTTACCTAAGTCAGTCATTACTCCGGATATCCTGCAACAAGCGGCTTGCCTCATCAGACAATACGGTAGCCTTTAATTCTCCAGCCTGCTTAAAGGTAAAATATTTACAGGTGGCATCGTTCATTCTAAAATCTATATCCTGTACTACCATGTTATTTTTAAAAAAATGCAACGACCCGTCATAGCCACATTTCAAATCAGGCTTTGTAGTTGATGCACTGATTGCATTACTTAAACTGGTTATGGTTTTTTTATCGCGGATAATTTTTACCACAACCACGGTATCCATTGTGCCATCGCCTTTAAAAAAATTGATGGCAACACTGTCGGCGTTTATTATACGCTCTTGTAACATAGTGTTTGGTCTGCTGCAAGCAATAAAGCAACTTAAAAAGCAGGCAAATAATATCATCTTCATTTTGTAAATATACAAGACCGGATTTAATATTGTAATCAAAAAACAAACCACCTGGCAAGACTACCAGGTGGTACAAGCGTTTAAATTTGTTCTTGCTTAAGGAAACTTGTTTGAGATTGCTATACTTAAAAGAAGGTTTAGTTGCCAATAGAATGGTTGCAAGATGGTAAATGTGTGTTACCAAAATATTATTGCAGGGTTACGTAAATGTTATATGATGTACAACACTTAAAGCAGATAACAGCGATTCAAAATCTCAAAAATGAATTCAATAAAAACAAATCACCCGGTAAAATGTGCCGGGTGATTTGTTTCAGCGACTTGCTGCATATTTAAAAATGCTGATCACTCTTTCTATTAAAAATTATATTTAACTCCAAACTGTGCCTGGAAACGACTGTTTAATGGATCAACTGTATAATAGTGATTGTTTAAACCTGTCGGCGCATTAAAATTAAATGTTGGCAAATAACCAGATGAAGGTTTACCAGCAGCTACACCATTTGCATCTTTAACAAAAGTGAGTAAGTTAGCAGTGTAGTTGTTTACATTGGTAACAAAGTAAACATGACCCCAATTATTATTCAGCAGGTTCAACACATTAAAAATATCAAGGCTTATTTGAATAGAGCGGCTACCCTCTTTACCAAATTTAAACTCATGCATTAATTTCATATCAACGTCATGGTTCCATGGGGTTCTTAACCCATTTCTTTCTGCATACTGCCCTCTCCTGGAATTCAAATATTTATCACCTGATATCAAACTGTTTAAGTCCGTCCATTGCTGAGCCGCAGTGTAAACCTGGCCATTTTTTGTAAAATCCGCAAGCCTGATATCATTTTGGTCTCTTGGAATGTATGGCAGGTTGGCATTGGCTGCATTACCAAAAGGATTACCTCCCGAATTGTAAACAACAGAATAAGGACTTCCTGATTGGCCAGCATAAAAGAATGCGAGCGTTGTAAGGTTTGTTTTATTCCACTCCAGGTTTACACCCGCTGTGGCAACTATTCTGTGACGCAAGTCAAAATTTGAATACGCTAATTGCGGATTATTGGCAACTATCGCAGGATTAACTTCGAAGTTAGATTGGAAAGAATTACGAATGCCATTGCTTAAATCTTTGCTCATTCCGTAAGTGTATGCAGCACTCCAATTTAAACTTATGCGGTGCGACCCCAGCTTGGAATAATTTGAATTTTTATTTAGCTGAGCAGTTAAATTATAACGATAGCCTTTTGTCGTATTCGTTAACAAGTAAACATTAGAGTATTGCGAATTTAATTTGCCACCTACATAAACAGGAGATTGGGAGGGACCTGAAGTAAAATACTGCACACTGTCTTTTATGTTGATCTGCTGAAATTTTACATCATACAAAGTTTTGGTGTACAAAGCATCCAGTGTCAATTTATATCCTCTTCCAAACCTGATATCCACCGCAATATTTGAGCGCCATACTGTAGGAAGTTTAAAATGATTATCGATGACGTCTATTTCTCTCGTAGTTCCTGCATTGGCACTTGCCAACGCATGTGCGTTGATTGTATCCTGCAAATTAAGCGGGTTGATTGCCAGCGGAATGCTGACATTACCTCCGGTAGTATTTGTTGCGCTTGGCTTAAAATCAATATTATTATAATTGCCGCCAGATAACGTTTCGGCATAGCCTAGCCATGCAAAAGGCATCCTGCCGACAAAAATTCCTGTTCCGCCTCTTACCACCAGGCTCTGATCGCCTTTTACATTCCAGTTAAATCCCAACCTTGGCGAAATGGTAGGTTTGCCAAGCCATTTGTTGGTAAGCTGGTTAAACGGTGTGTTGTTATAAGTTGCATTAGAGGTATTGTTTTTTGCAGTTGCAAAATCTTTATCCACCGCCACATTATTGCCCAGGAACGGATAGTCAATTCTGAAACCTCCTGTTATTTTAAAATTACGGTGCAGCGAAATTTCATCCTGTGCATAAACACTGGTGAGGTTTACATTATATGGGCTTGGCGGATTATTATACAAATCATCCCTTGTGTTCGGATACTTGTTGTTGATTGAATATGCTCCACGAATCCTGCTGGGTTTGTCAGCCATAAAATTTGCCGGGTTGGAATATTCCCACCTGCCATTCCAGGAGTTTACAAACCCGCAAGTAAGCTTATAAAATTCATTGTGTGTTCCAAAAGTAAATTTATGAATACCTTTTGTAAGGGTGAGATTGTCATTAACTTCAATGGTTTGCTGCTTCATGTTGTAAATAGAAGCTTCACGCCATGTACCTGCCCAGGCTGCTCCACCGCCAATATCCATAAAGGGAGAAAGCACGCCGGGAAAATCCCTGAACTCATGTACGTTAATATAGCTTACACTTAACTGGTTGCTTAGCTGGTTAGAAATAGTCGTTTTTAATTCTGACGTTAGGTTGATGTTTTTTGTGTGTTGAGTAAAATCAGTAGAGCCAAACTGGAAGTTGGTAGAAGTGCGTTCCAGGTTATTGCCTACACCGTTGGTATAAATGCCTCTTACGGTTAAAGTGCTTTTTGGATTTAATTTAAAATCCAGCCTGGCAAATAACTTATCACTGTTGGTAAAGATTTTATAAGCTCCCTGGTAGGAACCTGCATCGTAATTGTATTTCGTTTTTAATTGATTGTAAATACTCGCTGCATCTGCCAGACTGATAGCCGCACCCGGATCTCCTGCGTTATAAAAGGTTGGTTCCTGACGACGGGTTTGTTCAAAATTTACAATAAAAAAAGCTTTGTTTTTTACAATAGGTCCACTAAGCGTTGCACCATACTGGTAGTCATGAAAATCGGATCCAATTTTTGTTTTTAATCCATCCACACTTTTCCCCATCAACGCCTGGTTTCTGCCATAACCATATACTGATCCGTGAATCGTATTTGTACCACTCTTGGTTACTGCATTAACAGAACCGCCGGTAAAATTTCCGAGCTTTACGTCAAAGGGTGAAAGTTGTACCTGTACTTCCTGTATCACATCGATACTGTAAGGGTTGGTACGTGTACCAGCACCTGCAGCACCCGACTGACCTCCGCCACTTGTACCTCCGAATGAGTTGCTGAAGCCTATCGCGTCGTTATTGACAGCACCATCAACAGTAAGATTGTTGTACCTGAAATTACTGCCGGCAAATGAGTTGTTATTTGACTGGGGTGTGAGTCTCGTAAAATCACCCAGGCTCCTGCCTAAGGTAGGCAAGGTGTTCATCTGTGCCCTTCCAATGCTCAGACCATTGCTATTTTTTTTTGTGGCGGAAACGACTACTGCTTCCAGGCTGCCTGTATTAACCTTCATTACAATATCCAAATCGGGATTGCTACCCAAAGCTAAATTTACATCCTGGGCTCTTTCTTCTTTAAAGCCAACAAAAGTGATGGCGATTGCATAAGGGCCGCCGGGCTTTAAATTAGTGATACTAAAAATTCCTTTCTTATTAGTTTGTGTTTTTGTTACGGCACCGGTAGGCACGTGCGTAAGTTCCACTGTTGCTCCCTGAATGATCGCTCCTTTTTCGTCGTGTATAATACCACTTAGAGATGAAACAGTTTCTTGTGCGTAACCTGTTATTCCTGCTAACATTAATAAAGCAAATATTAATTTTCTCATAAAACTTTGCATTTTTTTATTTTCTGCAAAGCACTCACTCCAATGTTAAGGCAATATGTATTTTGTGTTATTGACAGGTTAATACACCCTGGCACGCTATCGTTTATTTATATAAAGACAGGCCTGCTGAATTATCCAAAACTTAATTTATTAAATCACCTTACATGACTTAAGTGAATGGCTATTAACCGATTTTCTATTATCACAATAGTTGTTATACAATCTATGGTTTTACAATCTTTGTTACATTTCCATTTGAATCATACTCATTTTTGCCTGTCAATTCGCCCAGCTGATTGTAATTTTTCCACTCCCCTTTTTTGAATCCATGCACATAATCTCCCTCACTTTCTGTATATCCATTTTCATAAAACCAAGTTGCAGGGCCGTGGTATTGCCCGAATGTATCCAGTGAAAGTTTTGCTTTCAATTGACCGTTGCCATAATACTCAGCAAAAAAAATCCGCTTGTTGTTTTTTGTAATAATAATCTGCCTGACAGTGTCCGACGCATCTTTCATTACCTGGCATACAACACTTTCCTTACTGTTAATATAATAGGTAGCTGTTGCAAATTTATTAGTGCCGTATTTTTTTACGTACGAGGTGTCGCTGCTTTTTTTAATTGAATCAAGCCAGTTGTAATTCACGCCGGTGGTCGACGGTGCTTTTTCTTTTTTGGCATTACAACCGAACATAAAAAGAAAAGCGGTAATTATTGAAACGTATTTCATTTGTAAACAATAAACGGTTAACAGTGAAAACCTAAAAAGCAGCTATCCAGTAGCTGCTTTTTTATTTGTATTAAAAGATCTTAATTAAATTTTGTCCATGTTTTCCACCATGTATCGCCAACAGCGCAAGCCCCTTTATAGCTAACACTTGTGAAACCATTCGCCAGTTTTGGATGAGTGAAAGATCCTCCAGTTACAGCAGGGGACCCTGATGTTGGATTAAAATCCGGAGTTGAATAATTAAACGGCGCGGTTAAACCTACAAGGTCGTTGGTAGCTAAAATGCTGTTGCCATAGTCAGGGGTGTTAAACCAGGTAGTAATAGTTGCCGTAGTGTTAGGCGTAAGCGGCGTATTGGTATTGGTTCCCAAACTATATAGTACCGGCGTTGGGCAACCGGCAATAATTGTGTTTTGTACAAACAGTGAACCTGAAATATTGTTGTCGGTAGGAACTCCTTTGGTAGCGTCAATATACAGACCGTTCGGATACCCCATTATGATGGAATTGAACAAAGACAAGCTTGAGTTTCTTCTTATTTGTGCTCCCCAAACAAAAAGGCTATTGCCGGTATTCGTTAATTTTTCTTTAGGTCCCATTACCGTCATGTTGCTAAAAATTGCACTTGTTTGTGGCAATAGGGAGCTACCGGAAGCATCATTATCACTTTCGAATGCCTCACTTTTTGAAATATCTGCAACTGATGAATCCCTTAGCGAAATACCAAACTGTACCTTACCGCTAAATCCATTATCAGTATCAAAATCATCATCCAACGTGCGGAAAGAAATCAGGTGCGTGCAATTTACTGTACCCCCAAACCATTCAAAAGAATCATCGTTTGCGTAAGATACCTGTACATTATCTATGATGGTTTTATTGCCTACACCACCAAAAGTTAAACCGTTAATTTCCTTATCAGGTAAAAAAGCGTATCCTGCATATTCAATGCGCACGTACCTCAGAATACCACTGTTATCTGCAGGATTCTGACCCTGAGATGCAGGAGTTCCATACAATCCAAGACCATCGCTATTGTTTACACCACCTTCAATTTCACCAATACCCTGAACTCCGTTAAAAGATGCGTTCGTTGGAGCATTGCCTAATAAAATTACACCAGCCCAGTCTCCACGCTGCGGAGTTGCTGCTTCTGAAGTAAATACAATCGGCTTATCGGCAGTTCCGTCAGCTATTATTTTACAACTTCTTGTTATAATCAATCCACCGTTTTTACCATTTTCGCCTACAATCTTTGTTCCTGGCTCAATTGTAAGAATGGCGCCGTTTGTTACATATACCAATCCACGGAGCTTATACGTAAAGGCTGCTTTCAAAGTAAGGTTGGCGCTTATCCTTCCTTCCAATATAGTGTTTACAGTTTGGTTATTTGTTGTGGTGTCCTGCACTATTGTTGTAGGTCCGTCCATTTCTATTTTGCGGCATCCCAAAGATGTGGCAGCAATTAACACACTGTAGAGAAATAATTTTTTCATGTTGTTATTTTTGTTGTTCTGTTTTTTAGTTTGTCTTTTAAAAATTATATCCAAAACTTACACTTACGTTCGTTCCATATTTTCTTTTGATCGCAAATGCATCAATACCCTTATCGTATTTTTTATTATCATTTAAGTCATTGTAGTAAATGGCCTGCTGATTAAATATGTCCGACACATTCAGTTTTAGCTCGCCCTTATTTTTCATAATTTTTTTAGCTACCTGAAAATCCATTACGGCTCTCGGATTTTCCCAGATAGGTGGCTGATCGGAGCCGCCCACAAATACAATTCTTCTTCCAATCTGGTTAAACAGTAGCGTTGTAGTAAGGCCTGTTTTTTCAATATCGTACTGCAGACCTGCGTTTAAAAGATAGGGGCTTTGTCCCTGCATTGGCCTGTCAAGCGATGTACTTTGGCTGGTAACCCGGTTGTAGATATATGACACATTTCCCTGTACGGTGAAATTTTTGAAGGAAGGATTGAAGTCAAGCTTTTTTCTGAATTCCAGTTCTGCTCCAAAGCTGTTGGCTTCATCTGCATTGATAAAATTATAAGTGCTTGCCCCGCCTGACCCCACATTAAAATAAGCTTCAATGGGGTTTTTAAAATACTTATAAAAAACACCGAGCGTAAACAATTCGCCGGCTCTTGGATACATTTCGTAGCGCAGGTCGAAATTGGTAACCTTGGTTCTCACCAATGCTGTGTTTCCTGCAACTGTTGCTCCCAAATCAAAATCATAAAATTGAAAAGTACTCAGTTCCCTGAATTCAGGACGAATAACTGTTTGCGATCCCGATACCCTGAAATTGGATTTATCTGTTAACTTATAAGTAAGGTTTACACCGGGTAAAAAGTCAGTCACTTTACTCTGTACATGTCTTGGATCGCTTTTTTTCATGCTGCCAATAACCTGGTCAAAATTCTCAACGCGTACTCCCCAAACGGCACGAAACTTATTGGTAATCTGATTATCGAATTGCAGAAAACCGGCGTTTAAAATTGAATTGGCTATGTAGCGGTATCCTTCGCCGGACAATTCATTAAAAGCAAACTTATTGTCAAAGCCAGTTCCAAAATTTTCCTGCGCAAACACCTGGTCGAGGCCCAAATGACGCAAGCCAGGATTATCAGAAGGGAGGTAAATTGCAAAAGGCCGTGCATCAAACAACCGGTCTTTAACCTGGAAAAAATAGCCGCCTTTTATTGTCTGCGTTAACCCGTTGCCTTTAAAACTTTTGCTCATATCGCCTCCTGCGGTATAAACGTAATCATTTAAAAAACCATAGTATCTGCTACCACTTTTTTGTGATGATTTTGAAGCTCCGATTAACAATGAATAGGGAGAAGCCGGATTGGTAGGATCATCCTGGTTGTACTGCACACGACGCTGATCGGGTATATACTGATCCAGGATATTAAAGCTGCCAAACCAGTGTAATTTGGCGCCGTATTTTTTAATATTATGATCACCGGTTAGCTGTGTGTTAAAAAAAGTATTTGCTTTAAAAGCCAGTTCATACGCCTTAATATTATCGCCCGTCGCAGGATTGGTTTCAAAGTCTTTTCCTGTTCTTAAAGTGGTATAATCAGTTGTATTTACATTCAACATGTTTTTGAGCGAAATTTTGGTATCGCTGCCCAGTTGAAGCGTAAAGTTGGCCAATGCTCCCGCAAGAATATCAGTTGAATATTTATTATTAAAGTAGTCGAAGTTTAAACTCGCTGTATTGTTTTGAAAAAGATTTACCTGGTTTTCAAAATCTATGGCCCTGTTGCTACGGTTATAATTTACAGCCATAATTGCTGCCAGTGTATTCTTGCCGCCCAGCTTTTTATTAAATCCCCCATTGATCAAAAAACTTTCGTTTAAAAGCGGTAAAATGTTTGAGCTATTTTTTTGTGTACTCCAGATATTGGTAAACTCTTTTCCATAAGCAGTTTTTGCACCATTATCCAGATCAGCAAAAGCGCCTTTTAACGGGAATCCTGCAGGTAAGCCTCTTGTTCCGTTATCGTAACCCAGAAAGTCAGTGTTGCTTCCTTTGTAAGTATAAAAGTCTTTTCCGATGGTTTGTGTATTAAAACCGGTACCAACCTGGATACTCAAAAAATCTTTTGCAGGAATATCCTTCGTATTCACCTGTATCAGGCCACCAGCCCACTCTCCCGGTAATTCCGGTATAAAAGATTTATTGATAATAATATTATCAATCATTGAAGAGGGTAAAATATCAAAGCTGAAAGTTTTACGGTCTGGTTCTGTACTGCTCATTAAAATGCCATTCAGCATAGCCTGGTTATAACGATCCGCCAACCCTCTTACAACAAGATATTTGCCTTCCTGAACGGATGTTCCTGGAACACGTTTTAGCACCTCACCGGTATTTTTATCCGGAGACCTTCTGATCGCTTCGGCACTGATAACCTGTGCTACAACTGGTGCGTTCCGCTGGTAAGCAATTAAAGCCGATACTGATTCTTTTTTTGTAGTCGACCGTATTACAACCCCTGTTTCAGTTTTAGTTGAAGCTTCAAGAATAATATCGAGGTGGGTAACTTCATTGGGCTTAACCTCTACATCAGCTAATTCTTTTGTGATAAAACCAACCGAGGTAAGACGAAGGGTGTACTTTTTCCCGGCATCTACATTTAACTGAAAATAGCCATCTGTATTGGTTGTGGTAATGGCTTTTGCGCCGTCAACTGCAATGCTGACTCCTGATAGATTTGATCCTGTTTTTGAATCGGTCACCTTACCTTCTATCTTGCTTTTCTGAGCAAAAGCATTCAATGAGCCGATGATAAACAGTACTAACAATCCTCCAATTCTCATGCGTTATAATTTGTGCAAAGAGACGGTTAATATGTTAACCCAAAGTGAAGGGAATGTTACGGAAAGGTTACGGCTATGTTAAGCGAATGTTACCCCGCTTATATTTGTCCAAATTTTCAACTGCAGCGCATCTAAAAAAATGTCTTTTACTGTAGTAAATGGAGTTGTTTAATTAACAGCAGGAAAACGGGAATTATTTGATCAGCAGTTTATAATACTTTAAAGTTGATTACAGAAATCCAACATGGTCAGCAGGTCGGTCTCTTTGTTAAAATCGGGATGATGTTGTTGAATATATTCTTTAATGGCCGGTGCCGTACCTTCTTTAAAGGCTTTCATAAAATCCTTTGCTGTATTTATTTTGTATAGGTTATTAAAGTTTTTAAGCCAGTAATGCTTTGTAATTTCAATTGCATAGTTGCCCTTAAAGGGCCTGCTTACATAAACGCCGGTAACCGTGTTATTCACTTTTCCTGCATTTTGATTGGAGATGCCATTGTTATCTGCCGCTGCCATCATTGGGTTTATTTTGCTACCATAACTGATTAGCAAATCTGTTTTACCCGTGTGAGTTGTTACTTCATACACTGTACTTTTTACGGGTATAAATTTTTTGTTGGCAATGTAAATGGTATCCACAGTTGTTAAACCAGTCAGCGTGAAAGTTGTGCCGTCTTTTTTAAAAAGAATGGATTGGTCATAAGCGCAATAGTTTAAAGGGGCCTGGTTTACCTCGCCAGATTTTAACAGTATTGTCCCATCAACAAATTGATCATACAGATAAGATTGGTGTGCAATGACGCTGTCGTCGTAGGATTGTGCAGCGCCAACAAAAGGGAGTAGTAAGAAAAGGCAGTTAATTGAGATTAAATATTTCATAGCAAATTAAATAATGTAAGGATAGTTACCTAAGGTAGTGTTTTATAGCAGAACAAACATATAAAAAAAGGGACTTCCATCTAAAAAAATGGAAGTCCCCCAACAATAAGTATCGTTGCTCTTATCTATTTATGAAACTGATCGACGATATATCTGTAAGCTGAACCATTATAAACTATATAATCAATTTCAAATTCTTTATAATCGGGACTCACAGTAATTGATGGTACTCCCACAAGGGTCACACCATTTGCTGCAAAATAGGTATCATACTGATCTTTATCAAATTTCACCGAAAAGTCCGACAATACCCCATTACTATTTTTAAAACTAATGTTGTAATCAATCTGGTAATAATAACCAGTTATAACTTTTATTGTAGTCGGGTTTAAAGGCACAAAAGTGGTTGGTTCGCCTTCCCATCCGGATGGATTACCAGAAGGGTAGGTTCCCAAAACAGGTTGACTTGCTGTATTCCACCTGTAATAATTCCAAAGATAAGCCCCTGCGATCGGGTTACCGATTACATGAAAGTAGATGGTTGAAAAATTACCGCTGATGGTTTGTCCTTCTGCATCTTTAATTACCACTGGTAAAATATAACTGACTGTAGGATCCATCTTGGAGGGATAAAATATAATTTTCATCGGTGCAATTCTTTCACCTGCCTTAATGGTAGCCGTTGTTTCTATAAAATCATACAGTGAGTCTGGCATTACCTCATATTTAATTGAATCTGAACTAAAATTGTCCAGGGCTTTGTTAGGATCTACCCCAACAGATACAGTGAGGTCTTTTCCGAGAGTAACCGGACCAGCCAGACTGATATTATAGTTTGCAGTATCTGCGTCGTCGGTTCCCGGATAGGTTAAAGCTCCGCCGCCGAAATATTGCATACCAGAGTTGATTGTTGAACCGCTTCCGTTTTCTATAAATTGTAATTCCATTACAGAGCCGGTAGTTTTTTCCGGATCAATATTCATATCGCCTTTTTTTAAACAGGAAGCTAAACTTACTATGGCAATAAAAACTGTGAATAATATTTTAAATTTATTTTCTTTCATGTTACTAAATTTTAGTTTTTATTATTGTGCCCAAAAAATTAAAGAGGTAAAAGGCGTAATACCAGTGGGTACGTTTGCGCCATTATAAGTTGACTCAGATACCGGATAAAGAATCCTTGTAGGCAATTTATCTGGCCTCGTACTTTCAGATACAGAAGATGCAAAAGTGGTAAACCCTGATCCGGGAGAAACAGCAGGATAGTGTGTACGGCGATATTCGTTCCAGGCTTCCTGGCTGTTAACGAAATTAAGCGCTATAAATTTTTGCGTAATAATGGCCTGCAGTTTTTTTGCATCTGATGTGGCCAAACTATAGTTTACCAAAAAGCTACCGATGTTGTCTTGTTTGTATTTAGATACCCATGCCGCCAGCGTATCGGCAGGCACACTAAGAGATTTATCGGGCAGTTGATAGGTGTAATTAAACGAAGCTAAAATTCCTTTATCAAACAACGTGGCATCAGATGCACCGGTGATAATGCCTTTTAAACTCCCCTCCGCCTGCAGAAAGTAACTTTCCGCTGCCAACATAAGCGGTTGTCCTGCATTTGGACCTTTTAAAATACCGACCTGGTTGCCATTCGATTTACCGTCCCTGTCTGTTCCTGAATACCAGAAGCTACCTGTAGGACTTGATGTGAGGCTATTGCTTTCAACTCCCAAACGGTTAATTCCGGTCACTTTATCCTGACCAGCGCTAACAGGAAACAAATAATAGATGGCTCTTCCTCTGTAAGAATCATCCAATGTATGGCCATCATAAAAACCGAAAATAAATTCACTTGGCATCCAGGCTTTATTGGCTGCGCTGCCGGTGTAGCCATAGGCCCATGTGTTCCATTCAGGATTTTGTTTACCATTATCCCTTGTAAAACCTGGATTTACCAGTGCATCTGTGGTTAAAAAGCCATCGCTGCTAAACGTTTTATTTGTAAAATCAACCTTATCGCCACCCCTTATAATCAACCTTAATTTAAGGGTGTTTGCAAACTGCTTCCATTTGGTAGCATTTCCGCCAAATACCACATCCGAGTTTCCCAATGGTGTTACACCAGGAACATTGGCACCAGCGTTAAACAAGGCAATTGCCGTGTCAAGCTGATTTGCCAGGTCTTTATAAATATCCTTTCCGGAAGAATAAGCCGGACTCAAATTATTTGCACCCTGCAAAGCAGACTCGTAAGGAACATCGTTGAAAGCATCTACCAGCAACTGGAATTCATATGCTTTCATCACCCTTGCAGCGGCGTTGTAATAATCATAAATATCCTGACCAGCTGTCTGATTCAAAATAGCCTGGTAATCTTCCAGGTTATCATAGGTGATACCCCATAACCCTGTATTGGAAGTGGTGTAATTATAGGTGATTGATTCACCGAAGCCCCCATAGCCGCCGGCATTAGCAGCATACATACCTGTCTGTGATCCGTAAGAATTGTAAGAATTCACGACACTTGCAGTGTAAGTTAACGCCTGCGGCAGGATCAGTTCGGGAGTAGCTGATGTTGCATTATTGGGATTATTATTAATGTCAAGGTATTTTTTACAGGATGTGCCCAGCACCGCAATTCCTATAAGCATACCTGCGATTGTTTTTTTCATAATTAATATTTTTTTATGTACCATGACTACAAGTTTAGTAAATCATGGTTTTAATAATGTCTGTAGTTGTTTTAGGCCCTGATACACTTAAAATTTGAAAGATACGGTTGCTCCATAAAAGCGTGAAGGAGGTGCTGAATCAAGACCGGTAATACCAATACCATTGTTATCGTTACCCGCACTGCTGTATTCCGGATCTGTGTATAAATTATCCTTAGCGAGCCATAAAGCCAGATTTCTTCCCTGCAAGCTAACTGTTATACCTTTTATAGCGTTATTTTTTCTGCCAAAAGCTTTGCCTGGAATATCATAAGAAAGAGATAATTCTCTTAATTTCCAGAAGTCACCGTTGGTAATATAGTTGGAGGTTACATCACGGTTAATACCGTCTGTCCAAAAACCATTATTACCGTTGCCATTGGCAATTGCCACGTTCGTATTCGGCATATAACTGCCAGGTTTATTTGGATCGGCAATAACAGAATTAGGATAAATAAAACTTTGCCTGTTGTAAGCAGCAGTTCTGATACCTGTACCAGACCAATCCAATTCTGTACCCATAGAGTTAAATACTTTATAATTGCCACGATGTTCAAACAAGAACGATAAACGCAGATTTTTATATTGAATTGCACCATCTAAACTAAGCCTGTTTTTTGCACTGGCGTTACCCAGCACTGAAATAGCTGACGCCTTTGTAGGCAAGCCGGTTGTGCTGTTCACTATCACATGTCCTGCATCATCTCTAACATAGTCAAACCCCATAATTACGGGAAACGCGTAGCCAGCAACTGCATAAGAAGCCCCTGAACCATTGCTGGATAAGGATAATTTAGGTAATTGAGCACTGATAAAGTTTACATTATTATCCAGGTATGTATAATTACCTCCAAAAGTGACATTCCAGTTTGAGTTTTTGATTACTGTATAGTGAGCTGTTACTTCCAAACCACGGCTTTGAGTTTGACCTGTATTGGTCAATAATCCGCTAAAACCAGTAGCATTTGATACAGCTGTATTTACCGTTTGGTCGTCTGTCTTGGTATCATACCAGGTAACGCTCGACACAAACCTATCTTTCAGTAAATTCAAATCAAAACCCACCTCATAGCCTTTTGTTATCTCTGGTTTCAGATTATTCGAAACCAATCCGTTTCCAACTGTATAACCTGCCAGACCACCGTAGGGGAAGCCATTAGCAGTGCTATAAGTGGGCAGCAAATAGTATGCACCGAAATCTCCTGAGTTACCAAGATTAACCAACCCTGTTTTTGAATAGCCGCCCCTGAATTTTAGGTAGCTGATTTTATTGCTATTTTTAATTGCTGTAATCGCATCACTGGCAACGAAAGACAGATCAACTGAAGGATAGAAGAAAGAACGATTGGTAACGGACAGCCTTGAATCCCAGTCATTTCTTGCTGTTGCATGAAGAAATAATACGCTTTTATATCCCAATGTTAACTTGCCATAAGCGCCTTGCTGACGGGTCTTATAATTACTTTCGTTTGCATTGGGTGTACCAACGCCGTTGCTCACATTGAACAAATCAGGTATTACCAGTCCATTGGCACCTACGCTTACAAATTTAGATTGATTTTGATTTAATTGAAGGCCACCCAATAAACCGAAGTTGAAATTGCTGATTTTTTTATTGTAGTCAGCATACAGATCAGTTAACAGGTTAGTTGTATAAGAACTGTAATCACTTACAGACGCAGAAATATCTGATTTTGAGCTTGCGTCCGTATTTTTTGCATATTCTGTAAACTTAAATGCCCCTACCGTACTTTTACCAGAATAATTCCTGGTGGTAATACCCTGCCGGGCAACCAGGTCAAGACCTGTTATCGGGGTAAATTTCAATTCCACGTTTGCGATAAAGTAATCATTCCGTGATTTTGACCGATAGTTATCGGCTGTAAAATAGGGGTTTTGATACCATGGATTATAATACCCTATAGGATTGGCAAATTTATCCGTTCTCCAGTTTTTATACCTGGTGATATCTACGTTCGATGGCATATTTAACATATTACCGTACATAGATCCTGTCTGCGTGGTAACGTCATACCTGTTTTGCGTATAGGCTGAGTTGTAAGACACACTTACTTTGTTGCCCATTCTGCGGGTACCATTTACCCTTAATGTGGTGCGATTGTATTTGTCGCCCGGGGTAGTGCCGGTTACTGTTGCATATTGTCCAGACAAATAAAAAGTAGAATTTTCATCCCCATTTGAAACAGAAAAATCTGACTGATTGGTAATGCCTTTTTCCCAGAATTTAAAATGTCCATCATTGTATTTATAAGCCGCAGAATCCTGAGAGCCATCTTCTAACGGTGGTCCCAATGGTCTTACGATACCATCAAATGCAGCACCATAAGATTGATTTTCCAGGTAATTATACGCAGGCAAACCAGTTGCCGGATCAATACCATATGCTGTTCCTCCGGCTCCAAATTGTTTCTGAATTTTAGGATAAAAAGCTACTGATTCAACAGTGGTAGTATTGCTTACTGTAATTGCAGCAACACCTCTTTTTCCTTTTTTTGTGGTTACAATCAAAGCGCCATTGGAAGCCAATGAACCATAGAGGGCTGCAGCACCAGAACCATTCAGTACGACTACATTTTCAATATCCTCCGGGTTAAGATTTCCTAAAACCTCACTTGGCACAATCACGTTGTCTAACACTATCAGGGCTTGGTTATTCCCTGTTAGTGAACGCTGGCCTCTTAATATCAATCTATAACTGGGGTTAACACCACCGCCTGTTCCGCTGATTTGAAAGCCTGCTACCTTGCCCTGTAAGCCGCTTGCTACGTTGGTTGCTTTACCAGCAGTAATTGTTTGCGCATTGATTACTGTTGTTGCTGTACCAATTTCTTTTCTTTTGGATTTTATACCACCCGCTGTAACCACAATTTCATCCATCATACTTAATTTATCCGCCAAAGAAACCGAGTATGAATCTTTTCCGGCACTAACTGTTACTTTTTCTGCACCATAATTTACAGATGAAATAACGAGCACATCGCCATTTTGGGCGTTGATTTTAAAATTGCCGTTCTGGTCTGCAGCTACAGATCCTTCGCCTTTTAATTTTTTGATGGTAGCTGCCGGCACAGGATTTCCCTTGGAATCTGTTACCCTACCCGATACTAACCGGGTTTGAGCAGAAACTACTACAAATGACAGTAAGGCTACCGTCAACATTGTCATAAATTTTCTCATGTTCAATAGATTTTTTTTATTTTTTATAATGAAAAAAATAAACGAAGACTCAGAAAGGGCAAATTTGCTGAATTAACATTTATTTAATAAAGACGCAATAAAGGAACGATTTGCTGCGTTAACAACAAAATTTTTGTTAATTTTTTATGAATTTTCAAATAACGCCGCTTTTTTTCTCCTCATTGTACTAATTAATTTCATTTATTAAAATCACTTTAATAACCTGCTTTGTACAAACTTTCGCCAAGTTTTTAAAAATTTAGCTAAAGTTTTCATCAAACTGATAGATATTTATTATTATGTTTTTTTGCATACAACCGCTCTTTTTTTGTAAAAAAATTTGAGAAAAAATGGTAACAAAGAACTTTAGACTGAAATAGTCGGGTACCCGCATTAAAAATAGTCTGTAATGCAAACGGCTGTCTCAATTGGAGACAGCCGTTTGCATTACTTTTAAAAACTTTTTCTATTGCACCTTCTGTAGGATCAATTTGTTGGGACCGTAATCACCACCACCGTTATCTGACTGATTAATACTTAAAGTAATAAAACCTGTACAGGAAAATACGTATCCTGCAACATCATTAGCTCCTGCGCCTTCAGCGATGTACTGCGTTGAAGATGGTCCACCATATCTTCCATAAGTTACTTTTGGAATAGAAGCAGTACCTGTTACAGGGTCAATGTTTACAATAATCGGGTTAATAACAGTGCCTCCGTTTGGATAAACTTCACTCAAATTAATTTGGTTTACACCTGGACCATCTGTAATGTGAACTATATCACCTGCGTGCCAGTCAACCCAATCATCTCTCAATACCGTATAATCGCCTGTCATACCGCCGGTATAAGGACAAACTACGTACACAGTGAAAGAGAATGCTGCCATGTATTTGGGACCTGTTATCAAACCGCCGCCACCATTGTCACCAGCATTATTAATATCATAAGTTTTCCCACTTTTAGTAACCGCCTTGGTAAAAAATGTAAATATCGACCCAGGCTCAAATTTGGAAGCGGATACCCCAAATGCAGTTGCTAACTCTGCTGTTGTAGCTGTCAATGTAGCTGGGCTGCCTGTTGTATAAGCAATTGTTTTAACCAGTTTCCATTGTGTGGTATCAGTAGACGTGCCTAAGGTTGCATAAAGTAATATACTATTTACCTCTTCACCCGCCGGATACTGGTGAACAATAATACCGACAGTAGAAGTGTTACTTGTACTGTTTAAGTTGGCATTGATGATGCTATCCTGAACAAGGTAAGACCCCACCCCAAGATATTTAATATCAGTTAACGGATTGATATTCCCATCGGTCTTTTTACAGGAGTTGAGCGTAGCAAAAACTGCGCAAACCGCCATGATCATAATTAAGTATTTCTTCATAATTTCTTTTTTTAAATTATTTAATGAAATTGTCAGGATTATTATCCCAGAACACTTTGTTGGCTACATTGCCAGGATCTTTCTGCGGTGGTGCGCTTGAGTTCCTGTTAACAAAAACAGATGGATAAAAGAAAGACCGCATAAACAGACCCGGATTAGGTACTGCTACTGCAAGTTGTGCGCCCAAAGGCATGCCCGTTCTTCTCAGGTTGTTATAAGATTCTACACCATTTCCCCATAATGCAATGTAATACTCAGACATAATTATATTCAGGCGGGAAAGATCGGTGCTTGCGGTATCATAATTACTTAAAACCTTTGCAACATAGTCCGTAATTTGAGTGCCTGACGGAACCAAAGCCGGATCTGGAGTAACATTTACAGTTGCCGGAAAAGCCATTACCTTACTTATTGATGAATTAACGCCTGCAGAAAGTAATGCTCTCGGTGTACCTCCCGGCACTGAAACTCCCAATACCAATGCGGCTTCTGCTTCAAGGAACGAAGTATAAGAAGACAGCCAGATAGGGTTAATACCAGCTCCTTGTCCGCCCATGGTAGATGTAACCTGTTTAAACTGGCCTGCGTCAAACTGACCGCCCACAGGATAAACACCCATCGCAGTTGTGTAGTTACCGTCTGGTGGTGCACCACTGTTATCACCATGATCACGTCCATGATATCCTTTTCCTACTGTACAATACGGACTAACATCAGGTACAGATGGATACCATGAAGGGAAACTTGAACTTCCAAACTGGGATTTTGCAAAACAAGGACAAGTTGATGAAGTTGCCCAATTGTAATTGCCTACCTGCCTGTAAAAATAGTATCTAACCCGGGGATCGCCGGTAGTATTATTTGGTATACCTCCATATTTTTGTGCAGTAACGAGCCACATGAAGTAGTTGGAAAGGTATTCACCATTACCATTATTTGTGTAATTAGATGCATAATGTGTATGTCTTGCGTCAGGCGCCGTAACAGACGTACCGTAGCGGAACACAAAATCCTGTGCCGCTGTATTCACAAGGTCATTTTCAGTGATAAGTGCCTGAATTTTGGCTTTAGCCGACGCATCTACTAACCTCGTCTGCATATAAAGCTTCAATTTCAGCGTTTTTGCGAATGTTGTCCACTTGGCTTTGCTGCCACCATAAAACAAATCGTTTCCTACAAATGGAGCAGAATTGGGTTTGGCAAAATCGTCAATTGCACTATCCAGCAAACTTTGAGCTGCCGCATATACGCTTGCGCCACCATCCACTTTTGGAATTACGTTGTCGTTTCCTAAAACTGCCTCTGAATAAGGCACATCACCAAAATTATCCACCAATGTTGCCACGGTGTACGCTTTTAACACTCGTGCAATTCCAGACTGCACGTATTTTCTTTGTGATTGTGCCAGCGGAATCATTGCATTTGCATTAGTTAAAACGCCGGTATATGCAATCGTCCATTGAAAATCAAAAGAAGATGGTGTATATCCATTTCTGTAAAATGGTCCGTTCCAGTGCTGTTGCCTGCTTAACTGACCACCGTAATCACCGGCTGAAGTCCAGAAGGAATTAAAATCAAGCTGCACTTCGTTCAGATATAAATCTACATCCGCTGTTGAAGCACTTGGATAATTGGGGTTGACTAACAATTTATCAAATTGCTTTTTACAGGATGAAATTCCTGCGATAGATAATATCCCAAGTATCGCTGGTAATATTTTTTTATAGTTCATAATTTGCTTTTTAATGTGTTAGAAAGTTACTCTTATGCTTGCACCCATGCGCCGTGCGGAAGGGCCGGAAAGAAATTCAAGTCCCCTGCCATTGCTTACACCTAATCCGGAAGCTTCAGGATCAAAATGAGTATACTTAGGGAAATTGGGCGCATAATACCATAAATTGGTACCGGAAAGACTCAGCGATATTGAACCGAAAGGAGTTTTGTCTAAAAACCTGGCCGGAACGCTATAGGAAAGCGAAGCTTCCCTTAACCTGATGCAAGTGGCATCATAAATAGCTGATTCATCCGCGGCGCCGTTGGTAATACTGTTACCATAATAGGCCTGTGAAGATGATATCTGGATATTATTGGGCTTGCCATTTTCCAATACGCCTGGCAAAATATAAGAAGCTGCTCTGTCAAACTCCGTGTCTTTGGTTACACCTCTTCCAAGCAAAGCACCCGCAGTTCCGGAAAACATTTGCCCGCCTTGTGTATAATCCCACTGCATTCTAAAACTAAAGGATTTATAACTTAGTGTACTAATACCAGAAACTTTGTACAATGGGTTTGGATCGCCAATTACACCAATATCATTTGAATTGATATAGTTTCCATCTGTTCCAACCAAACGCTGACCAGTTTTAGGATCTCTCTGAAAATAGTTGGACATTATTACGCCCAATGGATAGCCATTCTTGGCGAAAGTGCCTTCGTTCGAATATCCGGCAGTATTTACTTGTGCCAAATCGGAAGGTATATCAGAAACCATACTCTTGTTCAAAGTATATAATCCGTCAATCTGCCATTTCCAGCCCAGACTTTCTACAACCGTAACGCCTAATTGAATTTCTATTCCTTTATTGGTCACTTTACCTGCATTAATCTGCTGCGAGGTGTAACCGGTACTTGGATCAAGATCCCGTCTTAATATCTGATCACTTGCAACTCGGTTGTAAAGGGTTAAATCAAGCGAAATTCTGTTATTGAAAAACTTACCTTCTATTCCAGCTTCTGTTTCTTTCAATAATTCAGGTTTTAAATTTGAATTCGGAAGCAGGTTAGGAATTGCATTTACATTAATCGGCGTACCAGTTGCGGTCACAAAACTTCTTGATGCAATAAACAAAGAACTTCTTGTGGCGTAAGGAGGTGGAAAGTTGGCACTTGTTGAGTAGCCAATTCTTAATTTCAGGTAATTAATACTTTTATTATTCTGTAATCCCGCGATAGCTGAGGTCGGTATAAAAGACAACGCTGCATTTGGATAGAAGATGCTCCTGTTTTTTTCTTCTACGGTAGACTTCCAGCTATTACGACCGCCAACGGTTAGGTAGGCGTAGTCTTTATAAGCAACAGTGCCGGTTAAAAAACCAGCCAGCACCAATTGCTCCTGCTTATAGTTAAGCGCTGTTCCATTTTCACTGTTGGTAGTGTGGTTAATAAAATTGCCGTGGTTCATCAAACCATATACTAACTGCTGAGAACTGGTCATACCAGTTTGATCGTACAAATCCTGCCTTCTGTTTACACCCGCATCTGCGTTAAGGCTGAAATTTCCGCCTAAGCTGTGACTGAAGTTTAATAACATTGTATGATCCCAAATGGTGTTGATACCGGTAGATGTTCTTAATATACCGGTTGGAGTGGCTACACCACCTTTATTTTGAGAATATTCCTGGTATTCACTGTAATTGTCGTACCCAACACGGTAGGTTAGGAAAAGCCCTTTGGCAATATCATATTTAGTACTCATCTGGCCGTAAACCCTGTTTACTTTATCTACTGTAAAGGCATTGTATAAAGTCCAGCGGGGGTTTTGAATACCGTTGTCATTCCGGTAATATACCTGCGAATGATCTGATGGCTTTTCGTAAGGAAGGCCCATCAAATCCATTGCAGTAGGGGTATACATTACGTTACCAAAAACAGATGTATTAGTAGCATTGTTACCATAACTGTTACTTGTTGGAGGCGATTTTACATTGGTACCCACATAATTCATCGTACCGCTAATAGTAAAACGATTACTCAGTTTAGCCGTACCACCTACACCGAAATTATTCTTTAAAAGACTATTTCCAGGCAGATAACCCTTATCATCAGTATGACTGTAATTCATATTGTAGTTAACACTTCCTGCCGAACCGCCAACATTTACAGCAGTAGTACTTGTGTTACCCGTTTGGAAAAAATTGGGAACGCTGTTGTGAAACTTATAATCATATGGCACACCTTTATATTCCGGAAAATCGGCGTTCAAAGAAGCCTTATCATAAGGATGTGTTACCTGCGCAGGCGGATTCGTAAATTTTGCCCCCCAGTTACTAAAGAATAACAATCCCAGACTAAGATCAAATCCTCCGCCATAAGAAGTATTGTACTCAGGCAAAATAGCTTTGGTTTCAAACATGGATTGAGAAACAGAAATTTCCGTTTTCTTTTTGCTTGTTGATGTGGAGCCATTTTTGGTAGTGATTAAGATAACGCCATTTCTTCCGGCCTCACCGTACAGCGTAACCGCACTTAGTCCTTTAAGGATACTTACGTTATCGATGTTATTGGGATCAAGATCAAGAAAGCGGCTGGAAGTTTGGGTGCCGTAAGTAAAATCGGCTTTGGCGTTTGTGGAACTGTTAAATGGTACACCATCCACAACGAAAAGCGGATCAGAGGTACCTGTAATGGTACTGATACCGCGGATGTTGATGTTGGTACCGCTACCACTTAGACCACTCGTAGCCAATACATTCAGCCCCGGTGCTTTACCACTTAAAATCCTGCCCAGGTCCGCTTCCGGCCTTAACTCCAGGTCTTTTTTACCAACTGTTGAAACAGCATAGCCAAGCGCTTTCTTTTCTCTCTTAATACCAAGAGAAGTAACCACAATTTCAGACAGCGCCCTTGTATCCTGGCTCATTACCACTTGTAGTATCCCCGAACCTGCAGGATTTTTTACTGTCAGAGGTGCATGCCCGACTTCAGTAATTTCAAGTGTACTTCCTGCTTTGGCTGTAATTTCAAAAGTGCCGTCAGCATTGGAAGTGGTGGATGTTTTTTCGCCTTTTACTTTGATTGTGGCACCTGAAATGGGTGAACCATCTTTAGAATCCGTTACCCTTCCCTTGACGAGGGTTTGGGCTAACACGGAAGTGCTGCAAAAGAGCACAGCCAGCATTACTGCAATTTTTCTCATAAGAATAGTTTGGTTGAAGAAATAAAAAAATGAATGTAACAAATAAAAAGAAATAACCGCCCAAATAATTTAACTATTTATTTACATTTATTTAGGGCAATGATAAATGTAATAATGCTGCTTTGCACCAAAAAACAATTTTTTAATAGCTAAGTTGACACTAATAGCAAGATAAATGATTTAAAACTTGTTTTTTGCGGCAAAAAATCAACATTTAACTTATATGTACCATAACATAATATATTAGAATTGTATCAACCACCCTTTAATTTGGGACCGAAGGTTGTAAAATTTGCAAATATCAATCTTAGCCTCCTAGAGAAAACATTTTTGAAAGTTTTTAAATAATACATAAATATAAATATATATTTGTTGTAATAAGTTGATAATTTAACATGGATACACGCTTCTTATTAAAACTGTCAGGCGGTGACTGATAATGCACGAGCGAAATGCAGTCATTACCAATATAGGGGTATATATCAAGATATCTTGACCAAGGTAAATTGTGTTACCATACATATAGAAAATGACTTCTTTTACAAACTTTTACCTTCGTATAAATCGGGGCACTTTAACAATTAACTTCTATGTTGATAACAATTTAATGTTACTTCTGTATTACCAAAATGTTATCATTTCAAAACTGCTTAATTATTTTAAGGCAATATGTAACCTTTGCGGAAATTTTTAAACCATGGGATTAAATTCAATTTTCAAGATCTTTTTACCTAAAGACAGGGTGTTTTACCAGCTATTTGAAAGTGTTGCGGAGGAGCTTGTTAAAATGGGGTATAAACTCAAGGAAGTTGTAAATGAACCCGACTTTGATAAAAGAGGTCAATTGATACAGGAAATTGAAGACATGGAACATGTGAATGACGATTATACGCATAATATTTTTACCGAATTGGGTAAAAATTTTATTACGCCATTTGACAGGGAAGACATTCATTATTTAGCTACTTCACTTGATGACATTGCCGACTATATTTATGCATCGGCAAAAAAAATAAACTTCTACCGCGTTAATCCAAATGAAACAGGCTTTCTCAAAATGGCTGAATTAATTGCCGTTGGTTGTGTTCAGGTACATAAGGCAGTTACTGAATTGCGCAATATGAAAAATATGCGCCAGATAACAGATGCGTTGGTGGCCATCAATAGTATAGAAAACCAGGCCGATGATATTTTTGATATGAGCATCGAGCGTCTTTTTGCAACTGAACCTGATGCGAAAGAAGTTATAAAAAAGAGAGAGATATACCAGGTGATGGAAATTGTAACGGATAAATGTGAAGATGCAGCCAACGTTATTGAATCGATCATTGTGAAATACGCTTAACCGCTTAATTAAGCATTGCCAAAAAAAAATTATGGGTACGTTACTAGTTGTAATCATTATTCTTTGTGTTGCATTTGATTTTATAAACGGTTTTCACGATGCAGCTAACTCCATCGCCACCATTGTATCCACCAAAGTTTTAACCCCTTTTCAGGCTGTTATCTGGGCTGCATTTTTCAACTTTGTAGCTTTCTTTATATTTCACGATCATGGCGTTGCCAATACCGTTGCCAAAACTGTTCATAAAGAAAGCATTACCCTTATAGTTATACTGGCCGGGGTTATAGCAGCCATTTTTTGGAACCTGCTTACCTGGTGGTATGGCATTCCTTCATCCTCTTCTCATACCTTGATTGGCGGCTTTGCAGGTGCAGCTATTGCGCATGCAGGATTCAGCAGTATTGATGCGCAAAGCATTTATAAAACAATCATTTTTATTGTACTGGCACCCCTGATAGGAATGCTGATTTCTGTTTTTATTACCCTTGTAACAGTTCAAAAAAACTTCTGGCTTAAAATAAGTATTATAATTGCCCTTGTAGCGGCATGCGTCCTGTTTATTCCTTTTAAAAAAGAGTTTGAAAGATGGGCTTTGCTGGGCCTGGGTATTGTTTTTGTCATTACTTATTTTGTGAATTATATTAAAGGTGAAAACGCATATAGAACAGGCAATATGTATAAAAAATTACAGCTGGTGTCTTCCGCAGCGTTCAGTATTGGACATGGCGGCAGTGATGCCCAAAAAGTAATGGGGATTATTTCAGCGGCTTTGGTTTATAGTCAGTCACATGGTGGTTACGGTATTGCCAGATTAGAAGACATGCCAAACTGGGTTCCACTTGTCTGTTATACTGCTATTTCTGTTGGTACTTTAAGTGGTGGATGGAAAATTATTAAAACAATGGGAACCAAAATAACGAAGGTTACCCCGCTGGAAGGTGTGTGCGCAGAAACCGCCGGTGCCATCACTTTATTTACCGCCGCTAACCTGGGTGCTCCCGTTAGTACTACACATACTATTACGGGTGCTATCGTTGGTGTAGGCGCTACCAAACGTTTAAGTGCAGTTCGCTGGGGCGTAACAGTAAGTCTTGTATGGGCCTGGATATTAACCATCCCTGTCAGTGGTTTATTGGCTGCGCTGGTTTATCAATTGCTGAAACTATTCTTGTAGCAGTCTTAATTGCTGAAAGCGGTAATGCTTGATCGCCAGTCTGAATACCTTGAGAGTTATTCAAACTGGCGATTTTTATTTGATGAAAAACATACCCTAATTTTGCGCAACACTTAATCTAAACTCAATTAACAGACATGAGCAAAATATTGGTTACCGGAGGCTGCGGCTATATTGGGATACATACAATAGTAGACCTTGTACAAAATGGGTACGAAGTAATTTCTGTAGATAACAATTCCCGGAGTAATATATCTATACTGGAAGGCGCTGAAAAAATTATTGGCAAAAAAATTAAAAATTACGTGGTTGACCTGTGTAATTTAAAAGAAACGGAAACCATTTTTGAAGAAAACAAAGATATCAATGGTATTATACATTTTGCTGCTTACAAAGCCGTTGGCGAATCGGTTGAAAAACCGCTGATGTATTACGAGAACAATCTCGGCTCATTGGTAAACATTTTAAAGTGTGCGGAAAAATACGCGGTGCCGAATTTTGTCTTCTCTTCTTCCTGCACCGTTTACGGTAATCCTGACGCTATTCCGGTAACCGAAGAAACACCACAAAAGCCTGCTGAATCGCCTTACGGCGCTACCAAGCAAATGGGCGAAGTAATTGTGACGGATGCTGTAAAAAGCAGTTCGCTCCAGGGAATTTTGCTGCGTTACTTTAATCCCGTTGGAGCTCATCCATCCGTTTTAATTGGTGAAATTCCTTTGGGCAGACCAGCCAACCTGGTACCCGCCATCACACAAACTGCCATTGGCAAATTGCCTACAATGCAGGTTTGGGGTGAAGACTATCCGACAAGAGATGGTAGCTGCGTACGTGACTATATTCATGTTTGCGATATTGCCCATGCACACACGCTTGCCCTTAACTTGCTCATAAACAAAAAAAATAAGGTTAATCCTGAAATATTCAACCTTGGCACAGGAGATGGCTTCACAGTGTTGGAAGTTATAAAAGCTTTCGAAAAAACAAGCGGCGTTAAATTAAACTACTCTATCGGGCCCCGCCGTGCAGGCGATGTAGTGGCTATCTACGCCAATAACAATAAAGCTAAAACAGAATTGGGCTGGTTGCCAGCCAAAAGCCTGGAGGAAATGATGGATAGCGCCTGGAAATGGGAACTTACCCTGAAAAATAATAAAACGAGTTAAAAAACAGGGTGTTAATTGTCCACAAGACTTATCTTGCGCCCAATTTTAAAAAAGATAAGTAAATATTCCATGTTAAAAGAAATACAGGTTACAGGTAACAAAGATACCCGCAGCGGTTTTGGAGATGGCATTTTAGAAGCTGGCAGAAAAAATAAAAACGTAGTAGCATTAACAGCAGATCTGTTAGGGTCCATGAAACTGAATGCATTCGTTAAAGAATTCCCGGAGCGCTTTATCCAGTGTGGTATAGCAGAAGCGAATATGATTTGTGTAGCTGCAGGTTTAACCATAGGCGGTAAAATTCCTTTTACCACTACTTTCGCTAATTTTTCTACCGGTCGTGTATATGATCAAATCCGTCAGTCGGTTGCTTACAGTAACAAAAATGTAAAAATCTGTGCTTCGCATGCTGGCCTTACTTTAGGCGAAGATGGTGCTACACACCAGATTTTGGAAGATATTGGTATGATGAAAATGTTACCAGGCATGACAGTAATAGTCCCCTGCGACTACAATCAAACCAAAGCGGCAACCATGGCCGTTGCAGAATTTGAGGGGCCAGTTTACCTGCGTTTTGGCCGTCCGGTATGGCCGATATTTACAAAAGAAAGCGATTTTATTATCGGCAAAGCTCAAAAAATTTCTGATGGTAAGGATGTAAGCATTTTTGCCTGTGGTCACCTGGTTTGGAAAGCAATTGAAGCTGGAAAAATTCTGGAAGAAAAAGGTATCAGCGTGGAAATTATAAATATCCACACCATCAAACCACTGGATGTCGCAGCCATCATGGAATCCATTACAAAAACCAACTGCGCAGTAACCTGCGAAGAACACAACATTATTGGCGGGTTAGGTGACAGTATTGCCCAGGTTGCGGCTAAAAACTTACCTATCCCCATTGAATTTATTGGCACCAATGATACTTTTGGTGAGAGTGGTAAACCTACGGAACTATTAACCAAGTACGGTTTAGATACTCCTAATATTGTGGCCGCCGCCGAAAAGGTAATTGCCAGGAAAAAGGGATAACTCAATTAAACTTTTGATCAAAAAACCAATCTTAGATTGGTTTTTTCTATTTTTATACCTGTTAAACAATATGAGCCAACCACACTTAGACGATACTGAACTACTAATGCAGTTTAAAAATCCCGCTACAAAAGAAAAGGGATTTACAGCTATCATTAAAAAGTACCAGGAAAAATTATACTGGCATATCCGCCGCATGGTAGTTGACCATGAAGATGCAAATGATGTATTGCAGAATATGTTTATAAAGGTTTGGAATGCACTTGATAATTTCAGGGAAGACAGCCAGTTGTATACCTGGCTTTATCGCATTGCCACCAATGAAAGCCTGACATACCTGGAGCAGCAAAAGAAAAGGGCTTCGGTTTCGCTCAGCGATGTGGAGAATGGCTTAAGCAACAAATTAAAAGCTGACAAGAACTACGACAGTAACAAAATTGAATGGAAACTGCAGATGGCCATGCAACAACTACCAGAAAAACAACGGGTGGTTTTTAATCTTCGCTATTATGACGAAATGCCCTACCAGGAAATGAGTGTCGTACTTGAAACCAGCGAAGGTGCCTTGAAGGCCAGCTATCATCACGCAGTAAAAAAAATAGAAGACTATATATTAAACCATTAAACTTTTTACCTCACTGAAGGTCTAAAAAACGCGTGAAACCAGACAATGACATATTATTTGAGTTGCAATCATTAAGTCCTCTTTTGGCACGTTTGCCAAAGGCGAATGTATTGTCTGTACCGGATGGTTATTTTGATACCCTTGGAGATACCATTTTAGTTTGTTTAAATGAACAGGCGGGAACAAATTCTCCTATTCAACAGAATGATGTGCCTGCCGGATATTTTGACAATTTATCCTCATCTATTCTTGATAAATTAAAGGCGGTTAGTCAGCATGATAATACGGAAGCTGGAGAAGAAGGTGTTGCAATCCCCTCCTTATGGAAAAATAAACAACCGGGTAATTTATCTGAAATTCCACAAGGATATTTTGACAATTTATCATCCCTTATTTTAGATAAATTAAAAACAACATCGCCGGAAAATTCACTTGAGGAACTGGAAAAAATTTCGCCTTTATTGCTGACAGCGAAAAATGCCAATGTTTTTGAATTACCTGTTGGCTATTTTGAAAACCTGTCTTCTGCTATGTTAAGTAAGGTTAAAGCGTTGCCAGAAAGCGCCGGAAATGAGTTGGAAACAGTATCGCCATTATTGTTGAGTCTAAAGCATTTGAGCATCTTTGAAACCCCTGCAGGATATTTTGACAACCTGTCTTCAGGAATTTTAAACACCGTAAAAGCTTTAGAGGAAAGTCCTGCATCGGAACTGAAAAAAATATCTCCATTATTGCTGAATATTCAGCACGTGAATGTTTTTGATGTACCTGCCGGTTATTTTAATACTGTCTCAGATAATGTATTCAATGTAGTACAACCGGTGAAAGTGGTGCCAATGCGAGATACCCGGGTTATTGGAATGCCCAAAGTAAGAGCTTTATTCAGGTATGCAGCAGCTGCTGCTATAACTGGTGCCATAGCTTTGGGAGTTTATAAATCTGTCAACCAGCCAATGATCCCCAAAACAGAAAGTACTCCGACTTCTTTTGCCAAGCTTGATCCAGCTATTGAAAAAGGGAAAAGTATGAATGAAGAAGAATTCAATGCGGAATTAAATAATTTAACTAAAGATGATATTACCAGTTATCTTGAAAAAAATGGCAGCGAAGAAGATGTATCCTTGTTAACGTCAAGCCCTGATGCAATTGATTTACCAAATCAGGATGACTATTTGCTGGATGATAAAACGCTGGATAATTACCTGGATAAAATCAATTTTAAAAACTAAACAGTAAAGGAGAAGAGATATGAAAAAGCTATACTTTTTGCTGGTATTTATAACCATCACAGGTTTGGCAAAAGCGCAGGACGAACAGGATTTTGCTGGTAAAAAACAAGCGGATATTGAAGCACTTAAAGTAGCTTTTATCAGCAGGGAACTGGCGCTTACGCCACAGGAAGCGCAACAATTCTGGCCAGTATATAATCAATATTCACAGGAATTGGCTGCCACCAAAATTGACAACCCGGATGTGCTGGAAAGAGATGAAAAAGTGCTGAATCTTAGAAAGAGTTACAGGGAACGGTTTACTAAAATATTAGGTCCGCAGAGGGTGAATAATATGTACAATGCAGAAGGCAGATTTCGTCAGTTATTGTTTAAAGCTATGCGTAAACAAAACCAGTTGCAAAACCGGCCAAACAGACCCTTCAGAAGAAATTTTTAGGAGCTCCGAAGTTCGTATTTGTTACTATTAGTCAAATTCAACAAAAGGCGTTTTAATATCATGGTAAAACAGAAAAGTCCAATGTTCTTCTTGTCCTGTTTGCCACCATTGCTGCCTTAATTCCATACATCTTTTCCCGTCGAAATCATACTTGGCAATAAAACGGCTTTTCATTTGTTGTAACTGCGGTGCCACGTCGCCTCCGAAAAAAGCGGTTTTGCCATCTTCTTCAATCCAGAAAACCTGATGAAAGGGTGAATGTGCGCCAGTAACTTCATACCGGATATAGCCATCAATCACTCCGTTGCCTTCTGTAAAAATTACCTTGTCGCTGTTGGAAAGAATTTCAAAATCTTCTGTAATGTATGAGCTGTTGGACTTATCCAGGCCAAATGCCAGTTCTTCTTTATTAACGTAATATATTGCGTTGGGGAAACTAAGAAAGTGCTGATGCAGTACTTTGTCTTCGATACTGATACCGCCGGAATGATCTTTATGCAGGTGACTTAGTAAAACTTTGGTAACGTCCATTGGGTTTATGCCATTATCCAACAAGTTATGATGTATCTGCAATACGCCGTCTGGTTTGGTAAATCCCAGCCCTGTATCAATTATTAGAATATCTTTTTTTGTAACAATACAAAAGGGCTGTACTTCAACAAGCAAACTTCCTGTGGAACGCTGCTGCAGGTCATCATTGTCTTTATCAAAAGCAACAAATTTTTTAGTTTTATCTACGGTAAAAGCACCTTCGCTTAGTGGTATAATCTTCATTAATGGTTTTGTTATCAGTCTTAATTTTAAACTCCAGATCATCAGGGAGTAATGATAAATAAAATCGTTTGCGGCAGATACCGTTTATCGCAGTACCATTTGCCGGTCCGCATCCAGCCTCACTAATATAAAAAGTAAAATTGTAAAAGTTAACAGGGACGAACCGCCATAACTTAATAATGGAAGCGTAATGCCTATTACCGGTGCCAGGCCGATAGTTACCGAAATATTTACGGCCACATGAAAAAAGAAAATACTTGCAACACTATACGCATAA
>NZ_JAQBNR010000045.1 GCF_028288465.1 Ferruginibacter sp. | reverse complement strand
CAGATTACTGACAACCACCACACCATTTGACCAAAATACAAGCGGTACTACATTTCAGCTTGGACAGTTGATTGAAGGATGGAAGTACGGCATTCCATTGATCAAACCAGGCGGTTCCATTACGCTTTACATTCCACCCTCACTGGGTTATGGAGCCAGTGGTTCCGGGCAAGCTATACCTCCGAATTCTAACCTGGTTTTTACAATCGAACTTTTAGAAGTTCAATAAAAAATTGACCTTGCGCCACGAAGCCATTTCAGTATTTGATATGTTTAAAATTGGTGTAGGGCCAAGCAGCAGTCATACGCTTGGGCCCTGGAAGGCTGCCTTACAATTTTTAGAATCTCTTACAGCAAAAGACCTGCTGCAGCAGGTGCAGAATATCGAAGTGTTGTTGTATGGCTCACTGGCGAAAACCGGCATCGGGCATGGTACTGATATTGCAGTTCAGCTGGGCTTGTGTGGTGAAGATCCGGTAACATTTGATGTGGATAATATCACGGCCAAAATGAATGATATCCGCAATATGAAAAAGATATTGCTGCATGGACGCCATGAAATTGAGTTTGATCCCCAGGAAGATATTGAATTTTTAATTACAGAGTCATTACCGTTTCATCCCAATGCGCTGAGTTTTTTAGTGACCCTGCACAACGGTGATACCTTTGCCGAAACTTATTATTCTGTGGGTGGTGGGTTCGTTATAAAAGAAGGTTTTTCACCCGATAAAAAAAATGAAACTGTTTTACCTTTTCCAATTAATACTGCCGAAGATCTTTTGCATTGGTGCATACGTACCGGTATGAATGTAAGTGAAGTGGTTATGGAAAATGAAAACGCCTGGCGGCCCGAACCGGCAACTAGACAAGGAATATTGCAGATTTGGAATGTGATGAAAGAATGTATGTACCGCGGGTGCCATACGCAGGGCAATTTGCCCGGCGGGTTATTTGTAAAACGACGGGGCTTTAATTTAAATAAAAAATTATTGCTGGATCGCAGTTACAACGATTACGATGGCTGGATTGCGGCTATCTGGCAAGGCGGCAATAATTTTAAATACATACTGGATTGGGTAAGTTGTTTTGCCCTTGCGGTGAATGAAGAAAATGCCTCTTTCGGACGGGTTGTAACAGCGCCAACCAACGGCGCTGCAGGGGTAATACCGGCTGTTCTGCAATACTATATTCTTTTTTGTGATGGCAATACCGAAGATAAAATTATTCGCTTTTTACTAACTGCTAGTGAAGTGGGATGCATCTTTAAAAAAGGGGCAACTATCTCTGCGGCGATGGGCGGATGCCAGGCAGAAATTGGAGTAAGCAGTGCTATGGCTGCGGCAGCATTAACTGAGTGCATGGGCGGCACACAAAAGCAAACTTTAATGGCGGCCGAAATAGCCATGGAACATCACCTGGGCCTAACCTGCGATCCCATTGCGGGGCTGGTGCAAATACCATGCATTGAAAGAAATACAATGGGCGCCATCAAGGCTATAACCGCAAGCCAGCTTGCATTGCAAAGCACTCCGGATTATGCAAAAGTGAGTCTTGATGCAGTAATAAAGACCATGTGGGATACGGCCCTGGACATGAATAGTAAATACAAGGAAACTTCAGACGGTGGCCTGGCCATCAATATTCCCATTAGTTTAAGTGAATGCTAGGAGGGTATAATCCGTAGCTTACCTGCTGTTAAATTAGCTGATAAATTTAATTGTATCTGATTAACAATGTCATGCCGGAGCCACAATCTGGATTAATTTCTTTGCGCGGATAAATACAGGAAAGAGGCTATATGACAATTGCCGATACAGCCTCTTCGAATTAATTGCTCCGGTATTTATTACAATGGAGAAAGATACTGGGCATAAGCATATCCTTCTTCGCCATTGGCTGTCTTAATTTTCCACCAGCTGTCGTCTGTTTTTTCAACAAGTGTAACAATTTCTTCATGTGCAGCCTTACCTACAATAGCGCCTTCTGTAGTGGGAGTACTTCTTATATTAAGATTGGTTGAATCGGTTGTTACTTTTAGCTGAGCCCCTGCATCTGCCTTAATATCAATATTCATCATCAGATCGCCACTTGCCATACTGGGATCAATTTTGTTGTACAATGCCCATAGTGCATCATAATCAGCCGTACTTTTTGCTGTGCCGCTTACATGCAACACGCCGTCCTGTTCTGCTACAGCCAGGTTGGCTACACCCATAGTGGTGGCTGATTGTATCAACTCTGCATATTTTTCCTGAAGTGCCATTTTATTATCGTTTTAAGTTTATTGTAATTATTTTTTGTCTCCTAATTTGCTAACATCTGATTTTACTTTTGCAGCAGCCAGCATCTGCATAATTTTCATTCTGTCTGCTTTGCTTACATCTCCAGTCAATACCGCCTTATCTCCCTCAAATGTTACGGTAACACCTTTGATGTCTTTTAAGCCGTCTTTTACTTTTTGCTGAGCTGCAGCATCCATGGTAGTTGTTAACGAAGCTGGAGGAGCTACTGCTGGCGGCGGTGGGGCAGGGAGGGTAAAATTGGCTACTACAGACTTTACACCTTTTACCTCTTTGGCTGCTTTTTCACATTCTGCCTTGCACATGTCATCTTTACATTCGCCGCTTAATGTTGCAACACCGTCAGTTACATCTACTGTTGCGCCTTTTATCATATCGGGCATGGCATTGAGTTTAGCCTCTACCGCGGCTTTAATGTCTGCGTCTTTAGGTTTACAGCTTACAAAGCTTACCGTTGTTATAATGGCAATGGCCATCAATAATTTTGTCAATTTCATGGTTGTAATTTTTTGTTTAAAATGAATGTTCAAAGAAAGGTAAAAAGAAAGATATTATTATATTTATTTAGCAAGTTCACTGTGATTTTTTGTTGGTGCTATAACAGGCCATTTTTTTTAGTAGTAAGTAAAATACTATTACTAATCGTGTTAAAATCAAATTCTTTTGTCAATTTTTGTACCACATTGCAAAAAAGCAGGGCAGGTGTGATATTCGATCACTACCAGATGAAGGTGGGAGATGCTGTTTAACTAACAATTGTGGATTTTACCTTCAGTTGTTAAAATGAATACTGCACTCTGAGATCAAAAAGTGACAGGGTATGTGCTTGAGAAGAATCGTGCGACCTAATTGAAACCTGCAAATTTATTTAAGACCGGCCAGCAGTTCCACAGATTTTTTAATGTTCAAATAATTATCTAAAATACAACGGGCAAGTCTTTTATATCAGCCGTTGCAATAGAATTCAATTGTTTTTTAACAAGAGCTGCACCCGCTTTGTTTTGTTGCTTTTGCAAACACTCGTATAAGCCTTTTAACGCCCAGTGATTCGTTGGGTTCTCTTTCAAATCTTCTTCAAAAATACGTTCAGCTTCTGTAAACGACCCTGATTTTAAAAGTGCTGCTCCCAGGTATTCTCTTGCAGGCAGCAACCAATCCCTGGGTTCATTATAAATCAATTCCGTTTCATTGTTTACCGCCTCTGTAAACAATCGTATGGCTGAGCCTAAATTATTTTCCTGTTCAGCAATAATACCTGCCAGTAATTTTTCAGCCACTTTTGAGGCATCAGCGGGAGCGTTGAAAGGTTGCATTACTACCAGCATGTCCCCGAGTAGCATGTTTGTTTGCAACCAGTTTAATTCCTTCTTCGCCCGGGTAATCTCGTTTGTTCGCGCCAGTGCAATACCTTTTGCCCAATGTGCCAAAACACTTGCGTATACATATTTTTCAGGAATGGGCGGTGCATTTAAAACTGCATCCCATTTACCAAAACGGATATCATTGATCATTGGCGTCATATAGATATACTGCATAAAAGTGCCGAAGGGGGCTGGCATGGACATGTAAGTGCTGTCAAAGCTTTCCCTGCACGCAGTTGCACTTTTTGCGCTGTAGGTATAACCTTTGCCAAGCATGGCGCAGGCCGATTGCATATGCAAATTGTGGATTAGATAAAGCGGTGCACTGTTTGCAACGTCCGGGTAAGCAGCCAGGTATTCTTTATATCCCTTTAACGATAATTCGTTAACCCTGGCGCCTTCATTGTACATCCCACTTCTGATGTAAATGTGTGACGGCATATGTATCATGTGTGAAACAGAAGGCATCATCTTCGCTAGCCGGTGAGCGCTGTTTAGCGCACGCTGTGGATTAGCAGATGCTTCAACCGCATGAATATAATAGTGATTGGCACCTGGATGGAGGGGTGACAGCCGCAGCGTTTTTTCAAGTACTTCCAGTATAGGTGGCGTCCATGGTTGGGCGTCACCATTGTGTTGCCAGTAATCCCAGGGATGCAGGTTCATCATGGCATCCGCATACAACGCGGCTATATCTGCATCTTTTGGAAACTGGAGATATGCTTCTTGCATTTCGGTTGCGTATAATTGATTTAATATCGTCCTGCTTGTTGTGCTATCGGCTATGTAGCGAACACTCATGGCTTTTATCAGGGTCTTTTCCTTAGTAGTACAATATGCCGACAAGGCCATCGCCCTTTGTGCAGCGGCGAACGCCTCCGGTGTGGCAGCATACGCATAGTCATTGATATTAGGTCCGTAAGCCAGGGCCTGTGCCCACCAAATCATCGCATTGGTGCTATCAAACTGTGCAGCTTTTTTAAATGAGGCCATGGCTTCTATGATGTGAAAAGAATAATACATGTTAACGCCCTGCTGAAAGAATAACCGGGCACTATCGTTTATGGATGCGATAGGCCATTGGTAGTTGCCCCATCCCTTTAGAATATATATACCCTTAGCAAGGCTGTCGCTGTTTAAATGATTCCAGTCTGGCGCACATTGGACAATGAATATATTTTTCAACGCCTCTTGATGGGATATTAATTTCGGTTCAATGGATTCGGGGCGGGGTAAATATTGAAATGCCGATAAAAAAAGCAATCCTGTAAAAGTTATTGCTAACAACATTTTCTTTTGCATGATCTGGTAGTTAAATTGTAAACAGCAGTTATTTGGTATGTTGTCCGTTTAATAACAAAATACATTTTATTATTTAGCAGAAAAAAAATGTTTGGTGATTTCTTTATTTCCCATTGATTGACCCGGGGATGAATTGTTGCGGAAAATCGGTGCTGCGCCATAGCGGATGTGACTATTATGCTTTTTGCCGGCTGAAAACCTTCAGGTTATCGTTATCAGCCTGTCAGCACTAAAAAATTGACTGTTTGCGGTTGCCAATCAAAATTGTGTACAGAACATTTATTTTATACACAGGTGTTAAAAACCCCTGGCAATTTCTCTATTGCGCTTTACTTATATTTGCCTTTGTTTAAAAATACTAAATAAATTAGTAGATTGTGCCCGCTGAAGTTTAAATTTAAAAGTGTATGCTAACATATTTATGACACACTTCGGTAAAAGCTCAGCATGGGAATGCGGTACAAGCGGGCGACGCGAGAATGCTGATTGAGAAAAAATGTACGGACAAAAAAAATATAATGGCAGAAAGAGAAAAAATTGCGGCTGATTACAATGAAGACTCTATACGGAGCCTGGATTGGAAAGAACATATCCGTTTACGGCCGGGAATGTACATTGGTAAACTCGGCGATGGCAGTAGTGCTGATGATGGCGTGTATGTGCTGATGAAAGAGGTGATTGACAATTGTATTGATGAACATACCATGGGGTATGGTAAACATGTGGATGTTACCATTGACGGGAAAACGATAACAGTGAGAGACTATGGCCGTGGTATTCCGCTGGGTAAAGTGGTAGATGTGGTAAGCAAAATAAATACCGGCGCCAAGTACGATAGTAAAGCGTTTCAAAAAAGTGTTGGGTTGAATGGTGTGGGTACTAAAGCGGTAAATGCTTTAAGTGATTATTTTAAAGTAACTGCATATCGAGAAGGTAAAGAAAAGACTGCCGAATTTCAAAAAGGCGTTTTGATAAAAGAACACAAGGAAGTAGTCACCAAAGAAGACAACGGCACATTTGTAACTTTCATCCCCGATGAAACCATTTTTAAAAATTTCCATTTTGTACAGGAATATTTAGACAACCAGTTCTGGAATTACTGCTACCTCAACGCAGGCTTGGTCATGAACCTGAATGGCAAGCGCTATGTAAGCAAAAATGGCCTGCTGGATTTGTTGCAACGCAAAACGAATGAAGACGAAATTCGCTACCCGATTATACATTTAAAAGGAGAAGATATTGAGCTGGCGCTGACCCATGAGAATGCTTACGGGGAAGAATATTACAGTTTTGTCAACGGTCAGTTTACTACACAGGGTGGTACACATTTAGCCGCTTTCAGGGAAGGTTATGTAAAAACCATCCGTGATTTTTATAAGAAGGATTATGATGCGGCGGATATACGCGGCAGCATTTGCGCTGCCATTTCGGTAAGGGTGCAGGAACCGGTCTTTGAAAGCCAGACAAAAACAAAACTGGGCTCTCAAAACGTGTATGAAGGTGGCCCGAGTATGCGCAACTTTATAGGCGATTTTTTGGGCAAGGAGCTCAATAATTTTTTGCATAGAAATACAGCCACCGCAGAAGCATTAAAAAAACGAATCGAGCAGAACGAGCGGGAGCGGAAGGAATTATCCGGCATCCGCAAGCTGGCCAACGAACGTGCCAAAAAAGCCAACCTGCACAACAAAAAATTAAGGGATTGCAAGTTTCATTACAATGACGAGGCTAGCGGAAAAGACAAGGACAATATTTTAGAAAAACAAAAGGAAAGTACCATTTTTATCACCGAGGGCGACAGTGCCAGCGGTAGCATTACCAAGGCAAGAAACGTGAATACCCAGGCAGTTTTTAGCTTGCGTGGTAAGCCATTAAATTGCTACGGGCTTACCAAAAAAGTAGTGTACGAAAATGAAGAATTCAACCTGTTACAACATGCGCTAAATATTGAAGAAGGTTATGAAACGCTGCGCTACAACAATATTGTTTTTGCTACAGATGCCGATGTGGATGGGTTGCATATCCGTTTATTGCTGATGACGTTCTTCCTGCAATTTTTTCCAGACCTGGTGAAGAATGGCCACGTATATATTTTAGAAACGCCCTTGTTTCGTGTACGCAATAAGCAGGAAACCATATATTGTTATGATGAAACAGAGAAACAGGCAGCAATAAAAAAACTGGGCAGCAAGCCGGAGATTACCCGCTTTAAAGGGTTAGGAGAAATTAGCCCGGAAGAGTTTGCACGTTTTATAAACCGCGATATGAAACTGCAGCCGGTGATGATGTTACCTGATACGCATATTCAGCAATTGCTGGAATATTATATGGGTAAGAACACACCAACCAGGCAAGAATTTATCATCGATAATTTGCAACTGGAAATTGATTTGGTGGAAAATGGGAAAGAGGTGTTGGAAGGGTAGTTGGTTAATTAAAAATTAATAATTATTCTAACAACGGTCAGTTCATAAATTACTTGGTGTATGAAAAATGACAACCTCATTCTTGATAAAACAGTTCAATTTAGTTTGCGGATTGTTAAGCTGTTTGTTCATTTGAAAGAGACCAAAGTTGAAAGAGATTTGTGTTTGCAATTAATTATTAAGAAGCGGAACTTCGGTTGGGGCCAATGTTGAGGAACCAGTTGGCGGATCATCCAGAAAGGACTTTGCACATAAATTGGAGATAGCATATAGGGAAGCAAGAGAAACAAGATATTGTTTAAGACTTATGAAAGAAAGTGAATTACTGGAAAGCAAACTTGCAGAATCTTTTATCAGCGATTGCGAAGAAATAATTAAAATTCTAACAGCAATTTTAAATTTGACAAAATGTAGCAAATGCCGGAAGGATAATGAAAACTTTTTTTAAATTTTATACACTCCAAACAACAAAAGAATTATTAATTTATAATTATTAATTCTTAATTAAAATCATGATTCATATTGTATTTAACGAAGCAGATATAAAAGTTATCAAAGAAGCCATCGCATTGGATGAAAGCCTGCAGGGAGAAGTAATGCAGATAAAAGATGATTATGCAGTTGGCCCACTGAAAAATATCTATGTAGGCGAAGGTATTGAAGCACGTAAACAATGGTGGCGGGAAGTACTGGCTGGTGGCGATTATGATGGCAAAGCTGACAGTGGTGACGTGGATGACTATAAAACAGTTGCCGAACTGGTTGGCACGATGAGGAGGAATGAAGAAGAAATCATCTGGATTTGGGCTGCACAAAACAAACACGATGTGAGTGGCTATTACTGGTTGCTGAAATACATGCAGGAGTTCCAGGGCCGGGTGTTTATTTTATACCTCAACAACTTGCCTTTCATCAATGAAAAGGGAAATATCTTTTACCCCAACTGGTTACACGAAATTCCGGCAAAGGAATTTTTGAAAGCGAAAAAACTTGCCCGGGAAATAACCCTGAGTGAGTTTGAAGTTGACCCGGACGAATGGACCAAACTATGCAACGAAAACAAAGGCATCCGCTTACTGGAAGGGGGTAAAAAGCTCGCCCAGGAAGACTATGATTTTTATGATGCTGAGTTAAAAAAATTGATTACACCCGACTGGCAAAAGGCCTCTAAAATTATACATCAGTATGCAAGCAAAGCTAAACATACTACCGGTGATGCTTACCTGTTGTGGCGTTTGAAAGTGCTGATAGGGCAGGATATATTTGATGTACAAGGCAAGGTGGGCAACATGAAAGAGTTTGAAATAAAAACAAAAGGATAACCAATGAACATCAAAGCCATTCACCATATAGCCATTTTAACCGATGATTATGAGCGCAGCAAGACGTTCTATACCGAGGTGCTGGGTTTTAAAATATTGGCCGAAACATACCGGGAAGAACGAAAGTCATACAAGCTGGATTTAACCATCAACGGGCAATACCAAATTGAATTATTTTCTTTTCCGGACTTTAAGGAACGGGCTTCTTTTCCGGAACAAAAAGGCTTGCGGCACCTGGCGTTCGCGGTGGAAAATATGGAAGCGTCAGTAGCTGAACTCGCAGGCAAAGGCGTAGATGTACAGGGTATCAGAGTGGATGAATTAACCAATAAAAAGTTTTGTTTTTTTTACGATCCCAACGGGCAACCGCTGGAATTGTATGAAGTATAAGGGGAAATAACAATGGCAACAAGTAAAAATAAAGAAGACTACATACACACAGACAGTGGTATTGGCGGGCAGTACAAAACATGGTTTTTAAACTACGCCAGTTATGTAATATTGGAAAGAGCGGTACCTGCTATTGAAGATGGCTTAAAACCGGTACAGCGCCGCATCCTGCACGCCATGAAGGAAATGGATGACGGTCGTTTCAATAAGGTGGCCAATATCATCGGGCAGTCGATGCAATACCATCCGCATGGAGATATGAGTATTGGTGATGCACTGGTAAACCTGGGTCAAAAAGACCTGCTGATTGAAACCCAGGGAAACTGGGGCGATGTACGTACCGGCGATGATGCGGCAGCGCCAAGGTACATTGAGGCAAGGCTCAGCAAATTTGCGCTGGAAGTAGCGTTCAATAATAAAACCACCGACTGGGCGCTGAGTTATGATGGCAGAAAAAATGAGCCGGTAACCTTGCCGATGAAATTTCCCCTGCTGCTGGCACAGGGTGCCGAAGGTATTGCGGTGGGGCTGGCAACTAAAATTTTACCTCACAATTTTTGTGAACTCATAGATGCTTCCATCAAATATTTAAAAGGCAAAAAGTTTGAGCTGTTACCGGACTTTTTAACCGGCGGCACCATGGATGCCAGCAACTACAACGATGGTAAACGCGGCGGTAAAATCAGGGTAAGGGCCATTATTGAAGAGCTGGATAAAAAAACACTGGTGATCAGGAGTGTGCCTTATGGCGTTACTACTACCCAGCTGATGGAGAGTATTGTAAAAGCCACCGATCAGGGAAAAATAAAAATCAAAAAGGTAAATGATCATACGGCTGCCGAAGTCGAAATCATCATTGAACTTGCACCGGGTATTTCGCCTGATATTACCATTGATGCCTTGTATGCGTTTACAGATTGTGAAGTCAGTATTTCGCCCAATGCCTGTGTAATCGTAAAAGACCGTCCGCAGTTTTTAGGCGTGCCGGAATTATTACGGGTGTCGGCCGATAATACAAAAGACCTGCTGAAAAGAGAGCTTGAAATCAAGCTCAACGAACTGCAGGAAAAATGGCATTATACTTCGCTTGAAAAAATATTTTTTGAGGAAAAAATATACAAAGAGTTAGAGAAGAAGCACGAGACCTGGGAAAAGGTGCTTACGGCAATTGACAAAGCCTTTGAACCATTCAAAAAATTGCTGCGCCGGCCAATTACACGGGAAGATATCGTTAAACTAACGGAGAAGCCAGTGCGCCGCATTTACAAACTGGATATTGATGAACTCAATGAGCAGATAAAAGGATTGGAAGGAGATATCAAACAGGTTAAATACGACCTGGAACACCTGACGGAATTTGCCGTAGCCTACTATGAAAACCTGTTAAAAAAATATGGTAAAGGCCGCGAGCGTAAAACAGAGATCAGGCAGTTTGATACCATACAGGCCAAGAGCGTAGCCATTGCCAATATTAAGCTTTACGTAAATTATGCGGATGGTTTTATAGGCACAGGACTTAAAAAAGATGAATTTGTTGCGGAGGTTTCCGACCTGGATGACATCATTGCTTTTACAAAAAGCGGCATCATGAAAGTAGTGAGGGTATCCGATAAAATATTTATTGGTAAAGACATTATCCATGTTGCCGTCTTCCAAAAAAATGATGAACGTACCACTTATAACCTGGTGTATGTGGACGGAAAAACGGGTGTTACTTACGCCAAGCGTTTTAATGTAACAGGCATCACAAGGGATAAGGAATACGATCTTACCAAAGGGGCAGAAAAAAGCCGGGTGCATTATTTTTCAGCGAATCCAAACGGCGAGGCGGAGGTGGTAAAGATTGTGTTAAGTCCCAATTGCACTGCTAAGAAAAAAGAACTGGAATTTTATTTTGAAGAACTTGAAATAAAAGGCCGTAGCAGCATCGGCAACCAGGTAACAAAATATCCTGTAAAGTCAGTTAAGTTTAAGGAAGCCGGCAAGTCAACGCTGGATGCTAAAAAGCTTTGGTTTGATAATAAGTTCGGTCGCTTGAATACTGAAGAAAAAGGGGAGTACCTTGGCAAGTTTGATGCAGAAGACAGAATTCTCGTTATTTACAACGATGGCAATTACGAGATCACTGACCAGGAGTTAATGCAACGTTTTGACCCAGAAAAGATATTACTTATAGAGAAGTTTAAAGCGGACAAAATTGTTACGGCTGTGTACCTGGACAATGAAAAATTGCAGTATAATATCAAGCGTTTTAAAATTGAAACGACCACATTAAAAAGTAAGTTCTTCTTCATTAAGGAAGGCAAAGACAACCGCCTGGAAATGGTAACGACAGACGATGAACCGTTGCTGATTGTAAGAACCGGCCGTGGACAACTGGTACGCAGCGCCAAATTCAAGGTAAAGAATATGGTGGAAGTAATGGGCTGGAAAGCGGTCGGAGCCAAGCTTACAGAATATTCTAAAAGCGTGGAAATGGAGTGGGAGAAAAAAATCGATGATGAAAATGCACAGCCGGAGCTGTTTTAATTTTTGCCCGGGCTGAAGATACCTTGTAGTACACTGTTGCGTTGCCCTCTTGTACTTTTGCAGCTTTGGGCAAAACTTTCAAATCCGGAGCTGCAAATTAAAATCCCAGGCATATGTAAAACCAGCAGCATTTATATAACAAAAATTAGAAGAAAATAACTAAGCTGCCTGTGTTGATTTGCGGTAGTTCGAAGGAAATGTGCTGATAAAAGAAGCGAATTATTATTGCAGCAAGGAACGGCAATAAAATATAACCTTAAACACCCATATACCCGCCTGAATATTTGAAGCATTCGGGAAAAAAACACCTTGTATGCTGCTTAAACCGGCTCAGTGGTTGAATGGCTACCTGGTCAAACCCATGAATGGATTTACTGTTTCCGTATTTCCATATGATATATTTTACTTTCGGAACAAAAATATTTAACTCCATTACACGTTATAATCCTTTACTGTTACAGAACGATTCAATCCACCTGTATTTCTGGCAAAGTAATTGCCTGCACTATTGAAAACAAAACCTCTGATATGAATAACCACGCAACACAATGCAAAAAAGCAGCAATGGCTGCAATTTTTTCGTTTTTATTATTTGGGTCAATTAATGTAGCAGCACAAAAAAGTGTCTACGATGTAATTCCCGGATCCGGACCAAAGAAATCTAAACCCACCAACAACACAGCAAGTCTTCCCAATATTATACGGGGCGAAGACCGAAGGAATGACGAAAGAAGAGACGACGACAGGGTATACACAAGAAGCCGGCGAACACATTTACCACCCGGCCAGGCGAAGAAAATTTATGGCGGTTCTGCAACCGACTATGCTCCGGGACAAGTTAAGAAAAGAGAGCATGACCATGGTGGTAACAGGGGTGGCAAAAAAGGACCTCATGGCAAGCACTAAACGTTATATTAAGAAATGATTAGTGCCCCTGTCAATTAATACTTTACCTATTTAAGAACAAAAAATCCCGTGAAACCATTCACGGGATTTTTTGTTAAATTAGTTTATTACCTAGTTAAAAAAATAGCCTAAACGGAGATTGATTAAACCTACCGTTCCATCTTTACTGTATCCATCATAAGATGCACCCAATTCAAGCTTTGTGTCAATTTTATAACCGATGCCAAACGAGTAAGCTGTGGTTGTAACGCTTGATCCGCTGTTGGAGATAAAGCCGGCGCCAATCTTGCCAGCGACAAAAAAATTGTCAGAAGGATAAAAACGAAGCCCGGCTCTGATAGGGATTAAATTAGTAGTTGTTGCGCCATTTTTGCCAAACAAGGCAGTGTATCCAACGTCGCCTGTGATGGCGGCTTGCGGTGAAAGGCTGTAATGAGCCAGCAGATCTAAACCAAGTCCCAATGAGGTCCCACCCAGGTTGTGTGCCGGAATACCTACGTTGATTCCACCCTGGAATTTAAGATCAGATTTTTGTGCTTTAGTTGTGGTGATTGCGATCATGCAGACTGCTGCGAAGAAAAGTTTTTTCATGTTTGTTTTCAAGTTGGTTTAAGAAATTAGATTTTAATCTGAAAAGCAATATTAAGCAAAAAACAATAATCGCGGTTATATTACCATTTCTTTTCGACCACTGGATTGTACTATCAATAAGTGTATTGATTGTATGCTGGTGTATATAGGATATGCAGGTCTGAAATTGTACGGCTATAAGCCTTCCTTTCTGATGTTTGAAACTTTATTTACTATTGGATCTCTTTCGTTGCATAACCATAACGCCGATAGTATTAAAGATGATAGTGCCGGTAGATAATTTAAAAAAGGAAGCATATTGTTAAAGTCGGGTAATCGTGATTTTCACATAAAAGCTTATCTTCAATTTTTAGCAAGTCTCCGCCGTTAATAAAATCGATTGCACATTTTCAGGAGGTTTATATCCTTCACTCTACGATAAACACTGGGTAAATAAATGCTCCAACTTATAGTTTGGGTGCTGTTGATGCGGTTAACAGAAGCAATATTACCCTGAGTTTTGCGATGCCTTTCAAGTCTTTGATCTAAACCAGCCTAAATACAAAAATTGTAATGAAAAAAATAATTGTCATAGGAAGCGCCAATACTGACATGGTTGTAAAATGTGCCACATTACCATTTCCCGGCGAAACAGTTTTAGGCGGCACCTTCTTTATGAACGCGGGAGGAAAAGGAGCCAACCAGGCAGTGGCAGCGGCCCGGTTGGGAGGTGAGGTTACTTTTGTTGCAAAAGTTGGTAACGATATTTTCGGCAGACAAACTGTTGCGGACCTGCAGAAAGAAAATATTGATACAGAATTTGTCTTTACAGATGAGCAGTCCCCATCAGGCGTTGCGTTGATTATCGTAAACCACGAAGGAGAAAATTGTATTGCAGTTGCACCTGGTGCCAATGCCTGCCTGCAGCCTGCAGATATTGAAAAAGTTTCGCTGCACGAGGCCGGAATTATACTGATGCAACTGGAAATACCTGTGACTACAATTTCCGCCGTTGTAAATAAAGCGAGGTTAAACAGACAAAGAATAATATTGAATCCTGCACCTGCAATGTTGTTGCCGGATGAATTAATATCAGGCCTGTTTTTAATTACACCCAATGAAACGGAGGTGGCATTTTTAACCGGCATAACAGTAACAGATACCATTTCTGCGTCAAAAGCAGCAGGTATTTTGTTGGACAAAGGTGTGCAAAACGTAATCATAACACAGGGCCGTCAAGGCGCTTATTTTAAAAACAAGGAAGAGGCATTTACGATACCAGCACCAACAGTAAATGCGATTGATACTACTGCTGCAGGCGATACATTCAGCGGCGCTGTAACGGTGGCGCTCACAGAAAATATGAACTGGCAAAAAGCTGTACAATTTGCCGTAGATGCTGCGGCCGTTTCTGTAACGCGGCTGGGTGCACAGGCATCTGTGCCATATAGAAGCGAACTTGGCTTGTAAGAAATTAATAAATAAAAACAACAGTATGTTTATTGTAGAAAATTACGGATTAGCGATATTCCTCTGCGTTATTACCATGCTCTGCTGGGGGTCGTGGGCCAATACAACAAAACTCACCAGCGCCAGCTGGAGGTTCGAACTATTTTACTGGGATTATGGATTTGGGATTTTGCTTACCACCCTGGTGCTTGCTTTTACATTAGGCAGCAGTGGCAGCCACGGAAGAGCTTTTATGGAGGATTTGAAACAGGCTCAATCGGCCAGTTTATTTGCTGCATTTGCAGGCGGAGTTATCTTTAACCTTGCCAATATTTTACTGGTAGCGGCTATCGGCATTGCTGGCATGTCGGTTGCCTTTCCAGTAGGCATCGGTATTGCGTTGGTACTGGGGGTAATTGTAAATTATATTGCCGTGCCGCAAGGTAACCCTCTATTAATCTTTAGCGGCGTAGCCTTAATATCGTTAGCCATTATTTTAAATGCACGCGCCTACCAAAAATTAAAAGCAGGTGCTGCCATAAAACTGTCAGAAAAAGGCCTTCTGCTTTCAGTAATAAGTGGTTGCCTGATGGGCCTGTTTTATAAATATGTGGCCAGTTCTATGGTAACTAATTTTACTGACCCGGAACCCGGAAAGTTAACGCCGTACACTGCATTGGTAATTTTTTCAACTGGTATTGTTATAAGCAGTTTTTTATTTAACACTTTACAAATGAAAAAGCCTTTTACCGGGGAACCCGTGTCGTTTGCCGGTTATTTTAAAGGTTTAGGTAAAGATCATTTGGTAGGTATCGCTGGCGGCGCAATCTGGAGCATTGGTATGAGCCTTAGTATCATTGCATCTGGTAAAGCCGGGCCAGCCGTATCGTATGGGTTAGGACAGGGGGCTACCGTAATTGCTGCGCTTTGGGGTATATACGTTTGGAAGGAATTTGACAAAGCGCCTGCCGGTACAAAAAAATTGTTAAACGTAATGTTACTTTTATACATCGCCGGACTAACGATGATAATATTTTCCAAATAAGCAGATGGCCAAATTGCCGTAGCTTTTTTTAAAATCCAGCTGGCATAACACCTATACATAAGCAATTTAATTGCCTGTTCTTTTTTATATTATGTCGGTTAATGTACTATAAAAATATAGGCTAACAGGTAAGCGGCGGAAAGGGTCGTAATCAACATACCGTATGCTTTAATTCCTAACTCTTTTTTTGAACTGCTGTAAATTTTTTCGTAGATCTTTTTCATGGTAAAATGTTTTAATTATTGGGAAATGTTGTTTGTCTTTACTGAAATTTTACAACCATTTGTTTTGTCTTTTGTAGTAGTAAATTTTCATAATTATGTGTTGTTTGTATTAAAGACAGGAAAATAGTCTGCAGGTTTACAGCGCACATTTTAATGCAGCCGGTTTTTTGTTTTTTTTAGCACTTGGTATTTTCGGGTGAAAAGCCATCACGCAAATTAAGTTGCGTTAGTTTTACATCCTCAATAATATATATGGCCGCTATCAGTTTAAAAGAACGCTTTTCCGCACTCAGTAATCTCCCTTCATTTTTTCAACTTGTGTGGCAAACAAGCAGGTTACTTACGAGTTGCAGTATAGCGCTTCGGGTTGTAAGATCCGCTATACCCCTGGCCATTTTGTACACCGGGAAATTAATTATTGACGAAGTGGTGTTGCTGACCCATAGCACCACTGCGGTACCACATACTTTTTTATGGCGGCTGGTGGCAATTGAATTTGGGCTGGCTATTTTATCAGATGCATTAACACGGGCTACCAATCTGGTTGACGGTTTACTGGGCGATCTGTTTAGTAACTTCACCAGCATCCGGATAATGAAACATGCTGCTACACTGGACCTCGACCAGTTTGAAGATTCCACATTTTACGATAAACTGGAACGGGCCCGCCAGCAAACTGCAGGGCGCACGATCCTGTTATCGCAGGTATTAGGCCAGGTACAGGACCTGATAACCATGCTCTTCCTTGCCGCAGGACTCGTTGTTTTTAATCCCTGGCTGATACTGCTGTTGATTGTTGCCGTAATACCTGCGTTTTTGGGCGAGGCTTATTTCAATGATAAAAATTATTCGCTCAACCGAAGGCAAACACCAGAACGCAGAGAACTGGATTATATCAGGTACATCGGGGCAAGTGATGAAACAGCCAAAGAGGTAAAAATATTTAATCTCTCCAATTTTCTTACCGACCGTTTCCGGCAGTTGTCCAATCAGTTTTATAAGGATAACAAAGCACTATCAGTAAAGCGTTCATTATGGGGAACCATCTTTGCTATTTTGGGCAGCGCCGGCTATTACGGGGCTTACATTTTTATTATTGCTACCACCATTACGGGCAAACAATCTATTGGTGCATTGACTTTTCTCGCCGGTTCTTTCCGACAGCTGAGGAGTTTGCTGGAAACCATTCTTTCCCGCTTTACTGCTGTATCCCAGGGCGCTATTTACCTGAAAGATTTTTTTGATTTTTTTGAAATCCAACCTAAAATTAAATTGTCCCCTGATGCAAGGCCTTTTCCAAATCCTATACAAACAGGTTTTGTGTTTGAAGATGTAGGGTTTAAATATCATCATTCAGACCGCTGGGCAAACCGGCACCTGAGTTTTACGCTCCACGCTGGTGAAAAATTAGCCCTGGTGGGGGAGAATGGGGCAGGCAAAACAACGCTGGTTAAACTCCTGGCAAGATTATATGATCCGACGGAAGGAAGGATATTACTGGATAATCATGACCTGAAAGAATATGACCTTACCGAATTGCGAAAAGAAGTGGGCATTATCTTCCAGGATTATATCCGTTACCAGATGACGGTATCACAAAATATCGCAGTCGGCAACATTGCTGAAAAAGAAAACAACGGACTAATTGAACACGCAGCCAAACAAAGCCTGGCAGACAAAATGGTGCAAAGACTTCCCGGTAAATATGCGCAGGCACTGGGCAAACGGTTTAATCAGGGTGTAGAACTTTCCGGCGGAGAGTGGCAGAAGATTGCGCTGGCAAGGGCTTATATGAAAGAAGCGCAGTTACTGATTTTGGATGAGCCAACGGCGGCCCTTGACGCAAGAGCCGAATACGAAGTGTTTGAAAGATTTACAGAACTAACCCGGGGAAAAACAGCGGTGTTGATATCCCATCGGTTTTCAACAGTACGTATGGCCGACAGAATTCTTGTGCTGGAAAAAGGTCAACTGTTGGAGTCTGGTGACCACAATAGCTTGCTAAAAAATAACGGTCGCTATGCCGAACTTTTTAACCTGCAGGCAAAGGGATATCAATAGCTCTTTATGTAATACACAAACATTAAGCATGTTTATATTTTTCAACAAGTGCGCACACCTCTTTTGCTTCCTTTACATCATGCACCCTTAAAATACCTGCTCCGTTTTCAAGAGCCAGCGTATTCAAAACAGTTGTTCCATTCAGTGCCTCAGCCGCAGTTGTATTAAGCGTTTTGTATACCGTGCTTTTCCTCGAAAGTCCTGCCAGTATTGGTTTATCCAGCATCCTGAAGACATCCAGATGTTTTAGTAAGGTAAAATTTTGTTGTATTGTTTTGGCAAAACCAAAACCAGGGTCAATAATAATATCCTTAATTCCTGCTTTGGTACATTCTTCTAATTTATGAATAAAAAAATCAAGTACTTCTTTAACAATATCATCATAGGTTGTATACTGCTGCATGGTTTGGGGAGTCCCCCGCATATGCATACATATGTACGGAACCTGCAGACCTGCTACCGTGGACAACATGGCGGCATCCATATTCCCAGCACTGATGTCATTCACAATAACGGAGCCCGCATTCACAGCAGCAGCGGCTACCTGGCTGTAAAATGTATCGACAGATAAAATAATATCCGGGTATCTTTCAAGTAGCGCATGTATTACCGGGAGTACCCTTGCAGTTTCTTCATCTGCTGAAACGGTGCTGCTTCCGGGCCGTGTACTTTGCCCGCCAATATCCAGTATATTGGCGCCTTCACTGATCATTTCTGCTGCCACCGCAAGGATAGCTGATAAACTTTTTTCGGGGTACTGATCATAAAAAGAATCAGGCGTTGCATTCAATATCCCCATCACCAGCGGTTTTTCAATGACCAATAATTTTCCTTTGCAGTTAAGTGTGTACATCAGGCAGAAACAAGTATTTTTGACAATTAACAAAAGTAGATACATTCCGCAAACAATGAACACAAACGAGCAGTACGACGAAGCGATAAAAACATGCGAGGACATTTTTTTAAAGAAAACAAAAGACTATGGCACATCATGGCGGGTTTACCGTACCATTTCAGTAGTCGATCAGATTTATATAAAGGCCAAACGCATCCGCACTATACAGGAAAAAGGGGTGCAGAAAATAGGCGATGATATTTTAAGTGAATTCAAAGGGATATTAAACTATGCTGTGATTGGTTTAATTCAGCTTGACAAACAAACTGATGAAACAGAAGATCTCCCTTTGGAAGAAGTTGCTAAATTATACGATCAGAAAATAGCTATAGCAAAAAAGTTGATGCAGGACAAAAATCATGACTATGGAGAAGCCTGGAGGGAAATGAGCCAGGAAAGTTTTGCAGACCTTATACTGACAAAGCTGTTGCGCATCAAACAAATTTTATTGAACAAAGGGGCCACCATTATGAGTGAAGGTATTGATGCCAATTATTATGACATTATGAACTATGCCGTTTTTGCCATGATATTGATTGAAGAGGGAAAACATTCAAGATAACCCGTGCGGAAAATAATCGGGTTGACTGTAAGCAATTAAAAAGTAAGTATGAAAATTAGTGTAACTATTGCAAGAATTATTGTAGGTGTTTTATTTATTTTTTCTGGCCTTGTAAAAGCCATCGACCCGTTGGGATTGACCTACAAGATGCAGGAATTTTTTGAAGTGTGGGGCAGGGAAGGCTACGCAACCATTATGATGAACTGGATGTACAATCATTCCTTTTTATTTTCTATTATAATGATTGCATTGGAAGTAGTACTTGGTGTGGCTTTGTTGGCAGGCTTTTACAAAAAGCTAACATTGCGGCTTTTATTGTGGTTAATGATCTTCTTTACTTTTTTAACCAGTTACGTGCTATTTAGTGGTAAAATTGCTACCTGTGGCTGCTTTGGCGATTGCATTCCGCTTACTCCCATCCAGACTTTTACAAAAGATATCATCCTGCTGCTGCTTATCATTTTTCTTTTATTCAAACAACAATACATCCTTCCTGTTGGCAAAGGTTTTTTACCGCTGGTACTTGTGCTGTTAAGTATTATGGGCGTATCCATGCTGCAAATGCATGTATTGCAACATTTACCTTTAACTGATTGCCTGCCTTATAAAAAGGGAAATAATTTACTGGAATTAAGGAAGATGCCCCCTAATGCAATACCCGACCAGTTTGAATATATTTTTGTCTATCAAAAAGATGGTGTTAAGAAAGAATTTACTCCTGACAAACTTCCCGATAGTACCTGGACGTATGCAGACCGCAAGCAAACCCTGATAAAAAAGGGATCCAACAATGTTCCTAAAATTAATGATTTCTCTTTAACGGATACAACTGGTGCGGATGTTACAGAAAGCGTGCTTGGTCAAGAAGGAGAGTACTATCTTTTCTTTTTAAAAGAACTGGATGAAGGCAGTTCCAAATGGTCGGGAGATTTTACTGCGCTATGGCAAAAATCAAAACAACAAAAAAGACCGCTATATATTGTAACGGCTGATAAAGATAAAGCCACTGTATTTTTTAATACCAATAACAACGGCATCCCGATTTTGACTTGTGATGCCACCGCCATAAAAACTGCAGCCCGGGCCAACCCAACTTTGTTTTTAATGAAAGGGCCGGTCGTACAAAATAAATGGAGCTGGGCCGATATTAAAGAGGCGTTAAAGTAACATGATGTTGCTTTAACAAGCCAAAGCATCAGGCAATTTTATTGTCCGCAAAAGATAATTCATTTTATTTGAAACACCTTGTAACGAAAACGGTTTATTCCTCCCTTATACTGCTGGGTATTGTGGTGCTGGTGTTTTTTATGTTCCAGGGTTTTGGCGATCCGGCAAGGCTGATCGTTGGCCAAACCGGTGATAAAAAAACAATGGATAACATCCGTAAAGATCTTTACCTGGACCAGCCCAAATGGAAACAACTTTTTTTGTATCTTAATGATGTAAGCCCGCTTTGCGTGCATACTGCAGCGGATATAAAAAAGAAAGAATTAAAGGGATTTTTTTTAGGAACTAACACCAAAATAGGAGTGAAGATTCCTTACCTGCGCACAAGTTATCAAACAAAGAAAAAAGTGGGCACGGTATTAATGGAAGCATTACCCGGCACTTTATTACTCGCCGTAACCGCGATGCTTTTTGCAACATTCACCGGTATTTTACTGGGCGTTGTTGCAGCAGTAAAAAAAGGTACCTGGCTGGACACGTCTGCGTTGGTAGCGAGTATTGCAGGTATTTCAGCGCCTTCTTTTTTTATGGCCATTATCATAGCCTATTTATTTGGTGTTGTGTTGCACCCTTTTACCGGTCTAAACTTAACCGGTAGCTGGTTTGAAGTGGATGAAGTTACCGGAGAAAAATACATTACCCTTAAAAACTTAATTCTTCCGGCGTTTACATTGGGTATCCGTCCGCTGGCCATTATAACCCAACTCACACGCAGCAGTATGCTGGATGTATTATCGCAGGATTATATCCGTACAGCTTATGCAAAGGGGCTAAGCAAGAGAACAATCATTTTTAAACATGCGCTTCGCAATGCGCTGAACCCGGTAATAACAGCTATAACCGGATGGTTTGCCGAATTATTGGCAGGCGCTTTTTTTGTGGAATATATTTTTGGCTGGCAGGGTATTGGAAAGATAACAGTAGATGCGCTGGAAAAATTGGACTATCCCGTAGTAATGGGATCTGTACTGGTAAGCGCTTGTATTTTTATTGTAATCAATATTTTTGCGGATATTTTGTATGCCGTTGCAGACCCAAGAATGCGGACTTAAGGATCGGATTAGTTACTTAATCACAACGTCGTTAATCACTTTTTCGCCCAGGGCTTCATTGACTCTTTCTATAATCTTTTCTTTTTGATACAGTAACTCATGCTTTAACTGGGCCACCGTGCTACTGATAAATAAAGTCTGATTGACAATCTGAATTTTATCGGTGTATTTAGCAATTGTTTTACCCATAATTTGCTCCCACACATCCTCTATTCTTAAAGCCTGGATACCGCTTTTTAAACGGCTTTGCTTTAAAAACTGCTGAATCGCATCCTGCATTGAAAATTCGCCCATAGGGCAAAGGTAATGCTATGAAGATTGCCGTTGTCTGATTTTTGGCAGGTTATTATTTTATTGGATATAAGGTGCTATTTTTAATCGGACTACAAATTTTTGCCACTACAATTCAATAACCTGGTAATTACTTTGTAATCCTTCAAAAGCCCGTTGCAGTCTTTCTTTATGCGTATCAGTAATAAAAACCTGTCCATTGTTTTTATTACAAACCCAGTGCAATAAATTCTGCATCCGGGTTTCATCCAATTTTTCAAAAACATCATCTAATAACAGCAGTGGAGCAAAGCCTTTATTTAATTTCAGTAATTCAAATTCCGCCAGTTTTAAGGCAAACAATAAACTCTTTCTTTGCCCCTGCGATGCGGTTGTTTTAAAAACCTGCCCGTTTAACTGTATAGTCAAATCATCCTTGTGAATACCGCCGTTGCTACGTTGTAAAATAAAATCTTTCTGACGGAATTGATTTAACACAGCAAAAAAATCGTTGTCATTCAGCTGGCTTTCATAATGCAGGTCAACCACTTCGGCATTGTTCGCAATCTGCCGATAAAACTGCTGTACCAGGGGAATTAGTTGCTGAGTAAATTCCATTCTTTTTTGATGAATATATTTACCCGGTTGCACTAACTGGTCATCCAGCACTTCCAGCAGTGTCCAGTCTGTTTTACCTTGCTCGGCAAATTTCTTCAGCAGGCTGTTACGTTGCTGCATTACTTTGTTGTAAATAATCAGTTGCTGCAGGTATTCAGCATTCATCTGGCTAATCACCGTATCTATAAACCGCCTGCGCTCTTCGCTTCCGCCGGTTATCATTTCTACGTCATCCGGCGCTATTATTACGCACGGAAACTTGCCGATGTGTTCAGAAAATTTGGTGTAGAGTACACCATTTAGCAAGAGTTCCTTTTTGCCAACGCCTCTGAAAACACAAACAATGGAATTGGACCCATTTTTATCAGCATTTGCGGCGCTATTTTCATCATCCTTTATTTTCAAATCGGCGACAACAGGAGCGGTTATACCTTCCAGCCGGAATCCGTCAGCTGTAAAAGAAATATTCAGGCTGTCAGTTTTTGTAAAATAACTTTTTGTAAAACAGAGGTAATAAATGGCATCCAGCAGATTTGTTTTTCCGCGACCGTTCAGGCCACATATGCCGATAACCCTTTCTGTAAAATTGAAAGTGGAAAAACCGTAATTCTTAAATTGTGTGATGGTTATTTTTGAAAGCCTGAACATGCGGTTGCAAGATAAATGAAAAGATGTAGCGTTTATCGATGATAAAATAAACTCACTTGCCAATTGAGCCAGCTGACATTATGAAATCATCTTAAATGAAAGTGATGATTTGCCAATTGTGATTGAAATATTATACCTGCGTGGTGCTAGTATCTATACAGCACGGTTATCCTCACTTAATTTAAATCTTTAATGATAATATATTTATAAGATTTCAAGTTTCAAAAGATATAACAGCTTGAAAATATAACAATTAAAGCCTTAAAATTCTTCCAAAAACGGCTTCTTTTTAGCTTGTTTAATTTATTAATTTCTCCCTTATCTTTGCAGCCTAAAATTATAACCCATTGGCTACAAAGTTTTCAAAAGAAACCTACCTGTACTGGTACGAACTAATGCTTTTATTGCGCCGTTTTGAGGAAAAGACCGGCCAGTTGTATGGAATGCAAAAAATTCGCGGCTTCTGTCATTTATATATTGGCCAGGAAGCTGTAGCTGCCGGCTGTATGACAGCAACCAATGCTGAAGATAAATTTATCACCGCTTACCGTTGTCATGCACTGGCTATCGCAAAGGGCGTTACGCCAAGAGCTACCATGGCTGAATTGTATGGAAAAGCAACAGGGTGCAGTAAAGGCAAGGGTGGAAGCATGCACATTTTTGGTGTGGATGTTGGCTTTTTTGGTGGTCATGGTATTGTAGGCGCACAAATAGGAACAGGAGCAGGGTTGGCTTTTGCTGAAAAATATCGTGGTACAAACAACGTTGCATTGTGCTTTTTCGGTGATGGTGCAGCCCGACAGGGTATGTTGCATGAAACATTTAATATGGCCATGTTGTGGAAACTGCCGGTAGTATTTATTTGCGAAAATAACAACTATGCAATGGGTACGTCCGTTGCCCGTACCAGCAATGTACTGGACTTATATAAACTGGCCGATGCCTATGATATGCCTGGCGACAGCGTAGATGGTATGAGTCCTGAAGAAGTACACAATGCGGTATTAAGGGCAGTAAACCGTGCAAGGGAAAAAGGCGGTCCCACTTTACTTGAAATTAAAACATACCGCTATAAAGGACACAGTATGAGCGATCCGCAAAAATACCGTACCAAAGACGAAGTGGAAGAATATAAAGACAGGGACCCTATTGACCATGTTTTAAAAGTATTAAAAGAGCAGTACAAATTAACTGAAGAAGACATTGAAGTAATTAACGAACGCGTAAAGGTGCAGGTTGAAGACAGTGTGCAATTTGCAGAAGAAAGTCCCTGGCCAAACGATGATGAATTGCTGAAAGATGTATATATACAGCAGGATTATCCTTTTATAACAGACTAATTTTAACCGCAGGAAATAATCCGCTGGCCTTGTTTCCGTTTAATTCCAATCAATTTACCAGCGCTAAAACAACTACAAAAAAATGGCAGAGAAGCAAGTTACAGTTCCCGAAGTGGAGACGAATGAAATTGTTGAAAAAGCAAAGGGCTTTTGGGCCAAATTCAGCAAACCAATTATTTATGTTGGCGGTGCAATTATTTTGATTGCGGGAGGATGGCTTGGTTATAAGAACTTAATACTGGTTCCAAATGAAACAAAATCTGCAGAACAAATTTTTCCCGCTGAGCAGTTGTTTGATAAGATGACACAGCTTGGATTTAATAAAGATTCTATCGGCATCGTGTTAAACGGCGGCAACGGTATAACGGGTGTGTTAAAAGTAGCAGGGAATTATAGCGGCACAGCTGCTGGTAAAAGAGCCCATTTTATAGCAGGTGCTTGTTACCTGCATAATAAAGATTTCAACAACGCGGTTAAACACCTGAAAGAATTTTCTACCAGCAGTAAACAGCCGCAAAGTGCCTGTTACAGGATGCTGGGCGACGCCTACTCCGAATTAAAACAAAATGACGAGGCGTTGAACTATTATAAAAAAGCGATTGATGTAGCTGATGCAAAAGATGAATCTACCCGATTTTTATCTTTATCAAGAGCGGCTTTATTTTGCGAGGCAACTGGCAAAACAAAAGAAGCAATTGATTTTTATCAGCAGATAAAAGATGAGATCACACCTGCTTTTTTAAGAGATAACAGGATTGATTTTCCGGTTGAAAAATACCTTGCACGGTTAGGGGTTACTAAATAATTACACATGGCAATTTCGACAGAAAATTTATATTCAACAGCAGGCATCCAACTACCAAAGGGTGCCTGTGTAGTTATTGTGCGTACTGAGTGGAATGCAGCGTCTATTGATAAATTGGAAGCCGGATGTACGAAAGTATTAGCTGAAAATAAAGTGCCCTATAAAATTATCACCGTGCCTGGTGCATTTGAGATTCCCTTTTGTATTAAAAATTACTGGGACGCACATAAATACAAAGATGATAAGCCTTTTGCGTTTATAGCGCTTGGTTGCGTAATACGCGGTGGCACTCCGCATTTTGATTACGTGTGCAAAGCCATAACAGAAGGTGTGTTACAGGTAAATCTACTGCTACCTGTACCGACTATATTTGGCGTGCTTACAACGGATAACCAGCAACAGGTGGATGAAAGAACCGGGGGCATACATGGCCATAAAGGCGAAGAAGCTGCGGTAACGGCCTTAAAGATGATTGCATTAAAGTACAGTTTTTCTATATAGTCCAGTCCAGTAAGTCCATTTTCTAATCTGTTAACCTGCTTTGCCGTTACGAACTACAATATGAAAGTTCAGTTATTTATACCTTGTTTTGTTGATCAGCTATATCCCGAAACGGCTTTTAACATGCTTAAAGTGCTGGAGAAAGCTGGATGTGAAGTGGGGTATAACACCAATCAGACTTGCTGCGGCCAGCCTGCTTTTAATGCTGGTTTTTGGGACGAGGCCAAAGCTGTCTGCACGAAATTTTTAAGAGACTTTGATACGGCTGACTATATTGTGGCACCCAGTGCCAGCTGTGTAGGTTTTGTAAAAAATTATTACAAGAAATTATTTACCGGTGAGGAAGAATTGCAAAAGGCAGATAATATAAGCAATCGCATTTTTGAATTTTCTGAATTTTTAACGGATGTTCTCCAGGTTGAAAACCTTGGTGCTTCTTTAAATATTATCGCTACTTACCACGATAGTTGTGCAGCCCTGAGAGAATGCAAGATCAAAGATGGCCCCCGCAAATTATTAAGCCATGTAAAAGGTCTGCAGCTGACTGAAATGAATGACGTGGAAACATGCTGCGGTTTCGGTGGTACGTTTGCGGTAAAGTTTGATGGCATATCCATTGGTATGGCCGATCAAAAAGTTACGAATGCCATAGCTACCGGCGCCAGCCTGGTTATATCTACTGATCTTAGCTGCCTGATGCACCTGGATGGATATATTAAAGAAAAGAATCTGCCGCTTAAAACAATGCATCTGGCAGATGTACTTGCAAGCGGATGGGAATAGAAAAACATTTATGTTTGCGGACAAATCTTCATCACTATTTTAATACAATACAATGGCATACTGGCTGGTAAAATCAGAACCTTTTAAATATAGCTGGGACAAGTTTGTGGAAGACAAGCAAGCTACCTGGGATGGTGTACGCAATTACGCTGCCCGTAATAACCTGCAAGCTATGAAAAAGGGCGACCAGGTTTTATTTTACCACAGCAATGAAGGAGTGGAGATTGTAGGTATTGCAAAGGTTACGAAGGAATTTTATCAGGATCCCACAACAGATGTAGAAGCGTGGGTGGTGGTGGATTTGAAACCTTTTAAAAAATTAAAAAAACCCGTTACATTGGTACAGGTAAAGGCAGATCCGCGGCTTGAAAATATGGCCCTAGTGAGGCTTGGCCGTTTATCTGTACAACCGGTTACAAACCAAGAGTGGAATGTGATAATGGAACTGGCAGGAGAAAAATGATCCAGTGCGGACAACCTGAAACCAGTATTAGCCGTTATTAAAAAAGGGTAGTAGTACCTGCCCAACGAATAACTTTCCCCTAACATCTTTTTTTTAAAATAGGCTTATCTTTATAACATACATTAATATTCAAGATTATGAAAATTTATCAGTACCTGGTTGGGCTTTCCCTGGTTGTGATGCTGGGATTGTCCTGCAAAAAAAGTAATCCCGGAACAACCACTCCACCAACGGACACCACTACAGTTAAAGCGACCGCCAAGGATTTATTGATGGACTCTCTTTACCTGTACACAAAAGAAGTGTACCTGTGGCACGAAGTAATACCATCCTATGCCGCATTTAATCCAAGACAATATACAGGCAGTACTGACCTGATAGCTGCCCAAAATGAAATGACTGCAATAAGGGCTTTGCAACCCCAGGATAAAAAACATGGTTATAGTTTTGTAACGACACAGGCTGGTTCTGATGCCATACAGACAGGCGCTGATGAAGACTATGGTTTTTTTATAAAAGCAGCTGCGCTGGACAAAGCGTTGCCATATGATTCCGTTCATTGGTTTGTCGAGTATGTTTATAAAGCTTCTCCTTCCGGCACCGCCGGTGTTCAAAGAGGCTGGTATATCAGCAAGATCAATAATACAGCCATCGGGTATGACGACGCAAGCGTGACTATTTTGAATGATATATTCTTTGGAACAGGAACCTCTGCCAGTTTCACATTTACAAAACAAGATGGGAGCACCGTTGCCATGAACCTGACCAAAGCGGCATTTACCGCCAACTCTGTTTTATATACAGATGTAATTACCGCAGGTGCAAAAAAAACCGGCTATATAGTGTTTAACCAGTTTTTCGGCGCGGGCTCAGTAACAGAATTGAACACAGCGTTTACTGATTTTGCATCAAAGGGTATCAATGAACTGGTGGTTGATTTACGTTACAATCATGGCGGTTCTACCTCTACTCAGGATGCCTTTGCTGACCTGATTGCGCCTGCTTCAGCCAATGGCCAAACGATGTATACTTATATGTTCAATGATTCATTAACAGCCGGTAAATTTCCTTTATTGAAAAGGAAGCCTGGCTTTAGCAATGTGTCTTTTTTACCAGCAGACAATACCCAGACTTTTGAAAAAGCAGGTAGTGTAAACATATTAAGCCGTGTATTTTTTATTGTTAGCGGTGAAACAGCGTCAGCCAGTGAGTTGCTGATTAATAACCTGCGGCCGTATATGGATGTTAAACTGATAGGAGATACTACTTATGGAAAACCCGTTGGCTTCTTCCCGATTTCCATTTTTAATTACGCTATTTATCCTATTTCATTTAAAACGGTAAATAGTGCAGGCAGTGCTGAATACTATGATGGTTTTGCACCTGATAAATTAAGCCCGGATGGTGTTAATAAAAATTGGGGCGATCAAACTGAACCATGCCTTGGGGCGGCTCTAAAATATATAAGCACCGGCTCGTTCGGCAGGTATGCTACTGATGAAAGTAATCAACGGCAAATGGCTGCACAGAAATTATACCAGCCGTTGAACAGTAAATTATATGACAATAAATTTACCGGTATGTTCGTGGTAAAACAGAGATAGAAAATATTGTATTGTAAAAAGGGCTGCAAGCAGCCCCTTTTTTTTATGCCGTTAAATTAATGCTTCTTTATCTTCTTCTTTTTTGCAACTATCTTTTTCGTTGGTTTTCGTTTTACTACATCAGGGGCATCTAATTTTTCAATCTTATTGCCAGACAGTGTTCCCTGCTGTATTTTTTTGCCTTGTATCTTGTCGGCCTCCTCACTATGACCGGCTATTACTTTTTTTGCACCTGTTTGGCTGCTCTGTGCCTGCACAGCGGTTCCTGATAACAGTAAAAAAACAAGAACCTTAAGGAATGAGTTTCTTTTCATGTTGTTAAGATATGATTTTGTTATTGTGGTTTATTACACAATGTTAAAGAAAATGCTAAAGTTATTTATAGTCGTCTTCAATTAACATTTCCGTCTGGTTACCACTTTATGTAAATGAAATCAATAAGCATCTAATAACTCTAAACTTATTTCCATAAACACTAAACTGCTTATTGCTTTCGCTTTATTTTTTGCTTTGCTGACATCCTGCAACAGGAATCGCAAAGAAACACTTAACCTTACAGATACGCAGTTGCCAGAACTAAAAAAAGCGGCGCCGTCACAACATTCAGACAACCAAACTTCCGCAAAAGAAAAAATTCCGGTCGGAACATTGCAGGTTGGAAATGCCGATACAGCGTCTGTTCCATTGCAGGTAAAAACTGTATCAAATCCTGATTGGAATAAAAAAATAATCAGAACGGCTCATGTCAAAATCGAAGTCAGCAATTTTCAGCAATACAATGATAATATCCACACCATAGTCAAACATTTCGGCGGTTATGTTGCACAGGAGGAGCAGCATACAACTGATGAAAAACGGAAGCCGCGGTTGTTATCAAAGTGCCTGTGGACCAGTTTGACCATATTATGAATGAGTTGCCAGGCAATAAAAACAAGATACTGGAAAGAAATATTTCAACCGAAGATGTTACTGGCGAAATGGTAGACACAAAATTGAGACTTGAAGCCAAAAAAGGCATGCGGTTAAAATACCTGGAGTTCTTAAAGCAATCAAAAAATATGGAAGAAGTGTTGCAGGTACAAACTGAAATCAACAGCATTCAGGAAGAAATAGAATCAGCAGCGGGTAGGATGGAATTTCTATCGCACCAGTCTGCTTACAGCACTATCAATCTTAATTTTTATCAGCCCATCAACGGATATATACCCGTTGTTGCCAATCCCGGCTTTTTCACCCGTATAGTCACAGCTTTCAAAACAGGCACTTCCTCGCTCGCAGATATCCTGGTTGGCCTGATAGCTGCATGGCCTTTACTCCTTATCATTGCGGGCGTCTTTTTAGGTTACAAAAAGTTCAGACCTTCAAAAATCGTGGCACAAAATCGCTAAATTTATTGAATGAATAAAAAGCACATTGTTGTTTTATCGGGTGCAGGCATCAGCGCAGAAAGTGGTTTAAAAACTTTCAGGGACAGTGATGGTTTGTGGAATGGTTACGACGTATACGAAGTGGCGACACCCGGCGGCTGGAGAAAAAATCCACAGCTGGTGCTGGATTTTTACAATGACAGGAGGAGAGACGTTACTGCCGCAATGCCCAATGCAGCCCACACCGGCCTTGCCGCTCTTGAGAAAGATTTCGATGTGACCATTGTCACACAAAACATTGATGATTTACATGAACGGGGAGGTTCATCCAACGTGGTGCATTTGCATGGCGAAATTTTCAAGATGAGGAGTGTGGTGGATAGTGATACTGTCTACGAAATAAGAGGGGATATTAAAATAGGAGATATGGCTCCTGACGGAATGCAGTTGCGGCCGCACATCGTATGGTTTGAAGAAGAAGTGCCAATGATGGAAAAAGCCGTACGGATTGTGCAGAATGCAGATTACTTTGTTGTAGTGGGAACATCCTTACAGGTTTATCCTGCAGCGGCTTTGTTGCAGTACGCACCGCGTTATTTGCCTAAATTTATCATCGATAAAAAAAGCCCGGCAATAAACAATTATACCAATCTGACAGTAATAGAAATGCCTGCAACGGAAGGAGTAAAGGAGTTGCTAAAGTACCTTGAGCCATAATTTCGGCTGCAATCATTTAACAATTTTTTCATTAAACTTTATGCCATTCAGCTCCAGCTCTAGTAATAAAGGCTCATAAATTTCTTTAATGTTGGGAATATATAAACCGGTCAGTTGAAGCGCTCCGCTTAATATCAGTTTAGCGGCAATACCGAGCGGTAGTCCTACTGTTTTAGCCATGGCTGTATGCAGGCTATCTTCACCTTTTACAATAAGACTGCTTTGCATCTTTATTGTTTTATAAGCAACAACATATTCAATTTCATGCAGCATTACTATCATGTCCTTATCGTGCGGTTGCATAGTTAACCTGGTCTCCAGCAAATATTGTAATACATCGGCAGAAGTACGGGCCGTGCCTGGTATAGGTGTTTCATCAAACAGGCCAAGATACTCAAGCATCATTCGATTTTGTTCGTTTACAAATGGTATAACAGCAGATGACCATTTGGCGAAGCTCAAGTCATTTGTGTTGATAGCAATATCAGCATTTGCCAGATTTGCTTTTACGATTGCATCCCATCCGGTGCAAAATGAAGGATGCCTGAGCGTCGTTCTCATAAAAGTAGCTACTGTACTCAATTTATACAAGGGAATGTAACTTAAAGAATCCCTGTTGGGGTAAAAAGCAAGTGGACCAATGCCATCAATATTCACGCAAGGGCAATCTTCAAAAAGTTCCTCATAACTTTTATGCCGGATGGTATTGTCCAGTTTGTATTCCGCACCAGCCTTACCCGCCAGCACCACATTACGGGGGTTCCAGCTTATTTTATAATGCCACGGATTGTCATCACTTTCGGGAGCTACCAGTCCGCCACAATGACTTTTAAAAGAGGTTATGATGCCACCCTCTGTTTTTATTTCATCCATCAGTTTCATGGCGCTCATGTGGTCAATGCCCGGGTCAAGGCCTGCTTCGCAGATAAACAATAGTTTTCTTTGCGCTATTTCGTCCCGCAGACTTTTAATATTATTATCCAGGTAGGATGCGGTAAGTAAGTGTTTTCTGTATTCCACACAGTCTTTAGCTACTAAAAAATGCAGAGCAGGAGGCATCATGGAGATTACTACATGTGCCCGCTGAATTATTATTTCCCTTTGCCTGTCGTTGGTAATATCCAGCTGAACCGCTTCAGCAAAACGGGAATGGTTGGTTTTTGATAGTATTTGCTCTTTACTGGCATCCGCAATAATAAATTTCCAATTGTTTGCTTCAGCTTCTTTTAACAGGTAGCTGATTAATACGGTAGCTGATTTGCCGGCGCCCAGCAGCAGGATTGTTTTCAAGTAAATTTTTTTTTTGCAAGGTAAACGATTTGAAACAGGAGAAATAATTAAACGTATCAACTTTGCCATTTCAGCTTAAAGAATGGCTACTTTTTGATCAATTGACAACCCAAAATTTGGTGATACAAAATGCCGTAATATGTTGTCCACAAAATGGCAAAAATTGTTGAAAAGATTGTTGTTTCAGCACCTGTTTTAAGGCCTAAAATCCGCTTAAAATCAGTACATTCGCAGCCTACAAAATAATATGGAAAACAACGACAATTCCGGCGCAAATGACCTGCCGTTAAACGATGGCGGCGCAGCCAGTAACAGGGGAAGAATTATTCCTGTTAATATTGAGGAACAAATGAAAACCAACTACATCGACTACTCCATGAGTGTGATTGTAGGACGTGCATTGCCTGATGTACGGGATGGTTTAAAACCAGTTCACCGGCGTGTTTTATACGGTATGAGTGAATTGGGTAACACGAGCAATAAGCCGTATAAAAAAAGTGCCCGTATTGTGGGAGAAGTAATGGGTAAATACCATCCTCACGGCGATGCTTCTATTTACGATACGATGGTGCGTATGGCGCAGGACTGGAGCTTGCGGTATACACTGATCGACGGACAGGGAAACTTTGGTAGCCAGGATGGAGATCCGCCGGCTGCCATGCGTTATACCGAGGTAAGATTTGAAAAGTTTGCTGAAGCAATGCTGGAAGATATCGAAAAAGAGACGGTTGATTACCAGCTGAACTTTGACGATAGTTTAAAGGAGCCAACGGTTTTGCCAACCCGCATTCCGCATTTACTGGTGAATGGCGCCAGCGGTATTGCCGTAGGTATGGCTACCAACATGATGCCCCATAATTTGAGCGAAGTAGTGGATGGTTGTATTGCCTACATCGATAACCGTGAGATTACGATTGATGAGCTGATTCATTTTGTAAAAGGCCCTGATTTTCCTACAGGCGGTATTATTTATGGCTTTGAAGGCGTAAAGCAGGCGCTGCATACGGGTCGCGGACGGGTGGTGTTGCGTGGTAAAACAAATATTGAAATCGACAATAAAGGAAGGGAAAAAATCATCATCACCCAGGTGCCTTACCAGGTTAACCGGGATATGCTTACGCAAAAAATTGGTGATCTTATTAACGACAAAGCTATCGAAGGCATTTCTGACGTAAACAACGAAAGTAATAATAAGGAGGGTACCAGGATTGTTGTAGAACTTAAAAAAGATGTGGTTGCGCAGGTGGTAATTAACCAGTTGTTTAAACTAACTGAGTTACAAACTTCTTATGGTATCAATAATGTGGCCCTGGTAAAAGGCCGCCCGAGAGTTTTAAACTTAAAGGAACTGATTGTTGAGTTCATTGAGTTTCGCCATGAAGTGGTAGTTCGGAGAACGCAATATGAATTGCGCAAAGCAAGAGAAAGGGCGCATATCCTCGAAGGTTATATCATTGCGCTTGACAACCTGGATGCGGTGATAAAACTCATCAGGGAATCATCTACGCCTAACCTGGCGCAGGAGGGTTTGGTTAGCAATTTCGGCATGAGTGAGATACAGGCAAAAGCCGTACTGGAACTGCGTTTACAACGCCTGACTGGTATGGAAATAGATAAGATCAGGGAAGAACATGCTGAGATTATGAAACTGATTGCACGTTTGGAAGAGATTCTTGCCAATGAAGGCATGCGCTACCAGATCATTAAAGATGAATTAACAGAAATCAAAAATAAATTTGGCGACGAACGTAAATCTGAGATCACTTACGCGGATGATGAGATTGGCATGCTTGACCTGATTGAAGACGAAGATGTAGTGGTTACCATTTCGCATTTAGGTTACATCAAGAGAACTTCTTCAGATGAATACCGCTCACAGCGAAGAGGTGGCCGCGGTGCCAAAGGAAGCAGTACCAGGCTGGAAGATTATATCGAGCACCTGTTTGTAGCCTCTACACATCATACTTTATTATTTTTTACAGAAAAAGGAAGATGTTTCTGGCTGCCGGTGTATAAAATACCTGAAGGGGATAAAACCAGCAAGGGCAGGGCATTGCAGAATATGATACAAATACCGCCGGATGATACCGTAAGGGCAATTATTGATGTGAAGAATTTTGACGATAAGGACTATGTTAACAGCCACTATATATTGCTCTGTACAAAAAAAGGTATTATCAAAAAAACGGATCTGGAAGATTTCAGTCGCCCAAGACAGAATGGTATTAATGCCATTAACATCCTGGAAGGTGATCAGCTGCTGGAAGCTAAATTAACGGATGGCAATTGTGAAATCATCATGGCTGTGAAGAGTGGAAGGGCAATACGTTTTCCCGAAGAGAAAGTGCGTTCTACCGGTCGTGGGGGCATTGGGGTTTACGGTATAGAAGTGGACAATGATCATGATGCGGTGGTTGGTATGGTCTGCGTAAACCGGGAAGATAAAACCAGGACGATACTGGTAGTGAGCGAAAAAGGATATGGCAAACGTACTTACCTGGACGATCCTGAAACCGGTGAAGCAAATTACCGTGTTACGAACAGGGGTGGAAAAGGCGTTAAAACTATCAGTGTTACAGAAAAAACAGGATCGCTGGTAGGGCTGCTGGATGTATCAGAAAAGGAAGATTTGATGATAACCTGCGTAAGTGGCGTAACTATACGAATGAGTGTTGCAAGCGTAAGTGAACAGGGCCGTGCGACACAAGGTGTAAAACTGATCAGGGTAGATGAAGGTGATGAAATTGCCGCCATTACCAAACTGGATGAAAAAGAGGAGGAAACTGAACTTATAACTCCAGCTGAAAATCAAGATCAGGATAAAGCCGATACAGATACAACTGATACTCCAAATTCGGAAGAAGCGTCGGATGCTGATACTGAATAATTTATAGAATTTATTTGAAATAAAACAGGCTGTTGCGGTAACGTGGCAGCCTGTTTTTAGTCATCGCAGTCGTGAACGGGATTTTATTGCTTCACTTTAATCAAACTCCGTCATAAATAAATTATAAAATATTGTATAATAATTGATAATCATAGAATTAGGAGCTATTTATAGTGATTTAATTCCAAGTAGGTGTTATTATCTAAAATTAAATAATAAATATGGTAATTTATTTCTTGATTATCAGCCTACTAATTTTCCTATTTATAGTTTAAAAATTGATTTTTGAATTGTTGGTGGACGTACAAAATGAGAATGGCTAATTAGAAACGTAACAAATTAAAATGCTGATAATCATTATTTTATAACTAGTTATCTAAATATTTAGTTAATGTAAAAAAAGAATATCCTTCTCAATTAGATGAATTTTTGGCGCAGAACGGGTGGGCCTGAATAGCGCTATTTAAATAAAAACCCGGCAATTAGAAAAATGCCGGGAAAAGTCTTCACATTACTTAGCTGCTATACCAATATAATTTATAGTGACACTTTGAATATTTGTACAAAAATAAGTTAATTGTCAACATAACAATTATCAATTTTTATGAGCGGTAAGATTTCGTTATAGCAAAAGCGGGGAAGTTAATTTCCTGCCATTGTTATATCGTAGGCAAGGTAAGCAATGAGGAGTACCAGGGAAACAGCAGCAAATCTGACTAACCACTTCAGGAGTGTCAGCGTCAGTAAATCTTCATTCATAAATTTGGCATCTTTTAGTAAAAAAGCCTCTGCTGTCACAGAGGCTAAAACAATTTACAACATGAATTATGAGGCATTAACAAATGTCTAACGAAATATTTTAGCCGGTATTGCAACCAAACTTGGAAAGTTTTTAAAGGAAGTCAGGTTGCCGTCGGCGCTCAAAAAAAACAGTTCTTAAATAAAAGAGGGGCTGGTGTTGAAACACCGCCCCGTTTTTTGTCCAATATCCTATGAAAACCAGTGTAAAGTAACAGGTGAAAGACGGATTATTTATTACGAGATTCGGAATACTTTTTTTGCAAAATCGCGAAATTAAAAGCTCAGCTTAATGCTGTGACAAGAATCACTACTACTTGTAAATAAAAGACCGTTAGAATAAGCCTGTCCGGCTTTGATGGAACACCTCATTATTAATTCCAGCCAACAGTTGCGGCAATATAGAGCACTGACAGGAATGCAATGGCCATGACGGTTACCCTGATCATCCATTTTAATACAGTGAACTTGAGCGAATCGTTTTCCATATGTTGAGTGACATTTAAGGCTATACAAAATTAAAAAATAGATTACAATTTGTAAAGGACCGTCCGTGTCAAATTTCTGTACCTGATTAGCTTTATAATAAGGACAGCAAAAATAAAACGTACTCCACCGCTACAATCCATCCGCCAGTGGCAAGGGGAAAAAAATAAAACGTGGGCAGGGGAAGAAAGGCCTGTGCGCCTGTTTAACATAATATTAATTATAAGGTTTTATATTAGTTTTGGAGATTTATACCTTTCTTTCAATATTTTGTATTCCAGCCAATAGAAACCAAACTATATAGTTTTAGAAATATGGGGACAAATAAGACTTGATCTACACAATAAAAACGCAAATAATACATTATTGTTTTCTAATATCATTAACATCTTACACTGCAATAATTCTACACTTTTAAAAAAGTAAATTTAAAATGTTGTTGGTTTTAAAATTAGCAAAAGGCTTGTTTTTATCATAGGTTGTACATAAAGTTCATAACCCTTAGTTTACCTTTGCAGGTGTTAGTGATCGACGAATTAAGAAGCAACCGGGCTTCCGGTCGGTCTTTTATAAGCAAACAGTGGCTAGTTTTCCATTGTAGCTGATAACTTATCAATGTTTATTTTCTATGAAAAGCAACTTGTTTTTACTGTTGTCCTGTATATGTATTTTGCTTTTTGCTTCCTGCGACAAAGAATATAGCAGAGAATCCGGAGCATTTACCACAGGTACAAATTCAGGAACCGCCGTCTACTCCTACGCCGGTCTTCAAAATTGTACAACGCCCAATATTAAGGGTACTTATGTCGCAGGTACTGCCGTTACTATTAGTAACACAGTAACACTTCAGGTAAATGTGCAAACAGCTGGTACTTTTATTATTTCAACCGCCACTGTCAACGGCATTACTTTCAAAGGCTCGGGCACATTTTCAGCGACGGGTGTTCAAAATTTAAATTTACTTGCTGTTGGTACACCAGTGTCGCCGGGTTCATTTACCTATATACCAGGTTCAAATGGCTGCGCATTTCAAGTTGTTGTTACCGAAGGTTCTGCTGCTACATCAGTTTTCACATTTCCCGATGCCCCCAATGCCTGCAAAGCAGTAACTGTTCATGGAACTTATATAGTCGGCGAATTGCCTACCAGTGCCAATACCGTAGACGGTATACAGGTAAATGTTACAAAAGCGGGTACATGGTCGCTTGCAACTTTACCCAATAATGGAATTAGTTTCGGCGGTTCCGGTACTTTTACCCAAACAGGCTTGCAGACCATAAGCCTGACTGCAACCGGAACGCCCATTACTTCCGGCCCTTTTAATTATTCACCCGGTAACAACGGATGCTCATTTACTGTGGTGGTGGCACCTGCTGATCCTTTACCAGCAGACTATATAAGATGTAAAATAAATGGAATTACAACCACGTTTGGCTATTTGGCATCGACTTCAGAGGTCAGTACGCCTGCTCAGCCTCCGGTTCCGGCAACTTTCGCGTTGGATATTACCGCCGGCATTGCTGCCGGTTCTGAGGAAAAGATCGAAATGTCTTTGACTAAAGTTACCGCAGCTATTGTAACCGGAGATATTTTTGACGTAAACAGCTTAAGTGCCGGTAAACTTTACCTGGTATCTTATACCAATGCGTCCTTATCAAGTTGGAGCGCAGTGTCGTCTATTGTGTATACCCCATTTACAATAAAAATAACCAATAAAACTGCTACCAGGGTGCAAGGAACCTTTAGTGGTACAATGAGTGATACGGGTGCTGCCGGGGGCGATACAAAAGTAATTACGGATGGCATATTCAATGTGCCGGTGCAATAGATGTACATGCCGGTACTGATAATCTGTAAAATAACCAATTAAAATGAACAAAAAATTATCCCGGCTCTTGTTATTGCTTCTTGGAGCGCTGTCATTTGCTTCCTGCCAGAAAGAATTGAATTTTCCTTCCACCAGCATACTTACACCCGGTACAGGTGGCGGCTCTGCTAAATTTAAATTTGCAGGCGGTGCCAATTCCTGCACCGGGGCTTTAATCAGTGGTACCTATAATGCCGGAACTGCCCTCAACAATCAAAATACCATTACATTAAAGGTTACAGTTGACTCTATTGGTTCTTACACCCTGGCAACCGCCAATATCAATGGAGTTATCTTTAGTGGTTCGGGCGAGTTTACTTCCACAGGATCACAAAATATTATTTTGACAGGATCGGGAACACCTGTAACAGCAGGCAGTTTTAACTTCATACCAGGTTTTGCCGGATGTGCATTTTCTATATCTTTTACTGCTAAGTCAACCGGTGTTGCCCAGTTTACCTTAAACGGAGCACCCGACAGTTGCATTGCCCCGGTGGTAAGCGGCACTTATATTGTGGGCACTGCGCTCAATGCTGCCAACACCGTTTTACTAAAAGTATCAGTGACTACCGCAGGAACCTATTCCGTAAGCAGTAATGCAGTAAATGGCGTGCTATTTTCGGTCACCGGAAAATTTGCGGCCAATGGTCAACAAAGTGTTATGCTAACCGGCTCAGGAAAGCCCCTTAAATCGGGCACTTTCACTTTTACACCGGGTACTTATGGCTGTAAGTTTGCTGTTCATTTTACGGAGTAAACAAATTATTACCCCCATCATCCCCGTGTGGGGCATCAGTTATTTAGCTTCCTGCCTTCTATTTTTTGCACTTACTGGTACAAAGATTACTTTTACCGGAATGCAACACAATAATATACCTACAGAAAAGATACTGGCCAATCTGCAAATAGCGGCGCTAAATGAAATGCAGCACGCTGCACTAAAGGCCAATGAAGAAAACGACAACGTATTGTTGCTGTCATCGACCGGTTCTGGAAAAACACTGGCATTTCTGCTTCCTGTAGTGCAATTACTTACAAAACAAAATAAAAGTGTCCAGGCGCTCATATTAGTTCCGTCCCGTGAACTGGCCATTCAAATTGATGAAGTGTTCAGAAAAATGGCGACCGGCTACAAGGTTACCGTTTGCTATGGCGGACATAAAAGAGAAACTGAAGAGAATAACCTGGTGCAATCGCCTGCAGTTATTATTGGTACACCCGGCCGTGTAGCAGATCATATCCGACGGAATAATTTTGAAACCGGCGCCATCACTACATTGGTGTTGGACGAATTTGATAAATCGCTGGAGCTGGGTTTCCTGGAGGAAATGTCTTTCATTGTTGGCGCCCTTCCATCGGTAAAGAAAAGAATCCTGACTTCGGCAACCGAAGCTGTTCGCATTCCGGATTTTATCGGAATGGTTTCACCAGCAAGACTGAATTTTTTATCGCCTTCCGAAAAACCTGCAGCCGACGAACTCGTTGTAAGAACCGTGCTATCGCCCGACAAGGATAAAGTTGAAACTTTGTTCCGCCTGATTTGTTCCATAGGTAACAAATCAATGATCGTATTCTGTAATCACCGTGAATCGGTAGAACGCACCAGTCATTTTTTAAAAGAAAAGGGAATTGTGAATGTATTTTACCATGGAGGAATGGAACAGCAGGAAAGGGAAAGTGCCATGTGCAAATTCAAAAATGGTACTTCCAATGTATTGGTTACAACTGACCTGGCTTCCCGTGGACTTGATATTCCGGATATAAAATATATCATTCACTTTCACCTGCCACCTACAGCAGATGTGTACACTCATCGCAACGGCAGAACCGCCCGTATGGATGCCGGTGGTAAATCAGTATTGATTTTGTCTGAAGATGAAAAACTGCCGAACTATATAACAGGCAACACAGAAGCCATTGAATTGCCAGAAAGAATTGAGTTGCCAGAAAAACCCAAATGGAGCACTTTATTTATAGCAGCAGGTAAAAAAGACAAAGTCAATAAAATTGATATCGTAGGTTTCTTATCGAATAAAGGGCTGCTAAAAAAAGATGACATCGGTTTAATAGAAGTGAAAGATTTCTTTTCTTTTGTCGCGGTGCGGAAGTTAAAAGCAGGCTCCGTTCTGGAGTTGATTAAAGACGAAAAGATAAAAAATAAAAAAGTAAAAATTGCGGTAGCAAAATAAGTTTGCTCTCAACTTCAGTTTTCTTTTGGTTTAAAAGAAGCAATAAAATCAGTGACTGTGTTGCAAAATGCTTCAGACTGGTTAAACATAAACGCATGTTGTACGGGCAATACAAACACTGGTAACTCTTTCAGTTCATTTTCAAATTTCTTCAACCTCACACCATCTTTTTCAGTGGTTAAAATAATTTTATTCTCAGAAGCGATTTTACTAAACTGCTTTTTTATTTCAGCAAGGTCACCACTGTCAAAAATATGATGATCCGGATAACGCAGCATATCATAGGTATGCACCTGCGTTGTTAAAAAATCTTTCAGCGGTTTGGGATTGGCGATACCACAAATCAGTAACACATCAGTGCTATGTGAAATTGCTGATGGTACTTTTGAAAAAAGATGATAGGGCGTTCCATAAATGATCTCAGTAAAAAAAACCTGTTGATTTGGCGAAGGTTTCAATTCTTTTATAATCTGGTCTCTTTCGGCTTCTTCCAGGTTCCGCCTGCATTTTGTCACAACAATAATTTGCGCACGGGCAGCGCTTGATTTAATATCTCTCAAATCACCGCCCGGCAATATAAAATCACGGGTATATAAATTGTTGTAGTCCGTCAGTAATATATTTAAGCCGGCGGTTACCTGCCTGTGCTGAAAAGCGTCGTCCAGAATGATTACCTGCGTCCCTGGTCTGTCATGCAACAATTGCGGTATTGCTTCCAGCCTTTCTTCACCTACAGCTACGCTCACATCGGGAAATTTTAAATGAAATTGCATTGGTTCATCTCCTATATCAAGCGCCGTTGTATTCTCATCCGCCAGTCCGTAACCTTTGGTTTTTCTTTTATAACCCCGGCTGATAGTAGCTGTCGCGTAATCATTTTTTAAAAACCGCAACAAATATTCCACCATGGGCGTTTTCCCGGTTCCACCTACGGCCAGGTTACCCACGCATATAACTGGAAAATTAAAGGAAGCAGATTTGAGATAATTTTTATCAAACAATTTGTTTCTAATCCATAATATCATTCCATACAAAAATGATAAAGGCAGCAACAGATATCGGAAACTTTTTAGCAATAAATAAATTTTAGAATGTAAATATACGTTCGGGTGTAATGCAATAATCCAGCCTGATATCGTACGGATTTACGTCGTCAATAACGTCTATGGCATCAAAATAACTAAAGCCTATTTTGATATTTTTGGGCCTGCATTTATTTAAAAAACGGTCATAATACCCCTTGCCATAACCTACCCTGTTGCCAGTTTTGTCAAAACTTATTAAGGGAATAATGGACAGCTCTATTTCAGCTGCAGGGACGGCAGTGCAACAGACAGGCTCGTCAATTCCATATTTATTGGTTTCAAAATAACTGTCATCATCTACCAAAACTGCCTGCATTTCGCATTGGTTTTGATCATTCATCATAACCGGATAGAGTAATTTTATATCTCTATTTTTAAAGAAGCAATAATCTGTAATCAATTGAGGATCAAATTCTGACATTTTTTCAAACGGGGAGTAGGTAAGTATTATTGTCGGGATGTCAATAGGCAACCGTTGAAAATGAATCAGCATCAAGTCACTCATTTTCTCCCTCTCAGAAAAAGAAAGTTGTTGTCTTTTCGTTTTATAAAGATTCCTGATTTCACTCTTGTACATCGTTGTTTGTAAGATTTGGACAACAATTAAAATAATCTGGAAGAAACAATTTTATTGGATAAAGATAGAAAAGATTGTAGTGCCGTAATTGCGTTCGGCGTGGTAGTGATCAAACTTTTTATAGTCATTACGCGGCGTATGTTCCAGCACAAACCAGCCTTTTGTTTTAAGTAAACCTTTGTCAAATATTTTTTTAGGAAGTTCGTCAATAGTTCCCAACGCGTAGGGCGGGCCTGCAAAAATGAAATCAAACTGATCAGCGCAATTGTCGATAAATTTAAAAACATCTGACTTAACCAGTTTAAAATTTTCCAGTGCCAGGGAAGCTGAAGTTTTTTTTATAAAGTCAAACATGTTATTGTCTTTTTCAACAATGGTTAAGTCCGCTGCTCCCCTGCTGGCAAGTTCGTAACTGATACTACCAGTGCCACCAAAAAGATCCAGTGTTTTAAGTCCATCAATATCAAGGTTATTCTGAATGATATTAAACAAACCCTCTTTGGCAATATCTGTAGTTGGCCTGGTGTAAGGCATGTTCGCAGGTGGATTTATTTTTCTGCCACCGTGAATGCCGCTGATTATACGCATGCTGCAATTTCAAATAAATGACTAAAATAATGCGGAGCATAATTTTTTATTCCTTCATCATAAGTAAATGTTTCGGGTAGTGAGCAGAACCTGATCTCCGGCAAATATTTTTTTAATTCCTTGTATAAAGCAGACTCCTGGTCAATCATTCCATTTAATACCACTTCCGTCTCCTTCAATGGCGCTCCAAACTGTTCACAAACACTTAATAAATAATAAGCCGCATCCTCAGGTAACTTGTAGTCAAATTGCTGGATGATTTGAAGCTGACCATTTTTTATTAATTGCACCATAAAATGGTTAGTACTAAAAATACAATACAACAAATTAATGGTATCCTTTTTTGCACCGGATAATATGGAATATAAATGCCAGTGCGCAGCGGATGGATATAAATTTGCTACCACTTCTTCTACAGATTTTGGAATGCGGTAAATATTTTGCAGATTAAGCTGGTATATCAAATCGCTTTTGCTAACGCTTTCATCATCTTCTCCATAAACAAGGTTCAGCATTTCTGTATCAGTTGCAGTATTTACAAAACGGGCCGGCACAAGTAAAGCCTCAGAAAAAGCGTAAATAATACTTATTTTTTTAAACGATTGGCGAAGCAACGGTTGTTCGCTTACAATGTCTTTAAAATAATCCGCTGCTTTGTCGTTTGTTGTGGCAGCACTGAAATGATAAACTGATAGCGCAAAACAACTGTTGTCTGCAGATAATGCCCAGTAAGAAATGCCCTGACCACTTAGCTCGACAAATAAACTGCATCCTGCAGTATCCGGTACATCGGTCAGTATATTGAAAGTTGAAATCAAAATGTGTGTTTAGGCTGGCAAAATAAGATAAATTTGCCAACTTATGGAAGTAACAGCACCAATAAAAGATTTAAAAGTAACCGTAACCAATAAACAGATACTTTCCATAGCCCTGCCCATTACCCTGGCCATAATTGTTCCCCAAATTAATATGCTTACCAATAGTATATTCCTGGGCAATCTTAGCATTTCTGCTTTAGGTAATGCAGGTATTACCGGCGTTTTTTATTTAATATTTGCAGTTGCCGGAAACGGCCTTAACAATGGCCTGCAGTCAGAATTCAGCAGATATGCCGGGGCTGACAATTCCAATGCTTTTAAAGTGATATTGGCGCAGGCTATACGCATCAGCCTTCAGTTGGCGGTCGCTGGTATTTGTGTTACCTGGTTTATTGCGCCATTTATATTGCAGCAGGTTGCTGACCCGCTGGCTTATCCGCAGGAGATGTATTTTTTAAAAATCCGTATTTTGGGTTTGCCTTTTTTGTACCTGTTTCAAATGGGCAATGCATTCCTGGTGGCTTCGCTTAACAGCCGCTACCTTATGATTGGTTTTATTGCCGAAGCCGCCGTCAATATACTACTGGATTATTTACTTATTTATGGTCACTGGGGTTTGCCTGCTATGGGTTTTAACGGGGCTGCTGTCGCTTCTGTAATAGCCGAAGCTTGCGGTTTGATCGTATTGTTATTTGTAATTTATAAATCTGGCTTAAAGAAGGAGTACGGGGTGCTTACTACTTTTAAGTATGATAAATCTACTACCCGGGAAATTATTCGGATTTCTACGCCACTGATTACACAGTATGTGATCAGTGTTACCACCTGGCTGGTGTTTTTTATTTTTATTGAAGCTTTGCACGATCAGACAGCAAAAGCTATCAGTAATACCATGCGGAATGTGTTTGGCTTAACCGGAGTCTTTGTATGGGCTTTTGCAGGCACCTGTAATGTAATGGTGAGTAATTTAATGGGGCAAAAAAGAGAGGACAAAGTGCTGGAAGCCATTAAACGTATTATGCTCTGGTGCTTTGGCTTGTGTGCTTTTATGTGCTTACTCGTCAACCTTTTTCCTGCTGCATTTTTTAGCTTGTTTGGCCAGGGTAAAGAATTTGTAAAGGCAGGCATACCAGTAATACGAATGGTGAGTTGCGGTTTGCTGGTGATGAGTATTGCCAACATATGGCTAAATGGGGTTACCGGTACCGGCAAAACAACGGTGAATTTAATGATTGAAATAGTTGCCATTACCTGTTATCTTATCTACACCTGGATATTCATGAAAATTCATTATATCAATCTTACCGTAGCATGGAGCAATGAATTGATCTACTGGTCGACCATATTTATTCTTTCCTTCACTTTTCTTAAAAGCGGAAAATGGAAAACCAGTATCCGCTAGGCCGCTCCATTTTTTTATCAATAGACAATTGACTGCAATTTTATTTTTTGGCTAATGGGCGATGCTTTCATTGCAAAAAAAACTAAATAGTCTTCTATAACATAATGTTATCTTATACAAGAACATCCTTTACTGCAATGTTCAGGATGAAGCTACCCCGGGTAATAAATTGACTATAGTAATTCAGTAATGCTGCTCTTGTTCAGCAACTTTAAGGGGTGCAACTTTGTCTCAGAAAGGAAAGGTATAAAGCCAAACCGATTGAACCAATATCCGGCAGCAATGTTTTTTGAAGCTGCAATTACAGGAAACCGGGCTTATGCTGTTAAAAGCGACGATGGCCCAAAAACTAATAAAACCAATATCTGATGCGGGGCATACAGCATCGCCTCATAAAAACCAGTCAACCCAATATCTAGATCTATGCTGTAAGAAGCGATGATGATCCAAAACCAACAATCCGATACCCCTAGCCTATGCCCTTAAAAGCGACGATGGCAAAGCTTTAGTCAGGAAATATCTTTTTTATGGTTTCTGTAAAATAGCCAGGCTAAATGTAATCCTGAATCAGCCGGTGCATGCCGGTGATTGAAATTGACTTCCACAGCGGTTTAAAAATACAGCTGTGGAAGTTTTTGGTTTAGCGACATATGTCCCGGGGATAACTCTTTATTAGTTTTAGACAGTGCATAAAAAAAAGCCGCAAATTTCTTTGCAGCTTTTCCTACTATTTTCTTACTACTAATTTGATTTCCAGCTATTGTTTGTTGCGTCCATATCAGGCAGAATCTTGTTAGGGTCTAACACAACACTCACCAGTTTTTCTGTTGTGGGTAATTTTACCTTCCAGGTATGGGTATTGTTCCAAACTTCAACAGGTAGCCTGATAACATCTTTTTTTCCGCTGACAGTTTCGTAAGCCAACGTTACCGGCATTGCCATCTGGTCTAGATTCGCAATTGTTACAATTGCACCATTTGCCTCTGAATCTTTTTCGTATTTCACAGATTCTATGGCCTGGTCAAGCTTGTAATTTTCCAGGAACCATCCTTTCCAAAACCAGCTCAGGTCTTCACCCGCTGCATTGTCCATTGTTCTGAAAAAATCCCAGGGTGTCGGATGTTTGAAAGCCCAGCGCTGAATGTACAACCTGAAGGCATAATCAAACCTGTCTGGTCCCAAAATTTCGTTGCGCAACAATTCCAACCCATATCCGGGTTTAAAATACAAAGCAGTACCAATATTGGCTTCCTTCATCGCATCGGGGGTGTTTAAAATAGCTTCACTATTAGGGTTAAAAAGATATTGCGCCATCTGCTGCATATTTTTCGGCTCTTCTTTATATTCACCATTATTAAAATCATCATGCGCCAGTGAATTGATAAATGTATTAAAGCCTTCATCCATCCAGCCGTATTTGCGTTCATTGCTTCCTACAATCATAGGAAACCAGGTATGCCCGAACTCATGATCGGTAACACCGAAAAGTCCTTCCTGCGTTGCTCTTGATCCGCAGAAAACAATACCGGGATATTCCATACCGCCCACATTGCTCGCCACATTGGAAGCCGCAGGGTAAGGAAATTCATACCATCTTTTGCTATAATTCTCAATGCTTTTTTTTGTGTATTCTGTTGCTCTTCCCCATGCTTTGTCTCCATTGCTTTCAGCCGGGTATACACTCATTGCCAGCGACGTTTTGCCACTCGGTAAATTCATTTTTGCCGCATCCCAGATAAATGCTTTCGAAGAAGTCCAGGATACATCTCTTGCATTGGTAATTTTATAATGCCAGGTAAGCGTTGTTCCTTTTGGCCTGGAGGCAGGATCCGTCACTTCTTTTTCTGAACGTATTATTATTGTCTTATCACTTTTCTTTGCACTTTCATAGCGTTGGTTTTGTGTGGGAGTAAGTACTTCGGAAGCGTTTTGCAATTCACCACTCGCTACAACGATATGGCTTGCCGGTACGGTAATGGTAAAATCGAAATCGCCGTATTCAAGATAAAACTCGCTCGGTCCCAGGTAGGGCAATGTATTCCATCCCTGTACTTCATCAAATACGCACATGCGTGGATACCACTGGGCAACAGCAAAAATATCGCCATTCTTCGTTTTTAAAATGCCGCAACGGTCAGCTCCGTACTCCGGTATCGTAAATGAAAAGTCCATTTTTATTTTGATTGACTCGCCACCTGCTTTAACTGGTTTTGCCAACCGTATCTGCATTCTTGTATCCGTAATCGTATAGTTAGCTGAAGCATCATTTATTTGTACGTTACTGATATTGTCACCTCCATTAAAACCGCTTTTGGCATCACCATACCGGCTGCGGCTATCTACAGGCATACGCGCCTGTCCGCGACTTTTATTATTAAATAAATTCTGATCCAGCTGCAGCCATAAAAATGGCAGGTCATGCGGACTGTTATTTTTGTAAGTAATTGTTACCGTCCCCGAAACCTGGTGTGTTAATTCATTCAGGGAGGCACTGATCTTGTAGTCGGCCCTGTTTTGCCAATAGCCAACATTGGGTTCACCTGATGCAGCCCGTGTAATGGTTTCACCATTTGGATAAAACAAGGGAGAAAATAATGCATGCGGATCATAGGCAGATGCAAATTTATCCTGGGAGAATCCGGCCAAATAGAAGGTAAGCAACAGCACAACAGAGAAACATTTTTGTATCATATATTGATTTTAATATTTAAAAGTAATTTAAAAAAGTTTTTAAAAGATGATATTAACGATAACGGCTCACTAAGTTTCTCAGACTTAAAAATGGAATTACTGAAGTTGTTTCAACAATTTTCTCCCATCTGCTTTTATCAGCGGATCATCTTCTGTCTGGTTGGGGAGCGACAACATTTTGTTCAGAATGGCGATAGCCTTGCTGTCTTCATCATTTTTTTGATACGCTCTTGCCAGTTCAAAATAGTTTAGAATAAAACCGGCGGTGATACTGTTGGATTTTTCAAAAGCTGCGATGGCCCCGCTGATGGTACCAACGGGTATAGTGCCATATAATAATTTTGCCGCAGTACGCTCAATAATATTTAATTCACTTAATTCAAAATTCCATCTCCCTAATACATGCCAGGCTTTAAAATTACGCGGATCATTTTTTATGGCAATATCAACGTACTTCCGGATTTCTTTGGCAGTTGAAATCTTTTCTTTACCGCTTTTATTCAGAGAACTTCTGCCCAGCGCAATCGCCATAACGCAGTTAGATTCAGCATTGTTGGGATCTATTTTTAAGGCAGCGTCGGCATACATCAACGCAGCTTTATAATAATCATTCGTAACAGCTTTATCTGCTTGCCGTTTTCCGATTCTGCTGCACAATTCGCTGCATTTATTGAGTGCATTGATGTTAGTAGGCTGTAATTGTAGTATCTGCTTATAGGTAATAAAAGCAGCATTTTCATTGGGAATCGCTTCAAACCTGTTGGCTTCTTTGAGCAACAGGCCGATATCCTGGGCAGCTGCCAGGAAACAGTACAGTAAAGAAAATACAAACACTATTGTTTTTATCATGAGAATGCTTTGGAATAACTAATACCCACAGTTCCCTGGAAATTGGTAATCGGCGGATTTAATTTTTTAACGCTAACACTAACGGTTTTTATTTTCTTGTCAAAGCCCCCGACCCGCTCAGCTAATTCCTGCACAACCGTTTCCAGCAAGGGAGTTGGTACGTCCATCACTTGCTTAATAATGGCGTGCAATGCTACATAGTCAACCGACTGATGCAGTTTGGTAATTGTTTCCGGTGCATCAATTACGACATCCATGTTTACTTCAAAATCATTGCCCAGTATCTTTTCCTCCTTAAACATCCCGTGAAAAGACCGAAATATAAGACTATGCAGGTGAATAGTAATCATCAAAAATGATTAAAGGTGAACGGAAGACATACATATTAAACCAATTGATAACCGGCAATAAATCCACACCAGTATCATGCGACGCTATTCTTCAATGCAGGTAATTGCTGCTTTAATGAACATGTTCTTTTGCACCTAAATATCTTTCGGCATCCAAGGCAGCCATGCAACCGCTGCCTGCAGCGGTTACCGCCTGACGGTATATTTTATCCTGCACATCACCAGCCGCGAAGACGCCTTCGATATTTGTTTTCGATGTGCCCGGAATTGTTACAATATAACCGGCCTCATCTGTAGTTATCCAGTCTTTAAAAATATCGCTATTAGGATGGTGACCGATTGCAACAAAAAAAGCACTAACAGGGATAGTTGATTTTTCCCCGGTTTCATTGTTTTTTATGCGCACTGCTTCTACCTTTTTTTCTCCTACAATTTCATCGGTTTCACTGTGCCAGTAAACGGTTATATTCTTTGTATTCAACACCCTTGTTTGCATTACCTTGCTGGCACGCATCTCTCCTTTTCTAACAATCATGTGCACATGCAAACAGATATTGGAAAGATACAATGCTTCCTCAGCAGCAGTGTCTCCGGCGCCGACAATGGCCACTTCTTTGCCTTTAAAGAAAAAACCATCACACACAGCACAGGCACTTACCCCATACCCGTTAAGGCGCTGCTCGCTTTCTATGCCCAGCCATTTGGCCGAAGCGCCAGTTGAAATAATAACCGCATCTGCTTCAATCCACTTTTCTTCGTCAATTTCGATTTTATAAGGCTGGGCTGTAAAATCTACTCTGGTAGCAAGTCCATAGCGGATATCCGCTCCCATTCTTTTCGCCTGGTTCTCAAAATTCACCATCATATCCGGGCCCTGTATTCCTTCAGGATAACCGGGATAATTTTCAACTTCGGTAGTAATAGTTAACTGGCCCCCAGGTTGTATTCCCTGGTATAATACTGGTTTTAATCCTGCTCTGCTGGCATAAATGGCAGCTGTGTAGCCTGCCGGTCCGGAACCTATGATTAAACAATGAACTTTTTCTGCTGTTTGATTTTCCATATTTTTCTTATTGCCGGTCAATTGTTTCTCAGGCGTCGCAAATTTACACGATTATTTGTTATATAAAATGAAATGACTTGATAGCGTGTACACCGGTTTATTATTCTTATAAAGCGTTATTGACCCTAATTAATAGCAGAATTCTATCAACTAATTGCCTTGTTTGGAAGCATATCTATTTCGGAACAATCAATGTCTTGTAGTCTGCGGCATACCCGTAAAAGGCGCCCAATGCACCATTACTCAGATTACCAATTACCTTATTAGGTTGGGCAAACGGGTTGCCGATACTTTGATACGCAAATTCCCAGGTACTCCAAAAGGTATAAGCAGCCTTGTCAATATTACAAAGCTTCATAGAGATCGTATCTCCTCTTTTAAAATAGTTGCTGTCGAAAGAAACTTTATTATTCCTGTCAATGCCGGGTTCAATCTGGAACTGATAGGTAGTGCCATCGATCACCTGATCGTCGAATACCGAATTGTCGCCGGGTAAGAACTGCCCCTGGTTTTTCTTTGTGAAGTACCTCACGTAATTACCCAGGCCCGGTGGGTCTGTAGCTTTCAGGAACAATACAACATCGTTGGTGTCTTTAGCAAAAGGCGCCGGTTTCCACCATAAAGAATCTACTTTTTTTGCCAGGGAAGGGATGCTTGTAGTTGCGGTATAATCTTTTCCTTCTGTGATAATATGTAAAGTATAGCTTGTATTCAACTGGCCTGTGAAGGCTGTTGACAGATTGGATGAATCGATACTATACAAGTAAACACTGATGCCGGGTGTAACCCGGTAAGTATATTCTTTAAGTTGGTGAGTAAGCGTACCATTGGAGATTGTAACAATGGCATTGTGTACAAATGACTTGGAAAGTAATTGCGGATTAATGGAATCAAAAAAAGAAAAACTGTTGTTCAAAACCACAATTGGCGCTTTACCATTTTCAATTTGTGCGTCTACTACCAAAACTGTTGGTGCTGCATTCAGATTGAAGTTGATATCTTTCTCGCAGGAGAACAACAAAACACAAAGGATAAAAGGAATGACTAACTTCTTCATACAATACAAATCAATTTTATAACACACACTTTTCACATAAGCATATGCAGCGTTGTAACATCTGCAATCAATGAATGTTTGTTATGCTTACTTTTAAATTAAAAAAAAATCCCCGGAGATAATATCAGCGGGGATTTTCAATTAAGGTAAATATATTTATCCCAGGTATGCCTTTAAAGCACCGCTATACCTGGCTTTCTGTAGTCGTTTAATAGCCCTTTCTTTTATCTGGCGGATACGTTCTTTAGTAAGATCATATTTCTGACCTATTTGCTCAATAGTAACACCATTTTCGCCATCCAAACCAAAGTATGCGTTTACTATCTCAGCTTCACGTGGACTTAATGATTTCAATACCCTGCGTATTTCATTGCGCAGTGAGTCGTGCATTACATCTTCATCCGTTTCGGCACCTCCTTTTAACAAGTCGCCCATTGCTACGTCTTCTGCTTCATGTACGGGAGCATCCAGTGAAGTATGACGGGTATTGCTTTGGAAAATATTGTTGATTTCGGTTTCACTCATTTCAAGTAATTCTGCCAGTTCCTCTGTCGAAGGTTCACGCTCATGCTCCTGTTCAAAAGCCATATAAGCTTTATTGGCCTTATTATAGGTACCGATTTTGTTCTGTGGCAAACGAACCAAACGTCCCTGTTCGGCTAACGCTTGCAATATAGATTGGCGGATCCACCAAACTGCGTAAGAAATAAATTTAAAACCTTTTGTTTCATCAAATCTTTGCGCCGCTTTAATCAACCCAAGATTACCCTCATTGATCAAATCGCTCAATGAAAGCCCCTGGTGCTGGTATTGTTTTGCAACGGATACCACAAAACGCAAATTCGCCTGTACCAGTTTATCCAGTGCACGCTGATCGCCCATTTTTATTTTTTGGGCCAGGATCGTCTCCTCTTCCGGAGTGATCATCGAAATTTTTGAAATTTCCTGCAGGTATTTTTCAACCGCCTGTGAGTCACGGTTGGTAATCTGCGTTGCGATCTTAAGTTGCCTCATTTGCTTGTTTTAATTCAGAAATATATAACGGTCATTAGACAGTAATGTTGAAGAAATAGTTGCAAAAAATTAGTTAATCTGCAAAGAATTTCATAAAAATAGTGCAAATGTACGTCTAAGAATCGGCAATTCATAGTGTAAATCAAAAAAACAATGATATAAATCATGATTTATTGCACCTGATCCTTCGGCTTAATTTAAAACGTGGAGTTCGCCATTTTATGCTGTGGGTTGCAACCTTTTCGTTGAATGGAACAGTGCAAAATTTACACCGGCCTTTAAATTCAACTGCATTGTCACTTACATTTGCAGCATGATAACTGATTTACGCTCTGATACTTTTACCAAACCCTCCCCTGCCATGCTGGAGGCTATGTTTACGGCTTCCGTTGGGGACGACGTGTTTGGAGAAGACCCCTCGGTAAATAAGCTGGAACATATGGCTGCCGAAATGTTCAAAATGGAAGCCGGTCTTTTTTGTCCCAGTGGAACTATGACCAACCAAATAGCTATTAAGGTACATACCCAGCCGGGAGACGAAGTCATCTGCGAAAACCTGAGTCACGTGTATATTTATGAAGGCGGCGGAATCGCCTTCAATAGCGGGTGCCAGGTAAAGGCAATTAAGGGTGACAGGGGAAGATTACACGCCCTGGCGGTCAGTGAAGCCGTTAACCCATCTGATATTCATAAGGCCAGAACGAGTTTAGTAAGCTTGGAAAATACAGCAAACAGAGGTGGTGGATCGTGCTACAGTTTTGCTGATATTCAACAAATTAAGGAAGTTTGTTCACAAAATAATTTGAAGTTGCACCTGGATGGCGCACGGCTGTGGAATGCGATGGTAGCAAAGAAGGAAACTGCTTCACAATACGGAGAAATTTTTGACAGCATTTCCATCTGCCTGAGCAAAGGACTAGGGACGCCCGTTGGCAGTGTACTCCTCGGCACTAAGGATTATATTCAAAAGGCTCGCCGTGTAAGAAAGGTATTTGGCGGCGGAATGCGGCAAGCGGGATATTTGGCGGCAGCAGGCATTTATGCATTGGAAAATAATATTGACAGGTTGGCGGAAGACCACTTTCATGCTCAACAAATCACCGGTGCGCTGACAAAGAAAAATTGGGTGGGCGAAATAATGCCGGTTGAAACCAACATCATTATTTTTGAAGTGCTGGCTCCTTTTTCACCTAAATCGCTTGCAGATAAGTTGGCTGAATTTGGTATCCAGGTAATGCCTATTTCGACCACACAGGTACGAATGGTTACTCATCTTGATATAACAACTGAGATGGTAAAAAATCTAATCAATATCATAGGTACTTTATAAATATAACTGCATCATTTCGGCAAGATTATTATTCGCAAACACACATCAGTTAACTTTGTCCCAAGGTTCTTAATCCATTAAAAATATAAACAATGTTTCCAAAAATTAACCCCATTGGCACCGAATCGTGGCAGGCTTTACAACAGCATTATGCTGAAATGAAAACTGTTCAAACGAAAGACTTATTTGCTGCCAGCCCCGATCGTTTCAATCAATTTTCTATAACAACAGATGATATTGTATTTGATTATTCAAAAAATAATATTTCAGCAAAAACATTACAGCTTCTTCTCAAGTTAGCGGTTGACTGCCAATTGGGGGATGCCGTCACCGCCATGTTTGCCGGCGAAAAAATCAATGCAACTGAAAACCGGGCTGTATTGCATACGGCACTTAGAAATTTTTCAGGTAAACCTGTTATTACGGATGGCAGAGACGTTATGCCAGATGTAATTAAAGTACAGCAACAAATGAAAAGTTTTTGCGGCAAAATTCATTCTGGTGAATGGAAGGGATATACCGGCAAAAAAATAAAATACATTGTCAACATTGGAATTGGTGGCAGTGATCTTGGCCCTGTTATGGTTACAGAGGCATTGAAACCTTATTGGGTAGATGGTATTGAAACTTATTTTGTAAGTAATATTGATGGAACGCATATTGCCGAAACGCTGAAAAAAGTGACGCCGGAAGAAACGATCTTTCTGATCGCGTCAAAAACTTTTACCACGCAGGAAACCATGACCAATGCGCATACTGCAAGGGATTGGTTTTTACATCATGCAATTGATAAAACGCATGTGGCCAAACATTTTGCAGCACTTAGTACCAATGAAACTGATGTTGTAAAATTCGGCATCGCCCCGGAAAACATGTTTGTTTTTTGGGATTGGGTTGGTGGCCGTTACAGTTTGTGGAGCGCTATCGGTTTATCCATAGCTCTTACTATTGGATATGATAATTTTGAAGCCTTGCTGAAAGGTGCTCACCAGACAGATGTTCATTTTGCAACAACGGCTTTTGAAAAAAATATTCCGGTGTTAATGGCGCTGGTTGGCATATGGCATACCAATTTTAATGGAACTGCTTCAGAAGCTATTCTTCCTTATGATCAGTACATGCATCGTTTTGCCGCCTATTTTCAACAGGGCAATATGGAAAGCAATGGCAAATATGTTGACCGGAATGGCCACTCAGTTGAATATGCAACCGGACCAGTTATCTGGGGTGAACCTGGTACCAACGGACAACATGCTTTTTACCAGTTGATTCACCAGGGCACACAAAAAATTCCCTGCGACTTTATTGCTCCTGCCATCAGTCATAACCCGATCGGTGAACATCATAATATCTTACTGAGTAACTTTTTTGCCCAAACTGAAGCTTTAATGAATGGCAGTCAGGATAAAGATCCGTACAGAACTTTTACCGGTAACAGGCCAACCAACTCTTTTTTAATTAAAAAAATTACACCGCATACTTTAGGGCAACTGATTGCCTTATACGAGCATAAAATTTTTGTGCAGGGTGTAATCTGGAATATTTTTAGTTTTGATCAGTTTGGAGTTGAACTGGGTAAAGTACTTGCAAAAAAAATACTGCCGGAGCTTGAAACTGCTGATCCTGTAAGCTCGCATGATTCATCAACTAACGGCTTAATCAATTTGTTTAAACAGATGCGGTAAAAACGCTTTCATATAATAGCAAAAGTATGAGCAAAACCAGGATGGTATTGTTATTTGTTGTGTTGCTGATTTCGGTCGGATTTTTTATAGAAAGAAAAATCAAACACCCTACGCCTCCCTCAATCAATGCTGCAGGCCTTGTATTGCAAGACCTGAATGGAAAAGAAATTGCCTTAAAAGCTTTAGCCAACAAGCCGATGGTGCTTAACTTTTGGGGTACCTGGTGTGGGCCTTGTTTACAGGAAATTCCTGGTTTTGAAAAGGCTGGAAAACAATTTGGCGACAAGGTCAATATTGTTCTGATCTCAGATGAATCACCAGAAAAAATAGCAGCCTTCAGGCAAAAAAATAATTACCAGTTATTGTATGTTCACTCATCTAAACCATTTACCGATTTAGGTATTGAAGCTGTGCCTGTAACTTATTTTTATAATGCTGCCGGAGAATTGGTTACTGCAAAAAAATCGGCTCTTAATGAAAATGAACTTTCTGCGGCTATTAGAGAGATAATTCAATAACCCTGCAATTTTTAGGTTCTGCATTTTTAAATTAATTACTTTAAATAAAAAAATAGCATGTAATGTTTAAAGTAAATCCAACAAGTATGAAACATCCAATACTGTTTATTGTATTCATCTTAATGTGCGCAATAACTGCAGCTCAATCAAAAACAACGGCAGAACTGGAGAAGAAAATAAAACAGGAGGTAGAAAAAGAAATTCCGAAACTGGAACAGCGGTTAAAAGCATCGAAATTCAATATTGTTCAAATTGAATTTACACTGGATACATTCAGGATTGAATTATTATTTGAAAAACATCTTGCATCTAACTTTGCTGATTTCAGCATGGCGGATGCGACTTATGAAACAGCAAAATTATACGACAGCCTGCTGAATAAATACTATAAAAAGTTATTGGCAGCATTAAAAGGCGATGATAAAAAAGTGCTGATGCAGGCACAAAAAAACTGGATTGCTTTCAGGGACAGTGAATTCAGTTTGGTTGAGACCATCAGTAAAGAGGCATATGCAGGCGGTGGAACAATGCAACAACTTACAGAATCCTCAGCTTACCTAAACCTGGTAAAAAGCAGAACAGTTGCTATTTTCGAGCATTTTACACGAGCTACCCAAAACGAATAAAACAGTTGCTGAATTTACAAATCAAACCAATAATTCAACTTCACCAAAAAGATATTGGTGGGAAAAACTTTTGATAACTGGCTGTGTATGTCTGTGACAGAATTGCCG
>NZ_JAQBNR010000015.1 GCF_028288465.1 Ferruginibacter sp. | reverse complement strand
AGGAATGGAACATCTTAAAATATAAATCCTGAATTTACTTTTCGCTGTGGTGGTTCAATTCTGTCTCTTCGAAATTGCTGTACCTATTTTCTAAAGAATTAATGTTTTTTTGTCCTGCGCTACCGTTGCTTTCGGATGTAAAAATGCAATGAATCATCCAATCCATTTTTGTTTTTCGTTTAACAGATTGATTGTTTCGATGAATGGTGAATTAAGCCCGATGGAGCAAAAGACTTTTATCCTGATTGAATTAGTTTTCCATAATCTTCAGGTGTATCAATATCAACATCGCCTTTGGCAAATGATACCGTAGCAACATTTGGCATTTGCTGTTGTAAAATTTTACGGGCGCCGGCATCGCCCGATAAATGTAATAACTGGGGAAAAATTGTTTTGTAAAAAAGTGCCGGCACGCCGATGGTGTTATTATAGCTGCACGCAACCATTGGCTTTGCCGTTTGGTGTTGTGCGTTTATCAAATCGTGCAACAAAGCGGAGGTAACAAACGGCTGATCACTCATCATAATAATAACGCCATCTGTTTCAGCGTAGGTGGATAATAAAAACTGAAGTCCGCAGACAATAGAGGACGCCATTCCACTCTGCCAATGTTCATTGGTAACGATAGTCACCGGTCTGTCGTTTACCTGTTGGGAAATTAAACCGGCATCACAACCCGCTACGATAACCACCGGGCCAATCATCGCATTACCAGCTGTATCTGCGCTATGCTGTAATAAAGTTCTACCCTTATAAGGCAGTAATTGCTTTGGCTTACCTAAACGGGTAGATGCGCCTGCAGCCAGCACTATAATGCCGCAATAGTGTATGATATTTTCCAACATAACAGCGCTCAATATAAAATAAAAGTTGGTGGGGTGGTCTCTTGTATAAAATAAAAAAAAGCAAACCGGATAAACAGGTATATCTAAATAAAAATTAAGATCACTGTCACATAACTTATGCCTTTAAAACAGCACGGGAATGAATAACCGGCGAATTATTAGCCGCCAGCGGACTACCTTTTTTGCCGCTCAACACCGCTTTAATTTCAGCAATAACAGACAATGCAATTTCCTCCGGCGTTTCGGCCCCAATATCAAGTCCGATTGGGCTATGCAAAACTGACAATTGCGTTGGTGTAAATGAAATGCCTTTATCCTGCAGTTCCTGCAGCATCCTGTCCCGCTTTTTTCTTGGTCCCAGCATCCCTGCATACACCACGTTATTGGCAAGTAAAACAGGCAGCATGGCCATATCATAATTGTAATTGTGCGTCATCAGCAAAAATACAGTATGGTCATCTATGCTGATTTTATCCAGCAAATTTTCAGGTTTGGAAAGCAGTACCTGGCAGCTTGCGGTAAAACGTTCTGCCTTTGCGTATTCCGGTCTGCCATCCACAATCGTGCTTTGCCAACCCAGCATATCTGCCATTTTCACCAAGGGGATGGTATCATTCCCTGCACCGATAATGATCAGTGCCACTGCGGGTGGAATCATTTCGATGAAAGCGTTTAACGGTGCTGATTCAAATTCAAGTTCTTTAAATAAAGATTGTTGCTGGTGCAATACCAGGCCGGCATCTTTTATCAATATATCTTTTAAAGGGATGGAATCATTAGCAATGCAACAATCAGCTGTAACCATCATACAGGTGCCGGGTTGTATAGCTCTTTTATCATGCAGGGAAAATAATGTTACTAACACACTATGCTGTCGTTTGGATGTAATGGCTCTTAATAACGCAATCGGGTTGCCAGGCCGGCTGCCATCAATGGGTTCAATCAACACCTGTATTATGCCATTGCAACCCAGACCAAGCCCAATGGTGGCATCATCTTCATCATTGGTGTCGTAGGTTACCAACATGGGGCGTTGCTGTGCCATAGCGAGCAGGGCTTTTCTTAAGGCATCGCCCTCAAGGCAACCGCCACTAATGGCCCCAGTTAATTGCCCCTGTTCTGTAATCAACATACGGGCGCCTTCCCGCCTGTAAGACGAACCTGCCACATGCACAACAGTGGCAAGGGCAGATTGCTCACCCTTTTGCTGTGCTTCGTCATACGCTTTTATAATGTCGTTGATTTCTTTCATTACAATGCTTTAACTCAAATCAATCTATTTACGCAATGCTTTTACCTGCGCAGGCGTAATCGCCACGGTATTTTTATTGCCCCAACTGTTGCGTGCATAGTTCAACGCATCGGCCACCTGCTCGTCGGTTAAATAATTTTGAGCCGGCATTAAAACATTGTATTTTTTTCCATTTACAATCACTTCCCCATCCTGCCCGTTCAGCACGGCAAGTATCTGCAACTTAACCGGCTTCTTCAAATAGTCTGATTTTGCGAGCGGTGGATACACATCGGGTGTGCCGTTGCCATCTACCATGTGGCAGTTCATACAATAAGTAGTATATACATCCTTACCACGTTCAATGCTCTTTGGTAAATCATATTTCTGATAAAAGGAAGATGTTATAAAAATGACGCCAGCGGCGATGAAAAAGGATACCATTGTTTTATACATGCGAAAAGCCAAATTTAATTTTATGAGAATAATGAATTTAATTGTTGGATAGCATCCATTGGTCCCGGGTAGCCAACAATATATAACTGTTCTGCTCCATGAACCTGCCTATTTTTACTTTTGATTTTTTAATTTAGAAATTACACTTTATTAATATCAAAAGGCAGCCTGCGAATGCGTTTGCCCGTAGCCGCAAAAATAGCATTGCACAAAGCGGGTGCAAAAGGTGGAAGCCCTGGTTCACCGGCTCCTTTAATGGTTGATCCGCCATTGGCTAATATATGTACATCAACCGGCGGCATTTCATTAAAACGTACCAGCTGGTTATTATGATAATTGGTTTGTACAGTTTGCCCCTTGTCGAAGGTGATCCCACTTTTGATGGCGGCAGTCAAAGCCATTACAGCTGCTCCTTCCACCTGTGCCTTTACCGTATCCGGATTTACCACCGTACCCAGATCGATCACGGCATATATTTTTTCTATTTTAACCCCGGTGCCTTTTTTTGAAACCATTACCACATAGCCGCCCAGCCCTGCAAAAAATTCATATTGTGCAACACCTTTTCCCCAGCCCGCCGGCAATGGCTTATCCCAGTTGCTGACCTCTTTCAATTTTTGCAACACGTTTTTGGTGTCTGACTCTTTTGTAAGCATGCCTAACCTGAAAGCCATCGGATCTTTCTTTGCCTTTACCGCCATTTCATCAATAAAACATTCGTGCGCAAAGGCCAGCGTAGTACTGGTTACCGCCCGCCAGGCAACATACGGAATATGCGAATCCGCATATACATACAAATTTTTCATGTTGGCGATTTCATACTTCTGTTCACTGATGCCTTCCGTCATGGTTCCATCTGGCTTGTTCGGGTCATAATTTTCTTTTTCACTTGCATCCAGCGAAGGTGCAATTACTTTATGCTGAAAAGCAATGGCTTTACCATCGGCAGACAAGGCACCCTTCATAGCAGAAAAAGTCATCGGGCGGAATGGCCCGTTTTGCGTATCATCTTCTCTTGTCCAGATCAGCTTCACCGGCTGACCTATTTTCTTTGTCAGCTGTACCGCTTCATGTATATAATCGTTGTACAAACGACGACCGAAACCACCTCCATTAAACAACACATTTACTTTTAAATTGCCGTCTGGCACATTGTATGCTTTTGAGAAAGAATCCACGATATCGCCCGGAACCTGTGTAGATGCCCATATTTCCAGCTTGCTGCCTTCCATCCAGCTAGCCACGCAGTTCATTGGTTCTATCGGGGAATGGGATACCACTGGTGTTTCATAAAACGCTTCCAGCTTCAGCGGCGCTGCTTTAAATGTTGCATCAAAATCTCCCTGGTTGTGCGCTACTACGCCTTCCTTTTTTGACAAGTTGCGTAACCTCTGTTCGTAGGTTTTTGAATTGAATGTTTCGTTGCCCTGGTGATCCCATTTTATTGCCAGCGCCTTACGCCCCTGTAGTGCGGCCCAGTAATTATCGGCAATTACTGCCACGGCGGGATACTTGTATTTACCAATGATTCTTTCACAGGTTTCTACCCTGGTAACACCTTTCACTTTTTTTGCTGCTGTGTCATCAAAACTTACCAGCTTTGAGCCAAACACGGGGCAATGCGCCACTGATGCATAGACCATATTGGGAACAGAAATATCGATTCCAAAAATGGCTTTGCCGGAACTTTTTAAAGGGATATCCGGCCGAAGAATATTTTTACCCAATAATTTAAAATCCGCCGGATCTTTTAATTTAGGTGATTTTGGCACTTCCAGTTTGGAAGCGGCTTCTACCAGTTCTCCATAGCCTGCCGATTTACCGGAGCTATGCAGTATTTTTCCACCTTCCGCCCGGCATTCTGTAACCGGCACATTCCATTGCTGGCTGGCTGCCGTCAGCAGCATTTCTTTTGCACTCGCACCTACTTTTCTCAGGTTGGTATAATTTGATCTTACGGACATACTGCCACCCGCAAACTGCATGGGACCGAACTGTTTTTCGCCTCCCGTTTGTTTAATGGTTACCTGGTCAAGCGATACTTCCAGCTCCTCTGCTATCAGTGCGGGAATAGATTGAAACACACCCTGCCCAATTTCGGGGCTTGTATTAAAAATGGTGATGGCGCCGGATTTTTCAATTATGACAAAAGGTGTTAAATTGAAAGCCGGCAATTCGCCACTGAGATTGGCTACCTGACCAACGCCATTGTTTCCTTTTAAAGACAGGCCTATCATGAGGCCGGCACCTGTAATGCCGGACAGTTTTATAAAATTCCGGCGATTGATATTTGAAGCGGTTTTTTCCATTGTAAATAGTTTGAAAAGATGAGCTAAAACAAGATACCTTAAAGCGAACGGTTATATTAATTCAGCCGCCCGGTGAATGGCACTGCGTATGCGCTGGTAGGTACCGCAGCGGCAAAGATTTCCCTGCATAGCAATATCAATGTCTGCATCCGTCGGTTTAGGCTTTGCCTTCAACAGCGCCACTGCACTCATTATCTGGCCCGACTGGCAGTATCCGCATTGTGGCACCTGTAGTTCTATCCAGGCTTTTTGTATGGCGTGATCTACATTTGCTGAAACCCCTTCAATAGTAGTAATTTTTTTCGCACCTACGGCAGAAACAGGAAAGCTGCACGACCGGATGGGCGTACCATCTAGATGTACGGTACATGCCCCGCATTGCGCAATACCGCAGCCAAACTTGGTTCCGGTTAATCCAACAAAATCGCGGATTACCCAAAGTAACGGCATGCTGGGTTCCACATCTACCTTATAAGATTTACTGTTGATGTTAATTTCATAAATGGCCATGGTATGTTTATTTTGGAAGTTGTAAAATATGACTGTACAAAGTAAATATTTTTAAGGGTAGCGGGAAATATTTTTATCAGTTTTGGTGAATTTAGCCTGCATCTTTTAAACAAACTATTTCATCGTTTGTTTAAAAGATCTAAACCCCAATAGCAAATAATTCTACGGATGTCCCTTTTGCTTAGGACGGGTTTAAAGCCTGGCTTCGGATAGTGTTTCCATCTGCCTTTTCTTTGGTTGCTTTTTTTCCTCGTCAACGCTTATTATAAAGAATACAAACAGTTGTTTAGGTAAACAAAAATGTTTGCACATTATTTCACCCGCGTAAAATCCAAATCCTGAAAATCAAAACTAAAGTCTGTCAGCGGTGAAATCGGATTCATTTTTATCCGATTGGCCTTACCGGTATTATCCAAATCAAATTGCACATACGCGTCTGCATCCAGGCTTCTGTCGCCCCATTTTACAATAAATGTGTTGCCTTTGTAAGGAAACATTTCACCATTCAATAAGAAAGATCTTTTGGATTCAAACCACAACTTGCCATTTTTTGAATAGATCACTACATCACCAAACCATTTATCCGTATAAGTTCCGGTGAAAAGAGCAGTATCTTTTGGTGAAGTATTCTTCTTTTGCTGCGCTTCAATATCTTTCCATATATCGCCGGTTATTTTTGCTGCTTCTGCTTCATTCTTTACGACGCGGTCATGATTTTGTTTGATGCGATCCACGCCGGTAACACCAAGATAACTGTCTTTGATGGTGTTGGTGATTGCTGTAAAAGCTGCGCCGGATTGTTGGTTGGTAAAAACGATGATGCCTAATTTAATTTCGGGTATCAGGGTAATTTGTGTTACAATGCCAGCGAGCCCACCGGTATGCGTTGCCTGCAGATAGCCCTTTACATCGCTTAAAAACCAGCCCAAACCATAAGAGGCAAAATGGGTATTGTAAGGTGATGGGCCATGCACAGGAATAATGGTTTGCGGTGTCCACATTTCTTCATGTACTTCTTCACTGAATATTTTTTTACTGAGTCCGTCACCATATTTACCGTTGTTCATTTGCATGATGATCCATTTACTCATGTCGGTAATGTTGCTGTAAATACCGCCGGCAGAATTGGCCACCCCACTCCAGTCGCGGCGGACCACCTGTACCCTCCCATCCACCAGCGCATGCGGATCAATTACATTTGTTTTGTTGGGAACGGTTTTAAACGAGGTGGACGTTTCTGTCATGCCAAGCGGTTGCAGAATATGTGTTTCAATAAAATTCTCCCAACTAACACCTGATACTTTCGCCACCACTTCGCCTGCTATAATGTACATCAGGTTATCATAATCGTATTTTGTTCTGAAACCGGACACCTGTTTTAAATAGCGCAGGTTATGAATGATGTCTTTTTTTGTAAAATTATTGGAGTCGGGCCAGAACATCAAGTCGCCGGCACCCAGACCGAGGCCGCTGCGGTGGGTTAATAAATCGCGGATGGTAAAATCTTCCGTCACATAAGGATTGTACATTTTAAACTCCGGGATATAGTCGGTCACTTTATCGTTCCAGTTTATTTTTCCTTCATCAACCAAAATACCCAATGCTGCTGCGGTAAAGGCTTTTGTGTTGGAGGCTATACCGAACAAGGTATGCTCATCTGTTTTTTGTTTGGTGTTTAAAGAGCGTACCCCATAGCCTTTGGCATGAATAATTTTGCCATCTTTTACAACAGCCACGGCAATGCCCGGCACATCAAATGTTTTTAGTGTTTTTTCAACCAAACTATCGATAGCTGCAGAACTGATTTGTGCCGATGCGGAATAGACTATACCGATTAGAACAAGTAAAATGAATGATTTCAATTGCATGGAAAATAAATTTTATTGAATGTACGATACAAAATATTTTGGGCAAAGAGGATTACGTTCATTGTTGGAATGTAGCTTACATGATAATTAAACTTTTCAATAAAAGTCCGAAGGACTGAAATTATTATAGTAAAAAATGTATTTTGTTAAGCATCAAACCCCGAAGGGGTGACATTATTAATCTCAAATAAATAGTATGCCCGGTACCTTTTCTAAAGTTTATATTCAGGTAGTATTCGCTGTACAAGGAAGGGCTAACCTGATCGGCGACAATTTTAAAACCGATTTACATAAATACATTTCCGGTATCATCAGCGGTAAAGACCAGAAGAGTATTATTGTCAACGGAATGCCGGATTACATACATGCGTTTATAGGTTTAAAACCTGCAACCGCAATATCAGACCTCGTCCGGGATATTAAAAATAATTCTTCCAATTTTATCAATGATCATAAACTGGTGAAGGGGAAATTTCAATAGCAGGAAGGTTACGGCGCGTTTTCTTATGGCCAGTCACAAATTGAAAACGTGTACAACTATATATTAAACCAGGAAGCTCATCATAAAAAGAAAACTTTCCGACAGGAATATATCAGTCTTTTGACAGCTTTTAAAATAGAGTTTGATGAAAAATATCTTTTTGAATGGTACGAGTAAATATCCAAATTTATTGATGAAAATAATATCACCCCTTCGGGGTTTATATTTATTTTGTACGTTCTTTTTGTTCTATAATATTATCATCCCTTCGGGATTAAATACACAGTACTCATATTTTTTCAACATTTCGATATTCAAAAGATGATTTATGAGTCACTCGAATCATTTATCCCAATTACCACAAGCCTTATAAAAATATTCTAAACTTTGAAGATGTACGCCTTCTCTCAAATATTCATCTTCTTCAATTCCTTCACTGCATAATCACATGCCCTTGCTGTAAGCGCCATGTAGGTTAAAGATGGGTTTACACAATTGCCGGATGTCATGCAGCTGCCGTCGGTAATAAATACATTGGGTACTTCATGCATTTGGTTAAAGCCATTGAGTACAGATGTTTTGGCATCCCGTCCCATACGGGCCGTACCCATTTCATGGTTGGCATTGCCGGGAAAAGAAATTTTGCCTCCCACCTGTATATCTTTAAAACCGCTGGCAGCAAGCATTTCCTTTGCTGTGACGCCCATGTCTTCGTGCATTGCTTTTTCGTTATCCTTAAATTCGCAGTCGATGGCAATTACCGGTCTGCCCCATTTATCTTTTTTATCGTTGTTTAATGTAACGCGGTTATCGGCATAAGGAAGGCATTCGCCAAAAGCATATAATCCTATGCGCCATCCACCAGGTTCACACATACTTTCTTTTAACTCAGCACCGATGGTATCGCTTTGCTGCTGGTTGCGGTAGGCGCTGGCGCCAAAGTGATAGCCCCGCAAAAATCCGTTATCTTTTTGTTGTACATTTCTAAACCGCGGTATATAAATATTGGTTGGCCTTCTGCCATAATAATACATATCTTCAAAACCATCTACGGCTGCGGAAGCACTGAAACCTTTGTGGTGATCCATTAAATTGCGCCCTACCTGCCCGCTGCCATTGCCCAGGCCATTTGGAAAACGGGACGACGTTGAGTTCAATAAAATAAATGCAGTAGCAACTGTGGCCGCATTTAAAAATATCAACTTTGCATAAAACTCTTCTGTTTGATTGGTTTTCATGTCCACTATTTCAACGCCGGTTGCACGTTGTTTCTTTTCATCATACAGCACTTTATTTACCAGCGACAAGGGCCTAACCGTTAGATTACCCGTGGCATAGGCCGCAGGCATGGTACTGGCATTGGTACTGAAATAAGCCCCGAAAGGACACCCGCGGTGACAAAGATCCCTTGCCTGGCACTGACCACGCCCCTGCACCGGTTTGGTAAGATTGGCAGTGCGGCCAATGATTACTTTGCGGTCGGCAAAACCCGCCTCTACTTTTGTTTTAAAATATTTTTCTACCGCATTCATCTCAAATGGCGGCTGAAAAATGCCATCCGGTAATTGTGGTAAGCCTTCTGCCGAGCCGCTTACACCAATGAAAGATTCTACATGATCATACCAGGGCGCCAGGTCTTTATAACGAATGGGCCAGTCAACACCATGACCATCTTTTAAATTGGCTTCAAAGTCAAGATCGCTCCAGCGGTAACAGGCCCGTGACCAAAGCAGCGAACGGCCGCCAACAATGTCTCCCCTTATCCAGTCGAAACGCTTGATTTCATCATACCGGTTTTCCTGGTCGTTGATGTAAAAATGTTTATTGTCTTCTTTAAAAGACCAATGGCGGCTTTGGATAAATTTTTCTTTTTTATCGGCTTCAGATAAATGCAAATGATGCGGAAAATCCCAGGGATCTTTTGTGGCAGTGGGATAATTGGGATGCTCCACATTGGCGCCTCTTTCCAGCAACAATACTCTCAATCCCTTTTCGCACAATTCTTTGGCAGCCCAGCCGCCGGTAATGCCGGAGCCTACTATAATTACATCGTATGTGTTTTGTGCAGTGGCCTTATTATTAATATTCGTGGAATCCGGAGGCATGTAAGCTGTTTGTGTGAAGGGTAAATTTACAACCCAAATTTTATAAAAAATGATAACAGCCTGTAAAATGAATATTAAAAAGAAGAAGTTATTTTTTATGCTTTTTGTGTTTTTTATGCTTCGGCACATCCAGGTCGAGTACCAATTTTTCTGATCCACCATGGCCTCTTTTTTCAAGGTCTTCAAACAGGCCGGCATCTGTAAGATCCAGGGGATGAGAATTGTGCCAGTCAAAATGAGCTATCTCGTGCAATCGCTCTGCTATGGCTGCATCGTGCACTTCTATGGCCAGTTCGCGGCGGTCATCAAAACTTCCAGGGGCGAGGTTGATAGAGCCGACAATAGCCCGGCAGCCGTCTGCCAGCAACATTTTACCATGCAGTTTAAGGTGTTTTAATTTGTGTATTTTGATACCTACATCATTCATTATTCTCAGGCCACCCACCCCTTCTACCAGTTTCTCTTTTTTTAGGGTGTGCGGAGGCCTAACCATCACATGCACTTTTACACCACGTTCTGCTGCACGTACCAGCCGCTCAATAATCACCAGGTCCTGGAAACGTTCATTTTGTACAAACAAAGTATGTACTGCTTCATCAATAAAATGTGCTATTCTTTCCCGGCCATTGCCGCTGCACCAGATCAAATGTGCATTTGCACCGGGGTTAAAATCTTTTCTGTCCCAGTCAGCTTCAAAGCACATAATGATTTCTTTCACTTCGTGCGGATGGGAAGTTATGATGGCATAATCACGTGTTTCTGTTAAGTTTTTAGTCTCCCAGTTCAATGATTTTACAAAGGCAATTTTATCATCCACCACCATTGACTTTTCATGTGTCAAGCCAAAATTGGGATTACTGTCTTTTACGTCAATACCTGCCGCTGCAAGTATTTGATGCGTCGTTTCATTTTCTTCTTCGCCATCCCTTCTTGCCGGGTTCAGCATCACTTTTACTTTAACGCCACGTTTACTTGCTGCCATTACTGCATCAATCAGCACGGGGTCAGAAAATACAAACATCTTTATCCGCAGATTTATTTTCGCCGTTTCAATCGCATCAATCACAGGCTGGATGCCATCATCAGGTAAAATAAGAACAGAGCGGTGATACATACTTATTTAATTTTTGAATATTACTATTATACGTTGCCTGTGAGCGCCGAACTTTCCTTTAAAATGTCTATTGCAGATTCACTTGCCTGTACGTGGTACAGGGTGGCATACATTTTATTTTTTTCGAGCAGTTCCTGGTGTGATCCTTCTTCGGCTACCAGGCCATCTTTCATTACAATAATTTTGTCCGCATTGCGGATAGTGCTGAGGCGGTGAGCGATGATAATTACCGTGCGCCCCTTCATCAGTTTTTCCAATGCATCCATCACAATTTTTTCAGAGCTGGCATCCAGTGCGGCTGTCGGCTCATCTAAAATAAGAATCGGCGAGTTGCGCACAATGGCGCGGGCAATACCAATACGCTGGCGCTGACCACCGGACAAAGTCATTCCCCTTTCTCCTACCAAAGTATCATAACCATGCGGCATTTTTACGATAAAATCATCAGCATTGGCCAGTTTTGCTGCAGCAATAATTTCTGCGTCGGAAGCTTCCGGCCGGCCATAAGCAATGTTTTCTTTTACGGAACCATAAAACAATACTGTATCCTGCAGCACAAAGCCAATCTGGCTTCTTAACCCATCCAGCTGATAATCTTTTATATCAATGCCATCAATCAAAATGCGTCCACCTGTAACATCATAGAAACGGGGAATTAAACTGGCCACGGTAGATTTACCGCAACCGGTAGCACCGCAAATACCAATTCGCTGGCCTGGCTTAATCACTAAATTAAGCTGGTGCAAAACCGGCGATTCTTTGGTGTAACAAAAACTAACTTCTTCAAAAATAATTTCGCCCTTGAATTTTCCGGGAACGATCGCATTTGGTTTTTGTGGAATAAATGAATCGGTGTCAAGAATCATCTTGATGCGTTCGAGTGCCACGGTTGATTGGGCTATTGTATTGGTTAGTTTAGCAAGGTCCTGCACCGGGTGAAAAAATTTTGCCAGGTAGGCCAAAAAAACAGTCAGCGCACCTACCGTCATAGTGCCGTTAACAACAAGGCCGGCACCCTGCCACAGCACAATGGCTGTACAAATAGCCACCGTAACGGTTACAACGGGTAACATCAGCGATTTTAAGCGCCTTGCCCTTAATGCTGCACCCACTGTTTTAAGACTTATTTTTTTCAATTTATCTTCCTCAAAATCCTGGCGGCCAAAGGCATTTACAGAACGGATAGATTCCAGTCCCTGCTGTAATATTACTACCATATTACTTTGCTCCTGCCGTACTTCGTGCGTGGCTTTTTTTACCACTTTTTTAAAACGGGCGATAAACCATAACAGGAACGGTGTGACGGCAAAAGCAATCAACGCAAAATGAAAATTGAGGTAAAACATCAATCCCAGCATAGCGGCAATGGTAAGCACATCTATAAAAATGCTTAGCAAAACTGCGGATGCAAAATCCTGTATAGTTGAAACATCTGATGTGATGGTGCTTAAGACTTTTCCCACCTGCGTACTGTCGTAATAGGCAAGGGACAATCGTTGCAGGTGATGGTACATTCGACGTCTTAAATCATTGGCCACATACTGCGCCACACTTTCGGTAAAATAACTGTTTACGTAACCGGCGAGTGAACCGGTCAATGCAATCAATACAACGCACACGGCGGCTACGGCCGCAAGACCTGAATTGGTGCTGCCAAAAAAAGTATGCTGCATCCACACCAGCCAACCAGGCAATGCATGATGGGCCGTTACATTATCGATGATTATTTTTAATGGCCAGGGCGCTGCCAGACTCATGGCTGTTTCAATCAGCATGGCAAGCAAAATAAAATTCAGCCACCTGCGGTAAGGATGTATTAAACCGAATACCAGTGAGGTTAGCCCCCCGGCTTTTTTGCGTGTGACTGAACCGGCGAAGTTGCTGCTCTTATCAGAAATATTTGTTTCCATGCCAGTGAGAAATTTCAGTGTAAACCCTGATTCAAAAAAGTTTCAACCGCAGATAAAATAAAAAATGGATGTAAAGGTTTAAAATAAACCGTGAAGCTCCTTTCATCTCCTGGTAATTTTTTATGAATAACGCTTACGGTCAATCATACCTTGCATTGTCAATAAAAACTGTTTTTATAGTCCTTTCATTTTTTACAATGTTATAAAAACTATCCAGGTAATCCAGCATATAACCCTTATTCTTGCTGGTGAGCAATGCACAATTATTAACCAGTGCATAAATATTATCTTTTTGCTGTTTGAAAGTTGCCAATGCGTCTTTTAATTCGTCCATTGTACGCGGAAATCCCCGGTAAACCCGTTGCGTGACTGATTCGGTATTGAGTAGAGGATCTGGTGCAGCGTAGTCTGCGTTTATGATGCCAGAGTAATCAAAATCGTATGGTACGCAAAAAGGCTTTGCAAGGCTGTCGTCTTTAGATTCCAGCAATTTTATGTTGTGCCCTGCTGGCACAGACCAGTCCGTATTGCCAATCATATACTCAAACAAAGCTACTATTGTCATCTGTTTACGGTCAGTACTCACTGTATTGATTCTTTTTTTATCGCTTTCTATACATCCGTTTCTTTTAGCCATGTCTTTTACATCCTCAATCAAAAAAGCATAATTGGTAAAACTGCCTTTTTTTTCGCTGCTGTCTTTATATTCCAACTGTAACATCCTTACCCGAAAGCTTTTGTCTGTTAAGAGGTTGTACATTTTGTACAACAGAAATTCTTTTACCAGGTATTGTCCGTAAGTATTGGTAAGTCTGCATGCGCTAACCAGTTTAAGCGATTTAAGGGAATGCATCACAGAGCTTTCTGATTTATAAAAACTCAGTTTGATTGGCGGCACCATACAATAATCACGTCTGAAATGCCCGCGTACCACGAGATCTACCGGTTCATCGGAATGGGAACTGTCATCAAGAGTAGCTTTAAGCCTTGCCGGAAACACTTTACCCTCTGTATTTTTTTGATTCATTATTTTACTCCAGTAAGCTTCCAGCGTAACTGGGACAGGCTTTTCCTGTTTAAAAAATTGTACCTTATCAAAGGTTGGGGACTGGCTGTAAACGCATAGCGGTAAAATAATTACTACCAGCAGTCTTATAAAAAATAGTTGCATAAAAAAATAGTTCGATGATAAATGTTGATTTGCAATGCGGGTTATCATCAAAACCTGTGATGCAAAATAACTATTTGTAAAAAGCTATTTCATTATTTCTTCAATTACGTGTCCTACAGATCCTGATGGCATTTGAATGTGCAGCAATGCAGCGACCGTGGCGGCAATATCCGTCATATATACTTCACGGTTTAAACTGCCGGGTTTAATTTTCCAACCATACCACAGTAACGGAATATGCGTATCGTAAGGATTCCACACGCCATGCGTGGTGCCGCCCCGCAAAAATCCATCGATGTACTGCGGCTTAAGAACGAGTTGAAGGTCACCACTTCGTTTTGGATAATAGCCATTCGTAAGTGCTGATTTTATCTTTTCATTTAGCGTTACCCCAGCCAGGTTGTCCAGCAACAATACCCGCTCCATTTCGGGCTGCTGCAATAAATAATCCATTACCCATTTGTCAACAGAATCTTTATTGAGCTTTGATGTTACAATGGCATTGCGGTTAAGATATACCTGGTAATTCATAATGCCAATCACCAGTTCATCAATACCCGTTTTTGCTTTCAGCTGCAGGTTAATTGCACCCGTAATTTTTTCATCATCAAAATTACCGGACGGTATTTTATGCTCTTTTAAAAATGAAGGCACGTTTGCTGCGCCGTGATCGGCCGTAAGAAAAACAAGGCATTCTTCCTTGCCAAAATGCTGATCTAAAAAATTAAAAAAGTCACCCAACTCTTTATCAAGTCTTAAAAAACCGTCCTCTGCTTCAATGGAATTAGGGCCGTAGGCATGGCCAATATAATCTGGTGAAGAAAGGCTAACGGTTAACATATCAGTTGAGGAGCCGGCACCAAGTTGTTCACCATTTACGGCTGCCATGGCCATATCAAAAGTAAAATTATTGCCATAGGGTGTTGCGGAAATAACGCCATAATTTTTGGCAACATATTGTTTCAGCGGATGAGCGAAGGGTTTGACAACCGGTACACTTTGATCGTATGTTGCAGCAGGGTACAGTAAATTCCAATCCTGTGTATAATATTTATCCACCAGCTTTTTTGCGTTAATTTCATTTACCCAGGCCGGTAACTGGTTCATGTAATAGCTTGAACTGATCCAGTCGCCCGTTTTATTATCATACCAAAAAGCAGCATTGGCACTATGGCCGGCGGGCAAAATGGCACTGCGGTCTTTCAAAGCAACACCAATCACTTTACTTTTAAAATTGGTGGCCAGGCGCAACTCATCACCAATTGTAGTAACCAGTAAATTGTGGGGACTCATCTTACCCAGTTCCGTATTACTGCCAACTGTTTTTACGCTATCATCGTCGGTACAGTATAAATATTTATTCAAATCGTAATCCCACCAATCGTTACCGGTAATGCCATGGATAGCAGGAACTGAACCTGTATAAATAGCGGTATGGCCGCAGGCGGTTACAGCAGGTGTATAAGGTATAAATGTGTTCTCGCAGCTAAACCCTTTACCCATCAGGCGTTTGAAGCCGCCATCGGCCGCATAGCGATTGTAATACCTGTAAAGGTAATCCCAGCGCATCTGATCCACTACGATACCCACCACCAGCTTTGGCCGCTGAACAGGAGCCTGTTTAGACGGACCAGTTGCAACCGGATTTTGAGCAGAAAGATTAAAAAAAAGAATGCTGGCCAGTATTGTTACAATGAAATTTTTCATACAACATTTATTAGGATGAAAGAGACAAAAAGTAGTGAATACCAGCTCTAATTTACATAATAAAATGTTGGGTTTGTTAACAATTATTTTTTAATGGGTCTTTGCATTTTCTCCGGCTAACCAACTCCATTTTGAGAACGGATATGCCTGCACAAAAAGCACCAGCTGCTAATTACAACCGCTTATTAATTATTTCCCATTACCGGCAATTCAATATACGTTGGGTATTGCGCCGAAAAATACACCCGTTGTGTTGCTTTTATGTAATCGGATTCATTTGCTTCAAAAATGTTCGGTACAAATTTTTGCGGGTTCCTGTCAATCAACGGAAACCAGCTGCTCTGCACCTGTATCATCAGGTGATGGCCCTTTTTAAATGTGTGATTGATGCTGTGCAGATCAATGGTAAATTCAGTGGGTTTATTGGCAACCAACGGCTGCGGATTGGAAAAACTTTTTTGAAAACGCCCCCGGAATACTTCCATTGCTACTGGCAACTGGTAGCCGCTCATGAATAGACTTTTAGTATCAAATGCCGGATATACATCAATGAGTTTTACAATCCAGTCTCCATCTGTACCGCTTGTCGCAGCGAAAAGATGGGCGATAATATTTCCTGTTACTGTAATATCTGAAGTAAGTGAATCCATTACAAAACTTAGCACATCCGGACGGTTGCTTACAAAACGCTGGTCTTCTACCTGCCAGGGCCGCCACCTGCTGCCTTCGCCATAGGTAGCTTCAATGGGCAGCGTTCTGTAGGGAACTGGTTTTGCGGGATCACTTACATAACTTTCAAAAGCCACCGCAGCCGTTGGCCGGGTAAAGGAGGCTTTATTATTGGCAGCTGCATACAATCTTTTTGCAACCGCATTTTTAGGGGGCCAGCTGGTATAAGTTTTCCATTGATTGCTGCCTGTTTGAAAACAAGTGGCTTCGTCAAACTTGCCATCTCCAATGCCTTTCAGCCAGTAATCAAACCATTTTTTTTGAAGCACGCGAAAGTCAACTCCGGTTTTTCTTTCAAAAGAAATTTTCCCCAAACTATCGCCCCTGCCCCCGCCCCACTGTCCGTGATTCCATGGGCCCAGCACAATAAAATTGCGGTTGAAACTGTCTTTCTTTTCCATGTGCCCATACATCAGTTGCGGGCCGTTGATATCTTCCTGGTCGTAATAGCCGCCCACATGCAACTGTGGAATTTGCGGTGCATGCACATAGCTTAAAGGCGAGTTGGTTTGCCAGAAGGCATCGTAAGCAGGGTGCGCAACAAAATTGTTCCAGGTAGGAATTTTGTTGTGAAAATATTTTTCATTTACATTTTTTAATGAACCCAGTTTAAGGTACCAGTCAAACAGATCGTATTGCGGAAAGGGAAAATCACTGTCGGTCGTTTTATCAAATTCAATCTCATAACTGTATTCCATTCCATAGCTTAAACGGAAAGCTCCGTTGTGATGAAAATCATCGCCTAAAAACAGGTCGGCCATACAGGCTTGTTCAGAAGCTGCTTTTAAAGCCGGGTGCGGATCAACCGAACCAGCCAGCGCCAGCCAGCCGGGATAGGAAATACCATAAATACCGGCCTTCCCATTGTTATTGGCTACATTTTTCAACAGCCAGTCAACTGTGTCCCATGTATCAGTACTTTCATCGATAGCGCCTTTTTTTGTGGCATGAATCAATGGCTGGTGAATCTGCATCGAGCCTTCGCTTTTATATTTTCCGCGAATGTCCTGGTATACAAAAATATATCCGCCATCCGCCAGTATGTTACGCAGTGATTCGGTTTTATACACCGTATCATTGCCAACCGGAATACCATAGGGAGTTCGCTGCATCAGAAATGGCAGCGGCTTTTTTGCATCCACCGGGCTCAATATCACGGTGAACAATTTTACGCCATCCCGCATCGGAATCATGACCGACGTTTTTTTATAAAAACGGATACTGTCATCCTGCGCCTTTAATGCAATGAAGGAAACAACACATAACAAACAAAGCAATATTTTTTTCATATACCTGAATTTATAAGATCGCATTTATTAAATTTTACAATCTGCATATTATTGATCCGCTTCGCAACCTATGGGAGATCCGGGAGGCGGGGCTTCATGCAAAGTGGGCTTTGCTTTTTCCGGTGCTTTTATTCTTTCTAAAGTAAGCAACAGGTAACCCTTACTGTTGGCATCTGCCGATGTTTTTAATTTGTCTGTCGCACGTTTTTTTATTACTTCAATCGCATTCAGCATTTGCGCTTTCGCAGCAAATGAAGCATCATTACTGACGGATACCGCCAGCAAATAGGTAAGCAACAGCTGCTGGTTTTGTTGCTGAATCAAACCCTGTAAACCTTTTAATGAAGGCGCATCCCAGGTTGCTGACATCAGCACCGCTATCATCTCATCAATACCCAGACCGTTATTTTCCGCCTGGTATTGTACCATCCTGTTTAAGCGGCTGGTGTTAAATAAAAAAGATAAGGGCATATCCGCAGCGGCTTCTGCGGCGGCGAGCGGGTCAAATGCAAGGCCGGTGCGGCGGTTAAACAATTCCCGGTTATACTCATACCCCGCCGGGCGGGGTGGTATCAACTTAATAATATTTTCGGGCAATGCAAGTGTTTGCGGATTGATACATTCAACCACTGCGTTCAAGGCATTTAATTGTTCCTGCTTTGTTAAAGGCTGTGTTACCAGCTGACCATCACCACGCAATGCATACGTATAATACATTCCCCCAACTTCTTTTGTAACTGCTTCTACCTGGTAACGGTGAAAAAGATAAATGGGCACCAGCACATCTTCCAGCATGGCCATAGGTACACCTTTACGGATATTGTTTTCACCAAACTTCGACAAGGCCTTCGCCCTTACCTTCATTACATTCTTTAATTCGGTCACCGCATCTTTTCCATTGTCCCATAAATGGGCGCTGGGATGAAGTCCGCCCGGATCACGTGCATCCCTGTCGGAGATAAACGTCAGTCCGTTTCTTGCCGCATCCGTTAATATTTTATTGAGCGCTTCGGCTTCATTTGTTTGTTTCGAAAATTGCTGGTAACCGTATTGAATACTTACCTTATCCCAATCGCCAATTTGGTTGGTATAGGCGTTGCTTAAATCGATTTCATTGTTGCTGTTTAGTAATACCATGGGCGGCGGATAATCCATCACGCTGGCCCTGTTTTGCGAGCTGGAAATATAATTGTGCATCAGGCCGATGGTATGCCCTACTTCATGGGCAGCCAGTTGTTTCAACCGTTGCAAAGCCATCTTCAGCATTTTGTTGTCGGCAGGTAATTGCCCGTTTTCAAAAGGTGCCAGCAGACCTTGCGCAATCAGGTAATCCTGCCTTACCCGCAGCGAACCGAGTGTAACATTGCCTTTGAGAATTTCTCCTGTGCGTGGGTCAACCACCGCTCCGCCAAAGCTCCAGCCACGTGTTGAACGGTGTACCCAATTAATCATGTTATAACGGATATCCATTGGGTCAGCACTATCCGGTAACACTTTTACCTGGAAAGCATTGATGAAACCAGCCGATTCAAATGCCTGGTTCCACCAGCCTGCCCCTTCCAGCAAAGCGCTGCGGATGGGTTCGGGTGTGCCATTGTCCAGGTAGTATACAATTGGTTTAATCGCTTCACTTTTTTCTGCGGACGGATCTTTTTTTTGCAGGCGGTGCCGGATGATAAAATCTTTTTGAATGGGTTCTGTTACCGGCGTACTGTAATCATAATACGAATTCGTGATAAAGGGTGAACGGGCATCATACAATCTTGTTTCAAAATTATTATCCGGCAACTGAACAAAAGAATGGTGCATGCGCAACGTGACCGCTTCTGCGGCCGGTACCACCGAATTGACATAGTTGCCCGTTTTTCCATCGTGATTGACAAATGTAACCGTGGCTTCAAATTCTGTATTAAGCGGAAAGTTTTTTGTACGCGGAAAGAACATGGCACTGCGGGAAGCATCCAGGCTATAAGTGCCCTGTTTGGTATTTTGTAACCGGTTGGCCACCTGCATGGCATCACGCAGTAAAAAATCCGTTGCATCTACCAATAGATTGTTGTTGTTTTCAGCAGCAATGGTAAAGCCCCATATAACTGACTGCGCAAAGGATTGTTGAACGGCCCTTTTTTCGGCGGCATCGCCGGTTACAGCACGGTAGTTATAATTAGGTTCAATCATCAATACCTTATTGCCTACCCTGCTAAACTTTACAATATAGCTTGTGCCCATGATGCCGCGGTCGAGACCTACGTCATTGCTTCCTAGACCGGCTGGTAAAGATGTCTGGTATAATATCTCTTCTTCCAGTTTATTAATCTGCAACCAGATTTTCCCCGTACTGTCATCCCTGTAAAAAGTAAAAAAGCCTTCATAAGGCTTCATGTTTTTTGTTTTGTCTTTGATGGCATTGGTTTGTGCCATTGATAAAAACGGAACTAAAAGGCATAAAAAAGATAAACGTAGCATGGAACTGTTTTTATTGAATACACAAAATACAAAGGATCAGCTAAACCACCGGAGTCAATAAAGCAATTTCCATAAAATAAACTAACCGTCTATAAAATGGAACAGTTGGCCTAAAATATTTTTCTAACTGCTTAAAAATGAGCAGCTTTACTTCTGGCACCATTGTAGTGTTAATGAGTACAGGTAGTAATATTACCTCCGCCCCAAAACCCTGAAAAATGAAAACCATCCGTGTATCCCTAACCTGTTTTTGTTTGCTGATTTCATTCAGCCTTACAGCACAGTCGCAGCAGCCACACTACAGCGTTTTACCTGTTAAATATGTTTCATTTAAAGCATCAGCCATACAGAAAGGAGTAGAATTAAACTGGATAGCAGACAATGAGGTAAACGAAAGTTATTTTGATGTGGAGCGCTCTTTTGACGGCACCAATTTTAAATCAACCGGAATAATTGTACGCGGACTTAACAATGGTGTAAATAACAGTTACAAGGTTGTCGATCATCATTCTACCCTAAGTGGAAAACACCTGGCCTATTATCGTTTAAAGGAAGTGGATGTAACCGGCATCGTTACTTTCAGCGATGTTGAAATGGTTAAACTGGCCGCAGCCGAAACCAATGCTACACTGCTGTATCCTAATCCATTTACAGAAAATATAACCATCCGGTTTTCGGCAGATCAAAATAACAATGGCTCCATTACAATACAACGCACCACCGGTCAAATTGCAGCTACCAAAAATATAACTATCAGCAAAGGGCAAAACACATTTCAGCTGGACGGAATGGGCAGTTTACCCAGCGGAATATATGTGGTGCAAGTTGTTGCGAACAGACAAATCATCATCCACCAGAAAATAGTGAAGGTATAGACGTTCAGCGTGACGGCTGCCCGGTTATGTTAAACACTCATCACACCGCTGGCTGGCGTGCCGTTTCGGCATCAAAAACAGCCACCGCTTTGGTGTAATACCCATAAGCTTCCTCGGGCGAAGCACCGATGCAAACAATACCAATCTTTCCAAACTGTGATAGTGCCCCGATCATGTGAAACACCACCCCTTTTTGTGAAGTACCGTCAAAATGCAAGCCGTGAAACATGGCAATATCTATCAGGTCCTTCGGGGTAAGGCCTTTATAAGTTTCCTTTTGTAAATTGTCAGATGCAAAATAATACCGGTGCTGTTGATTGGCGGTTTCAAACAAGCCGGTAGTACAGTCGTAATGCCCGTTTGTTAAAAATTCCATTATCAAAAAAGGATGGGTAGTGCCACCTTTGCGCAGGTTGATTTCAATGGCATAATTCTTCCATCCTCCCGGTTCTTTTACCGAGATGAAATCAATACTAAAACGCCCCAGTACACCTTTGTGTTTCAATTCTTCTGCCACCAGTTGTGCGGCTTCACAAATGGCAAGGCTGTAACTTTTATCTGCGGGGAAATAAGCGCCTATAAATTCCTGGCCGCTATCGCCACCCAGCTCCTGGTTATGGGTAGATATCATCTCCACTTTGCCAAAAGGATCAATTCTGCATTGCACCGATGGCGAGGCTTTAATATCGCCTTCAATAAATGCTTCCACGATGCCTCCCATCTGGTAAAATTTTTCCAGGAATTTTTCAACGGAAAGACCCTGTGCCACAGGCTTGATAGCCTGGTAAAGATTATGATGAATCCAGTTAAACAAGTCTCTTTTATCTGCAATACCAGGGTAAGTAAGTACGCCATTTCCTTCCCCGGAAAAACCATCGTTTAACTTGATAACCGCTTTTTTGGTTTGCGGGTACATATCTTTTAGAGCAGCTACTGCATGTACAATATCTTCATAGCTTTTTAAATTTTCCGCCCCCGGGGGCATTTGGATACCGGCTTTTAAAAATATCCGCCTGCTGCCGCTTTTTGTACCGAGATAACTCAGCGACGGATCACAGCCAAACAACGGAATACCTATTGCTACCGCCAGTGTTCTTTCAAGCGGTGTGGTATTAAAACACGCAATGTGCGCCACGTCGCCTGCTGGTATACTTTTTTTTATCCTGGCGATCAGCCTTGGCCGGTCTAAAATTTTTTGGGTAAGTGAAGCGGGCGAGGCATCGTAACAGCTTAAAAGTGTTAAGCGCTCTTTGGCATGATAACCTGTTATACCAGGCAGCAGGTGCAAATAATAATCAACTATTACCGGGTCAATTGGCATGCTGCTTACAAATGTTACATGTGTACAAGGCATGCGCAATAACATCAGCAAACAAAGCAATCTTTCTTCGTAATACAGCGCTCCCTTAATTTTCGACAGCACTTCCTGGTCAAGCGTAAGGCTGGGCACCACTACAATGGTTTTGTTGGCAAGATGATCGGGAAAGTGTTGTTTAAACTGGTGGCTAAAATCCTGCTGCAGTTGTTTAAATAACTGTAACTCTTCTTCGGCACCCGGTACCGGCAGGCCGGCAGGGTTGTACCTGAACAATAATTTTTCCAGGCCTGGTTGCTGTGATGACAGTTCCATTATTTACTGCTTTAATTTGTCAAATATGCCGATTATTACACAATTTATGACTGATAGTCGTCATACCAAAGATATAACTCAATCACGTTTTTATTTTGTGTCAGCCGATGGAGCCTGTTTATTTTATTTGAACACATTTTGCCAATGGCGGCCTTTCTTTTAGCAACAATACTTATCTTGTAGCCCAATTTAAACTCCAAAATCTTGCTGTATTGAGACAACTATTATTGCTTCCTTTTTACCTGCTTACGACTGTTGCTTTTGGACAGAAAAAAAACGCGGCTTACCAATTACATATCAACAAAACCAGTTTGCCTGTTACCATAGATGGTCAAATGAATGAAAAGGCCTGGCAGGACGCCCCCGCCGCCGAGAACTTTTTTATGGTGCTGCCGATGGATACCAGCCACGCCAAAGTAAAAACTTCCGTGCGCATGACCTATGATGCAAAGAACATCTACATCATTGCTGTCTGCTATCTTACCAAACCGGCGCCTTATATGGTAGAATCTTTAAGAAGGGATTTTAGTTTTGGCCGCAACGATAATTTTATATTTTTTATGGACCCCTTTGATGACCGCACCAATGGCTTTACTTTTGGCGCCAATGCAGCCGGGGCTCAATGGGATGGCAGTTTATACAGTGGCGGCAGTGCAGACCTTAGCTGGGATAACAAATGGGTATCGGCGGTAAAAAATTATCCTGATAAATGGATTTTTGAAGCCGCCATTCCGTTTAAATCCATCCGGTATAAAAAAGGTATTAAACAATGGGGCATCAATTTTAGCAGGCTTGATATTAAAGAAGCTGAAAAATCAAGCTGGACGCCGATTCCAAGACAATTTCCCACGGCATCGCTGGCATATACCGGCAACCTGATATGGGACGAAGCTCCGCCCGAACCCGGTGCCAACGTCTCGGTGATTCCGTATGTGCTCGGTGGCATCAGCAAAGATTATGACCATAAAACTCCCAATGATTACCGAAAGGCCATTGGCGCAGATGCCAAGATTGCGCTTTCCTCTTCCCTGAATTTAGACCTTACTGTAAATCCCGATTTCAGCCAGGTAGAAGTAGACAAGCAGGTTACCAATCTGGACCGCTATGAATTATTTTTTCCTGAAAAAAGACAGTTCTTTTTAGAGAATGCCGACCTGTTTGCCAATTTTGGCTATACCAATATCCGGCCCTTTTTCAGCCGCCGGATTGGGTTGGGGGTGCCGATAAATTATGGTGCCCGTTTGAGCGGCAGTCTTGATAAAAACTGGCGCATCGGAGTGATGGACATGAAAACAAAAAGCCAGGATGAAGTTGGTTTACCGGCGCAAAATTTTACTGTAGTTGCTTTGCAGCGCCGGCTGTTTGCCCGGTCAAACATCAGGCTGATGTTTGTAAACAAACAATCTGTGAATTACCAACCGGGTAAAGACAGCAGCAAGCCGGTTTACTCTTTATACAACCGCAACCTTGGAGTTGAGTACAATCTGGCTTCTGCCAATAATATGTTCACCGGTAAAGCCATGGTATTAAAATCTTTTACGCCAGGCAAATCATCCGGCGATTTTGTACATGCCGCTAACTTTCAATACACCGATAAAAAATGGTTGCTGTTATGGCAACATGAAATTGTGGGCAAAAATTACAATGCCGAAGTGGGCTACGTTCCCCGCAGTAATTACGTCAAATTAAATCCCCAGGTCAGTTACAATTTCTTCCCTAATAAAAAAGGAAAAATTTTAAGTCATGGACCATTGCTGAGTTCAACCTATTTCTTTAACAGTAAAATGCATCAAACGGATAATGAAACTTACCTGGATTATAAAATAAGCTTTCGCAACCAGGGTGTTTTTGATGCCTGGGTGGCGCACGATTATGTAGAATTGTTGAAGCCGTTTGACCCAACCAATTCGGGTAAAGATTCTTTGCTTACCGGCAGTAAACACAGCTGGAATTCCTGGGGCACTACTTTTACCTCGAAGCCTCAAAGATTGTTTACTTATGGTTTTACCACCCGGTACGGCGGTTATTATGCCAACGGCACCAGGCTGGCGCTTACTACCGATTTAGGATACCGTTTTCAGCCTTTTGTAAATATTACTTTGAGTACCAGCTTCAACCACATTGACCTGGCGAAGCCCTGGGGCGTTACCAACTTTTGGCTGATAGGCCCCCGCATAGACCTTACCTTAACAAATACTTTTTTCTTCACGGCTTTTGTTCAATATAACAACCAGCAAAAAAATGTAAATGTCAACACAAGGTTACAATGGCGCTACAAACCGGCCAGTGATTTTTATATTGTTTATACAGATAACTATTACACAGCACCCTTTTTTATCCGCAACCGGGCATTGGCGCTGAAGTTTACTTATTGGTGGAGTATGTGAGTATGTGAGTGGTGAGTGGTGAGTGGTGAATTGTGAGTGGTGAATTGTGAGTTGTGAATTGTGAGTAGTGAGTTGTCAATGGTGAATGGTTTGGAAGTGAATGGTTTGTCCAAATCAGATGTTTAAGCTATATATGCAGCCTATGCATTTCCAATTATTAATTGTTAATTATTAATTTTTAACCAGCAATTTTTATTCATTCCTCCTTAGATTTATTCTATGAAAAAAATCATTTGCTTATTCACTGGTATTCTCATTGCCTGGTCTTCCTTCGCCGCTAAACAAGAAGCAGACCTGCTGGTATATCACTGCACCATCTATACTGTTGATGCCGCATTTTCGGTTGCTGAAGCCATGGTGATCAGCAATGGCAAAATTGTTGCTACCGGCACCAAAGCCAACCTGGAAAAACAATATACCTGCAAACAAAAATTAGATGCGGGCGGTAAATTTATCTATCCTGGTTTTATAGATGCGCACGCACATTTTGTTGGGTATGGTATGAGCCTGCAACAGGTTGACCTTACCGGCACTACCAGCTGGCAGGACGTACTAAAAAGAGTAAAGGCTTTTGCCGCGGTGAATAAAGAAGGCTGGTTAACCGGCCGTGGGTGGGACCAGAACGACTGGGCAAAAAAAGATTTTCCTACCAATGACCAACTGACAGTGTTGTTCCCCGACAGGCCCGTATTGCTGGAAAGAGTAGACGGGCATGCCTCCATAGCCAATAAAAAAGCGTTGGAAATAGCAGGCATAAAAGCAGGCGACAAAATAAACGGCGGAGAAATAATCGTCAACAAACCGGGAACAGAACTCACGGGTATGTTGGTTGATAACGCAGTGGAATTGGTAGCATCAAAAATACCTTCCGTTACAGCAGTGCAATTTAAAAAAGCACTGCAGGCCGCACAAAAAAATTGCTTTGCGGTCGGCTTAACAACCATTGATGATTGTGGCCTTGATTATACAGTAGCCGAACAAATAAACATATTACAGCAAGCCGGTACGTTAAAGATGCGTTTGTATGTAATGCTGAGTGATGCCAAAAAGAATTTTGACTGGCTTGATAAAAATGGCATTGTAAAAACAGACCGGCTCAACATCCGCAGTATAAAAATGTATGGAGATGGTGCACTGGGTTCAAGAGGGGCCTGCCTGCTACAACCCTACAGCGATCAGCCCGGGCACTATGGGTTTTTATTAAGCACACCTGCGCATTTTGATTCCGTGGCCAATTTTGCAGCACAAAAGGGCTACCAGTTATGCACGCATGCCATCGGCGACAGCGGCAACCGGATTATACTGAACACCTATGCGAGGTACCTGAAACGCAACAACGATTTAAGATGGCGTATCGAACATGCACAGGTAATCAATCAAAATGATTTCAATTTATTTGGCAGCAATTCCATCATCCCCTCTGTACAACCAACGCATGCTACCAGCGACATGTACTGGGCCGATAAACGGTTGGGTAAAGAAAGGGAAAAGGGCGCCTACGCCTACAAACAGTTACTGCAACAAAATGGCTGGATTCCTTTAGGCACCGACTTTCCAGTGGAAGACATTTCTACCTTTAAAACTTTTTATGCATCCGTTGTAAGAAAAGACGCCAAAGGTTATCCTGCCACCGGTTTTCAAACTGAGAATGCCTTATCAAGGGAAGAAACCCTGCGGGGCATGACCATCTGGGCAGCCAAAGCCAATTTTGAAGAAAATGAAAAAGGGAGTCTAGAACAAGGCAAGCTGGCGGATTTTGTTATACTGGATGCTGATCTTATGAAGGTTGCTCCGCAACAATTATTGGGAGTAAAAGTAGTGGCTACTTTTTTAGGTGGAGAGAAGGTGTACGGCAAGCCCTGAGGTTGGTTATTTATTTGTAATACCGGTTAAAATAGTAATATTTGTCAGCGATATTTTCCACGCATCCTGGCAATATAAAAGCAAACTTAATCGCGTTAAAATTAATCACTCCGTTAAGTGAAAGCTGCTCCTGCATTTTTTAGCCGCTCTGTTATGATAAGAAAAAGGAAAAAAAAGAACCTCCAGGTAAGACCACCGGACTATCGAAAGAAAGCATTGGAAGGACTGAAAGCTAAATATCCTTACTATAATTTAAAGAGTAATTTATTGGGTGGACTTTTCCTTACAGGCGCATTATTGACAGTTTGGGAAATATATATTTACAGAGTGACATTTATTTCTGTTTATATTCCTTTATCTATATGGGTGTTGACAGGTTTATTAGTGACCCCAATTTTCAAAAAAGTATTTAATATTTATTGCTTTAATCCGTACACACCTGAACGGAATCCAATGTTTTTTCATTATTTTTTTAATATTGTTTCCTTTGGAGGAGTTTTTGTTTTTCTATTTATGTGGTCTAACCAAATTTTTAATGACAATTCCAAAATCGTCATTACTCTTCCAATTGTTTCATACGGACATCTAGCAAAATCCAGCCGAAGCTGTGGCGAACCATATGTTCATATAATGTATAAGGATAAAGAGAAGGAGCTTATTTTTCCCTGTGGAACGGCGATTGAAAAATATCGCAGCGTAGACATCGAGATTGCAAAGGGATTGTATGGATTTGATATTATTATCAGTAAGACAATCGTTGAGGAACAATGGTAAAACAGCAGACAACAAACAAGTTTGAATGAAGCATAGCTATGCGAATCTTCGACTTAAGTATCTTTTTGCAGCTGTTTGGCAAAGCAGCTAATATGCTACATTCTTACCGTATCGCTCATATATCGTAGGCAAATTTTTTAATGCCTGCAATACCCGTTATAACGTAGCCTGTATTGATGCCGATGCGGACTTCGGAAAAAGGTTTGTTTTATTGTAGCTTTTATTGATTAAAAAAATGTTGAACGCCACATCATTGCGCAAACAAAAAATACTGTACATTCCATTATAATTTGCCATACATGAAAAAAGATCAAAACGCTAACTACAACCGCAGGAAATTTATAACCACTTCTGCAAAAGCCTTCGCTGCCTTTACCATTGTACCCCGCTTTGTGCTGGGTGGAAAAATGCCGGATGGCACCCTATACACCGCTCCCAGCGATATGATTAACCTGGGCTTTATCGGTACGGGTAAACAAGGCCGGGGCTTAACCGAGGCCTTCCTTAAAACCGGCCAAATACGGATAGCCGCCATCAGCGAAGTGTATAAAGACAAAGCCGACCTCACCATCGACAAGATTAAAAATTTCTATGCTGCCAATGCAGCCATTGGCAGCTATGCTGATATACCGGTTTACAACGACATGCGGGAACTGCTGTCCCTTAAAAATGTGGATGCAGTAGTAATTGCCACTCCCGATCACTGGCATGCAGCAGCTGCGGTAAGAGCCGCCGAAGCAGGCAAGGACATCTACTGTGAAAAGCCGTTGGCGCTTACCATAAAAGAGGGCCGGGCAATGGTGAATGCCACCCGCAAATACAACAGGGTGTTTCAAACCGGTAGTATGCAGCGCTCCTGGCCGGAGTTTCGGCAAGCCGTTGAGTTGGTACGCAACGGTTATATCGGTGAAGTAAAATCAGTGAAAGTAAATGTGGGACCACCGCCTCAAAAATACAACCTGTCTGCGGAGCCTATACCAGCCGGACTTGATTGGACAACATGGCTTGGACCCAATGAGCCCGCCGCATTTAATACCGAACTGGCGCCGCCGGTTTCAAAAGATGTGTTTCCCAACTGGCGCAACTACAGGGAGTTTGGCGGCGGCATGGTGACCGACTGGGGCGCACACATGTTTGATATTGCACAATGGGCGCTGGATATGGATAACAGCGGCCCGGTGGAAATTATTGCACCTGATGGTGGCGAGCATCCCAACCTTACCTTCCGGTATAAAAATGGCGTTATCATGACGCATGAAAAATGGGAATGGGATGGCGCTGTACTCTTTACCGGAACGGAAGGAGAGTTAAGAATAAAGCGTGGTCAGATTGAGACAACACCTGCTCCGCTGGCAACCAGGATTATTGGAGAAAATGAAAAGCATGTGTACAAAAGCGAGAATCATTACAAAGACTTTTTAAACGCCATACGCACACGCACAAAGCCCATCTGCGACGTGGAAACAGGTCACCGTACCGCCTCTGTATGTAACCTGGCCAATATGGCTTACCGGCTAAACCGCCGCCTGCAATGGAACCCGAAAAAAGAAACATTTAAAAATGACGCAGAAGCAACTGCTTTGCTTGGCAGGCCAATGATGAATGAATGGGCGATCAAATTATAATTGTTATTGTTGGGTAGTGTTTAGAATCATTGGAACTTTAAAATTGTTTCAGTCCCCGAAAGGCTTGGGTTCTGTACCAGCGGGCTTCACGGAGAGCCCCTGCAATAACAATGCGTCATCCGCGACCCCCCAACCCAGCATACATCACAAATGCAAAATAACTAGTCTTACACCGGTAGTGATTTGTAAATTTTATTGCATTGGGTAAGCAACAAAAACACGAAGCGGGTTTATGTTAAACTATAGCAAAGAAAAAATTCAATAGCCGTGTCTTTGCAGAATCAATGGCAGCACCATGCTTTCCGGCAGTACAACAAGTTCCTGCTTTTAAGTAACTTGTTGCTGATAAAATTGTAATTGTATGTTTCGATTTATTTGTTTGTTGATTTCCCTTTTAGTGCTTCATCATTCACTGGAAGCTAAAAACTATCCCGAAAATAGCAAGCCACTCGCACTGCCTGTTGTAACGCAACCGCTGCAAGCAACAGACTCATTTACTTATTCCACCTGGATGGGATTTAAAAGAACAGACTTTGTATTGAATGGAAGAAACTGCCTGGTGGTGGAACCGAAAAAGAGAAAGCCGGGCAATCCATGGATCTGGCGTACGGAGTTTTTTGGTCATGAACCGCAGGCTGACAGTACCTTACTGGCAAAAGGATTTTTTGTGGTGTATATGGATTTGCAGGATATGTATGGTGCGCCCATAGCACTTGACCTCATGGATAAATATTATGCCTACCTCATTAAAAATAGAAAATTGCATCCTAAAACGGTTTTGGAAGGATTTAGCAGAGGAGGATTATTTGCATTTAACTGGGCCGCAAGAAACCCTGAAAAAGTAAGTTGTATATATGTGGATGCGCCGGTATGTGATTTTAAAAGCTGGCCCGGCGGCAAGGGAAAGGGAGAAGGTTCAGCGGGTGACTGGGAAAAATTAAAAAAAGTATATGGCTTTGCAGATGATGCTGCAGCGATGGCTTATCAATTTAATCCGGTAGATAATCTAAAGCCATTAGCCGATGCGCATATCCCTGTTTTATGTGTTTGCGGAGATGCAGATACCGTGGTGCCGATAGCAGAAAATATACAATTAGTTGAGCAGCGTTATAAAGAGATGAAGGCGCCGATACAAATCATACTGAAACCAGGTGTGGGTCATCATCCACACAGTCTTATAAATCCAACGCCAATTGTTGATTTTATATTGAAGCATGCTACATGATTTTGTAGTAATGCGAATATCATTCAGCGTCGGGATTTCACGGTAAGATTTCAATAATTGTTGCTGATTGCGGTGAAAACGCAGACGGGACTAAAGCTTTTACAAATACTTTTGTTGGAGGCATGCGCTTTTGAAAGCCTTATTTATTAGTCGCCAAGATAAGGGTCTTTTATCTTTTTTATTGTATAGGTAATGTTTTGGAATTTGACTTTACAATTTTTCCCAACAGGCGATTGCGCCAAGAACCCCACCTGGAAAGGTTTGGTTGTGTCAAACTGAAAGTGCCTTACCAGAAACCATTTTGTGCCGCTTATTGAATAGTACAGTGTTATAACATTGCCCGCTTTGGCAACTTTGTAAAAAACCTTGTTACCGGTTATCTCAACAGAATTGCAGTCGTCGGAAATGCCTTTTGTTACCACACTAACCACCCTTCTTGCCCCGGTATAGTCGCGCTCAAAACAAAATTTTACCCAATTAAGACTGTCTTGTTTGAGAACGATGGCACCTCCATCCCATTTGTTGGAGAAACTGTGTTCAATTGATGCTGTAATTACAAAATTACTGTCAGCAGTGAAAAGTAGCTTAGGAGCATTGTCTGTATTGTAGGCGACGTTAGGGTCTCTGAACATGTCAGTTTTTTCGCTGGCAGTAATGATTACCCCATTTTTGTCCATTGAGTATTTCTTTGGTTCATTATCCCATTTTAAAGGATAGGGAATACTTTTAATTCTTATGCTGTCATTTTTTTGTGCTATACTATGTTGTACAACAACCAATAATAAGATAAGCAGTAATGTATTTAAATGTATTCTGTAAAACATTTGGAGTGTTTTTTAAGCGTTCAAGCAGCATTGCCGCTAACTGGTGTATTGCTACCATAAGCATGCATACAAAGATGTGTAATATTTATAAATGAATGTAAACATTTATTATATGAAAGCGATCATTATTTTTGCAACGTCTGCTCCTTGCTGATACATCGCATTGTAGCAAATATGAAATCACTGAGGTGGCCAAACCAGCGGATTATTGAAACACGTTTCAAAAAAGGCGGACTGAAAATTGTGAACCTGTTTTGCATACAATAATTACTGCTGACTTTCCGTATCCTTACACCCATCCACAAAATACATATCAATCAACCCTTTGTGTTTGGCTTCTATTTTACCGCGGTGGGTGCAGTTAAATGCATCTTTAACCAACTCGTAGGTGGCGCCGCTGATATTTACTTTACCCGCTATGCCACTGGATTCCATGCGGGAGGCAATGTTGACCGTATCGCCCCATATATCGTAGGCAAATTTTTTGATGCCTACAATGCCGGCAATGATGGAGCCTGAATTAATGCCGATGCGGACTTCGAAAAAAGGTTTGTTTTGCTGCTGCTTTTGTTGCTTGTCCTGCTGCATAAATTCCTGTATCTCCAGCGCCGCGAGCACAACGTCTGTGGGATTGGTTTTGTTGGCCTGCGGTAATCCGCCTGCACACATGTAGGCATCGCCGATGGTTTTTATTTTTTCAATATCGTGCCGCTGGATGATGTTATCAAAGGCACTGAAATAATAGTTGATGGCGGTTACCAGTTCTTCGGCCGGCATGCTTTCGGCCATGTAGGTAAAATCTTTAAAATCCAGAAACAGCACCGTTACCATCTTGTAACTTTTGGCGGCGGCTTCCCCGGTTTCCTTTAATTCTTCGGCTGTTTCGGCAGGCAAAATATTCAGCAATAAATTATCTGACTTTTCCTTTTCTTTTTGCAGCAACAGGTTCCGTTGTTCCAGCTGGTTTTCCTGTTTTTCATTTTCTGATTTAAAATAAAAGACGATCAGAAATAAAATAATAAACAACGTTACATGGTTGGCGAAGTACAGGTTTTCGCCATTGGGCATAAACAAAAAAGGCTGCATTACCGTAAAGGAATATTTGCAGGCGGCAAAGCAGGCGGCGTTTAAAATAAAATAAGTAATCACTGTAACCCTGTCCCTGAAAAAAAGCATTGAAGCAATACTTCCCGCCACCAATATATATTCTGCCGCATCTACCTTGCCATGCGAAATGGCAAAGAAGGAATAACAGAGCATGTTGTAGATATTAAAAAAATGGCAGGCCGCAATGTATTTGTGAAAATGGTTGAGCAGTAATACAATGGCCATGGCCACCACGCCCTGGAAGCTTTCAATCAACACAAGGCGCTCGGTTTTACTAAGATACAATAAACAATAGATGGACAAGATAATAAGCGCCATGGCGGAAACACCATTGAGCAAACGGGTGCGCTTTTGTTCCCAGGCCGTTAGCTGGCTGGTGATGCCAATGGTAATGATGGAAGCCCAGGCCTTTTTGCCCCATTGCAAAAAATTGCTGTTGCCGGTTGATGTGACAGCTGTTTTCCCTATTGCGTCCATTTGTTGATGCAGCTTGTAGTTTCTGTTTAAGATACCGTTATTCACAGATGCATTGATTAAACCTTCATTGCTGTTACGGTTTAATGCTACGGTAAGGATAATTGGTTTCCGGGGACTTGTTTTACAGCTACAAATTCACTTAATTAAACGGTAATTCCTAATTGAGTTTTCCAGTAGGTTGTTAAAAACAGGTTATCGGGATCCATTTTCTTACGCAGCGCCATAAAGTTATTCCATTGGGGATATTGTTGTTGCAGGTAAGCGGGGCCCTGGCTGGATGCAGCGGGCGGCAGGTATTTTCCCCAGTGCAAACGAAAAGGAATATTTTTTTGATACAGCAAGTCCCAGAACTGCTGGTAATAATTCAGTGGCTGCACAGGATTGTCTAACCACCACATGATACTTATGCGGACGGAGTTTTGCTGATAGCCGGGGCTCATCCAAAAATTACTTGCCTTCGCTCCCAGCACTTCCACACAATATACCCAGGTAGCGGCAAAGCCACCTTCCTGGTAGTGTTGCTGAAAAGCGCTCATCAGTTCCTGCGTTTTATCTGCGGTTACCCAAATTTCTGTGTAACACATATTAAACAGGTTGTTGCTAAACTCTACCCTGTCCATCGGCAGGCTGCCCAGCCAGTTATCCCAAAATTGTTGCGGTGGATTTTTATCACTGTCACAGGCAAAAAACATATTCAGCATCAGCGGGTACAGGTAGGGCGCCACGGTCTCCGTTATGGTTTCAATAACCGGCTCAGCCGGTGAATTACCCGTGATAGCATGCAGCCACGCCGGCCATGTTGCAATCAGTTTGTACCCTTCTGCCGCAGCGGCCTGCATCGGCAGTGCAGATCCATCAACCGTTTTAAACACGGGTTGGTACGGTTGCGGAGTAAAATGTTGCGGCGTACCCGTGTGCTGGTTGTAGTCGGATGGCTGCATAGTATGTGCCTGCCAGGTAATAACGCGTTGTACGGTAGAGAAAGGCCACCATAGCATGCGGGTGTATTCGGCGCTGCTCATCATTTGTTGCAATGACGGTTTGCCATCGCCCCCGTTGCCTAAAAAATCATACGCACAGTCGGTTATTTTAGTGGTTGACTGGCTGCCAATAATATTGAAAGCCGGAATACATTGCAGCGTAACGGACGTGATAATTCCCAGCAAGCCCATACTGGTTCCAACAGCATAAAACGGATCGCTTAAGTTATCTGATTTAGTAAACGTATGCAGAGTACCGGTGCCATCTATCAAAGTAATGGCCACGATGCATTCATCAAAAGAATGCTGCATGGAAGGCCCTGAGGAACCGGTTGAAATAAAGCCTGCCACGGTTTGATGAATGGCGTCCGGCACATTGGCGATGGCCCATCCATGTTGAGTGAGCTGTTCAAAAAAACTGTTTCCCAATTTGCTTGTTTCAGAAGGATCATAAGGATCAACCCCAAGGTTGCAACCGGCACCTACGGTAACCTGCACAGCAGCATCATTGAACACTACAGTCCGCATCTGATCCAGTTGTATATTGATGTTGTTACCGGCATCTGTTACCACCGCTGCGTTGACAGATTGTGCAGCACCTCTTACCCTTACCTGTAATTTATTTTGTATAGCATATTGAATCAGCGTACTGATGTCATCATTGCTGGCAGGATGATATAACCCTTTTGCGTCTGGAGTAATCATGATAAAAAGCTATTAATATTTCGTTATAATAAAATGGAAGAAAAATATTTTTATTGCACGGGCGCAATACCCAAATGGCCACGCCAGTAGTCGCTTACAAACACCTGGCCGGGATCCATTTGCTCCCGCAAGGCCATCCAGTCATTCCATCTTGGGTAGACAGATTTCAGGTAGGCCACGCCCTGGGGGCTATCACCCCCCGGCAGGTATTTTGCCCAGTGCGGCCGGAAATTATATTGCTGCAGCAGGGCCCAGAACGGTTTATAAAATTCAACCGGGTCGCCGCTGTTATTGGCAAACCAAAAAACGTCAATCCGGATAACGTTGGTTTGATAAGAGGGGCTCATCCAGAAGGGGCTGCTTTTGGTAGCATATATTTCGCAGGAAAATGCGCCGGTATTTTGCGGGCCTTCGCTATAAAAATTCAACAGTGTTGTCATTACTTCATGTGTCTTCCCAATGGGTATCCACAATTCTGTAAACCAAACCGGCATCAGGCGGTCACTCATTTGGTTATCCATCGGTATGCCATTATACCACACATCCTGGAAGGGTTGATTCTCTCCATCCTGAACAAAAAATTTACAAATGAGCGGAAGAATAGCAGGATAAAAAGCCAGGTCCACCATCTCCTTTATTTCCCGGTATTTTGGTGTGTCGCCCATGGCATCCAGTAACCAGTTGGGCCAGGTACCAATGGCCGAAAATACCAGGTCAGCAGCCATCGTTAAAGGTATCGGGCTGCCCGCCACCCAGGGTACTTCCTGGTAAGGAATTATTTTAAAATCAGGTGTGGGCGCCTGTTGCTTCGCCTGCCACACCACCATCTTCGACACATTTCTTTGCGGCCACCACATCAGCCGCACATACTGGGTTTGCTCTAAAAAAGTTTGCAGGGATGGTTTATCACCGCTGCCATTGCCAAACAAATCGATTGGGCATGCGGCTTCTGTAGTGGTGGTTTCTGTACCCACTATATTGAACCGCGGTACACATTTAAAAGTGGCGGAAACAATCACGCCAAACAAGCCGATGGTGGCTACACCGATACCATAAAAAGGATCATCCGGATTATCCGGAACAGGACGGTTGAATGTAACTTTTTCAGCGCCGTTCACGCCGCAATTGACCAGGCTAATGCTCATCAATGCATCGTCAAAAGAAAACTGCGTACTGCCACCTGATGAACCGGTGGATAAAAATCCGGCAACTGTCTGGTGGGTAATACCGCCAAGATCTGGTACCGCCAGCCCGGCCTGATCTAACTGGTACAACAAAGAGTTTTCCAGGGTGGAAATATTCGCGGGGTCAAAAGGGTCTAAACCCAAATGACAACCACCGTCTACCGTAACCAACGCGTTGTCTTTATCAATGTGGACCGTATTCATTTTTGCCAGCAGGATGTACAGGTTTTTATTGGTCGCGGCTTCCGCTTCCAAAGTGTTGATAAGCGGGAAAGAATGTGCGGAACCCCGCAGGCAGATGGTTTTGTTTTGTGCTTTGGCCTGGTTAACGAGCGTGATGACATCGGCCTCGCTTTCGGGCAAATAATAAGTGGCGCTGTTTATGCTGAGTGTGTCCATAAAAAAGATGAGGGATTAGAGTAATGACAGAATTGGTATTCTAAAATAAATAAAATAAAGAAAGGATGCAAACTATATTATCGCCCTTAACGGGAAGGCAGGTTATCACCAACAGCAAAGCGATTGCCGTTAACAGGGCAGCAATACGTTTGTTGGAAGGTGCTGGTATAAACGGCAGTAATCACTTCTGCATCAGCCAATGCAAGGCTGTCCTTTTTCAGGTGTCAACTCAAACACAACGCTTACATCGGCCATCTTTTCCCGTTGTTAATCTCAATCTCCTTTGCATGCTGCATACCAGACAGGTAATTCCATTATCACACAATGTATAATACGAGGGTTAAAAAATACGTCCAATACATCATAGTGTAACAATCAATTCCTCAAACAGCGGGGCAGAGATATTGATATGCACAGGTTTTGAAGGATCAACCGACCTGATATACAACAGCACTTTGCCGTTCCTGCATCTTTGAATATTGTCCTTAAAATTATCCGGAAGTACACTGGATGCGTTTTCGGTGCCCAACAAAACAGCGTTATCTGAAACCTGGAAAAGAAGTTCAGTGTCGGCGAAGGGTACTGTGCGCCCATCTTTGTCTTTGATAGTTACCATTACATGAGCGACTTCTCCTTTTGTTGTAAAACTTTTTTTATCCGCCTCCGCAGCAATATAGGCTGGCTTGCCAACTGTTTCAATAATGGAAGCCGCCTTTTGAATACCCTTATTAAATGCAAGCACTTCTAATTTGCCTGCACTAAAAGGGATGTCCCAGAAAATAATTCCGGTTGCCTTATCGTAGGGCTTTCTATCCCCTATTCTGTTGCCATTTAAAAGCAGTTCAGCCTCTTCGCAATTGGTGTAACAAACCACCCTGATTTTTTCTTCTTCTTTATAATTCCATAGAGCAGGAGCATTCATGGAAGGTTTTTCTTCTGCACGATAAGGATAGGTGCCTGCATATGCAGTGGGTGAGGTTGACCATAACGCTTTTCTGAAATAACCCCTTGGTTTTATATTCCCGGCTAAATCAATTTGACCTGCAGTTGATCCTCTTGAAGGCCAGCTTCCTGCTTCGCCAAGAAAATCATATCCTGTCCATAAAAACTGGCCGAGGATGTAATCATTTTCTGTAACTGCTTTCCATGCTTCTAAACTGGTTCCGTTTTCGCTTCCGTAAAAGATTCTGTCCGGGTACATTGTATGATCTTTTTCATAGCTGCTTTCTGTATAATTATACCCAACCACATCCAGTGCCTTCGGGTAATCCGTTTCGTTCGACATTACCGGTGCGGCCAATGCAGCAGTAGTTGGTCTTGATTGGTCAAACTTTTTTATGATTGATACCAGGTCTTTCGCGATGTATCCCATATTCTCTGCCCCCGGCTGTGAAATGATATGGCCCGCTTTATGTTTCTGGCGAATACCAGCCTGGTTTAAAATAGGATGCGAATAAGGATCCTGCGGATAGTCAATTTCATTCCCGATACTCCACATAATGATAGAAGGATGATTCCTGTCGCGGCATACCATATCACTCAAATCCCGGGCACTCCATTCCTTAAAATAGGTAGAACTGCCCTGCAATCCGGGTTCTCCGTCATTCCACCCGGTAATCCATTTATGTTTGGGATACTCCCATTCATCAAAAGCTTCATCAATCACCAGCAGCCCCAGCTCATCACATAAATCATACAAGTCAGTCGCCTGCGGATTGTGTGACATTCGAATCGCATTGCAACCCATGTCCTTTAAAATACTGAACCGTCTCCGCCAGACCTCTTTGGGCACTGCCGACCCGAGGGCGCCGGCATCGTGATGAATGCATACGCCTTTTAATTTTTCACTGACCCCATTTAAAGCGAAACCTTTGTTGGCATCAAAAGAAATGGTACGCATACCGACCTTTATACTGGTCTTATCAAGGGTATCTTTTCCTGAAAGAAGGGTTGTTGTAAGCGTATACAGATAAGGTGCATCCAATGTCCATAACACCGGGTTCGAAAAATGTAGACCCTGGCTTATTTTATTTTTATCTGTAACCTTTGATTTAGAAATGGTTGATGTTATTTTTTTCCCCGTTGCATCAAACAGTTCCTGCTTTACCACAAGCGGAACAATAGCACCATCCTTGCTATTGGTGTTGATAACATTGGTTTCTATTTGTATACTTGCAGTTGCTCCGGTTTGCTTAGTAGTATAATACACGCCCCACAAATCAATATGTACCGGTTGGGCATACACCATATACACATCGCGATAAATTCCCGACCCGGTGTACCACCTGGAGTCTGCATCTTCACTATGATTCACCCTTACAGCGATTGTATTTTTTGCCCCGAATTTAAGATACGGAGTAAGGTCGTACATAAACGAAATATATCCATTGGGTCTTTTACCCACATTGATTCCATTAATAAAAACTTCGCTGTTGTTATATACACCACCAAAATAAATATACACCTGCTGACCTTTTCGTTCGACCGGCATATCAAAACTTTTTCTGTACCAGGCAATGCCTCCCGGCAAAAAACCCGTACAGCTTGCATTTTTTGTACTGGCAATACCTTCAACACTCCAGTCGTGCGGAAGATCCAGCACCCGCCAGCCTGAATGATCAAGCTGCTCTATTCCACCAAATTGAATATCGCCCAAATGAAAAGACCAGCGGTCATTAAAAAGCACCCGATCTCCAAACCCCTGTGCAAACGTCATTGAAGTAACCTGCAGGAGCAACAACAAAAAAACCAATACATATTTTTTTTGTTTCATTTTTATTCTTTTAACTTATTTGGAAAGATAAATAATACCTGTTTGACAAATACAAAATTATTGTCCTGCACAATTTAGGCTAACTTAAAAAAAATTGATTGCATTTTGGCAATGAAAATTATCAGCAATGAAAAGGAAATAGGGTTGCCAAAAATAGCCCTATTTTTTTCACTAACGTTTTCTGCCAGCTAGCTATACAGACAACAAGAAACAATGACTTTGAAGACAAACCCTTCAAGCCCCATAAATCGTTTGCTGAATTTGTAGAATGGTTTTGACTGTTAGAACATAAATCGCAGATCGACAAAGACGTCGTTATTTTGCCAGATGGGCGTATTGATTTATTTTTTTTCAATCGCCAGCGGCTCCTTTTAATATCATCCTCCCGGGATCTGGAACACAGCGAGGTAAAGCAACAAAGGCTGGCCGGGCGCTGATGTTTCTGCAGTTGATTATTGCCTCAATATGTTGGCAGGGTTTGTTGTTCACGCTTTAAAAAGCAATTCAAATGCTGACCTTGTTGATAACTATACTTTTTTGAGCTATAGTGGCAGAATACTCCAGGAATAAATAACCGCCTTAACCAACTATCAACAAATGCAAATACAAAGCACATGTAATTTGGCAAGTGTTATTAATTGAGTTATTCAATTGAAAAGAACGCCGCAGTAATAAACTGCTGCAAAAAGTAATTCAAAATTACCCAACGTTCCAGGCTATGCGACTGGCATTCTTTTAAAATGTTGTGACAGGCAGGAAGGACGAAATTACGGATTGTTTTTCCTGGCATTTTTTTCGGTTTTAAATATGGACAAACCTAATCCGAAAAATGAACCCGAAACCAAAATTGTCAATATAATTAAATCTAGGTTTTCCATTATTTGCTTTTTTTAGAATTTAAGTAAGCCAATAAGGATATCATGGTTGGTGGCCACAACCCAATAAAAATAGCCCGGTCATGATTGTTCAAAACGATATAATAATACTCTGAGATAAATATTATTACTACAGAAAGAATTAAGATGGCAAATTCAAATTTTAAAAATTTGTTTAGCATGTTGTTGTTTTAAATTTTGGTAAGGTTGAAACTATATATAATCGAGTTAGTACTTTATTGAAAAGGTTTTGCGTACTCCATTACATTTAAACATTCAGATAGTTTAAAAAAAATAAAAATTACCTGCTCCTTTGGTTGGGATAAGCCCCTCAATCCGGTATTCCTGGTTAAGCGAAGCCAGCCATTACCAAAGGGTAACAGGTAGCGGTACTGCCCCGGCTCATGTAACGCAAAACAATGCGGCCTGAATAAAAATTTGATAGTGAGGCCAACGGACGAGGTTGCCTTAACAAGACGTACAACGGCCAGTGGCTAAGGTGCTGCACTTGAAGTACCTCTGTCTGTCCAACATGCATTCCTGGTGCTCCTTTCTCATCACGTTCATCCCCATATCGTTGTGGTTGTATCCAATAAGAAGTAACGTTCAGGCTATGCTGTTTTGCTTAAGAAATAATGGGTTGGATTTAAAAGGTGTAATGCTATTAAACATAACACATTTTAAAAGTAAGCGCTGGACTTCGATAATAGCTGTTTTCCCCATTACAAGACTGCAACTATTGGATTGTATCTGCGGCAACGTCCTGGTAGACTGTTGCACTTACAAAGTAAGTAAATACCAAAATTCCATATTTGGATAGCTTTTTGTGTCTGTACCTGTATCAACAACTAATAGTTTACTAAAAAATTAAAGTATGGAACACGAACAACCATCACACCATCACACCGGGCATAAGCATGAAGCGCTTATTAATCAACTTTTAGCGTGTGCGACAGCATGCGAAATCTGCGGCGCATCATGTCTTGATGAGCCGGATGTAACTCCTATGGCGTATTGCATAGAACTTGACCGGGATTGTGCAGAAATTTGCTCCCTGGCCGCAAGGCTGCTCATCAGGCAAAGCGAATTTTCACATGACTTCTTAGCTTTCTGTGAAAAAATTTGCCGGCACTGTGCCGAAGAGTGCGGAATGCATGAACACGAGCATTGCAAAAAATGCGCTGAAGAATGCCTGAGATGTGCCGAGGCCTGCCACGCACATCATCATGGTACGGTTACATTAAATTAGTCATGAAAGTATGTGCTGTTAATCCAAAGCAGCACATACTTATTTATGGGCTCACCTGGTTCATCCAATTTTTACCCTTTGAATTGCTTATTACAGGCCTTATGGTATCGTTGGTTCATGTCCTCAAAAAACTTGTTTGATATAAAAACCCTGGCAAGAGGTCGTATTGATCAACTTTGGCTTTGCACATCCTGCGCACAGATCCATCGCTTCACGTTAACACCGTTGTAATCCGAAACCAGTTAACCTGCCTGGTTAAACTGTGTTTACATTTTGATCATTAAGTGGCAGCCAGCAATAAAAGGTGGAGCCTTGTCCAATGTTACTGGTATACCATATTTTACCACCGTGTCCCTTTATTATTTCTGAGCAAATGTACAGCCCAATGCCCATGCCGGGGAATGTAGACTGGTCAGCACTTACCCGGTAAAATTGTTCAAAAATCTTATTATCGTCTTTCAATAAAATACCTATACCAAAATCCTTAACAGACAACTGAACTCCATCATTTTCCAGTGTGGTGTTAATAACGATTCTATCAGCCTGGGGTGAGTATTTTACAGCATTTGATACCAGGTTCGTCAGCACCTGGCACAATTTATCTTTATCTGCAAAAATGATCGCTGTGTTATCGAAATTAGTTTCTATTACATGCGTAGAAGTCGTCATCTGCAAGTCATCAACAACGTCCTTTACTAGTGCGTTGAAGTCAGTGAAGATTTTGTTATATAATAATTTACCGTTTTTCGTTTCATTAAAGTCAAGCAGGCGTTTCACAAGTCCAGTCAGGCTATTCACATGTGTTTCCATCCTTTTTATTAAATGCAACGTTTCTTTATCACCTTTTAACTGAAGCATGTTCTCTGCCATCTGTCCATAACCTTTTATAGTTGTCAGCGGTGTATTCAGTTCATGACTTACCATTGTAAGGAGGTTGTCTTTTTGCAACTCTAATTCTTTTTGTTCAGTAATGTCCTGTACCAGGGACATGATTGTTTTTACATTTTGTTCCTCATCTTTTAACACTGAGTTAAACCATTCGCACCATATAACCCTCCCCCCTTTGGTAATATTTCTTATCTGAAATGTGTTTCTTACAATGTTACTGCTAAGCATCTGGTCAAACAATGCATTTACCTTGCTTAAGTCTTTACTGTAAACCAGGCTGAATCTTTCTTCCTGCCCTGCAATAAATTCCTGCTCACTCCAGCCAAAAATTTCTTCAGCCCTTGTTGACCATCTTTTTGCAAAACCCCTGTTATCCCATTCAATAAATCCAAGAGGTGTATTTTCAATATGAAAAAACAATCTTTCCTGTAAAGCCTGTTGCTCTTTTTCTAAATGATGCTTATTAATTGAATTGATAATGGCTGAAGGCAGCCGTTGCAAACGATCCTTGATGATGTAGTCATGAGCCCCTTGTTTCATAACATTTACGGCGAACTCATCTGACATTGCTGAAGTAATCAAAATAAAGGGAACCGTAATGCCCATTTGTTTTACCATGCTGAGTGCCTGGTGGGAATCAAATGAACCAAGGGAATGATCCGAAAGAATAATATCCTGAGTAAAATTTTGCAGCGCCAGCTCAAACTTTAATTTGTTGTCAACAACAATTATCTCTGCCCCCATTTCCGCTTTCTTTAATTCTCTGGCAATCAATTCAGCATCTTCCGGGTTATCCTCCAGGTGAAGGATTTTTATTTTATTAATCATTTATCAGGCTATTATTATATGATTAAATGCACAATCAGCAATCCCCAGCACTTTCAACGGTGTAACCGGTATGCATGCAAATCGTGTGCTCCAATACAAATTAAAACGATTCCGTTGGTCAGTCGATTTCATTTACAAAAAACGTTTGATTTGGAACCCTGCTCCGGACTGCGCATTTTTTTGCAGGCACACGAGCTGCAACAACCAAATATGTTAAGCGTGCGAACAACAATTCAAAGTTTTTATTGTTCGAAAGTCAGTTTACCTTTCTGAATAACTAAAGCTTCACTTAACCTTTGCAAGGTAAAATACGATACGTAACCTGTGCGGCGCTAATTTTTGACATCGTTTAATTTTCGAAATTGCAAATAACAGCAAGCTGAATTTGTGTGAAATCTTTGGATAAATGAATTTTTCTAACCCGGTGGCCGAAGGTCAGTACTAAGTCCTTTTTGAGTCATAATTTGCCCTTTTTACTCAGGTTACGGTATGAATACCAAATCGATCGCATCAAAAGGTACCTTTTAATAGCGGTTATGTAATAAGAAAATTGTTACAAAGTAAAATTAGCACTAGCTTGTAGCACATCTGTTTGCCAATGGCCTTAAATTGTTGTCGGTTAAGCCAATCAAGTTATTTTATTAGATAACCAAAAAAAATAATCAGATAAAATAGTTTGTTTCAATCTGGTTTTTAAGCAATTTTAAATTTCATGGTTAACATTCTATAAAAGTCAATGGGAACTTACTTCTCAGGTTAGCTGTTCACCAGAGTGTATATAGCTATTCTAAGAATTGTCGCTGAATCAACCGCTAAAATAGTGTTCGGAAAATGGGCAATATGGTGTTAAGGCAAATTGCCCGACAACTTCGGTGAGACTATCAGTGACTTCAGTAAAACAGTTTACTGGAAATGTGATTTTTTTTAAGTGCAAAATTCCGCAGTGCTTCACGCGTATTGGCAGCAGTGGATTAATAGCCTTTGCCGATATTTTGCAGGCCTTATGCCAGCGGATAAAAAAGAAATAATACATAATTTAGTTTGTGTTGGTTTTGTTTTGAAATTCCAATTGCAAGTATTCAGCGCAGTGTTGTGTAAAATTTATATCCTCTATTGAAAAGTACTTTATAAGCATGAAACAGATACTCGATTTCTTTACAAACCTTTTTGACAGCAGTGACTGGCCGCCCCGCTGGCACTGCGGTAAGTGGACTGAGTTTCACGGCTGGCTGTATATCATTAGCGACCTGATGATATGGTCTGCTTATTTTGCCCTCCCCATTGTTATCATCAGGTATATCTCCCGAAAAAAAAACATCCGGTTTGCCAGGCTATATTTTTTATTTGCCGCATTTATACTGGCTTGCGGCGCCACCCATTTTTTGGATGCTGTAATATTCTGGATTCCGGTTTATCGCTTAAGTGCACTGGTTCGGTTTATTACCGGGGTTATTAGCTGGCTTACTGTTTTTTACGTGGTAAAGTATTTACCCGTTATATTTTCACTGAGATCTCCATCGGCCCTGGAAGCAGAAATAGAAGAACGTAAAAAAACGGAACTGGCACTTAAGAAAAGCAGAAAGGATTATGAACTGCTGGTAGGGGGTGTAAAAGATTATGCCATTTTTATGCTGGACACCGAAGGCAGGGTGGCCAGCTGGAACAGCGGAGCTGAAAGTATTAAGGGCTATACAGCAGCAGAAATAATCGGGCAACCGATTGATGTGTTTTACACATCCGAACAAGTGCGACAGAATGAGCCCGGGAGAAACCTGCAGTATGCGTTACTAAATGGTAAGTATGAATCTGAAGGATGGCGGGTACGGAAGGATGGTACCCTGTTTTGGGCAGACGTGGTTTTTACCACTTTGTTTGACGAGGATAATCAATTTTATGGATACGCAAAAGTAACGAGGGATATTACCGAACGAAAAAAGACGCAGGATGCTTTAAACAGGTTAAATGAAGAACTGGAAAAACGGGTAACTGAACGAACAGCAGAAATAGAAAAAACAGAAAACAGGTTTCGTGCTTTACTGGAAAATAATCATGACATTATCTCACTCAACAACGACTCATTAAAATTAATTTACCGAAGCCCCTCTTCTTCACGTATTACCGGCTGGACGGATGAGGAAATGGATAGTATCGATGAAACAGGCCATATCCATATCGACGACCGGGAAAAAGTAAGCAGCATTGTTTCTGCAGCACTTAACAACCCTGGCAAACCACAACCTTACCTGTTCCGGTACCTGCATAAAAATGGTCATTATATATGGCTGGAAGGAAGCGTTACCAAACTGTTGCCAGGTAATAATGTGAATGGCCTGGTTTTTAATTCAAAGGAAGTAACGGAAAGAGTTCAGTTGGAGCGCCTGTTAAACAAAGCAAATATGCTTGCAAGAATAGGTGGTTGGGAGATTAATTTGATAAAAGGGACCGTTTACTGGAGTGACATCACCAGGGAAATTCATGAAACGGATTCTGATTATTCGCCCGATCTACAAAATGGAATCAAATTTTATAAAGAAGGGCCTGACCGGGATTTAATTACACAAAAAGTAAAGGAGGCGATTGAATTGGGCAAACCGTGGGACGTAGAGCTTAAGATTATTACTGCAAAAAATAACGAACGCTGGATACGGTCCATTGGTGAAACTGAATTTGCAGATGGAAAATGCGTAAGAGTGTATGGCAGTTTCCAGGATATTGACGGACGCAAAAAGACAGAAATAGAGAGAGGAAGATTGAACGAACGATTGCACCTGGCAACACAGAGCGCACAATTAGGACTATGGGATTGGGATATAAAAAATAACAAGCTTACATGGGATGAAGCAATGTACAGGCTGTATAATCTCACCGAAAATGAATTTACATCGGTTTATGACGGGTGGACTTCAAGAGTGCATGCCGAAGACAGGCAACGGGTTGACAACGATATACAACTTGCCCTTGCAAATAAAAAAGATTATAACCCTGAATTCAGAATTGTATGGCCTGATACATCTGTTCATTATATAAACGCCTCGGGAATTATTGAAAGAGATATTGATGGAAATGCGATACGAATGACTGGTTTTAACTGGGATGTTACTGAGCGAAAAAATACGGAAGAAAAAATAAAGAACCTGAACATTGAACTGGAAGAAAAAGTAATCATCCGTACAGAACAATTAAGAAAAACAAACGAAGAACTGGAGGCATTTTCTTATTCCGTTTCACACGACCTGCGGGCACCTTTGCGTGCCATTATTGGTTTTACCAGTATACTGGAAGAAGATTACAGCAGCAACCTGGATGATGAAGCCCGCCGTATCACAAGCGTTATAAAAAACAATACCACCAAAATGGGAATATTGATTGATGACCTGCTTAGTTTTTCACGGCTTGGCCGGCAGCAAATTGTAAAAACCAAACTGCATACCGGTCAGTTGGTAAAAGAAATTATTGCAGACATCGGCACAAAGAACAGTAGCAGGCCAATCAACTGGGTAGTTGAACCACTGCCCGATGCTGCTGCAGATGCAACTACCATCAGGCAGGTTTGGGTTAACCTGCTGTCTAACGCTATAAAATATTCTTACAAACAGCAGCAGCCCGTCATAGAGGTAGGAACAGCAGCCGGTGTTAATGAGACCATCTTTTATGTAAAGGATAATGGGGTTGGCTTTGATGAAAAATACAGCGATAAATTATTTAAGGTTTTTCAGCGGCTGCACAGTGCTGCCGATTTTGAAGGCACGGGTGTGGGCCTGGCCATTGTACAAAGAATAATAGACAAACATGGAGGCAAGGTATGGGCGGAAGGAAAGCCCGGAGAAGGAGCCTGTTTTTATTTTTCGCTGCCCACCATAGAAAGGAATTGAATTTTTAAGAAAACAAACTTCACTGTATGAATCAAAACGCTATTGTAGATATTCTTTTAATTGAAGACAACATGAATGATGCTGAACTTACCATCAGGCAGTTAAAAAAGTATAACCTGGCTAATAATCTGGTACACGTTACTGATGGGGAAGAAGCATTGGATTTTATTTTTTGTACCGGTAATTATACGGGCCGTACTATTGACAAATTACCAAAACTGATATTGCTTGATATACAAATGCCTAAAATAAATGGGCAGGAGGTATTGCTAAAAGTAAAATCAGATCCACGTACCAGGGTGATTCCTGTGGTAATGCTTACCTCTTCAAAGGAAGATCCGGACATAAAAAAATGCTATGCATTGGGGGCCAACAGTTATATAGTTAAGCCTGTAAACTTCGAAGGTTTTGCAGAAGCTATTAAAAACCTGGGATTTTACTGGCTTTTATTAAATCAACCACCCGTTTAAAAAATGTACCATGAAAACGAACCTAAAAGTATTAATGCTGGAAGACAATCCCGATGATGCAGAAATTATTCAGCGGTTGTTGAAAAAAGAAAAAATAGATTGTGAGTTTTGCCTCGCTATGGATAAAGCTAAGTTTTTGCAGGCACTCGATGACTTTAGTCCCGAAGTTATCCTGTCAGATCATTCTATTCCTCAGTTTAACTCATCAGACGCACTGAAGATTGCAAGGGAAAAATTACCGGGCATACCTTTTATAATGGTTACCGGGGCTGTTTCGGAAGAATTTGCTGCGGGCATCATCAAACAGGGAGCAGATGATTATATTTTAAAAGACCGGATGACCAGGCTGCCTGCTGCTATCAGAACAGCGTTATTTCAAAAAAGAGCAACGAAAGAAATAACGGATTATAAATATGCCCTGGATAAATCAGCGATTGTTGCAATTACCGATAAAAAGGGAATGATTTTATATGCAAATGAAAACTTTTGCCGGATTTCAAAATACAACGCAGAAGAGTTGATCGGCCAGGATCACCGCATCATTAACTCCGGCTTCCATCCTGCGACTTATATTAAAGATTTATGGGCACATATTAGTAAGGGCAAAAGTTGGACCGGGGAATTTTGCAACAAGGCAAAAGATGACAGCATCTACTGGGTAGATACCCACATTGTTCCTTTTTTAAATGACAGGGCGCACCCCTATCAATACCTTGCCATCACGCAGGATATAACCAACAGAAAAAAAGCAGAAGAAGCATTACGGCTAAGTGAAATAAGATTAATCGAGGCCCAGGCAATAGCCCATATTGCCAATTGGGAAATTGACCTTATTCAAAATATACATACATGGTCTGACGAATTGTACAGGATATTCGATTTGCACAAATTTGAAGTGCAACCTTCTACCGAAATTTTGTTATCCTTTATGCGTTCTGACAATGGTGGTGAAGCAAAAATGTTAACAGAGGCATTGCAACGTTTTACCGATGGCAAAATTGATTTCCGGTTTAAATTACAAAATGGCAAAAAAAGATATGGGCATATTGAGTGGAGGTTCGACTTTGATACCCGGGGTAAACCATACCGGGTATTTGGCATATTACAGGATATCACCGAACGCAAACAGGCAGAAGAAAGTGTAAAGTTGCTGGAAAATAAAATACTGAATCAAAGAACACAGGAACAAAAGAAAATTGTTCGGGCAGTTTTAAAAGGCCAGGAAAAAGAGCGGAATTTTATTGCCCGCGAACTGCATGATAATGTAAACCAAATATTGGCGGGTTGTAAATTGTACCTGGGCAGTGCTGGTAAAAAAGATGATGGAATAAAAGAGTTGATAAAATACCCCATGCAGCTGATAGATCTTTCCATCGAAGAAATACGCCAGCTTTGCCAGCAATTAGTTTCCCCGCAGAAGGGTATAGATTTTAAGGAACAGATACAGGATGTGCTTTACAAGCTGGGCCAAAATACAGGCATACTTACCAGTTTCACCTATGCCGTGGAACAGGACCTTATACCACATGAGTTGCAACTTAATATCTACCGGATAATACAGGAGCTCTTAAACAATGCCAGTAAATATTCGGACGCTAAAAGCATTCACGTAAGCATTACGGCAACGGGCGGGTTTATTTCAATAACGGTTGCCGATGATGGAAAAGGGTTCAATAAAAAAATTAAGAGACAAGGTATTGGCATTTCAAATATCATTTACAGGGCAGAATGCTTCAGTGGAAAGGTATCAATTAACAGCAGCCCGGGCAAAGGTTGCAGAGTTCATATCAAGATGCCGTATTAAAAATTTGTATACGGATCCCGTGCATTGTTATCATACCATTTACCCGTATCTCCCTTGGTTCGCCGGTTACTGGCCTCCACTCTTCGATCCTGCAATAGCGCCCTGCAGCCCTCCTCAAAATGAATGATTGTACAATCATAAATGAAGGTCACCATGCTCATTATGTTGTTACCCTGAATTCATTGATCAGCATTTATGAAGTGTTTTTTTACACCCTTATCACCCAGAATTGTAGTCGCTGGCAAATCCGAAAAACTAAAAAGAGAATTCACACTGCAGCGGTGCTGCCCTTACCACCTGATTAATTTTTCTCTCCTCTTCATTTGTCTCCGGTTAACAAACGAGGAATAAAGCCCTGCCCCGCATGGGGCGACAATTGCCCAAAGCCAGCCATCTGCATTTTGATTTACGGCAATGATGGCAGGCAGGAATTATCCTTCCCCTGAGCTCCTGGTGGCAGGTACCCGCTGACTTGTCTCATGCATTGTATGTGTCACTCTGTGCATGCTGACAGTTAGCTGCCTTTTGCCGCTAAAGCGTACCGGTTGTTTTGTGCGATGGGATGGTCAATTTAAGCGGCCGGCATCCCTGTTTATTTGTTGGCATTGTTATAGCCCACGGTGTATAGCTTTTTACATAAAAAGGCTAATATTTACAGCAAATGGAACCCTCCGATTTTAAAGCATTTTTTGAGCAGTCTTCAGAGTTGATGATAGTAATTGACACAGCCTTTAATATTGTAGCAGCATCCAATGCTTATTTAAACAATACTGCTACAACCAGGGAAAATATAACCGGGCAGAATTTTTTCAGTGTGTTTCCTGATAATCCCGCTGATATAACTACCAATGGAGTGAGTAGCATTTTTTCTTCTTTACAACGGGTAATACACAATAAAACAACAGATAGCACAGATGTTATAAAATATGATATTCCCAAACCTGCATCACAGGGCGGTGGTTTTATAGTTAAATATTGGAGCCTCAATCATTCGCCTGTCTTTAATGAGTTAATGGAAGTAAAATACATTGTTCAGCATGTAGTGGATGTTACACAAAGAGAAGCATTGGCTGCAGAACTGGCAATCAAAACCAATGCATTGAAACATTTGGAAGAAAGTGAAAAGCGCTATAACATGATGCTGATGAAATCGCAATTTGCGTTCGCAGTGTTAAAAGGTAAAGACAAGATTATCGTACTCGCTAACGACCGGGTAAAAAAAATATGGGGAAAGGGAATGGATATAGAAGGAAAATCGTTGCTGGAAATTATGCCTGAATTACAGGATACGCCCTTTCCTGCTTTGCTTGATGAAGTGCTTACAACTGGTATTACCTATCATGGTAAGGAAGTACAATTCCCGAAAGATGTGCTCGGACAATTAAAAGACGAGTATTTCAATTTTGTTTTTCAGCCTTATCTTGAAGCTGATGACACCATTTCGGGCATTACCATCATGGGACAGGAAGTGACGCCCCAGGTAATGATCAGTAAAAAACTGCAGGAAAGCGAAGATCGTTTCCACTCGCTGGCAGATTGCATTCCCCTGATTGCTTTTACCATTGAGCCAAACGCAGAAGCCACGATCAGTTTCTGGAATAAAACCTGGCTTGATTATACCGGTCAAACACCTGAAGCAGCAATGGCCTGCGGCTGGTACGGTATCATACATCCCGACGATATGCCTGGCATGCTGGAGTCTTACACTGATGCTTTTGAAAAACGGGACCCCTATTTTTTGCCTGCTATAAGGATGAAACGGTTTGATGGCGAATACAGGTGGCACATGGTTAAAAGTAATCCACGGTACCTGCCCGGTGGAGCATTCATGGGGTACATCGGTGTTGGTTTTGATATTCACGAAAGCAAACTTTCGGTGGATGCGTTGCAACAGAGTGAAGAACGATTCCGGTTGCTGGTAACACAAGCCCCGGTGGCTATCATGATTTTAAAGGGTGCCGATTACAAAGTGGAAATTGCCAATAACTTTTATTTAGCGCTGGTTGACCAGCCTCCTGGCTTTATTGGTAAACCGATTTTTGATTCCTTGCCCGAATTAAAAACCCAGGGTATCCTGGAACTGCTTGATAGCGTAATGCAAACAGGCATTCCTTTTCATGGTAATGAACTGGAAGTTAATATGCAGCGGGATCAAAAAAAACACCAGGGATTTTACAATTTTGTTTATCAGCCAATCATTGAAACAAATGGATTGATCACAGGAATTACTGTAGTTGCTACTGAAGTTACCGGCCTTGTTGTGGCCCGCAAAAAAATGGAAGTACAACCTCAGCTGTTTGAAGATATGCTGATGACATCCCCGGGGTTTGTTGCAACTTTGAGGGGACCGGATCATGTGTATGAGTTGGTAAACAAACAATACCAAGGGCTTTTTGGTAAACGTGCAATTAAGGGTATGCCTATTTTGGTAGCTTTGCCCGAGCTTCAAGGCCAGGGCTTTGATAGACTGCTCGATAAAGTGTACAATACAGGTGAACCCTATGTAGGCATCGACATCCCTATTATGCTTGCCCGTGATGAAAATTTATCCCCTGAACTACGCTATTTTAATTTCAGCTATCAACCTATGTATGATGAGCATAAAGCAATTTATTCCATTTTGGTTTTTGGGTACGAAGTAACTGAGGAGATGATAGCAAAAAAACGAATTGAAGAAAGCGAATTGCATTTCAGGCAAATGGCGGATTTGATGCCGGCAAAAATAACCAATGCCAGCCCTGCCGGCGCAGTAACCTATTATAATAAGAACTGGCTTGATTATACAGGAATGAGTTTTATGGAACTTGAAAATTTCGGGTACCAAAACATTATACATCCTGAAGATCTCGAAGAATTTAAAGACCGCTTTAAAACAGCCACAGATACCGGCACCGTTTTAAATATGGAGATGCGGGTTTTAAATAAAGAAGGTGAATATAAATGGCATTTAAACCTGGCCTCGCCGGTTAAAGAAGAAAATGGCAACATAAAAATGTGGGTGGGCAGTACGACTGATATACACGAACAAAAAACCGCATCCGAAAAAATTAAAGAAAGCGAAGAACGCTTCCGTTTACTTGTACTACAGGCTCCGGTAGCGATTTGCATATTGCGGGGAGAAAGATATATAATAGAAACAGTTAACCGGCAAATGCTATACATGTGGGGCCGCAACATGGCAGACGTTATTAATAAATGCACCTTTGATGTATTGCCGGAATTTAAAAACCAGGGGGTAAAAGAATTACTGGATACAGTTTATACCACGGGTGAAAGTATTGTAGTCCAGGAACTTCCCCTTAAGATTGCCCGCAATGGCCAGATTGAAGATGTGTTTGTAAAGTTTGTATACGAACCATTGCGGAATGCAGCAGGAACCATAACGGGTGTGATGGCTTTGGCGCATGAAATTACTGATCAGGTAGTGGCAAGAAAGAAAATCGAAGAAAGCGAAATAAAATTCCGGCTGCTTACCAATGCTATGCCTCAAAAAATATCCACTGCCGGTGCAGATGGCAGCATGACTTTTTTTAATCAGCGTTGGATGAACATTACCGGGTTGACTTTTGAAGAATTAAAGGGTGAGGGATGGTTAAAAGCCGTTCATCCAGACGATGCTGAACTATGCAGAACCAACTGGAAACAATCTGTTGGCTCGGGAGATGTTTTTGAAATGGAATACAGAATACAAAATAAGGAAGGTAAGTATAAGTGGTATTTAAGTCGTGCTGTACCTGTAAAAAATGCTGATGGAAAGACCGATATGTGGGTAGGCAGCAATACAGACATTCAGCAGATAAAACAGGAAGAGGAACGAAAAGGTAACTTTATTAAGATGGTGAGCCACGAATTGAAGACGCCGGTTACAGCCATTAAAGGATACATCCAGCTATCATTGATGATGCTGGAGGATGAAAATACAAATCGGGATAGGGGTAAGTTAAAAACTTCATTAGTGCGTATCGACAGACAAATAGAAAGATTAACAAGGCTCATTTCCGAAATGCTGGACCTGTCGAGAATTGAAGAACATAAACTTACATTGCAAAAGTCAATCTTCAGTTTGAATGAACTGGTTGCTGAAACGGTGGCCGACTTTTATTTTACCGATTTGAAACAGTCGATCATAATTTATGACGATGATAAATGTTCCGTAAACTGCGACAGGGATAAGATAGCCCAGGTTTTAATTAACTTCGTTTCCAATGCAGTTAAATATTCGCCGGCGGATGGCATTATTGAGATACGCATCTTTCAAACAAAAGCCAATCACGTTTCAGTGAGTGTGAAAGATAATGGAATTGGTATTGACGTTGACGAACACCAAAATATTTTTGAAAGATTTTATCGTGTGGGCGGAGTAAGTGAACAAACCTACCCGGGCTTTGGAATAGGCTTGTTTATTGCAAATTCCATTATGGAAAGCCACCAGGGTTTTATAACAGTTGAAAGTAAAAAAGGAAAAGGAGCCACTTTTACATTTGCATTAAACGGATGTAACAACTTGTGATTACAGTATAATAATCCCCTTATTGCAAATTCAACGGTCACCCATTTGTTGGAAATGAAGTCTTGAATTTTTAATCAAAGTGTAAATGAAAATTGTAGTACTATAATTTGAAAGTTAATTTCCGGCGCTGCAGCCTCCGTCGGTGCAAGCGTTGACCAATAGCAAGATGTGCTATCCGGAACAGGGAACTCAACTATTTTAAAACGGAAAACGCAGACAATAATTATTGACCATTACGCAGACCCAATAATGGATTGACAAAGTAGCATTGGTAAGATATACCCTGAGCAACCTGCTTTCAGAGCCTGCCCTTCTAATGCCGGGGAGATGTTGTTAACCGTTAAATAATATCCCGAAAAAAGTATAAAAAAAGATAACAGAAAAGATATAATTTCATGCAAATTACAAACTAAAGAAAAATAAAATTATGGCGTCACCTATAGGTCAACTGCTACAGAAAAAAAGTAAAACAGTGTTGGAGTCCTGGATCAATATCCAGCTTCAGGATGATGGTTTAAAGGAAGAACTCCTCTCCAACCAGGAAATAAGAAAGCAATCAGAAGAATTTTTACAGTCCGTCATTTCCATTTTAAAAAAGGAGGATTCACAAAACACAGAATCTCCGGAGTTTGAAAAGGCGGCCGAAATATTAACCGAGATTACCACTTCCCGGGCTATGCAAGGGTATACACCACGTGAAACAGGCGTATTTGTTTTCAGTTTAAAAGAGGCTTTTTTGAGCGTGCTGGAAAAAGAATTTAAAGACGGCCTGGTGCCATATGCTGATTCGCAAAAAATAAATAAACTGATAGACGCCCTGGCCATATTAACCTTTGAAACTTTTATCAGCAGCAGGGAGGAAGTTATTTTACGCCAGACCAGTGAAATTTCTGAAATTTCCACGCCGGTAATAAGGGTGTGGGATGGAATTTTAGCCCTGCCGATCATCGGCACGTTGGATAGTGCACGCACACAGGTAGTGATGGAAAATTTACTGATGAAAATTGTAGAAACAGAAAGCACAATTGCTATATTGGATATATCAGGTGTGCCGGCAGTTGATTCACTGGTAGCCCAGCATTTAATTAAAACAGTGAGTGCAACCAGGTTGATGGGTGCAGAGTGCATCATTAGTGGAATACGTCCCGAAATAGCGCAAACCATTGTACACCTTGGAATAGATTTAGCTAATATCAACACAAAAGCCTCGCTGGCCCATGCACTGCGCAGTGCATTTATGATGCTGAAACTGGAAGTAAGAAAAACTGCAGAAAAGCCTAAATTTTAATAAATGGACAAGATACCTATTTTAAAAATGGGCGACTACCTTTTGGTAACCATACAGGTAGACTTATACGATCGTTTAGCCCTGAACCTTGAAAGCGATTTGGTAAATATGATTAATAAGCATTCCTCAAAAGGAGTGTTGATAGATATTTCTGCAGTGAATATCGTTGATTCATTTATGGGCAGGATATTGGGAAATATTGCACAAATGTCGAAAATACTGGATGCACATACCGTGGTGGTAGGTATGCAACCGGCCGTTGCCATTACGCTGATAGAATTAGGCTTGCCATTAAGCGGTGTGCATACTGCATTGAACGTTGAAAAGGGAATGGCACTTTTGCAGGAAAAATTATTACTTGACAGTACCGTAATTGCTGACGACACGGATGATAACACTTAACAAAGAAACCATTGCAATAAAAAGAGAACAGGATGTGGTTTTTTTCCGCAACAGGGTAAATGAATATGCAGAAAAAATTAAAATGGGGCTCCTCAACAAAACTAAATTACTTACCGCTGCCAGCGAGTTGGTACGTAACATGCTTATTTACGCAAAAGAGGGAAAAGTGATTTGCGAAATAGTAACCATTTCTGCACTTCAGACCGGTATAAGGCTAACCTTTATAGATAATGGTCCCGGTATAGCGGATATTGATAAGGCTATGACAGATGGATATACTACCGGTAAATCCCTCGGGCTCGGCCTTCCCGGGGCTAAAAGGCTCGTAAATATTTTTGACGTTAAAACTGTAAAAGGAAAAGGCACTACAATAAGTATCACAAAATGGAAGAATGGTTGAATCTCCGCATAGTTGCGTTACAATGCCCAACAGAACATACCAGGCTTATGTACGGTCCGAAATAAAAAAGATAGCGAAGCAGGTTGGCTTTGCAGGCACCAGGCTGGCTGAACTGGAAATAATTGTTGCTGAGTTAACCAGTAACCTGGTGAAACACGCAACAGGTGGTGGCGAAATACTTATAAAGAAAATTAAAGACGAAACTCAATATACCGGCATAGAACTGATTTGTATTGACTCAGGCCCGGGCATGAGTGTTCCGCTGAAAATGATGCAGGATGGCATATCCACTACCAAAACACTGGGCCAGGGATTGGGCGCCATCAAAAGATTGTCAGATGAATTTGATTTGTATACGTTAAAAGGTTGGGGCACCATCGTATTATCCCGTTTATTCCTGGTAAAGCCGGCAATAGTAAACACAAAAAAAATAGATGTTAAGGTGCTGATGGTTTCCAAGCCAGGCGAAATAGCTTGCGGAGATCGTTGGGATGTAATATTAAAAGGCAGTGTGCTGAAGTTTATTATAGCAGATGGCCTGGGCCATGGTATACATGCCCAGGAGGCATCGGTAAAAGCCATTGAGTCTTTCAGAGCAAATCAAAAAATGGCACCTGACGATGCGTTAATAGCAATAGATGCCGCGATAAGAAAAACAAGGGGCGCTGTGATTAATATTACCCAAGTTGATTTTAGTACCTGCGAAATGACTTACTGCGGGGTAGGTAATATTTCTTCAAAAGTTATATCAGGTAAAAACAAATCCTTTATTTCCTATAATGGTATTATTGGTCATTCTATACCCAACACTATGAATAATCATATTTATAAATGGGAGAAGCAGGATGTACTGGTGCTGCACAGCGATGGAATCAACACAAGATGGGATATTCAAAAATACCCGCAAATTTTATTTTGTGATGGGTCCATAGTAGCGGCTGCATTGTACAAAGACAATAAAAGAGGCAATGATGATATCACAATAGGTGTGATCCGGCAAAAACATATCAGTGTATGACAACAGCAATTTCAGTAATTGATATTAATAATGAAATGGATCTGGTACTTACCCATCGAAGGGCAATGCAGATTTGTAAATTTGTTGGTATAAGCCTGGCTGAACAAACAAGGTTTGCCACTGCTGTTTCAGAAATTTGCCGCAACTGTCTCATGTATGGAAAGGCAGGCAAAATAACCTACAACCTTGTAAAAACCGGCGATGAGTATAAGGTGGAAGTGATTATTAAAGATGAAGGTACGGGCATAAAGGGGCTGGATAGTATTTTACAGCGGGATCCCCAGCTGTACAAAGGCCGGGGGCTGGGTATTGTATTTGCCCGCAAGCTTTCTGACGGTTTTAAAATCAATAGTACTGCCAATGGCACAACGGTGGTACTTGAAAAATATATTCACGCCAATGCAGTGCCTATAAATAATTTGATTATCAAAGGCTGGATTTTGCATTTAAAAAATGAACCGGTTGTATCAGCTTATGAAGAATTGAAAAATCGCAATGAGCAATTGATTCAGCTGACTGAAGAGCTGAAGGTTGAAAAAATGAAAGTGGATCAGCAGATAGATCAGATCAAACAACTTAATGTAAGCCTGGAAACACGCAATGCATACCTTCAGCAATTTACCTATTCGGTATCACATGAACTAAAGACTCCACTGACAAGTTTAAAGCTTTCCGTGAGCTTATTAAAGGAAAATAAAAACCTCGTTTTGCAGGATGAAATTATTGATGTGGTTGCAAGGGCTGAAAAAAAACTGGGGAAAACAATTAATGGTCTTATCAATATCCTCGAGTTTCAGAGCAAGGGAAAACAGGCGACACAAAATATAGTATTTGAAGAAGAACTCGGGGACATCATCGAACCTATTAAAAAGCACTATGGCATTGACGCAATTAATTTGATTACTGATTTTAAACAGGTAAAAGAAATCTGTTACGTGCAGGGATACATTTCCAGTATATTTTCCAACCTGTTAAGCAATGCCGTAAAATACCGTTCATGTGAGCGACCTTTAGATATAACAATCGTCACATCAAAAAGGGATAACTATATCTTACTTACTTTTATGGATAATGGGGAGGGCATTGATCTTGTAAGGAACGGGGATAAGCTATTTACACCATTTACCAGGTTTACAACTACTAAAGAAGGGCACGGAATCGGGCTCTATATTGTTAAAAGTATGGTGGAAAAAAACGGCGGTAAAATTCAGGTAGAAAGCTTGCCTGGCAAGGGTACTACCTTCTATTTTTTTCTTAAGGAATACGAGTTGCAAATGGAGTAAAGTCTTGCTGTTACTCCGTAATAGGTGCACTCTTTCACCCCTGGGTTCCTAACCAACCTAAATGAAACTGTTTATCGCTCAGGCACGACAGGGTCCTTTTTAACTCAGCCGTCCTGCAGTATCCGGTAAGTCGTTACCGTTGTAAATAAAGTGTGTTTCAATCAATTTATAGATGGCCAGCCTGCCTTTACAAAATGATCTGTATACTTTTAGATTAATTGTGAACATATTAGTCAGCAGATACACGAACAAAGAAGATAGTAACAGTTGCAAAGTGCTTTAATGTACACACGTGTGTTACCCGGCAGTAATTACAATGGCTGTCGATATATGTCGGCTAAGCCGCGGCATGTTCTGAGGAATCCTTTATAAACATTGCCTGTGCAATACGTTCAGAAGCTGTTTCACAAAAGTCCAGCCCTGAGTAATCGGGATTGAGACCGGCTATATACGGTACTGCCATGATATAAAGACTGGCCGTTACCTCGCCAAACTTATTCACTACCTGGAAGTGATCGTTGATATTAATACCAGGTACCTGCAGGTAATGATCATGCGGCGTAAGCCTTACAATATTTAAGTTGCCCTGCTCAATTTGTGCCCGGGCACTTTCTACCGACTGAAATTTTAATTGTGCCGGGCTAATGATGGCGGCAGTTGCCAGCGACGGAAAAGGAAAATCGCTGAACATAAAAGCGGGCTGCCCGACCGCATTAATAAACATCTTATAGTACGTCTGCCGCGGCTCCCCTGCTTCATCGGTATACCTGTAAAGGCACCCTCCTTCCGGTACTGGTACAACTTCACTGTCAGCCTCCACAGGCACAACACGCAGTACACCTGCCTCGTGCAATGCAATGAGTTCCCTGGCTGAACTTTGAGGCACAAATGCGATTACGATAGCTATCAGTGGCAGCAGAACTTTTTTAAGGCGCAGCATGTCTTCCGCGGAAAAATGTTTAGCCGGATAATTCATTTCGTAACTGAGCACGGCCAGCATCTCCTTCCAGTATACTGACTGTTGATTGCGAATAGATTTTTCGGCTTCGCGGTACTCGGCTTTAAACAATGTGAAGGGATCCAATGCTTCCCTCATCGCCATCATCGCTTCTACAAATTCTTCCAGGTTCAACCCTGCTATCCGTTCAAAAAATGCCGCATTCTTTTCACGGAGCGGCTGCTTAAAATGCTGTTCGAAAATATAGTCAAGTGGTACAAAGCCATTGTGTGTATCTTTTATACTATTGATCTGGCCTGGTGTTAATGCTGTACCCTGGGATAAGTGGGTATCATCCAAATGAAAACGAATACCCGGCAGCAGGCCTTTAATTGAATGGAGTGCCAGGCTGAACCCTTCACTTACTTTATTTACAGAGTATGTATACATTCCATTCTCCTGTTTGCTAAATGTACCGTTTTGCCTTGCCAGGGTACGAATGGCATCAATAGCAGTAAGAGAAGCGCCCTTAATGGCTACAGCAAAATTAACCGGCTGCTGCAGCTTGGCCGGTGGATAGGGAGAATCATACCACCGACGGATGGAGTGCTCATAGTGCTTTGGCCAGCAGTGCCCTGTACAAATCACCACATCGTCAAATTCATACTTGCTGCCGGTAGCTGTTACCACGGTTGTTTCAGAGCTACCAGCGTCGTATACTATGTCTGCTACCACGGTATTGTAATACATTGTTGTTTTAATACCAGCCTGCTTTGCTGCTTGTTGCAGCAGTTTAAATTGTGCTGCCAGGTATTCTCCAAACAGCAGCCGGGGCAATACCTTAAATTCATTGAACATAGCAGGTTCCATATCAAATTCGTGCAGCAGTTGTGGCGGACAATTATTTATCCAGTCAGTTATGCTCGTTACAAGTTGTGGGATTTCGTTACCGGATACATTGGTAACATGCTCCTTACCAGCCCCTTCCCTGCTGTAAGGCATACCGGTACCCAGCCGATCTTTTTTTTCGAAAATAGCTACGTATACGGGAGCACCTGAGTTTTCAATAATCCGTTTGTATAAAAATAATGCGGCAGGCCCGCCGCCAACAATACCAATCCGTTTCATAACTGTGCATTATGTATTTCAAAACTCTTTTGTTAAAGAAGGAGGAAACAGCCGTTTCGGGATAGAAAGTGCCAAAATTTTTGAACAGAATATTTTTATCCGGTTGCTAATATGCCCGGGCAACTTCATTGGCCCAGGCATTATTCAATATTACACAACTCCTATCCGTTTTGTTTAAGTGCCTTATCAAAAACTTTTAAAGCAGATGGATTGGCAATCCGGCTGGCTTTTATTTTTCTTTTACCGGCGGGCTTTCTCAACTCTTCCAATATTTCCTTATCCACAAAACCATAGTCCAGCGATTCTTCTTCCGTATTGCTGAAATATATTTTTTTTAATCCTGCCCAGTAAATTGCTGCAGTACACATAGGGCATGGCTCTGCCGAGGAATAAATTTCACATCCGGACAAATCAGTCGTCCCCATATTTTCACAGGCATCTCTTATTGCCATAATTTCTGCATGGGCTGTGGGGTCTGTCAGTTGCAGCACGTGATTGCCGGAGCTACCTATAATCTTACCTTCCCTGGTGATTACTGCACCAAATGGTCCCCCTTTTTTACTGTCAACCGCCTGCTCGGAGAGGTCAATGGCCATTTGCATAAATCTTTTCTGATCGTTGGTTACTGTCATGCGTATTTACCTGACAATTCTGTGCCATATTATTGCAGGAATAACCCTATGTATATCAATACGATCTCTTTTATATCAGCATTTTATTCAGGAGAACCGCATTTGCAATTTTCAGGGTTTACCCAATCAGTAACAAGTTCTATTGTGGTACCGTAGTTGCAGTTCTTTTAATTTTAGATTGTGCAGTTGCACTCTGCAACATCCTGAATCCATTTGCGCCAGCCACAGGACAATAATAATCCAATGCAGCAAGAGCTTCATTATAAGTAAGATCATATTCCATCACGGTTCCCCTGGTAACTACGTTTGCAGTATGATTGTAGAAATCCCTGGTACCAATACCGCCAAAGTTGCCAAACATCACATCTCCTTCATAGGTCCTGAATCCATCCAGGTTTTGTATAATGGTGTATCCATACTGTGTTTCTACCGCATAGTACCCGCATGAGTTATTGCTATACACTACATTGCCGCTCTCCTGTGAAAGCCAGTAGGAACTGTCATTGTGTATTCTGTCTTTTGTACAACTTGTAAATAAAATGGCCGCCAAAGCAGCTACAATTGAATAGGTGAAAATCTTTTTCATGGCTAATGTTTTTAAGATGAATGATTACCGCAATGAGACGGCAATGAGGAGGCTAAGTTTCATTACAAGTTGTTAAAATAAACAGGGCTGTTCAACGGTGCTGGCCATTATGATATTTCATCTTTTCAAGGGACGCAACAATTGATTACCATCAGCGCTTAATTGACGGAAGAGGATAGCAAGGGAACCATTCAAAGTGCGCTTTTGCCCTGGCTGACGCTGCAAAGGAAGACTTATCCAATAGCCCATTGCTTACTTCTGCACTTTGTAAAAGATGGCAGCAGCCCAGCTGCCGGTGCATCATCACTGATAACGTGTTTGTTACATAGCCCGGGCATAGCCTCCCGGATGCCTTACACCCTTCAGCCGCACAGAACTCATTTCAGCATACTGTTTGGACCATAGGGGCGCAACGCAGACTTCAGTAAAACCTACGGACCAGGCGGGAAATCTTCATTTGTAAACCTCATAAATTACTACCGCCAAACGGGTAATTCTTCATATAGAAATAATAAAAAGGAAAAAAGCAATTTTGTATATTTAATACCTAAAACATACAACCATGATTAAACAAGCTTTGTTGGGTGAATTTGAGCAGGAAGCTGAGAACACCCGTAAATTATTGCAAGCCATTCCTGATGCTGCACTGAATTATAAACCACAGCCGCATCTATGGTCGGTAGGCCAGTTAGCATCGCACATTGCAGAAGTGTACAACTGGTTTGATGGTACTTTTAACCAGGATGTTTTTGATATGGGCTCTTACAAGTATGACAAGGGAGATATCAGCAAGGCATCCAATATTGTAGACAAATTTGAAGAAAATTTGGCAGCTGCAAGAAAGGTACTGGAAGGCGCGGATGAAGCTACTTTGATGAACGTGTGGCACATGCAAATGGGTGGAAAAGATATTATGCCACCAATGCCCAGAGCGGCAGTGGTAAGAAGTTTTTTATTCAATCATCTGTACCATCACCGTGGAGAACTGGTGGCGCATTTAAGGGCTACCGGCAATACCATTCCTGGTTTGTACGGCCCCACATACGAAGAAAGCCAGGCCATGATGGCACAAATGAATTAGACTTATTTTTTGCATTGCCTGATATGCCGCAGCTCCTGATAATAACTGCGGCATCTTTATAATTACGATTAACAGCTGTACTATTATTGCAGTTGTTTTGATTAACCTTGCAGCCGGTCCAGAGGCAAGCATGAAGGTGCGTTCTGTTCGCTGTAACATTTGCAGCAATCCGGCTGGGTTGCGTAAGGCAAATTCCTCTTTGCTCAAATAACAGGTCACTTCTACTATTTTTATAAAATTGTTAAGCTGATAAATGCCTTGTAACGCCTGTCAGCGCAGGTACTTCTTCAAACTGATAAACGCTTGCACTTGCTAACGGTAAATTATTTATGTGTGGCCGGTTTCTTTGTACCGTTGCTGGCTCTGCAAAATAATGCTCTCCTGATAACGCATATACCGGTGGTTCTGTTTTTAGAAGCGATAATATGGCAGCATTGGTCGAATTGTTGTTAATTAATTTGTTGTATGGCGCAACGGGAAGCAATGGTCTTATTCCGCCCGCTACCCTTACACTAAAGCCAGTTCATTCTTCAGTATAATTGTAAACAAAAAAAGGTATTAGCGGTGGTTAAAACTTTTCTTATACAAGCATCTTAAACAAGTATTGTTTCCCGTAAAAATGCAGCCGATCGCTGAACCGTATACGACAGTTTTAATGGATAGCTACTTCAACTTGTTTCTTACCTGTTATGATAATATTATAAATACTGTTTATTAAATTGACACGAGAGAATTGGTCAATAAGCTAAAACGCAGAATTGTCATACCCTGATAAAAATGAATAACCACCGCCTGTGTTATAAGTTACCCATGGTTTTACTTACTTCGCTAAAACTTTACTCCATGTTAGCTATTTGCATTGTGTATATTTGGATAACAACAGCTTGTCCATAAACCCAGGTTTCTGTGTTTATCTCAGACCATAAAACCTAACTTAATTTGACAACGTTAAACCACCATCCTTTTACCACCACATGTGTTGAAAAGCTGAAAGTTTTGCCGCACAAATTTCAACATAAATTAAACGTTATGCATTATCGCCTGCTTTCCTGTAAGATCCACATGCTGTTTACGCTGGCAATATTATGTAGTGCCCATATGCTGTTTGCCCAACCTTTCCGACTGGAGCACCCTGCTGTGGATAGTTTTAAAAATATTATCAAGGTCAATCGACAGGATACGAATACAGTGCACGCTTTGTATTGGCTCAGCCGCTCCACAACACTCAGCAATACCAGTGAATCTGTTGAGTTGGGAAATGAAGGACTTAACCTCGCAAGAAAAATAAAATTTCCGATGGGTGAACTGGAATGTCTTGAAGCCCTGTCTTTCTCTTATGCTATAACCTCTTCTTTTGAAAAGGGGTTTGCTGCAGCCTATGAATCAATCAACCTAAGTAGAAAAAATGCTCCCGTCCGGGAGATCTATGGCATCAATATGATGGGCCTGCTTTACCAGAAACTGGGAGATGATAAGGAGTCGCTGAAATGGGCACAGAAAGCCTACTACCACCCCCGGATAAAACAGTCAGATCATTTCACGCAATGGAGTGCTATGTTTTTATTGGCGCAGGAACATGAAAGACAAAACAACCTGGATTCAGCAGAACATTTTGCGAGAGAAACACAGGCTTACTCCAAATTGTATTTTCCATTCCAGGAAAATTGGCCCATATTAATACTGGCACGTATCAGCAGCAAGCGAAAACAATATGATGAAGCGGCAAATTATTGCAAGCAGATCTTGGCCACTTCCAACGGGCAGGAAGGCTTTTTTGAAAATGAGGTAACCAATGAACTGGCACTGATCTATTTTAACCAGGGCAGGCAGGACTCAGCACAACGATATGCAAGCCTGGCATTGGCTGGAGGAAACAAATTTAAAAATTACCTGGTCATAATGAATTCTTCCAGCTTATTATCACAGGTGTTTGAAAAAACCGACCCGGCCAGGGCATACGGATTTTTAAAGACCTCAACAGCCGCCAAGGATACCGTTACCAATATTGAAAAAGCCAAACAGGTAAAGCAACTGGAGATAAAAGAAAAGCAGCGCATGGACGATTTGAACCTGGCTGAAACAGATGCTAAAAACAAGTTGCGTTTTAATACTGCAGTTGGACTTTTGGTAAGTACGCTGGTAATTTCATTTGTTCTTTACCGCAATAACCGTAATAAGCAAAAAGCAAACCTTGCTTTAAAAGACAAGAACGATAAAATAGAAAAAACGGTGTCGGAACTCAATACCACGCAGACATCCCTTGTCGCCAGGAATGCAGAGAATGAATTGTTACTGAAAGAAATTCATCACAGGGTAAAAAATAACCTGGAAGTAGTAAGCAGTCTGCTGGCTTTGCAAAGCAACCAGCTGAACGACGTCAGTGCCAGGGATGCGATGCACGAAGGACAAAACCGGGTGCAATCCATCGGCATTGTGCACCAGAAATTGTACCAGGGCGTAAACCTGGGTGCTATTGAAATGAAAGATTATTTCCTTAACCTAAGTGATAGCATACTGGATTCTTTTGGCGCACAAAAAAGGGTGCAGGTAGAATGTGCCATGGAGGCATTGAACGTAGATGTGGATACTGCTGTACCGCTCGGCCTGATTGTAAACGAACTGTTGACCAACACCATTAAATATGCTTTTCCCGATGGCAGAAGCGGTAAAGTGCAGATTAAATTAGCGCAGGCAGCCAATGGTAATTTACACATGCAGATATCGGATAACGGCGTGGGCAAAAGCGGTATCATCAAAGGCACCGGCTTTGGCGGGCAACTCATCTCACTGCTCACGCAACAATTAGAAGGCACCATGAAAGAAGAAAATAACAATGGTACGCATGTCTTCTTTGAATTTAAACCAGTAAAGGCTGCTTAAGTTTTACGTACGAGTCATCATAATTTGAATTAGTCGCGACTTAAACTTCCCGGAGGAGAAGTTGCTTTGAAGCCGGCCGCAAAAGATTTATTGCGGCGTATTAATTTTATGGCTTGCTTTAATAACAGCATCATTGATGACTTTTATCCTGCTTAACTCCATTTTTTCAATAGCCCTGTCATAAGTTAAAAAGCCATTTATTTCATGTTCCACATCGGTTGTTTGAGTATATATGGCTACGCTGAGTCCTTTGTATTTCATCAATTGTTCAACCTGGTCCAGTAAAAACACATACCGGTCGGTAAGTGCTGCTTTTGTTGCTTCGTAATCATAAGCATTGTTTGCAACAGGCCACATGTGTCCTCTTGTAAATAAACCAACTCCGCCAAATTCGCCCAATGATGCAGCACGGCGATCATCTGGCACAGATGCACCATAGGGGCCAACGTAAATATGGGTATCCACAAAATCACCATTACCAGGGTCGCCATAAGCTTGCTGGTAAGATGGATTATTATTGAATCCGGAATTACCATTTACCAATCGTGACGGGTCATACTGTTTTATCCAGTCTGTAATTGATTTAACATCAAAGGCACCCCAATTTTCATTAAAAGGTACCCAGGTAATAATGGATGGGGAGTTATAATGATCATCTACTATTGCTTTTAGTTCCTGCCGGAATTCACTTCTTGTTTTAACCGTGTCTTCATCCTGGTACCATATCGCCGGCATATCCTGCCAAACCATCAGCCCCAACTTATCTGCCCAATAATAAAAACGCCGGGGCTCGGTTTTCATATGTTTTCTGATAAGATTAAAGCCTGCTTTTTTAGTGAACAGGATATCAAACTTTAAAGCTTCCTCCGTAGGAGCAGTCAAAATTCCATCAGGCCAGTAGCCCTGGTCGAGCAATCCGAGTTGCATTACAAATTGTCCATTCAGCAAGGTCCTGTTCACACCATTCACTTTACCCAGTTTGATATCCCTCATCCCAAAATAGCTTATTACCTCATCAGTACGACTTCCATTTGCATTCAATAAAGTAATTTTTAAATCATACAAAAAGGGTGTATCAGGCGACCAGTATTTGGGATGATTTATCGGGAGAAAAAAATCAGCTCCGGAAATGGAATTCACCTGAGCTATCACTTTTTTACCATCCATTGCTACTGCGGAAAGCTTTGTTCCACTTGCTGCATTTACAAATATTTTCAACCGGTTGTTTTCCAGGTCGGGAAGTAACCGGATATTTTCTATATAGTTTGTATTCACGGGTTCCAGCCAAACTGTTTGCCAGATGCCTGAAGAAAAAGTATAGTCTCCCCTTGGGCCATTTTTACCCGATGGTGCTTTGCCGTCATTGAGATCATGCGCCGCCACAACAAGGCTATTGATTCCTTTTTTTAAGAAACGTGTAACATTAAAACTGAAAGCATCGTAGCCGCCTGAATGACGACCTGCTTTCTGACCGTTTACAAATATAGTAGCATCGTGATCAACGGCATCAAAGTGCAGTATCACCTGTTTGTTTTGCCAGGCTTCCGGAATGGCAAAGCTACGATGATACCACATATTGATTTCCTGGTTGCGCTCAATACCGGACAGCACTGATTCCGGGCAAAACGGAACACGTATCTTCTCCGTTTTACCTTCAAAGTAGATTGGATTTTCCGGATTGAATGCACTGGCAATTCCTTTACCACCCACATAATCCCATTTACCGTTCAAACACATCCATTGCGCACGTTGTAATTGTGGCCGTGGATATTCGCTTAGTGGAATGGATGCCTCCATTGCGGACCTGGTCCACCGGGTTGGCAGTTTTGCCTCCTGTGCAGTTAACAGGTAATAACAATGGACGGTGAAAAATAATGACAGGAACAATGTCGTATGAAGTTGTTTCATGTTGAATATTTTACAGGTTTCAATTTATTGCTTCTATAGATGGCCCAACGTGCAGACTTTACTTCCCCGGATCCATTCACCCCGTTGTTCATTTTGTATTCAACAGATCATCAACAAACGGTGCTGCCCGGTTATTTCCTTTGGAGCACGGTGAACACAGGGAGGAACCTGACTTTCAGGATGATCAATCGCTAATCTCCATAAATTACCCAGGCCTAAGCTAAAAGGGCGTGCGGCGGCTTTTGGCTGATAGTGCAGATCAAAGCAATGCCCACTTAAAAAAGTTTCAAAACCTTCGGCTGCTCCATGATATAGTTTTTTAAGTTCAGCACGTATTTCGGGAACAAAAACTTTTTGTTCGGCTTGTACATTCGGTAATATTTCACTCGGCTCGCCATAGTACGTGCATAAAAAGGTATCGGTTGGTACAGGCGAGCGATCGGCATGAAATGAATACACATCCGTTGGAAAAAAAGGGCAGGCATCGTCTCTCTCATAGCTCCTTATTACATTAAGGATGGGAGCTGCGCCATGCGCTTCCAACAATTTCAAATCCCGCAAAAGAATGTCACGGGCAAGCTGCCCCTGTTCACTTAATTGAAGTCTACGAAGCCCGGCTTCATCAAGTACCCCTATATTTTCAGTTAGTTCTACCTTGTTGACAATATCAGCAAAATCGCCTGATAATGTACGGGCCCAGCAAATCGCATTCATTGCTCCATGAAAATGCGTGGAAACAAGATCCTGAAAATTTGTGACACAGTGAATTGGGTACTCAGAATAAGGTAAATTGATCATAGTGGTTGATATAAATATAGAATCATTGGACGAAAGTAGTGATAGTCAACTATTAGACAAGTTCATTTTGTTACAGTCAGGTCGGGCGCAACCTGGCATCGAAGAGTACGCCAAACACAGAAGCAAATTGTAACTAAAATATATAACCCCTCCACCTGGGCTTTCCCGGATACATGGACATAACTTAAAGTGGGTACAAAGTTGACAGTAATGGCTATTTAATATATGGTGTTGCATCAGGAGATTTGCAACAGGTGATAGTGAGGCTTTATAGTAAGACCAACTTGTATAACCAGCGTCATTAAATTTTTTCCGTGGCAACCACTGTGCTGGGAGGAAGCGTTCCTGCGAAGGGTGCTGATCAACCGGCAATCAACGTTTGTGTACACAATAAAATAGCCACATCTTTAAAGACGTGGCCATTGAGACGATTTATTTTTTTTAAAGAGATAGCTGTACCGCTGGGTTTAATTCTTTTTTTCTTCCCTTATTTCTTTTTCTGCTTTATGAACCGGGTTTTTTACACCATGTGCTTTTTTTAGATGTTTAGCTTTTCGGTGTTCATTCTTGCGGATGGCTCTTACATCTTTTCTATCTTCAACAGCCTGCCCAACTTTCAAATGTTTAAGATCATCGCCTACTTCTTTCTTTTCATCTTTCTTAGCCTCAATTGTTTTCTTAAGGTCTTTTTCTTCGGCTTTCTTAGTTTGTGCCATTGCACCTGTTGTAAATGCCAGGCCTAACATCATAATAATTAACCTTTTCATTTTGTAATTTTTTGTGTGAGTAATTCAATACCTGGTCAATGGATGCTATTAATGTGCCAGTTCCTGTAAAGCATAAATATCTTAAATAATTCGTCCCCATACTACAATTTAAACAGGATGAAACGTACACTGTGACTAATTTTGACGAACAAAGCATCAATAGCTAACTGGTTCTGTATGGCAAGTTAAGTGGTGTGAGATAAGAAGCAGCACGCAACTGGATACGGGGAATTTTATAATCATATTACCATTTCAATAAATACCGACAGATAAAATTATCCTGTTCTGTTTATCTTTCCCCTGCTTTTTTTCATCAGTTTTTTTTCTAATCAGTCTTTTGTAGCATGCCACAAAACGTTGCATCGGGCTGATTATGCTGGTTTACCGGATGTACACAACGTTCCCGGGTAACACACTGGCCCGCGAAGATGCATCAATGCCTGAGTTAAATGTATTCTATTTACTTTATCGGTCTGAATTGAAATTCATAATGGTTTGCCGCCGGTTGCGCTTCGGTGTGCGCAACTTTTTTACGATACCCTGGCTGTTCGTTCGTGTTGTTATGAATGGTGCAATAGCCCTGATTAAAAAGCCTGTTAAAGCTCAATGTCCATTCGCCTTAACAAGCCGTCTTTCAAAATGTAAATATGCTTTACAGTTCCATCAAAAATCGTATTGTCTTGTAAGTCCTTTACTATTTGATGAACCGTAATTTCTAAAGTGCCGTCCTTTCTTTCATTCAATCCCACGGGCTCAACATGGGGATTTATTTCCGTCCATTGTCTTGTCCAATATTCTCTTATCGCACCGTATCCACTTACATAACCTCCTTCAAATGCTTTTGGCCATTGAACTTCGGGATGCATTGTTGAAAGCACCGTGTCAATGTCTCTTGCGTTGAATGCGGAATAAGCTTTCTTAATTAAGTCTTCGTATTGAGATGCCATAATTTTATTTCAGGTTAGCTGTTACTTAGCAAGAAGTACTACCCTATAAATATAAGATGTTACTGAGTAAAAAACCGAAATTATAAATCCCGTAGTTATCGTTATCTATTTGTATTGTTGCGGGTATCATTACGTTTGAAATTCTATAAATGACAGCTTTCTACAATCCTTTAGCATAGGCACGTACGTTACAGCATGTATATTATTTTTATTGCGCCTCAGTACGCAAGGTCCCCGGCTAACGCTCCGGCCCGGGAAGAGATGCAGCAGCAGGATTACTCCTTGCTGTATACAAGATGCCCGCCAACAATCCTGGCCGGGCTGGTGTAGGGATGCTCTTCCATTTTTCCGATGCCCATTATGTGGCGTACTGTCCAACCCTGCATCTTATAATAATCTGAAACAAGCGACCGGTGGCAACGCCACCAGACTGCTTCCGAACACATATAAGCAGTGCGTTGTTTTAAGGCAATGGCTTCCAGTTCCTTTGCCGCTGTTTTAAAAGCATCCGTCTCCATATAGTCTGCATATCCTCTGAATGCGGCAACACGCCAACCCGTATTAATAGAATTGGGCTGCACTTTTCTTCGTCCCCCGAGTGCTCTCAGGTGGATATACTGTATGTTGTTTTCAGGTAATGAAACCTCAAGTGCTTCCTTATTAAAATGCGGATACCGTTTTGAGCCCGGAAAACTTCTTATATCAGCAACCAATTCAACCTGGAAAGATTGCAGCATAGCAATAAATTCATCCTGTGTCCGGGTAGAGTGGCCGATTGTCCAAATCGTTTTATTTTGTTCTGACTTTATCATTGCTTTCCTGCTGAGGTTGTTGCAAGCGTCAATAAAAAAATCGTTTCCTGTACAGCCAGAACGCTGTGAGAAATGCCTGGATGAAGGGCCAGCATTTGACCTTTACTTAATTCAAGAGACTTATCATCTGTAGTAAATTTTATTTGCCCTTCCAATACCTGTACGCTGATATGACCGCCGGCCCTATGTTTAGCCATTTCTGCACCTGCATGAAGACCAATCAGCACAATACGCATCCCGTCTGTTTTAAAAACCGTTATGCTGTTGCGATCGCTTTCTTTCCAGGGTTGCTCTTGTTTTAACTGATCAGTAAAAGCCGCAATGTTTATGGATACCAATGCTGCATCTAAAAGATGATCCTGTTTGCGTTGCGGGGTTGCTTCGTTGAATTTTTGTTCCATTTTAATTTGATTTTATTTTTATTGAAATAGTATTGTATTGATGTGTTCTTAATCTATTACGTATTGGCCAGCAAATCAAAATATTCATCATCTTCATTTTTGCCTCCAAAACCTTTCCCTATACTTTCATGTGTTTCCAAAAACTCAATAGAGCTTATCCATTTCACCATTTTATAACCCAGTTGATTTTCTATCCTAAGCCTTAACGGAGCGCCATGTTCAGGCGGTAATGTTTCATAATTCATTTCCCATGCCAGTATGGATTGAGGCTTCAGGCAGTTATCAAGCGTGCTGGTATCATAATAAACGCCTCCGTAAAGCCCTTCGCCAAAAGAATAGAAAGCTACAGTTGTTACCGTTGCATGTGGTTTAACCAATTCAATAATTTTACCAATTGGCAGTCCTCCCCATTCAGCTATTCCTGACCAGCCCTGTATGCAATGATGCATTGTAATGGTTTGCTTCATCCCTAAATCTTTAAGCTCCTGCAGTGATAATGATACCGGGTTATCTACCAGCCCTCCAATCTTTAATTTGTAATCTTTAAAATCATTTGCTGCAAGTTGTTGCCATGTCTCCGAAGCAGGCATTTTTCCGTTGGCCCAGAAGTAGGGCGAAATATCCTTTTTGTTGTAATACGCTTTTGGCTTGAACCGGTTTAAAGTAACCCGCCATAGATTTTCATTGATGGCAGCATTCAGCTGTTGCAGCAACCGTGGTTTGCGCCAGGAAAGCCAATGCGCAAGAAAACCCATACCGCCGGTAATAAAAATAATTGCAATGCCGATGTACAATCCTGATAAACTGCCCGTATCATCTGTTCCCAAAGTAATATGATTCATATTTCTAGCCAACCCTGTTGCAGCTATCATAGCAACATGTATCATAATAAAGATCACATAGGCTATCATGATTAAAAAGTGTACAGAACGGGCACTCTGGCGGTTGCCGAATAATTTTGGATACCAGTGAAACCGGTTTTCAATAGCGGGCGACATAGCCATGCCAGTAAACATTGCCAAAGGTGCCAGGATAAAAACCGCACCAAAATAAGATAGCTGCTGCAACGCATTGAATTGATAATATCCATTGGGCTCCACCGGCAGATGCAGTGTTGCATAATGAACAAAAACATTCCAGGCATCCGGAATAATTTTCCATGAGGTGGGAACAATACGTACCCATTGCCTGGTATAAAAAAGCAGGAATATAAAAACAACTCCGTTCAGCATAAAAAAAGGCACGGTAATAAAATGCCACGATCTTGCTATGCCGATGGTATGCCGGTAACCGGGCAAACCTAATACAGGGCTGATATAACGGGCATCTTCTTTAGCAGTCCGCGATTTGTCTTTTGGTTGTTTTAAGGGTGTAAAGCGTATCCAGTCGGTTCCCGGTTTGCAGCCATTGTTCCAGTACAGGCGGGGATGATCCACTAAAATGGAAAGGCCGCTTCTGATGATCAGCACCAGAAAAAGAAGTTGACCCAATGGCTGAGATTTACCCACATTGGGAACCCTGCAGGATCTGCCGGGGTTGTTGAATTAGAAATACCCACAGGATCTGCAGGCAACCCTCTTATCCAAAATTGCAGCCATGCTGCTGCAAGCGGAAGCAATATAAGAAGGGCAAACAGTACCTTCATATAAGGCTTAACGCCAATACGCATACGCCTGTCAGCGGGATAATGTATTGCTTTTTCCTCCTTTGTAAAACGGGTAAACATGAATTCGAATATTTTAAACAATAGCTGTTATACTCCGCTGTAAAGAATCATTTTTGGATGTTACTTTCAGCTTTATAAAAATGGTACCCAGCACATCGTTGTACATGCCCTTAGCATCAACTATTGTTCCTACTTTCTTCCGCATTGCTGTATTACATAAAGGATGGCATTAGCAGGCGGTTCAACTCGCCCTCAAAACGGTAAAGCACCCTGTCAGATTTTGGCAGTACGATAATACAGTTTGTTTAACCGGGGTTATACAATCCCGGCTGTACCACCTGCCGGGGCCAATGATTGTAAACTACATGTTCAAACCTATTCCTTAGTTTAATCGTATATACGGCATGGTAAAAATATTTGTTGCTTCATTGCTGTTGGTGGCTGTAACTTCCTGTTCAAAAAAAGAGGTACAATCTGTTTCCCCGGTACCGGTAGTTACAGTACCGCCAAGGGTTCCGCCCGCGGTATTGGACTCGGGTACGTGCTCTTATCTTGCGCTCGGCGATTCCTACACCATCGGGCAGTCTGTAGCGTTGGAAGACAGGTACCCCATGCAGACAGCGGCTATGCTGCTGGCAGATTCAATAAAAATGGATGTTCCTGAAATTATTGCAAGAACTGGCTGGACTACCAGAAATCTTTTAAACGGCATCTTCGCCAATCCGCCTGCCCGGTCAACTTACTCATTTGTTTCATTGCTCATCGGGGTTAACAATCAATTCCAGCATTTACCAATCGAATGGTACCACGACGAATTTAAAACCTTGCTGAATATCGCAATCAGTTATGCAGGTAACAATCCGAAACGTGTGTTTGTACTCTCTGTACCGGACTATAGTGTAACACCTAAAGCAGGTAATTTGAACCAGGCAGCAATTGCCGAAGAAATTGATCTCTATAACAGCATCAACAACCAGATTGCTTCAGCAAGAGGATGCAACTATATTAATATCACAGCCGCGTCAAGGCAGGTAGTTAACAACCCCTCCTTAATAGCTTTGGATGGTTTGCATTATTCCGGTGAAGAGTATAAAAAATGGGCTTCTCTTTTAACGGAAGCTATGGAGGCTTCTTTACATTGATTTGTATTGGTTTGACAACAGCTGCTCCGGACAGAAATTGTTTCATGCAGACACGAATCATGGCTGAGGTCCCCGGAAGCGGAAAACAAAACACTTGTTTAGAGAAAAGCCGCCTCTCATTCTGACTGGGATTGAGCCTTTTTACGGGAGAGGTTTAGTACCTTACTGAACCTTTACGAATTTGCTGGTTGCACATCGCTCAGCTTCAAATTCGTAATAATTTCTATAAAGCAGGGGGTATTGATATACTCCTTCTATCATATAAAATAACCCAAAGTAAGGCACATCGGGATACAGGTATTTTGTAAAGATATTTTTTAAGCCAGGTGCTTTTACATTTGCCACAGCAGGTTGTAGCCAGGAATTAAAAACAAGGTATTCCCGGTACTGAAATTCATGAATGATTTCATGCGCCACAATCAAATATTTTTCACTGGTATCCTGGTAAACAAAGGCACGCCCATAATTAACTCCATCATGTATTCCTCTTTCAGAGCGCATCACCTCTTTTCTTTTAAAACTCATAATACCGGTAACCAGCGTGGTACTAATATCGAATTTACCTTCTGAGAGCGCTACACCAGAAGCAATTACTGCCTCAGGCAACACCCTTACCCTGATTTTTTTTGCTGCTCCTGTAGAAAAGTCAACTCTCAGGAAGGCATACTCAAAATTCCAGTTCTTAAGAAACGGTTCGTTGGCTGCAGCATTTTGCATTATTGAATTACCTGCAGCATTTAATAATCTGGCTGGCAAGGCATAGGCAAAACTGCTATTTTTATTGATCAAATAAATAGATTTTTTTGACGAATAATTGATTAATCCTCCAATACTTCCCTGCCAGAAGCCTCTTACAAAACACCTTTTCCAGTTTTCATTTTTCTTATTAATTACTGCGCCAATGCCGGATGTAATGCCACCCAACCCAACATTGTATAATAAAATATTGTTCTCCTGGTTTTGAGAAAAAACAACTTGCGGAATAAATAAAAGGATCAATAAAAATTTCATGCTGATTTGTATTTTGCACTTATAACAATCAACAAATTACCGTCTTGTTTTTGTGGAAAGAATGATAATGGTTATTAAATTGGCTGATTGCTGTTACAAAGGACGCTATTGATATCAATACTTATTTAGCGGCGCACCAGGCATTTCTTTATTTCCCCGGGTCGGTGTACCTCATGCGACGGAACTCCCTTGTAACGCACGCATACTTTCAAACTGGTATAGCTTTCAGCTGCCCAGCGTGTAGCGTTGGTAGTGTTTACTGGATGCACTTGTGCCGTTAGCCTTGACTGCAAAGTAATATTATCCGCTTAATTTACACGCTTACTAATTTCTCTTGGTAAGGGCTACATGATTGCAGCAGCGGGAGCAGAATTGTCGTCAGCGCAATTGTAGTGTGGCACAGGATAGTCAAAGCTCTTTTTTAGCCTACACCTTTTCGCCAATGCCGGAAGAGCATAAACCAATCACGACAATAAATTCTGACAAAAGTTAAAATTTATTTAGACGATATAAATGCTTCCTGGCTCTGAAATGGCTGATGATAAAGAGCATTCCTGCTATAATAAAAGGAAATGTAATGAGCAATATTATCTCCATGCATTGCGCAAGGGAAAAGTGATTTATGTTGTAATTGTGAAGGAAAATAATTGGTGTCATAATGATACCAACAGCCGTAAACAATATACCGCCGGCAAATTCCCTTTTCCATGAAACATATAGCAACCCGATCAAAATAAAGGATGGAACAAGTTGAATAAAAAAAGTTACCAATTGTTGCCAGACGGAGTGACCCGATTCAAAAGCATCAGCTGCGAACACGCTAACAAAACCAATAGCAATAATGCAAAATAATCCTGGGAATCCAATGGAACTGAAGGTTTTTATTCCTGCATTTTTTAATGCTTCTAAACCAGCCAGAAATACCCTTTCAAAAAATAATTTTGATCATTATTGTCCTTGCCATTGTTATATATTTTTACTAATGCATTTTTGTACCAACCATTGCAAGCTGCTGATGTTAATTTAAATGCTGCCGCTTATTGATGGTAATTGTTTACACTTCATTTAATCCGTTGTACGAATTGCGATGACCATTATACTTAAAGTTGCTTGCTTTCAATTGTATTTGTCTGATACTTTATTTTGCTACTGGCCGGGGGACTCACGCTATCATGGAAGCAGCAGAACACCTGGAAAAAATGGGAGAAGTTATTAATACCAACCATCAAAGTAAGCAGCATGTTTATCCTATATATTGCGCCACCTTGGACAATAAATCATCCATCTCAAAAGGCTTTTCCAAAAAAGCATCTGCGCCTGCCTGCAATGCTGATGCTTCTACATCCTTGCTTGCAGAAATCATAATAATAGGCATTTTTTTTGTAAGCTCATTGCCCTTCAGATAGGCGCATACATTTCTTCCATCAACACCCGACATCCAGGTATCCAGCAGTAATAAATCAGGCAAATCATCCCCTAACCTGAGCAAGTTTGAGCCATTCAGCGTACTGCTGACTTCATACCCATCGTACTCCAGCATAATTGATAAACAATCCAATATACCCGGATCATCATCTGCTATCATTACTCTTTTTGATCTGTGCATCATTATATGTTTACAATTATATGTCAGTTTCTTCTTTTACCAGCGGCAAGGCAAAGCAAAAGGTTGAACCTTTCCCTTCTACACTGTTCACCCATATGCGGCCGCCCTCTCTTTTTATAATTTCTGAAGATATATATAAGCCCAGGCCAAGACCGGGGAAAGTATACTGCAAATCCCCGCTTACCCGGTAAAACTGTTCAAATACCTTATCCAGTTTATCCCGTGGAATGCCTATTCCATAATCTTCCACACACAATGTTACTTCATTGTTTTCTATCGCTGTGGTAATCACAATATGTTCGGCACCCGGTGAGTATTTTACAGCGTTCGTAATTAAATTGGTGATTACCTGGCCTATGCGTTCCCTGTCACCAAAAACAATACCTGTTTTGTTCAGGTGTAAGATAAAAGTATGCTTATCGGTTATCCGCTGCAGGTCTTCAACCAAATCATTTACCATAGGGTTAAATTCAAATTCGCGGTCGTTAAACTGAAGCCTGCCTGAATTGATTTTAGTTACGTCCAGCAGATCAGCGATAAGACTTGTCAGGCTTTTTAACTGGGTATCCATCCGGCTTACCATCGATGCTTCCCTGGCAAGGCCATGATGTTGCAGCATTTTTTCCAGTATCTGTGCGTACCCTTTTATAGTTGTTACGGGTGTTTTTAGTTCGTGGCTGGCGATACCGATAAAATCATCCTTTTGCTGTTGCAGCATTTTTTGCTCGGTAATATCCATACACGAACCGATATAGCCGGCAAACTTTCCTTCATTATTATAATGGGCCTGTCCATTTGCAAGGCACCAGTGTATTTTGCCATCCGCATGGTTTATTCTGAACTCCACTTCATAGTTCCGTTTCTCCAATACATCACTCACAAATTTATCGGCAACTCTTATCCTGTCTTCCTCAACAATTTTCTGTAACCATCCGGAACCAAGATTAGCTTCATATGAAGTTCCCGTCCAGTTGACCCATGTTTGGTTAACGTAAGTAATATGGCCGTTTTCGTCAGACATCCACAATGCCGCCGGAGATGCAGTAGTAATATTACGCAGCATCTGTTCACTATCTGCCAACGCTGCTTTGGCTGCAAGCTCGGGCCGCATATCCCGCATCACAGCACCAATTGATATAGGTGCTCCGGTAACCAGATCATCTATCCGGAAACAGTTGTTATATACCGGAAAATTCTCTCCTGTTTGCAGATGGCGAACTATCATCACACCCGACCATCTCCCGGTTTTCATTACAGAAGGAATTACTTCCTGTTGTACCTGTAACAAATGCTCCGGCGAATGCAGTTCACTAACAGGCCTGTGCAATACTTCAGTTTCATCTTTAAAACCCAGTAATTTTCTCCCTGCTTCATTGATATAAGAATTGTAGCCGTCCATTTTCAATATAGACATCAGGTCTACACTGTTTTCTACAAGCGAAATCAGTTTGCGCTGCTCATCAGCAGATTTTTTTTCTTTTGTTATGTCCAGTGCTATACCGGATATGCTCAGTGGTTTCCCGTTATCATCATAAATTACTTTACCCTCCGCCCTAACCCAGTGCATACTACTATCCTTGTGAATGATACGGCATTCATAAAACAACCTGCCGGTTACGAGTGCATCTTTTAATGCCTGCCGGCGGATAGGCTCGTCATCAGGATGAAACAGTTCAAGATAATTATTTCTTGATAAGGCTTCTTCAAAACCGAATATGCGGGCAAATTGAGTTGAGGTAAATGCTTCGTTCGTCAAAAGGTCCAGGTCGAATGTACCCAGGCCCACGGCATCCACTGCAATGCGGTTTCGCAGTTCAACTTCTTCAATTTTATTTTTTGCATTTACCAGTTCAGTCACTTCTGTTGCCACCACAATTACACCGGTGATGGTTTCATCAGGCTCCCTGAACGGTTCGTAAACAAAATTCACGTACACTGTTTCCAATTTGTCATTCCGCAGCATTGGTATACCAAGCTCCTCTCCCCTATATGGTATACCTGTGAGGCGTACATTATCCAGCAGTGCTTCAAACCCACGGCCTTTTGCATCTGGAAGCACGTCGAATATTTTTTTACCCAACAATTCTGCTTCCGTTTTTCCATATAACCTGCAAAGGGGCGGATTGATAAGATCTGCTATATAATCAGGCCCTTTAAAAATCCCGATACCTACCGGCGCCTGCATAAAAACAGATTGCAATTGGAGTTGCTGTTTTTTTGTTAAGGCGATGGCCGCCCCCTCACGTTCCTGTGCTTTGTACAGATCCGTGACATTGGACGGGGAATGAATTAAATAAAGTACTTCATTGCTTTCATTCAATACTGGTGTATTGCTTGTGGTCCAGTAGTGTTCCTCAAACTCATTGCTTCCGGGTATTGGGATATCATACCGGTAATTATACATGGTATGGGTAACTTTTGTTTTAATGGCCTGTTCAAATGAAAAAATGGTACGCTCAACATTTTTAGACATACTGTCGCCGGGGTTTGCCGGAAACACACCAAACACCGGCTGCCCAATAATATCCTCCCGCCGGGTATGGGTAGCGAAGAGATAAGCGTTGTTTACATCCAGCATGGTGTAATGCGGCGCATCTGTACCTACTATTAACATGGGCGCAATGCTATTATAAAACACGTCTTTATAACCGTGACTGGGAAATTTAAGATCCATTATTCAGCAACTGGTTTAAGTCTTATTATTAATTTTATGATCATTTTTCTCTGCATGTTTTTTGCTGCAAACCTGGTTTAGTAACATGCGAATTTAACTAACTGCTGGTTTTAAAAATGAATTGAACAATTAATAAGGACAGTGATTTGAATGGCTTAGCCCTGTCAGCTAAGTTATGTACTTGTCATCAACAATTGTTCCCAAAAAATAATCAATTTCGTCAGGCGACGAACCAGAAAAAAAATGGAGATGCTGTAAAAAGACAGTAATATGTATGAGTATTTTTATTTAATAGTTGCTCTAAGCGTGCTGTTGTCAGCTTTTATCGCGTTGTTGGTTTCTGTATACTTTATCTCTCTGTTACAGGATGCGAATCCAATAATAAAGCACAAAAGGGAAAACCTGGAGCGAACTGCTCCTGAAGATGTTTATATAACTTTTATTTTATTGGTAACACCCTATTCGTTTGCCGGTTTTATTCAGCAGCAGGCTTCATTGTTGGTGCTGTGTACCCAACTAAGCGCTGCTGCTGTTGTTAGCGTTTTTCTTCATTTATTCAATCCTGTTGCCATTTTATAGGCCAATGCAGCGTCGGGTATTGGTGACAGAGAATCTAACAGCATATTGTAAGTCCCTTTCCCTGATAGTTCCTCAGCAACCTTTTTAATTAATGCCAGCGTAGCTTTCATCAAACCTGAACCGAGGCTAACACGTGCAACACCTAAATCCTGCAGTTCACTAATTGATAGGGGTACCCCTGCTCCAATCGTAGGGTTCGAAAGAATATTAATCGGGGCATTAATTTCTTTAACCAATGTTGAAATCGTTTCTTTTTCCCAAACAGGTTGAACAAATATGCAGTCAGCACCCGCTTCCCGGTATTTATTGCCACGCCTGATTGATTCAGTTAATTTTTCCCGAGAAGAGCCTGTGGAAACATAGAATGAATCCGTCCTTGCATTAATTACCAAATGAAAACCCAGAGAATCTGCCAATGTTCGAATGGCAGAGATTCTTTCACAAAATTCAAGCTCGTCAATTAAAACCGGATTCAAATTTAAACTGTCTTCAATGTTTATACCGACTATTCCTGTTGCAATTATTTTTGTTACCGAATCAATGATTTCGTCTAAATTATTTCCATATCCGGCTTCTATATCCACAGTTACCGGAACTTGTACTCCCTGCACAATTCTTTTAATAACCTCAATCATTTCAGGCAATTGTATCACCTCACAGTCTGGATATCCTAAAGAGGCTGCTATACCCATACTTGTTGTTGCGATTGCTTTATAGCCGCATGCTTCTATTAACTTAGAACTTCCGGTATCCCACGAATTTAACAGAACCAGCATTTCTTTGTCCTGGTGAAATTTTAAGAACTGCTCAGCCTTTTCTTTTTGAATACTTGAAACCATCATACTATGCTTTATTGATGTTTGATATAACTACAATTGAATGCTCATTGAATTAACGCCAACGGGTATTTGTGAAAAAACAGCGCTGCTAAACAAATATGTTTCCGTGCCGGCAAATCCTTCTTCAACAAAAACCTTAATTCCCTGGCCGGTGTAATTCTATTCAATGAAGCTCCTGCCCGCGTGATCCGCTGTACTCACCGCCTTTGTAGTCAACCAGAATAACCTGGCCGAACAGCTTAGCTATTTAAACCCCACTGTTTACCATTAGTAAAGTTTACTGCATTCTTTCATTGCACAAATTGCGGTGATCATTTTATTTACAGTCGCCGCCTTTCAATATTATTCTGTAAGATAATTCATTTTTACCGCAGGCCTGTGGGGAGGACAGTTTTTATAACAACCGCGGCAGTAATAACACTCTCCCGATGCAACAGATGATGTATGCCAGCTTTGATGATAGATTTCTCTGTAACTTATTTAATAAAATTTACTGACAAGATTAAACCAAAAGGTATGCCATGCCGTTGAACCAAATGTTACAATTACTGCCACTTGCGCAGCCACATATACCAACAGCCCCACCCATGTAACAGGGTGAATGCGTTTTAACGTGATCCAGTCGTAAATAAAAAGTGGGATCAGCATCAAATCCAGACAGATAAAAGCACGTGACCCAGCCTGCAACCAAGGCATACGATCAATAGCAGCCTGCGTTAAAACCAATGTTGCTAAAAAAAGCAATCGCTTATGTGCCTCAGCGTTTTTACGCACAAGGATTCCCCATGTAAAGAAGAATCCGAACACCTGCATGATGTATAATTGCACCAGCAAAATATCGAACAGAAAGCTGTCAGCCGGAACCGCATTGCCTATCAGTGCGTGAGCTGAAGCAATGCCCATAGAACACCAGATAATGATGCCGAGCACAACCGCATACAAACCGAGAGCACGGTGGAATTTAAAGTTCCCCTTTAAAGCAAGCCAGCTTTGCATTATATAAACTATCAGCCAGCCAAGCATCAGCACGCCGTGTACGTGCGCAGACCAGTGAATATTAAACTCGCCTGCACGCATGGCGACATAACTGGGTATAAATCCGGCAAGTGCGATAACAGGAAAAAGGCCGGCCATTGTTACAAAAAAATACCGCCCTTTTTGCATGGATGGGGTAAATGCATTTGTATCAGTTTTGAATTGTATAACGTTACCATTGCCTGATTCCGGAATATATTGACTCATATAAAATATTTTAATTTACGCCTGATTATATTGATGCCAAAGTTACCGGCACCAACCGTGCGCAGACAATCACCTGAATTGGTGATTTTTTAGCCCAGGAGATGAAATGGGAATAACTAAAAAGAAATAGCGGGTGTAAACTACAATACAACGAACGGTAATATGTGAATAGCTTACCTGATAATTATGTGATGTTACCTGGATTGTTATGTCAGCAAAGAAAACCGCTAAACCAATTTTTGTTTGATTGCTTTTGCGACAGCTTCACTTTTAGAGTGGACGTGTAATTTTTCATAGATGTGCCTGATATGTGTACTTACTGTATCGGCAGAAATAAAACATTCAGACGCAATAATTTTATACGATTTACCTTTAACCAGCAAGCCTAAAATTTCTTTTTCCCTTCCTGATAACTGAATAAATTCAGGTTTTGCAATGCCCGATTGCAAACGGAACATCTGCAAAACCTTGCCGGCAACGGAAGCGGTCATGGGAGCGCCTCCATGGTAAGTTTCTTCAACAGCTTCCAGCATTTTTTGCGGTGTTGTTTTCTTCAGCATATAACCCGATGCGCCAGCACAAATAGCAGCAAATATTTTATCGTTGTCTTCAAAAACAGTCTGCATCAGTATCCGCACAGCAGGAAATTTTTCTTTGATTATTTGAACGGCTTCTATACCGGATATGCCCGGCATGTGTATATCCATCAGTACCACGTCGGGCATGGCAAATGTAATGTTGCGGACCAGGCTGGCGGCATCGGGAAACGCACCGGTGCACACCATCCCTGCTGCGGTGTTGATCAGTTCTTTCAAACTGTCTCTAAGCTGTTTATTGTCTTCAAATATCGCTACTCTGATTTCCATCCGGCTTGGTTATTCTTTTAGTTTAGAAAGGCTGTTATTTCATCAACCTATACCCCTGTTCACGCAATTTTAAAACTGAGTTGTACTTCGGTTCCCTCATTTATTGCGGATTTGATTTCCAGCACCGCATTTAATTCTGCCGCACGTTTTTTCAGACTCCCCAATCCGTTACCATCATATCGACCCGATGTATCGAACCCCTTGCCGTTATCACGTATACTCATTTTTATATGGTGTTCTTTCTTGCTTATGTCAATCCTTATATGGCCGGCATCTGCATATTTTACTGCGTTGTTTATTACTTCTTTAAAAAAAAGATACAAGTTTTTCCGCTGCTCCATCGTTAACCGGGAAGCGCCAACATCTGGCGTTACTGAAAAATCCAACTGCGTGGTACCTGTATCCAGTATTGCTGAAGCAAACTGGTTCATGCGATGTACAATGTTTTCAAAACGGTCGTTTTTGGGATTCACCGCCCACACAATGTCACTCATGTTTTCCTGTATACTCAATGCGCTTTCTCCAATTGAATTAAGCAATGATGCGGCTTCCGGTGACTTTTTCCTGGCCAGTTCAGTCATAATGCTGATGCTGCTAAGCGTTGAACCAATGTCATCATGCAAATCATCTGCAATGCTGTTGCGCATATTTTGTAATTGCAGGCGGCGTTTGTTTTGTAATACTATCCAGCCCGTGGCAACTGCGCCGATAGAGCATGCCAGCAAAAAAAGCATTAAAAACCAATTTTGCAGTTTTCTCCTGGCGATGGCGACAGCCTGTTGCTTTTCCTGCTCTTTAAAAGCAAGGTTCTCAATAGCAACCGTTTTTTCCCGGTTGAATAAGCTGTCTTTCATGCTTTCTGCTTTGCGCATGTATTTTAACGTACTGTCCGGGGCTTTTTTTATGTCATATACTTCCACCAGCAGTTTGGCTGCTTTAAGTAAACCGATGGGATAAGATGTAGCTGTTTTTTCGGCAACTACCCTGTTGGCATACCATATGGCAGAATCGAGGTTGCCCATTGCCTGGTGTACTTTGGCAATGCCGTTATAAATATCAATCACATCCGTGGTTGCGTTATTTTTTAACGCGGCATGTAAACCAGTTCTATAAAAGTTAAGCGCTGAATCGTACTGGCCCTTACCTGCAAAAGCGTTTCCCAGTACCGGATATATCACGGTATACCAGCCTTCATAATGCCAGGCCTTAATTTGGTAATAGCTTTTTTTTGCATACAGCAACGCAGAGTCGGGCTGATTCATCCCATCAAACACCCGCGAAAGATCGGTGCAGATAAAGGCAATACTATCAGGAAAAAATTTTTCTGCTATGGTGAAAATAGTCCGGTCGTATTGCAGGGTGGTACTGTAATCTTCCAGGTAATAGTAGCATTGGGCGAGGCGTGCATTTGCCCAGATAATATTCAGGGGCAGGTTTGCTTTTTTTGCAAGCGCTAGGGCCTTAAAGCCAAAATTAATTGCCATGGGGTAATTACCGGTAGTTGTATAAGCATCTGCCAATGATAATGCAGCGTTCAACACACCTGGTTCATATTGTAGTTTTTCTGCTAAATGCAGCGCCTGTTGTGCATACCATACAGATGTGTCTGGCTGCGACCCCAGTGAAACGAAACTGATTTCAGAAAGCAGATTAACTTTATTGGTATCCTGCTTTTGTGTTAGCAGTAATTGTTTTAAGGAGTCGGTGTCGCCATTCTGTGCATTTGCCTGCACACATGAAATAAGAAAAATAAAAAGGAGATATGTTTTGCTTTTTGCCCTGTGCATCTATAAATGTAATAAGAATCTACACATAAAACCGGTTTCCTCTTTATCACATATAAGATGAAACGCTCCGCATTGACGCAAGAGCTTGCGTTCGAAATGTGGGCCGCATATTCTTGTGCCGCCCGCGAGGTCTGCAAAATCAGACTTTGCAATAATTTATATGTTTGCAATTTTGTTGGCAATGTTTACATCAAAGCTGCAGTGGGCACATTATTGTCTTAGCAAATTCGTAGTGTGGTGCAAGGATCGTCAACGCTCTGTTTCTGCCTTTAAACCTTGAGTCTTCAGAGCCTTTACTTTAGTTCACCACTTTCACCACCGTTAATACTAATTTTCCATTAAACCATGGACTAAAATATAAACATCTCCCCGTTCTTCCGCTACCTTCCCAACAACGTCCCGTGCATGTTCATCCTGGAGCCAATTCGTTTAGTCTTTCATTGCTAAGACAGAACTAAACACTATTCCATAGAGGTCTTACTATCCAGGAAGTCAGAATTTCTTACCCTGTTTACACATTATGTTTTTTCAATTTTTCATATTCTTTTTCGGCAGTGTTACCAAACCTGTACACATCAAAATAATGAGCAATAATACCAATGCCCCAACCGGCTGTTGGCCAGATTGGCCAGGGATAGGCATTAACGCCGCCGGTAAATAACCAGATTAGCCATAACATACCATTTGTGACAATATATGTGGCCAGGTGTTTTTTAAAATCTGCTCTTGCTTTGGCTTGTTGCCATAGTTGTTCATCTTTTTCTTCTTTCATAGCTGACAATTTTTAATTTTTGTATTAACAACAAAACTTCATTTTAAAATATTATTCTATCCCCCAGATGCCTGTCATCAAATCATTGTTATCTTTTACTGTATTAGCCGGCTACTATTGTTTAATACATCGCAGAAGTAAATAACAATAGTGCAAGTGCATACATCTTAAATAGCAAATGCAGTCTGCTATAAATCGCAAACACAGGTTTTCCCGCTCCCCGCAATATTGTTTTCTGTTCATCGGAAGTAGCTGCCGAATATTGAAAATAACATTCTATTCAATTGTGCCACTACCATCACGGTTGTTTATGATCATTTGTTCAATTCCATAACTTATAGTCGCGGGATTCATAATCAAAAATATTTCCCTTGAGTAATTCATGTCTAAGTAACTTCATGTCATCTGCATTTTCAATGAGCGCTGTCAATCCTTAACTTGATATCCGTCATTCCTGTCAGCGGTACATTCAGCCAGATTTGTTATCATACAAAATATCATGAAAGTTATTAATCAACACAACAGTGTTTAATAATATTAAAAGTTTTTCAGCGCCTCCTTATTCGTGCATATTTTGGCTCAGTGGGATTTCCCAAAATGCTTTTAAACCCGCCCACTGAAAGGTACTCCCCGGAAAAAATGTTTACTGATAAATGGATCGGACAATTTCTACCGCAGTATAGTCAGCCGTTACTAAGGATGAATTTAAGACTGACAACACGTGTATGAGAGAAGATATAAAGCAGGTAAAAAAGCCGTTAAAAAAAGGAATATTGCGCCTTTAAGCCAGCTTCCTTTCGCGGCTAAAATTGATGCTCCCTGCGTAAAGTAGATACCTCATTTTGTTACAGACGCAGGGCGCTCCACCCCCGGATGGAAAAGTTTACACCCAACCACGCAAGTATACAAATCTAAATGACACCGACCCCGGGGGCAGACTTGTCAGCTGATTGAGAACAGCTGAAATTAATTTAGAATTTATTTGACCAGCACTATGCTATCATCAACCTGATCTGTCAAATTTGGAATTCATATTAGTTTACAACTTACACATACTATACTTAACCCCAAAATGCTATCCCATTTAAAATGAGCATAATCAAACAGTCGCTGAAAAAAATCCAATATCGGTTTACAGGTAACAACTATTAAATGCTAAACAGGCTTTAATACTCTTCATACCAGTTAAACTTATCCTGAACAATTTTGGTTTTTTCCTTTTTCAGATAAGTCAACAGGGATGCAGAAACTGGCGATAGCTTTTTTCCCTTCAGCCAAATGAGGCTCCAGACTGTTTTAATTGGCATTCCTTTGATAGGGATGATATGCAAATCATGATTGTGTAATTCATTCTTAATGCCAATCAAAGGCATAATTGAATAACCTAATCCAGCCAAAACGGCCTGCTTCACCGCTTCGTTAGAAGTGAGCTCCATTTTTTTCAAAGCCGGTATATTGTGTTGTTGAATAAATTTTTCCATTGTTTGCCTGGTACCAGATCCCTTCTCTCTAAAAATTAAAGGCAGGTCTTTAAATATTTCTTTTGTACTTACTGATTTCTTAACCTTCAATTCGCTGTTACCAACCAGGTATAACTTATTTTGAAGTAAATCCAGTTTTTCAAAGTTAAGCGTAGACGGTAAAATAGAAACGAGTGCAAAATCAACCTCATTATTTTCCAAACTTTCCAAAACAGTATTTTTATTTGTCACATCCATCATCAACTCTATTCCATCATGTTGTTTGATAAAATCAGAAAGGAAGTAGGGCATTACATACTTACCTGTGGATACAACTGAAATTTTCAACCTCCCTGTTAGCTGCCCTTTAAAAGCTAAAGTTTTATAGTTGATGGCATATACCTGGTTGATAATATTTTCAGCAGCCTCTGCAATTTCTTTTCCGAAGTCTGTTATATAAATCTTCCTTCCTACTACCTCCGTTAACGGGATTTCAAACTGAGCCTGGAAATTTCTGAGCTGAATGGAAACGGCAGGTTGTGTGAGGTGTAGTTCCTCTGAAGCTTTGGTAACACTTTGCGTCTTTACAATTTTAAGAAATATCTGAAGTTGGTTTAGTGTATAGTTCATAAATAAACGTTATGGATAACATTATAAAGATAAATAAATAATTATGCACTATAGTTATCAAATTTGCGGTATCCGAATAAAGCGAAAGTTGGCTTTAAAATAAATTAACGGCAACTAAATTAACAACAAAAGCGAAAAAAAGTGGAAAATAAAATGATCATCTGTACATCTTTAATCGTCGCAGCGCTGTGGTCTTTGAACGCCGTAGGGGTACAGCTATGCTACGAAACCCAAAATCAAATTATTCACCCTGGCGTTATTTAACCTGATGATATCAAATAAAACAGTTTTAATCGGCACTTCTTTAAAGAAATTTTATCAAATCCTCCGGCTGGATAAAGTGGATATTTCTTCCATTTACGCTTTTGCTATCATGGCGGGTGTGGTACAGCTATCACTGCCTCTTGGTATACAAACCATCATCAGTTTTGTGATGGCAGGCTCGGTTTCTACGTCGATAGTGGTATTGATTATAATGGTTGTTTTCGGCACTTTTTTAAATGGTTTGTTGCAGGTAAGGCAGCTTGAAATTATTGAGAAATTAAAACAAAAGATATTCCTGAGATATGGTCTGGAATTTAGCGACAGGCTGCCAAAACTGGATAATGAGAAATTAGATAATTATTACTTACCCGAATTAGTGAACCGCTTTTTCGATACCGTTTCTTTGCAAAAAGGGTTAGAGAAACTATTACTGGATTTACCTGCTGCCGTCATCCAGATCCTGCTGGGATTAATGTTGTTATCCTTCTATCATCCTGTTTTTATTGGCTTCGGAATCATGTTAATTTTCATTATCATGCTGATACTTTATTTCACCTCTCCCCAGGGTTTGGCACTGGCATTACAATCGAGCGATTATAAGTACAAGGTAGCCGCCTGGCTGCAGGAAACTGCCCGTGTGGTAAAATCTTTTAAATATTCAAAAAGCGACCTGCATATTACCAAGACGGATGAGTTTATTGGTGGCCACTTAGCCGCCCGAACGAACTATTTTAAAATATTGCTCATACAGTTTTGGAGCCTTATCAGCTTCAAGATAATCGTAACTGCTGCAATGCTGATTGTGGGTACCATATTGCTGGTAAATCAGCAAATAAATGTCGGGCAGTTCATTGCTGCTGATATCGTAATTATTGCTATCATAGGTTCAGTTGAAAAAGTGATTATCAGCCTGGATAAAGTATATGATGCGCTGGTATCAATAGAAAAACTGGGCAAGGTTGCGGAAGCTGATACTGAAACAGGCGGAGAGCTGCAATTAGAGCATATTCAGAAAGGTGTTTCTATTCAATTTATGAATACAAGCTTTACTTATCCTGATGGAAAAAACATTCTGAACAATATAAATTTTAGTATTAAAGCAGGAGAGCTTGTTCATGTAAGAGGTGTTTCCGGTTCGGGAAAATCTACTTTATTGCGGTTATTAACGGGTACCTATAAAAATTTCGGCGGTAATATACTGATAGATGGTCAGTCTATTAGCAATTATGATCTACAAAGCATTCGTAACGCCACGGGGATACTTGTTAACAGCCAGGATATTTTTACGGGTAGCCTGCTTGAAAATATCACCATGGGCAACCCGGGCATTGGTATCAATGATGTAGAAGACTATATTGAAAAATTTGGTTTAATCGAATTTGTACAGTCCAATAAGCAAGGGATGTACGTGTTACTCGACCCCGTTGGAAAAAGACTCTCAAAGCAAGTGAGACAGAAAATATTACTCATCAGGGCTATGCTTGGCAGGCACAGGCTATTGCTGCTGGAAGAGCCCTTTGAATATTTGGATAAACCAACTTCCGCTATACTATTAACCTGGTTGAAAAATCAAAAAAACACCACGATACTGATAGCATCTGATGATGAAAATTTATCAAAAGAATGTGACAGTGTATTAAATCTTTAAAATCTAAGTAACCGCTTTTTAAAATCAATGATGGAAAAATATATTACCGCAGATATTGAATACCAGGCACAGCAAAGCCAATTAGGCTCTTTTAAAAAGGTTTATAAAATTGAGAAAAAAGGCAATGTAAAAAAATGGCTGTATGGTATGCTAATCATTTTAATATTAGCGATGTTGTTACCGTGGACGCAAAATATCCGGGCCAAAGGAACCATCACTACGCTGAGACAGGAACAGCGGCCGCAGGAATTAAATACCATTATCGCCGGGCGTGTACTTAAGTGGTATGTAAAGGAAGGAGATTTTGTGAAAGAGGGCGACACGATTTTACAATTGGGCGAAGTGAAGGTGGATTATTTTGATCCCCAATTGCTGAGCAGAACGCAGCAACAAATTGATGCCAAACAGCAAAGCATTGAAGGATATAAAAGCAAGGCAGGCACGGCTGAAACACAGACTTCCGCTTTATTGCAAGGCCAATATCTAAAGTTGCAATCATTGAATAATAAAATGCTGCAACAACAACTGAAAGTTACCAGCGACAGTACCGATTTACTTGCGGTAAACAATGAGCTGAACGTATATAAAAGACAAATTGATGCGGCAAAACTGATGCTGGATAGTGGCGTTATATCGCTGGTTGATTTTGAAAAACGAAGAATGAATTATCAAAATGCCGCTGCAAAAAAGATTAGTGCTGAAAATAAATATTCGCAAAGCAAACAGGAGCTGATTATATTAAGAATAGAAAAAAACAGTACTGTTCAGGAATACACAGACAAGATTTCTAAAGCAGAGGGCGATAAATACTCATCACTTTCTAATGCTGCTTCCACAGAGGCAGATGTAGCAAAACTGAAAAATATTTATGCAAGTTATGATGCAAGGAATCAGTTGTATTATATCAAAGCTCCGCAAAATGGCCAGGTTATCAAAGCGAAAAAGGCTGGTATCGGAGAGATATTGAAGGAAGGCGAAATGGTAGTTGAAATTGTACCAACTAATATACAATATGCTGTGGAAATGTTCATAGAACCGATGGATCTTCCGTTAATTAATATGGGGCAAAAAGTCCGTTTTGTTTTTGACGGCTTCCCTGCAATTGTATTTAGTGGATGGCCAACAAACAGTTACGGAACCTTTGGCGGAAAAGTTTCAGCTGTAGAAACATCTGTAAGCAGTAACGGTAAATTCAGGGTATTGGTGGCTGAGGATCCGGATGACAGAAAATGGCCTCAACAGTTAAGAATGGGAGGCGGCGCTAGTGGTATTGCGTTATTAAAAGACGTGCGCATATATTATGAACTGTGGCGAAACATCAACGGCTTTCCACCAGATTACTATAAACAGGCAGAAAACAAGGAAACCCAAAATAGTAAGTATGAGTAATGTGCAATCTATTGGAAAGAAATGTAGTGTTGTCTTTACCATATATGTTAGTACAATACTATTTAGCTACGCACAAGATCCACAGATGCAGGTGCTTACTGAAAGAGACTTTATCAGCCAGGTAAAGCAATACCATCCCGTGGCAAAGCAGGCTAATATCGCGGTAGAAAAAGCGGATGGGGCATTGTTGTCAGCTAAAGGAAATTTTGATCCCGCCATTGCCTTTGAAGCCAGCAGAAAAACCTTTGATGGTAAAAATTATTATTTCTATAATAACCCGGAGTTGAACGTTCCTTTACCGGTTGGTAATATTAAAACAGGCATTGAAAATAATGGCGGTGATTATATTACATCAGAAATTACAAAGGGCAAAACAAGTTATCTCGGCCTTGAAATTCCGCTGGCCAACGGGCTACTGTTAGATAAAAGACGTGCGGCACTGCAACAGGCTAAATTATTCAGAAGTCAGAGTGAACAGGAGCGCCTGGTAATATTAAATGACCTGTTTTTTAACAGCTACCTCGCTTACTGGAATTGGGCCGCAAGTTATCAGCAATACATAGCTTACAGTAAGTTTACCGAAATAGCCAGCAACAGGCTTAGGTTAATCCGGATTGCCTTTACTCAAGGCGACCGTGCATTGGTGGATACCGTTGAAGCCTATACTCAGCTGCAGACGTATCAGCTGATGCAATCGGAAGCCCTTTTGAAATTGACGAACGCAAAATTAGAACTGGGTAATTATTTATGGTTTGAAAATTATAGCAGTTATCAATTACCTGATAATTTTCTTCCTGAAAGTTTAAATTTTGCTCCTGCTGTAACCAATCAACATGCAGAAGAGCTCATTGCCCAATCTATACTTCAACATCCTGTTTTAAAAGTTTATGACTTTAAATTAAGCAGTCTGGAAGTAGAGCGTAAATTAAAACGCCAGAGCCTGCTACCTTACCTTTCAGTAAAAGCGAATCTGCTGAATAAAGATTACTACGCTCTTAAAAACCTTAGTACCAATTTTATCCAGAATAATTACCGGTGGGGTATAGATTTTAAAATTCCCTTGTTTTTAAGGCAAGCCCGTGGCGACTATAAAAATGCGCAGTTAAAAATTAAGGAAACCAACCTGGAACTCAATAACAAACGCCGGCAAACGGAAAATAAAATACACAGTTATTACAATGAATTAATTGCTTTGGCCAGCCAGTTGCAAACTGCACAAAGCATGTTCAATAATTACCAGTCTTTACTACGCAGCGAAGAATTAAAATTTGCGCAGGGCGAAAGCTCCCTTTTCCTGGTTAACACAAGGGAAATCAAAGTAATTGAATCAGAGCAAAAAAGACTCGAGCTGGTTTCAAAATGGTACAAGGCGAAGTACGCTCTGGAATGGGCTGCTGGTAAACTGTTTTAAGCCATTCCACTATCCATCCATCCATCAATTTAATGTAGCCCGGTGATTAAGATAATGATCTTGTCTGCTATTATTTTAAATGATAAATACATTAAAATATTTTATGCTTACTATAGATAAGATAAATGAAAACTTATGAATAGATATGCTCATTTTTGCAGTATAAAACTAAAACAACAATAAACTTTATGACAAAAATTACTGTAGCAAAAGGCGATGGTATAGGGCCGGAAATTATGGATGCCACTTTGGACATTATCCTGGCTGCCGGTGCAAAAATTGAAATTGAAGAAATAGCAGTAGGTGAAAAAGTGTACCTGGCCGGCAATACTTCAGGTATAGCACCTGAAGCGTGGGACACTATCCGGCGAAATAAGATTTTCCTGAAAGCTCCCATTACAACACCACAGGGAGGTGGATACAAGAGCCTTAACGTAACCACCCGTAAATTCCTTGGCCTCTATTCCAACGTTCGGCCATGTATGAGCCTGCATCCTTTTGTAAGCACCAAACATCCTGTAATGGACCTGGTGATAGTGAGGGAAAACGAAGAGGATCTTTATGCAGGTATTGAGCACCAGCAAACAGATGAAGTAGTGCAATGCCTGAAGTTAATCAGCAGGCCGGGTTGTGAAAAAATAGTTCGCTATGCTTTTGAGTATGCCAGACAACAGGGACGAAAAAAAGTGACCTGTTTTACGAAAGACAATATCATGAAACAAAGCGATGGTTTGTTTCACCAGGTGTTTGATGAAATTGCAAAAGAATATCCCGAAATAGAAAATGAACACTGGATTATTGACATAGGTGCGGCAAAGCTGGCAGATACCCCTGAAATTTTTGATGTACTGGTTATGCCAAATCTGTATGGGGATGTGTTGTCTGACGTGGCTGCTCAAATTACCGGTTCTGTAGGCCTGGCAGGCTCAGCAAATATTGGCGAAGAGTGCGCCATGTTTGAAGCCATTCACGGTTCAGCTCCACGTAGAGCAGGACAAAATGCGGCCAATCCTTCCGGCCTGCTGCAAGGGGCTGTAATGATGCTTAACCATATAGGCCAAACCGATATTGCTGAGAAAGTTCAAAATGCCTGGCTTAAAACCATCGAAGATGGTATTCATACGTATGACATTTTTAAAGAAGGCACCAGCAAGCAGCAGGTAGGTACAAAAGAATTTGCCAAAGCCGTAATAGCCAATTTAGGTAATAAGCCTTCGGTGTTAAAATCAGTGTCCTACGCAAAAGACACGCCCCTTAACCTGCCGAAATATCAAAGAAAACCTTCTGCTCAAAAGGAGTTGGTGGGAGTTGATGTGTTTGTACACTGGGCAGGAACAGATGCCAACGAACTGGCCAGCATTCTTCGTAAAACAGAGCGGCCAGGTTTAAACCTTACGATGATAACAAACAGGGGTATAAAAGTATACCCGGATGGTTTTAAAGAAACTTTTTGCACTGACCATTGGCGTTGCAGGTTTAAGCCGGCTGACGATAGTGTAATTACAAAAAAAGATATTATTGATTTGCTGTCGAATGCTGTTGCGGAGAATATTGATACAATCAAAACAGAAAATCTGTATTCTTTTAATGGTAAAGCAGCCTACTCTTTAGGGCAGGGACAATAATAGTATTATAAGATGATTAACCTGATAATATATCTGAAACAAGACTACGATCCTGTGTTGCTGGTAGAAAAATTACTCACCTGCCAATTGATAGCCAATGCATCCATAGATCAAAATAATGAATCGTTTACATCAAAGGATGGTACGCTTTCCAGAGAGGTTTATAATGTGATAACAGCACAAACTAAAGCATTGCTGTTTACACAAATCGCAAAACTAATTGAAGACGAATGCGGGCGGGAAGTACCCATTAACGCAACACCCATTGTTGCATCAAACAAAATATTTGACGAGCTATTAAGGTCAAGAACATTAAAAACTTAAAAACCAACACCATGACTATTCAACTTATCCAGGGGCAATTTGATGCCAATGACGCTATTGACATTATCACAAAGATGATTCATGTAAAAATCAAATACCATGAAAATAAAATAGCCGGTAACAGCAATGAAGAAGATATTAAAAACAGGGAAACCAAAATTAAGCACCTTCAAAAAGAGTTATTTGAAGCCAGGAAGGGAATACTTTTAAAAAAAGAAAATGTAGGCTTAGATGCCACAATCAATATTATATAACAAGCAAAGTATAAAGTAAAAGATCAAATACAAAAGCATTCGCAATCGCCCTTAACATACCTGGTATGGCTATATTTTTTGTGTTATCCATATTAAATCATGATGGCATGCTGAGTCAGCTTTTTTTATCCCTGTTATTAATACGCTGTTTGAGAACGCTCAGGCTGGTTTCAAACAAGAATTTAAACATACACCATAAACATGAAGAAAAGCCAGGACTTTACATTAATTGAAGGTGAATTTACTCCCCAGGACGCAAAGGAAGTGCTGATAAATTTGTACTCCAGCAAGTTAAACTTTCATGTAATGAAAAATTTTAGCTCTAACGAACGTCTGGGAAAAGATGATGAAACATCAACAAAAAGAATTCCGGAATTGAAGAAAAGTATGTTGCAAATCACCGAAATTATTGAGCAAGCAGAAAAAAAGAAAAAGAAGCTCATCATCACCGCAGTGGTCAGCATTGAAGTTACAAATAGTAAATAGTTTTATTTAAAAGGAAGACAGCTGCTCATTGCTACCAAACAGGAAAAGGAAAAAGTAATTTGACTGCTCCTATAACAGGCGAACGTGATTGGGCATTACCGGATAGCCGAATACTGGTTAATTAAATTTGTATTTGTACCAGATACCATATTTACACTAAATTGTATCAAACTTCATCCAATGCAAAAGAATAAGAAATTGGTAAAAGCGCCACAAAAAGAAACGACCTTAATCAAAATTGCCGGAGCAATAGGAACAATCGCCGGCAAGATATCCAATCAAAAAGACCATTTAATTGAAGCAGCCGGTAATGCCGTTGAATCGGTGAAGGAGGCAGTCAGTGATCTTGTTTCAAAAGTGGAACCAGCTGCGGGCAATGTTCCTAAAAAAGTAGCAAAGAAAGCTACCAAGAAAATAATTAAACCGGCAGCTAAAAAACCAACAAAATCAGTTGTAGTAAAAAAAGCCGCCCCGGCTAAAAAAAGAGTTGCAAAACCTGTAAAAAACGCCGTTAAAAAAAATAGCCCGAAAACCACCAAAAAGAAATCATAGGTTATTACCACTGGCGGCTCAACGGGCTTTTGCAGTATGGCTGAGGATGCTGCGCAGGGCCGGGTATGTTCGTTGCTCAGGCAGTACATAACGTCTCTTCATATTGCACCCGCCCGGGAGGAGACGTTGCAGATGGAAATTGAAAACGCGGCAAGCGTATCCGTTACAATTCAGCCCCGCAAAACTTACAAAATTTCGCATTCACATCATGCCCTTCCCGGCCACAACTTAAGCAGGCGTCGGCACGGGTTTCTTTTTTCCGCATTGCTACTGCCATTTCATTGGTGAGAATGCCGGTGGGTACTGCAATGATGCCATAGCCCATCAGCATGATAAGACTCGCAACAAACTTACCGGCAGGTGTTACCGGTGAAATATCGCCATAACCTACTGTGGTAATAGTAACGATTGCCCAATAGATGCTATCGGGTATACTATCAAATCCATGCTCTCCTTTTTCTACCAGGTACATGACAGACCCCATAATGATTACCAGCGTTAATACTACCAGCATAAAAATGCTGATCTTGCGCAGACTGCCTTTTATTGCGCCGCCTAAAAACTGCATCTCTGATAAAAAATGCGAGAGTTTAAAAATGCGGAAAATGCGCAACAGCCGCAATGCCCTGAACACCAGCAGCGATTGGGCACCGGCAAAAACAATGCTTAAATAAGAAGGAATAATGGCCAGCAAATCGATCATGCCCAGGAAGCTGAAAACATATTTCCACGGCTTTTTAATGCAGATCAGTCTTAAAATATATTCAATTGTAAAGAGGGTTGTAAAAATCCATTCCATGGTGAAGAACAACCGCCCGTTCAGCAAATGCCATTTACCAATGCTGTCCATCATAACCACCACAATGCTGGTAATAATGAGTACGAGCAGGGAAACATCAAAAGCTTTACCTGCTGCGGTATCCGACTCGTAAATGATCTGATGAAGCCGGTATTGCCAGGATGATTGTTGTTCTTTTTCCATATGCATAATTTGTTCAATAAAGATACTCCAGGTATATTACAATCTCCTCCGCATTTAACATGCAGCTAGTCTGCATCAAAACTGCACTTATGATAAATTTAAACTCCAAAATCAGATCGCTCTGGCGGGGTAAATAAACGGCATCAATCATGAAAAACAGCCGGGTCTTCTTTTCCAGGCAATTGTCCTTTGTCTTCCTTCTCATCTTGCTCAATAGCAGGGATGGCATCTGAAAAAATTAAACCATTTTGAGTTGCATGTTTGGCAGCTTCCACCGTGTTTTCTACTATCATCATGTCCACCCCTGAAGACCGGAGTGATTCTGATACCGCTACTGCCAGTTTTTTTCTTTCAGGCAACTGAACATCCCTGATATAAATGGCAAGCATGCGACCCGGAAACTCTTTTACTACTTCCTGGTAGATTACCGGGTCATCCTGGCCACTGTCACCAATCAACACAAAGGGAAGATGCGGATAAGCTTTCAGTATCTGCCTGATCTCTTTTAGTTTGTGCCCCATATGTCCGTTGTCTGCAGGGGCTTTCACATCCAATCCAAAATCACGCAGCAACAGCGGGCCTGCTGGTATGTTATTCAGGTCGAGAAAATCTTTCAGCAGGTCGTACAGGTTCCAGGGACTGCTGCTTACATAAAAAAACGGATTGTTGCGTTTACCATTGCGGCCAAGTTGCAGTGCATTGTAAAATTCAGCCACACCTGCAAATGGTAATCTTGTTCTGGCATTGTTTAAAAATGTAGCCCTGCTCATTGCAAGCAGACTGGTGGCGCCGGTTTCTACAATGGTATCATCTATATCGCTGATGATGCCATACTCCGCATCCGGCGGCGGAATCATTACTTCAGCCGATGCCCTTAAGCCTTTGATAAAAGGCATGGGTGCACTTACAAGTTCCAGCGGTATTGGATGCCACAACACCCCGTTTATGATTGGCGTCAGCGGCTGCACGTTCAGCACAAAATAGCCTTCCTTATCAGTCACTATCTCATGCGTTTCATTTGCCAGCAAAACATTCAGCCGGGCACCGGGTACTTCATCACTTTCAAAACGTTTATACATGTTGAGAAGATTGTTCAATACGGTATCCTTATCGGTGGCGGCTTGTATTTGCTTGTCTTCCAGTACACGGCCTTTGATATACAAATTACCGGCGGTGCCATAACTGCGGTAGGGCACAATCTGCACGGGATCGTTCAGGCCCAGTTTTGTTTTAAAGCTATAACGCAGCGCATCCCATTTATCTTCCAGTTCCGATGCAGATTTTATGAAGACCTCTTTCCAGTTTGACATAGTACATATATTCTGATATCTAAAGTTAGGTTAGTTTAAATACCGGGTCAGCCTTGAATACTGTTATGGGTGGGTGCATGGCTTATGTTAACAGCACTATTGGTACCCAATAATTGTTAACGCATATGTTTGTCTGGCATCAAACCTGTCAACGTGTTTCCGACCCACTATCGGAAACTTTTTGTCCCGGTAAACTATTTCGTGCAGATCTGAATAAACGCTGTTACGCTGTCGTAGGATGTAAGTTAAACTTCATTTAAGGCGGTGTACGAATTGCGATGGCTATTGTATTTAAAGTCGCTGGCTTTCACTTTTATTTGTACAATAATTCATTTTGCTATAGGTCGGTGGAGTGAAAATCATGAGTAGAATAAGTAGACAAATTCAATCTAATTAAAATCGCTTATCGAGCGAGTGATTTATGGGATATATAAGGATCGGGTAATTACATAATTTCCTCCCCAGCATCCTAACAGAGTGTAAATTTGGTTGGGGTCTGGAATTTGGGGTAATGGACGAGTATCACAAACCATTGGTTTGTTATTAAACGTATAATACACACGAATATTTCTATTTGGCCCACCCGGTTGACCGCTGTTATTAATCATTGCAGCCCAGCCTTGATTACACGTTTCGTTAGGCAGATGAACGTTTCCCACGGATACATATTTGATTGAATCATCTTCAACAGGGCGGGATGTGTATGATACAGTAATAAATAAAACTGCTAGAAGGATTAAGAATATTTTTTTCATCGGATAAATTTTTATTTTATAATTATTGTTGAGTCTTGCTTTAATTTTGGCTTTTCTCTCGTATCTATTCTCCATCTGTGACCCTTGGTCGTTACTTCATGATCTTTGCCATATTTGTTTGCCGCATCCTGGGTGTCTACCCAGGGACATAATGCACCATCTCCATCCGTACAAACAGCCATGTATTGATATACCGGTTGGTTCTGATTCTTAAAACCAATTGCAGAGGTATTTAATACCAGCTGAAAATTAACAGTCACCATTAGAATGGACGATAATAATAGTTTAAACATGATGTTACGTTTTTGGTAGTTAAGATTAGGCTACTATGTGAGTTTGAAGAGGAAAGCTCAGGAAGATAAATCGTAAATCAAAGTACAAATATTTTATAAAAATTCAAATCAAAACTCAAAAACTTTTTTAATCAGAATTCTCTGATGTTTTGGTTTATGAATTTGCAAAAGAAGGTATGAACAAAAAAGCCGGAACCAATTTTATGAATGGAGCAGTAAGTGTCTTTCTTTCCAGCAACGTAACTTAATGAGCTTTTGCAGCCTGGCTGAGGACGTTGCGTCGGATTGATTACACTCATTGCTCTGTAGTACGCAACGTTCCTGGCCAACGCACTGGCCCGGGAGGAGCCCCGACACCCTTTGGCGAACGCAGACTTCACTTCAGTAGACCACATGCGACAATGGGGATATTTTTATCTCTGTGAAGTTTATAAAAAAAATATTATCTTTCTAACCGAATGCTTCCCGCCCGGTTTATCCGCTCCTCCTGAAATGATCTATTATAACCTCGTGAAAATATTCTCTTTTTTTTATTTTAACCTTAAAAAAATTTTTATGAAAAAATGGACTGTAACACGCGTGTTATTTACTTTCTCTTTTGTTCTGTTTTTCGCTTGTACCAATTCAAAAACAGAGCCCCTTGCTACCACCTCAAACACAGCAACTCCCGCTACCGCCGATGCCAAAAACAATTTTGGTGGTTTTGAAAGCCAGGTAAAATGGGGTGAATCCATCGTTAAAAACGCTGGTTGTAACGATTGCCATACTCCTAAAAAAATGGGACCCAACGGACCTGAAGATGATATGAGCCTGTTGCTTTCAGGCCATCCTGCGCAAATGCCCCCTCCTGATTTTGACGCGAAAGAAGCTGCAAAAAAGGGGTTGATTGTTACGCAATCATTCACATCATGGACCGGACCATGGGGTACAACTTATGCCGTAAACCTTACTTCCGACGCATCGGGTATCGGCGGCTGGAAGGAAGAGCAGTTTATAAAAGCGCTGCACGAACGCAAATGGATGGGGCTTGACAACACGAGGCCACTCATGCCACCTATGTCACTGATGCCTGCAACCAAAATGAGTGATGATGAACTGAAAGCCATTTTTGCTTATTTAAAAACAACAACACCAGTTAAAAATATTGCACCACAGGCTGTATTGCTGCCACCACCTGCTGCTAAATCCTGATCATCACAATGATTGAACGCTGCATATGCCAGAACAAGAGCAGCTATAGCTTTTTCCCCGCTATTGTTCTGGCATGTCAAACAGGGTATTTGATTTAATTTGTTTCGTACGCCACGAACCGTAACGATGAGACACTTCTTTACAGCAGAGTCTCTCATCGATCCTTGCTTCTTTTCAGCAACGTACCTTAACGGGCTTTTGCAGCATGGCTGAGGACGTTGCGTCGGATTGATTACACTCATTGCTCTATAGCACGCAACGTTCCTGGTCAACGCACTGGCTCGGGAGAAGACGTTGCTGCGAAGGGAAAACAGAAAACCCAACACCGCAAAACTTACTATTTATAAAACGTTGTTGACTAATTTTATTTTTGTTTAAATTAGTATTCCATATTTATTTATGAAATGCAAGATTCAGAAAAAATTGATTAGCGGTGTTTGTAATCAGAAATTGGCACTTGTTTTTTTTATGACAATAACCAGTGTTATGTGCAAACTCCACGCACAAGCGCAGCAGAAGGAATGCGATATTCGATTGAACGCCACAGTTAGCTCAACAGGCAATCTTACCAACGACGGAAAGGGAACATACTACACTGGTAAAGACTGGATTGGCGTGTGGTTGAATCCAACCCGATGGCCTGATCAGGCGTTCCATATTTGCATGAATTGGCCGTTTAACTTTTTCAAGACCTGTGACAGTGCCACTGCCCCGGCTCCCACTGGCACCAGGGGCAATCGCACTCTTTTGCATCATATCACTAACCCCGTGCCGGGGGGAGGAGGAAAATCATTAGGTGTTTTTACTGGTCCTGGCGGGGGAAATGATATTGCGATATCGAAACCTTTAACTGCTACTATAAACAGCTTTACTGATATGACTATTGGTACTTCCCTGTCGCCCTTATCAACAGAGGTTCGCTTTTGCAATTCAGACTGCACCGAGTACTTCAGTATACTTTTCGGGAATAGCAGCGTAATGCATCATCCTGGTATAAACGGCGCAGGAAGTACAAGGCCGATCGTTTCCCGCACTTCGAATACAACCTGGACGATCAGTTTCCCGCCAGGAACGGTTGGAAGGCTGTGGAACCGAACACCTGAAGTTCCAACATCAGAACTCTACTATTATGAAGGGAGCCTTGAAATTAAGAAACAGTAATCGCAAGTGATATTTAACCAAGTTGGCATTCGCCTTTCCAGCAACGTTTCTCAACGGGGGTTTTGCCGCATGGCTGAGGGCGTTGCGCCTGGCCGATTACACTCGTTGCCACGTAGTACGCAACGTTTTCGCTGGCTAATGCACTGACTTGTTAGGAGACGTTGTCGCGTAGGAGTTGCTACATAGTATGCAGCGTCCTCAATAACGCACCGGCTCTAAAGAAGACAGCTGGGAAGGAACATGCTGACCCTTTCATGAATAAAAATGAGCACCGGCAATTACCTGCATGTGACTTTCGCAGCGAAATTATTTCTTACTGTAAGGCTCCAGGACAACAAGCTCTCCCCGGGTCTTGGGACCACCAGTGAAAGCTCCGCCATCTGTTACCACATAAAGGGTATTAATGTCGTGTGGCGACTTACCAAAAATGGCATCTGTAGCGCCATTGATATGCTGTTCCATTTTTCCGATAATCGTTCGCTCACCAGCAGGTGATATTTTAACAACTGTATTGTAAGGATGAGTAGTTACAAATAAAGAACCATCCTGACCTATAGCAAAGTCATCACCCGGGATACCCGTGGCTATAACTGATGACTTACCCAACTTGCCTTTCTCATCAACAGTGTATTTAAGCAGTGTGGTACGATCAGATACAGTTACCAGGAGATCACGCCCTTTGAAATGTAATCCATTGGCTCCGGGCGCCAGTGAAATAAACGGCCGGGCCAGTAATGCAGGGTCACGCATTGCTTCTTCTAAACTACCAGTCTTGGGATCGATTCGCCATATTACACCAAGCTGGCTGTCTGCCGAATAAAGCATACCATCTGGCCCTTCATCCAAACCATTGGGCCATGCACCTTTAGGAAACTGAACTATTTGAACCGGCTGGTTGCTGTTATTGATGCGCCATATACAAGATGTTGCTCCGTGGCTGGTGAGATAGATTGATTTGTCAGGTGCTAAAAAAGGAACACCAGATGTATTTCCCATTGGGGTCTTGAATAAAATATGCTCTGAGCCATCTGATTTTCGTTCAATCAACTCTCCTTGTGCAGTGTGATAATAATCGCCTCTTGAAAAATCGATATTCCGGTTTCCTGATAAATAAAGAGTCCCATCATCTCCTGCAGCAATTCCTTCAAACCACAGGCCTTCGTCGTAGGTTTTGATAACACGGGCCGAACATATATTTAAAGGTAGTTCGTCCGCTTTAGGCAGGGCTATCACTTTGAGGCCAAGCGGTTTCGCAATACCAACTGTAACGGATAAGATCATTAACAAAGCAGGCAATGCCCACAAATTGGAAAGCTTTACATGGGCAGCTTTAAATACCAAAGGAATGGCAGTGGCAAAAGCTATGCAAGATGCAAAAAAGACAAGAAAGGGTACTGCAATACCTGCCAGGTTTGCAATAAAAGCAATCCACAAAAATACAGCCTGCACAATGCGCCACCCACGTGATTTTGGAATGATGTTTTCTGACTGCTTAAACAGCTTCAACCGAAAGGAAATAATGGAAGCGGCGATTAATAGTGCCAAACAAAGTACTAACTGAAATGAAATAATAAGGATGTTCATGCCTTTAATTTTTTTTCAAAATTAGAAGCAGGCAAATAAAAACTACTAAACAAAAGATAAGAAATAATGCGTTCAACATTATTTAAAATCAATGTAATGATGGAGGTTGTTTAGGGATGGATTCGCTTTCTAATACGCGAAAGTGACACTGGCGTAATGCCTATAAACTGTGCAATGTATTGCAGTGGGATGCGTTGTACAATGGCTTGCCCGGATTCTAATAAATCAAGATATCTTTCTTCAGGTGTTTTTATGATAAATGATTTTATGCGGTCTTCAAAAAGTACATTAAACCGTTCTGCTATTAACCTGCCCAATCTTTCCATTTTACAACACAGCAAAGGATGCTCTAACATAGCCTGCATGTGCTGCTTCGAAATGGTTATTAAAAATGTTTCTTCCAGCGTTTTGATATCGTATAAAGAGGGTTCGCCTGTAAGATAGCTTTTTAAAGCAGTAACAAAGTTGTTCTCAAAAGTAAAATATCCTGTTATTTCTTCTCCGTCAACGATACTGCAATAACGCACCGAGCCCTTAAAAATAAAACCCAATTCTTCACAAATTTTCCCGGTTGTTACAAAACATTCATTCCTGTCAAGTTTTTTAATGTTGAGAAAGTCAATAAATACATCCCATTCTTCATCAGTGAATGTAATGTAACTTTTAATTTTCTCTCTATATAAAGGTAACAAAATGGCTTTTTCCAATTCTTCGGCTTTACTTAAATAAACAAATAAATCAATCTTCCTGTAATGCAATGTTACATCGGGTGATATGTAAAGTATTATTCTGTTAAACTATTTATTTATTTTGGGAGCAAATACAGACACAGTAGACTATCCTTTTAATTTTAGATGATCAAAACGATTGTATACAATATCGTAGCTGTTTTATCAGTCAATGAAATCCGTTCGTTGCAAGTGAAGGTGATAACAAACATCCCGCTGTTATAGAGTATGATGCGCTTAACCGGCATGGGATAAAGATAATGCTGGTTTTGAACAACTCCTATAAACGTAGTCTAATTTTAAACAGGTTATCCCCCCGTAGTATGCAAGGGTTCGCTAGCCACGTCTCGCAGCGGGCTATGCAGTATAGCCGGGGACGTTGCGCCGGGCTGAATATGCCCGTTGGTCCGGAGTACCGCAACACCCCTTGCTAACACACCGGCCCGGGAGGAGATGTTGCGGAGAAAGAGCAGTTTTACCACGGTAGCCGCATTGAGCTTTATTAATCCTGCACTGTCGGTCGTATAACGATATCTCCAACATCTACGTTGTCTGGTTGCGAAATAGCATACATTACCGCATCTGCAATAGCCTTTGGAGGAATTCCGATTTCGTCCATTCTTTGCTGCCCCGCTTGTCGCATCGCCTGATTTTTCAGATTACTGATAAATTCAGTTTGTACAAAACCTGGTGAAATGCCAGTGACCCGGTATTTTCCGTTTGATTCTTGCCGCAGAACTTCCGTAATTGTCCTGATCGCATTTTTAGTTCCGGCGTAAATCCCCTGCAGCGGAACGATTTTTATTCCCGATGTGGAAATTATATTAATAAAATGACCATACCCTTGCTTTTTGAATATGGGCATAGCCGAAGCGATTCCATACAAAACCCCTTTGATATTGACATCAATCATATCTTCCCAACCTTCAACATCAAGTTCGTCAATCCGGGAAAGTTGACTTATTCCTGCGTTGTTAATCAATACATCTATTTTTCCAAATTTAGTCAATGCAAGTCCTGCAAGATTAACCAGGTCATCCCGCTTTCTTACATCAGTAACTATGTATTCAACTACGCCATTGGATTCCCTGATCCGCTCAGCTAAACTTTCCAGGCGGGTTTCCCTTCTTGCACCAAGCACAACTTTAGCTCCTTCTTTAGCCAATGCAAGTGCTATCGCTTCTCCAATTCCGCTGCTGGCTCCTGTAATGATAATTACCTTGTCTTTAATACTATTTTCCATACTTAGCTTTTGTTAATTAGTTGGGTTGTTTAAAAATGGGCAGCAACATTCAATCCAATGTTACAGGCTGTGGCTTTTTGTAGTTCGCCGCTTGTAGTTGTCAGGTTGTTTCACGCTACAATACGGAAGCATTTACTCCCGCTTGGCGCAAGGCCGCAGCGTTGGTAGTGTGTTCTGGATATCCTTGTACCATTGCTGGTTCTGTAAAGTAACACTTCTCAATAATTTAACAGGCTTTTTGTTGTGCCTGAGCTGTTAATATGATTGCCGCAATGAGTGCATTATTATTGTTAGTGCATTTGTTGTCTGGCGAAAGGATAGCCAACGCTCCTGCCCCGCCCTGCACCCTTGTTTCAACGCAGAGACTTCACTTCAGCAGAACGCCTGAACCAAAGGGGGGATGTGATAGAAACAACTCAGTTGAGGTTGCTGATTACCCGTATCAGTTTTTCTTTTACTTCAGCTAAAGAAGCAGATAATGCTTCATTGCCAACTGCCAACATGGAGGCTACGGGATCAACGGCTGTAACTTCAATTTCTCCGTTTTCATGTTCTTCCACAACAACGTTGCAGGGAAGAAAAACACCGATCTTATCCTCAGCCTGTAATGATTTGTAAGCAAATTGCGGATTGCAGGCTCCAAGGATTTTATACTTTTTGAAATCGACATCAAGTTTCTTTTTCAGGGTTGCGCTGACATCAATTTCAGTTAATACGCCAAACCCTTCTTTTTTCAGTTCTTCTGTTACCTGTTCTAAGGCTTCTTCAAAATTTTTACCGGCAAGTACTTTGTTAAAATAGTAACTCATTATGTGTTTTTTTATGGGTGAAAAATCACCAGTAAATTACTTCAATTGATTGATCCATGGATCAATTACTTTCTTTCCAGCAACATCTCTCAACAGGTTATTGTAGCAAGGCTGAGGACGTTACGCCGGGCTGATTTTGTTCATTGCTCCGTAGTACGCGACGTCCCTGGCTAACGCAATGGCTGAGGAGACGTTGCTACGAAGGAAAAGCCTGAGTAAGAGTTATGCCACCTCTATGACGATTGCCTTACAGCCAGCATGCAAGTGTCCGCTGTAACCTTCACTAGCATGCAAGAACAGTAGTTTTTGACAATAGGTACCATTATCACATCATTTCATCGGTGGTTCATTGGCCTTCATCTCTCTTACACATACCTGACTGCTCTTTGCAGCCTTTTCTTCTTTCTGTTCACCACCTGATTATTACTAAACAAGCACCGGGAGGCGGTTTACAGCCTCCGCTTGCACAGCGACTGTGCCAGGCCTTCTACCATCTTTTATACAACATTCGTATACCGGCATATCTTTCGGTAATCGATTCACGAAACACCCTGCGCCAATGGAGACAGGCAGGTTCGCATACAAACCAATCCCCGTTTAAAACGGGGATTGGTTAAGGACTGCAGCAAGAGGAACAAAAACTGGTGATCCTGGTTTTTCCTGGTTATGTTTATTCCTTTATGATTTTTTGGGTCGTACTGTCATCTAATTTTAAAATATACAGGCCGCTGGTGTACCTGCTCATATCGATTGTAAGTGTGGGCTGGCTGATGATTACCCGTTGTAATATCTTGCCACTTATATCTGTTAACACCGCGGTAGTACCTGTTAATGATTTGCCGGTGCTGATGGTAAGTACGTCATTTACCGGGTTGGGATAAATACGGACAGAGGTATTTTTTGCCGACAACCTTACAATACTGCTGTAATTGTATGTTCCGTCAATACCTGTTTGCTTAACCCTAAAATAGGTGATGCCTTGTAAACCCATCCTATCAGTAAAGCTGTACTGGTGATCGCCATTGCCTTTACTGTTGATGGTGGCCAGGCCGGCGAAGTGGTTACCATCAACACTCTTTTCGATGGAGTAGACGGCAACACTATTTTCATTTACATGCCAGCTGATTGTTGGCTGGTCTTTTTCGTTTACACTTCCTGTTATACCCAGCCAGTGCAATGGCAGTACTGTCAGGGATGACTCTGTAAAAAATCCACTAAAGCCGGTCACATTAAATGACACCTCCCACCTTGAAGCGATACTGTTCCATACAATAGCCGTATCAGCCGGGTCAATAAGCGTGGAAGCTCCGGAATAGGAGGCAGGCAGCCCTGTGCCATCGCTGCTGGCACCGGATATTTTATGAACGCGAAGGTTCGATTTGCCTGCAGCATCTGTACTGTTAACGGGTAGCTTTATCAAATTCACCGCGTTGAAATCATCAAACTCGGCCTGGGTAAAATACAGGGTAATGCTGCCGGTTGCGGCGCCTGCATTATTTGCCGGGGTAATTTCATAGTGCCGCTTAACATAGGTTGGGGGCTGGCTGCTTTCAATCCATACTTTGGCGGTGGTATTACCCAAAATAGTGTAAAGGTTGCTGCCATCAATTTTTACTATTTCAGCAAGACAACTGGTATAATCCATAACGGCTGCGGTTTGTACCAGGGAAACCGTTGTAGCTGACGTGGGCAATGTATTAAGGGCAGCAGCACCATTGGACTCATAGGCGCCTATATCTCTCGATCCGTTCCTGGTGTTGTCCAGTATATCGGTGGTTACCGCTATGCCGGAACCCGCTTCTGTAGCTGCACTGCTGCAAGGAATGCGTAATCCATCATCAGCGGTACGGTTAATATTATCTGCCCCGTCTGGGTCGGCGGCATTTACAAAATGGGGATCCGTGGCATAAATATTTGCCGCTGCCAGAATGCCGAGGTCGTATGATCCGCTTCCTGAAAAACTATACTCTGCACCAGGCAATTGAAGCAGGTTGGTGGTGAAGGTATTGCCCGGTGTACCGGCTTCAAAATAATCTGATCCCGGAACGGTGGCATCAGTGCCCTTTTTATTATCCCAGAAAAGGTTGTTCCGTAATTGAAAGTTTATACATCCATTGGTATATAAACCACCACCACCAGCAGAAGCTGTATTTCCCTGCAACGTGTTATTCGTAAATACATCATTAAAATCGCCAACTATAAAAGCGCCGCCACCACTGGCAGTTGTGTTTTGTGTAAATACAGCATTGACACAAGTGATTGTGTTAGCGGAAGAATACAGCCCACCGCCGCCTGTTACCGATGTATTACCAATGATACTGTTAGCCGTTAGCGTATCAATACTGTTGATGGCATAGATACCACCTCCAGAATTGCCTGCCGTATTGCTACCAATAGTAGTGTGATTAATATTGGTACCGCTCCCGTTGATATAAGCGCCTCCCCCGTTGCTGGTTGCTGTATTATTGGTGATGCTGTTATTCATCAATGTATTGGTGCAAAGCACCATATACAACCCACCCCCGGTTGTTGCCGTATTATTGCTGATGATGTTATGTATAATACTATTTGAAGTGGCTGTTAATAATCCGGGGCCACCAATAGTACCAATACCAGCTCCGCTTGCAGCTGAATTACCACTTATGAAATTGTTAGCAATATCATTTTTACCATAACGGGTATAAATGCCGCCACCGATATTCCTGGCGATGCTTAAAGTATGTACGGTTAGAAAAGTATTATTATCCGCTTTGCCACCGGTTATTGTAAATCCATCTACTGTAGCCGTTGGCGTTATAGAGGCGGCAGATGCTATCATCACCACGTGATAGGCGTTGTCCGAAGCATCATTCACCACGCCGATATCACCGCTGAGTGTAGTGGTGTTAGCCTGCACATTCCGCTGGCCGCCGCCAGGTGGAAAACCTCCATATAACTTCAGGCTGTCACGCAGAAAAAAGCATACATCCCGGCCATCGGCAGTGGTTATAGGGATGCCATTTTCATAAGGTTTTTTAGTGGGTTTGTATATGCCTGTAGCTACATTGATGGTGGTAACAACGGGACAGTTTTGCGCCACAAACAATGCTTCATCCAGGGTTTTAAATGCGGTGGACCATGAATAACCGGAACCACTTGTACTTACGCCGGCATCAACAAATAAGGTGCTGCTGCCAGAGCAGATGAACCACTCATAAGCTCCCAGATCGAAAGGTGCCACACCACGGATGGCATCAATGATATCGGTAGCCGGAGCCGTCACGGAAAGAGCGCCCCCGTTGATAGCAGGACTTCCGGCTTGCAGCCTCAATCCATCATCTGCCGTGCGAAAGATATTGTCAGCACCATCAGGATCAGCAGGATTTACAAAAGCAGGATCCGTCGCAAAAACATTTCCCGAAGCGGCCGTACCGAGGTCGTAAGAGCCGCTCCCCGCAGTGCTGTAATTACTTTGGATCAGTTGCAGCAGGTTGTTGGTAAAAGTATTGCCGGTCGTTCCGCCTTCAAAATAGTCTGACCCCGGTAAAGTGGAATCCGCATTTATTTTATTAGCCCAGAAAATATTGTTCTGCAATTGAAAGTTTAAACATCCGTTGGAATAGAACGCACCGCCATGTGCAAGCGCAACGTTGGCATGAAAGGTATTATTGGTGAATACATCATTAAATTCAGTGGTCGCATACATAGCCCCTCCGTTGTTAGACGAGTTACCATTAAAAATATTATTGATACAGGAAGTAGTGCCTGAGTTGAGATATGCGCCGCCGCCATTGGTTCCTGAAGAATTATTGGTAATGCTGTTGGCCGTTAACGTACTAACCGCTCCGTTGGATATATAAAGGCCGCCACCATTACCCGCCGAATTATTGTCGAAACTATTATGGCTGATGGTGTAGGTTCCGCCGTTTATAAAAATACCGGCGCCATTGGCGGCCAGCTGTGCATAGATGTTGTTATTCAAAAGCGTGTTGGTGCATAAAACCATGTAAATGCCTGCGCCATTGTTGCCGGTATTGCCGGTGATGATATTATTGGTAATATTATTTGAGGAACTCATGAGCCCACCCGGGCCGCCGATGGTTGCTATGCCCCCGCCTGCTGTTCCGAAATTGCTGGTGATGGTATTGTTGGCAATGGTGTTTGTTCCATAGCGGGTATAAATGCCGCCGCCAACATTTCTCGCAATGTTTATTGAATTTACTGTAAGCGAGGTGTTGTTATCTGCATAACCGCCCTCAACGGTAAAACCATCCAGTGTGCAGGCAGGTGTAATGGAGGCGGCTACGGCAGCAACTACTACATGGTAACAGTCATCGGAGAATGTGTTGGCAATGCCGATATCCCCGCTCAGTTTGGTTACGTTAACCGCAACATTACGCTGCGCCAATGCCGTCTCCGTTCCGTTGAAACCGCCATACACTTTTACCCCATCTTTTAAAAAGAAAGTCTTGTCCCGCGGGTCTGCGGGCGTGGTGTTTCCCAGCGGATCTTCTGTTGGCAGATAAGTGCCGGCTTTTACCCAAACCTCATCTCCTGCCGTCGCCATAGTGATGGCGTTTTGCAAATCTTTTTTAGCTGTAGCCCAACTGGTTCCGGCGCCTGCATTATCAGCTTTGGATGCATCCACATAATAAACAACCTGGGCATTTAAAGTAGCGCTGCAGCATACGAGTAAAAACATAACGGCAAAGTATAAGCGCCTTGTTCCGTTAGCAAATGGTACTTTCTTCATAATAATTAATTTATTGATTAACCTGTTTTTGCATGAGTTCTTTATCCATCACGTTTACCTTTTGCTGGCTGATCCAGATAGCGTACAGAATGGCCCCGATCAGCATAAGCAACAGCGCCAAAGCCAGCCGAAAATAAATGCGGTGATATCTCCTTTTCATGTTGGGACACAAACTTATAAGGCAGCGGGGAGCCACCCTAAGAAAAGGCGCTGCAACCGGCTGCAATAAGCGCTGCAATGCGCTGCAACAGGTGCAAAGCCTTACTGGTAAGGGATTTTTTTAGCGGGGAACTACAACTGTTTTATAAACTCTTCCAGGCCGGTATCGGCGGAAATATCCAGTTTTTGACGCAGGCGGGTCTTGTTACCCCTGAGGCTGCTTACACTGATGCCCTGCATAGAAGCCATTTCTTTATTCCCGAGGTTGAGTTTCATCAATGAGGCAAGCCTCATTTCGGATTGCGTAATTCCGGGCGAAATTGCACGAAGGCGTGAGAAGAAGTCGGGATGAATTTTTTCGAATAAGTCTTTAAAACGTTTCCAGTCAGAATCGGTTAGCAGCGACTGGTGTATCAGTTCATCAACGTTGGTAGTGGTTTGTTGCTCCAGTGAAAAAGTTAGTTTTTCTATCTGGTCGTTTTTTTCCAAAAGCAGCTGGGTAAAAGTTTGTAGTTGTTCATGGGCAGATTTTTTTTCCGCTTCTGCAATTGCTGTTTTTTGTTTTGCCAGCCTGGCATTTAAACGCTCGCGACTGTAAAGCAGCAAGCCTGCCAGCAGGGACGCCAGCAAAGCCACCACCAACAGGTTGCGTCTTTCAACTTCTGCTGTACGTTCTTTTTTTAAAATATGATATTCGTAATTACTTTTTTCAAACGCCAGGCGAAACTCAACCAGTTGAATTTATTACGGCTTATTACCTGGTGAACGGAATCAAGTATCCTGTAGTGTTCATCAAGGAAATAGTCGGCAGAATCGTGACGATTCAACTTCCTGTAGCAATAGCTTTTTACTTTGTAAATTAAGATGCGCCGCTGCGGATCCGGGGCCCGGTCGCTATAATCCGCTGCGGTAGCCAGTTGCAGGTGGCTGATGGCTTGTGCCTGCCGGCCGTGATTGAATTCGTATTCGCTGATATAAGCCAGTGTTGACGCCGCATTTCCCCATTCTTTATATTTAAAAGAGGAGTCATAATTTCTTTGCCAGTAAATAATGGCTTTGTCGTCTTCCCCTTTTTGATGCAGCGCCATGCCCATGTTGCCCAACATAATTCCTTCCCATACACCCCATTTTTTCCGGGCGGCATAAGCCTGCCCTTTGTTGAAATAATAAATGGCAGAATCGGGGTTGTTAAGTTCCAGGTAACTTAACCCGGCATTGTTATATGCGGACATCACTGTAATGGGAACTAAATTGGATTCAATATCGTAATTGCTTACGCAAAAGTTGATACACTGCCGGTAATTTTGGGTACGGTAAAGGGCATTACTCACCGCAATTTTATTAGCCACGATAAAATCTTCGTTGTAGCCGAGTTTTTCAGAAAGTTCCACCGTTTTCAAAAGATAAAAAATGGCGGTATCATAATTGTTCATCCGCAGGTAGGCGTCTCCCAGAAAAAGACAACAACCCTGCATAATATAATCGTCTTCAGTATTCCTCGCACCCGAAACTGAGCGGTTTCCCCAATACTCCCAGCCCTCGTTATCATACAGCGAATCGTACACGCGGCAGTACATACTCTTCAACAGGCTCATCCTCGCTGAAGTTTTATCGCTGTTATTTACTTTTTTATCATCGTCCAGTGCATGAATGATTCCCTTAACTTCTGATGGAGGTTTTTGACAGATAGCATCCCACAAAAAGCGGTTGGCAGCATGTATTTTATCAAATGGCTTTTCAAAAAGAGCACGCCAGGTACGCATATCACCTGGCTGGGCAAATGTTCGTTCGCCCGTTGATACAATTAAAAGCAGCAATAAAGCAGGAAAGCTGTTTTTTATTCCCATAAACTAACCAGGAGTAGGTTGTAAAAATAGATTTTTTTCTCAGCAATTGTGGCAACACGAAGTGGAAGAAACAGGATGCGGTTTGCAGGAGTTTATTGCCATCTTTAGCAGTAGTTTATATTGTGCCAATTGTTGCATCCCGGTAACAATAATTGCTGAATTGAATTTGAGAACTTCATTCACCCTATTTGCCATCGCTTGTTAAAACCTGGTTCGGGAACATCCAACTGATCATGCTACATCCGGAAAATAAAATGAAATGCTTTCCCGGGGTCATTAATTCCGATTATTGCTTCCGTGGCAGGTGCCTCTCCTATCACCGAAACCTGGTTCTTCCCGTGGTCTGGTGTCCGCTTCGGTTAGAAGACTTCGCCAAAATGCGTTAGTATGCCGAACGAATCTACCAGCCCTTCGTAAAACCGGTCCGTTGTAAAGTTTTATCCCAACCACTGCAGGCTGTTGATGACAATCATTTTATTTTTATCCGGCTGTAACAAATGCTGCAATTGATGGATGATTATTGTCCAAAAATAAACTTCAGTTAATCCGGTGTACGAATTGCGATGACCGTTGTATTTAAAGTCGCTGGCTTTCCCTTTTATTGGTAAGTTATTTCATTTTGCTACAGAGCGGTGGGGCGCAACCTTGGTGATTGAAGCGTTGACACCAACCACGGAAACAATCATAGATGCGTAACCAGCCACGTTTCGCGTGCCACGAACCGAGGCGAAGAAAAAGACATTTCATAATTCGATGTCTTTAACTGATCGAAAATTTACTGTAAAATTACAGGGGTTAACGTTACGGGACCTATTAACCCCGCAGCTTTTGGTTGCCATTTAATGGGAGTAAATAATCCATCTGCGCCACGGTTTACCGCAAGCTTTGCAGGGAAGTTGGTGTTGTAAAATTTCTTCCACTGAAGACCCTGCTGCTCAAGATCGAGTATCCTGTTGGGCATGCCATTGGTGACTGTTACCTGCAATAAATTTTGCTGTTTCAATACTGCAGCATCAATGGTTAGTTGAAAAGTTGGTCCGATTAATGTTGCCAGTTTTTTATTGTTGAGCCATACTTCAGCAGTTTCCTGAACATTGCCGAGATTCAGCACAAATGCCTTTGCGATGCCTGCAGGGCGATCAAATGATATACTGTAGGTGGCGGTGCCACTAAATTTTTTCACCTCTTCACCGGCCAGTTCCGTCCAGGAGCCAAGCGCTGTTCTTTCAGTTTTTGCAGGAAGCGAAGGACCTCCTTTTATAAATTGTATCGTCCAGTTGCCTTCTATTTTTACTGGTTCGCCGGAGTCTTTGTAATAGGCATATTGTTTGCCGGTAATGGCGGATGTTGCTGTCTGTAAAATACAGCTTTCGCCGGCTTCCAGTTGCAGGTAGGTTTCTACAACACCGTTGCGCACCCTTGTTTTTGCAAGACCGTTGTTAACCGTCATCGGGTTAAACAGTGCTATGTTTTTTTCAGTGGTTTGCAGTGGCACCCATGCTGCAACAGCCTGCTTACCCGGATTGCTGATAAAGTAGTAATGACCGCCGTGGTAGCTTCGCCGGTTATATTGCAACCCCATATCCACCAGTTTTTCCCGCTGCACTTTTGCTGTTGCCATCAGTTCATCCAGGTTATCGCCGGTTAAAAAATATCCTTTCCCCACCGGGGCAATTTTTGATCCACTACCTGTGTTTGTAAAGTTTAAAGATGCGATGATTGCGTTTAGTTTTTCCTGCCTTTGCTGTAATTGAAACAGTCCAGGTATATCATTGGGTATATGATGATGAAACATGATTGTTGCACCACCTGTTGCCAGGTCAACCAGTTGTTGCATCGTTTCCAACGGAATGATTTTAACATCACTTAAAAGAATGGTTTTGTAATCACGCTTAGCCGTTTGCAATAATTCTCCCTTTGATTTCACCTGCTCTATCACCTGCTTGTCAGAAATAAGATCAAAGGAAAATCCCTTGTTCAGCAACCATTCTGCGGTTTCCTTAAAGATCGTTTTTTCAAAACCTTCCATGCCATCAAAATGATTCAGCATATCCCGACCGGGTTGTGCATTTTTATCATTGAAGGGGAAGTAAAGCAATACATCATTATCTGGTTTGCCCTGTTGTAAAAAGCTCTGGCAGCGGGTTACATAATTATTGAGTGTGCCAAAATCTTTCCAGAAAGGATTGGCCGGTGTAAAATGAACAGCAGCATAAAAAAGCCATCCTGGCCATGGATCATTTTGAGGGGAGTAACTGGTGCCATGCCAGAACACATGGTTTACACCGCCAACAAAATATTTATCTACGGCTTGTTTCACATCGCCCAGTGATGATTGAAAATGTTCGTTGAGCCAGGTAGCCGTTTCAGATGAAGCCAGTGGCTTGCCCATTATATTTGCTGTTGAAGTAGCAAACTTAAAACGTACAATATCTTCACCTTCGGTTTCAGGAATATCCACTACAGCATAGCAATCAAGAATATTTGCCGGTGACCCATGCGACTGGTTTCGTACCAGTTTTTTTTGACCGGCAGCCCAATGCTGCCACGGTTTGGTAAAATTATCCAGCACCAGTTCTGAAATTGTTTGACGGTAATCGCTCAAGACCCGGCGACTTATCTCAGTAGAATCCCTTGCAAATAATTGTGGCAAATAATTTTTAATATCGTAGCCGCGGCGCAGCTTAAATTGCCCGGTAAAATCAGGTGTCCAGTTGCTCTGTCCCCTTGCATCATCTACTTCGTAACTATCATTAAACCAGGCACGGATACCGCTAATATCTTTGTTCTTGAATACGGTGTCAAACTTATCCAGGTAATGCTTTAAGGCATCTGCATTGAAATGATCGATCACATCTCCTTCACCACCCGGCGCTGCCCGCTCAACCATTTTGCCATGCCACCCAATAAACAAGGCGGTAAGTTTCCAGTTGCCGGCGGGTGCCGTCCAGTTTAGTTTTCCGGAAGCATCTACTTTTCCTGTCAGTTCAATAATATCGCCTTTATCACTATAGGCCATCAAAGTATTCAGGGCCAAAGGCATTTCGTAACGGAGCTGGTCAAACGCATAGGACTGCAGATTTTTATTGGTAGCAACCGGGTATGACAATGTTTTGATATCAACGGGTGCGCCGCTGACAGTTCTTACCAAAGCTGGCTGTGTAAACCTAACCGCTTCGTTCAACTGCTCTCCTTCTTTCAGGCTGTATGATTTTACATTTATGTTTTTGCAGGCATCTGCCGGCGTTACCCATGGCCCGCCAAACGGCCAGCCGGTGGCGTTGGCCAGATCAATACCAAGGTTCAATCGTTTGGCTTCTGCCAACGTATGTTGCAACATCCGGATCCATTTGGGTGAAAGAAAATCAATGAATTTATCTTCTGCCCCTTTTACGCCGTAGATGGGTGTTATTTCCAGTCCGCCCAGGCCTGCCTGTTGGTACAACTGCATGGCAGCGGTTAAGCCGGGCTTATCTACAGCGCTTCCCTCCCACCACCAGCGGGTCCAGGGTTTGGTGGTTTGGGTGATGGGTGGCCATTTTATCTGGGCCTGCGTATGCAGGCCAAAGCAACATACAACCCATAGAATTAAACCGCTTTTTTTCATGCTAACAAATTAGACTTCACTTCAGTAGAACGGTTGCGCCAAAACGGGGAGGCCTGCCGTTTTTTTAGTGATGTTCTTTATCAGGTAAACTGTAAACAACCTTACCTGCAGAGTCGAGAAAATTAATTTTTGCTGCTCCCGTAGAATCAACAATAAGCTGAATTCTTGTTTTACCTTTTTTGTCTGCTAAGTTTATTAATGCTGATTTATCTGTGTCTTTACCAATAAAAACACGGTGAGCAAATGCTGGATCGCCGTTCAATGGTTCCATTAATTGTTTGAGTCTAAGGTCTCTATCTGGTCCGGCGGGTAATTTTTCTGTGGCTTTATATTGGTTGCGAAATTCTGGAAAAGTTGGACTGTTATGCCAATCGTCTACATACAAACCTGTTTTCTTGTCTCCATTATCGTCAAGATATTGAAAATATAGAACCTGATTTTGATTATATTGGTCAAACGAAAAATGTCCGGATGCAAAATATTTTCCACTACTATCTTTTCTCCCTGAAAAAACCAGTCCTCCGCATTCTGTTGCTTCGTCATTAAAAAATATTATACCCGGCCGATTGCCTCCCGGCATGCCAATTGGTTTTCCATAAAATAGATTTTCAGGTGATTTTTCCTTATTGGAAAGTATCATTCTATATTGCCCGTTCGGTTCAATAATATTGATTCGTTTTGCAGTTAGTTCCTCAACTGATAGCTTTTCTGTCTGCTTTTCCATTCTAAAAATTAAGAACAAGGCAAAAATTAGCAATAACGATGAAAAGACTGCATATACTGATAAAAAACGGATTTGCTTCTTAATCTTTTCCAGGCTGTCTGTCATTAGGGTTCATTTGTTTTTAAGGTTACACTATCTAAAATTGCAGCCCCTGAACTAGCGCAAGGCTTTAACGTTGGTAAATGTTCGTTGGCCTATCCTTGTGTCATTGCTGGTTCTGCAAAGTAAGACTTTCCCAATAATTTATATGCTTGCTTTTTGTTTGCACAGCTAACATGATCGCTGCAATGTGTGCATTATTATTGTTAGCGCATTTGTTGCCTGGCACAAGGATAGCCAACGCTCCTGCCCCGCCCTGCACCCCTTCGCCAACGAAGACTTTACTTCAGCAGCCCGCTTGCCCCAAACGGTGGTACACCGTCCACGGCCGTAAACTCACTTTCACGCAGTACCATTTTTTTTCTTATCTTTCTTTACGGGATATTGTTACCTGAAGTGCACTATTTTAAACAAATTAGCCTGCTGGTTGCAAGTTGCGGTGATGACAATTTGATTAACACCGTTCTTATTATAACTCCAAGCTGCAGGTGCCTGTTTATAATGAAGGGCCAGCCAGGCTGATGATATAACCAACTGCGTTTTTCCGCCAAACTGCTTTGTTATGGTAAAGTGCTGCATCATTATATTGCTGATATTATCCGGTAAGTTGTTTGCCCAAACCCCGCCAAATAATTGCATTCCTGTACTTACTATTGCTGAAGAGAAAAACAATATCTGCCCCGGTTCTACCGTCACGTTTCAGGCAACGGTTGCCAATAGCGGAACAAACGGCGTGTACGCATGGAAAAAAAATAACGTTGTTACAGGTGCCACCAGCAGTGCCGTTTACACCGACACAAATGTGCACGATGCGGATGTAGTAGTTTGTGAATACAGTTGTACAACTGCTTGCGGTGCAGATACCCTTGTGGTTAGCAATGCAATTACCCTGCATGTGCTCAATGATATTGAACCTACCATTAGCGTTGCCAATACCGATCCGCTTATTTGTGAGGGCGAACTGACCGTTTTTACAGCAACTGCTTACTATGGAAATTGGGTGCCGTTTTACCAGTGGTCTGTAAATGATAGCCTGGTAGGAACTAATAGCACGGTTTTTACCACTACCACCATTACCAATGGTTCCAGGATAAAATGTGTACTCACTGCGTCGTCACCAGCTTGCCCGGGCTTAACAAAATCTACGTCTTCTCAACTCACCATTTATGTTTATCCAATGATTCATCCGGCTATCAAAATTACCCCCAGCAAAGCATCCATTTGCAGGGGCGAAACCGTCACCTTTACAGCAACGGCAAACGGCGGAACCTTCCCTGCGTTTGCCTGGAAAATCAATGGCATATCAACCGGCGCGAACGCACCAACATTGGTTAGCGATACATTGAAGGAGGGTGATATTATCAGTTGTACGGTGACCATTGACCAGGACTCAAGATGTCATACCACCACAAGTGCCCCTTCAAATGAAATAGTGATGCATGTGCGGGATTTTATAGATCCAATTGTAACGATTGCTTCCACGCCGGATGTGTGTAAGGGAAAGCCCGTAACCTTTACGGCCACCACGCAAAACGCAGGGGATTATACAATCTACCAATGGCAGGTAAATGGCCAAAATAAAGCCAGCTACTCCGCCACCTACACCAATGATCAACTGGCAAATGGCGATACGGTTTCCTGCATAGTATCAACCAGCATCCCGGGTTGTGCATTACCGGTAAGCGTATTGTCCAATAAAAAAGTGGTCAGGGTAAAAAGTGTTCCCGAAATCAGCTTTACTCCTCCTGAGGTATCCGTTCTATCGGGAGAGCCGGCGCAGCTACAGGCTGTTGTTTCAGGCCATCCAGGTTCGGTTAAATGGACCCCCGCCGGGTTGGTAGTAAAGCCGCAATCGTTGCTATCTTCCACCGTTCCATTAACGGAGAACACTGTTTTTACATTAGACGTTGCAGATACCAACGGCTGCCCCACCAGCAAAGAATTGGTGGTTAAGGTGATTCACAGCTTATTTATGCCTTCCTCTTTTACGCCGAATAATGATGGCAAAAACGATGTGTACCGCATACCGCCCGGTGCCTCTCTCAGCTTACAGGATTTCTCCATATTTGACCGCTGGGGAAATATTGTTTTCAAAACCAGTAACATTACAAAGGGCTGGGATGGTACGCAAAAAGGTGAGCCGCTGGCTACGGGTGTTTATGTTTACCTGGTGAAAGGAAGGGTGCTTGATAAACCGGTGATGATAAAAGGAACGGTAGTTTTACATCGGTAAGTTGAGTGCGTGTCCGACTTGCAGCTAATGCCTGGCTAAATAAAATTGCCCCAAAGGCGAAAGCCCTGGGTCTGCCTCCGGGGCGGGTGCATCTTCCATCACCGAAAACCCTTTCTTCCCGTGGTCCGGTGTCCTCTTCGGTTAGCATACTTCACCAAAATGTGTTAGTATGCTGAACTCATCTCCCATCCCTTCGTAAAACCAATACGTTGTAAAGTCTTATTCAACGACAGCAGGCTATTGAAGACAGTCATTTTATTTTCATGCGGCTTTAAAAAATGCTACCATTGATGGATGGTTATTGTCCAAAAAAGATACTTCATTTAATCCGGAGTCCGAATTGAGATGACCATTGTATTTAAAGTTGCCGGCTTGCACTTTTTATTTGTAAGTTAATTTATTTTGCTACAGGGCGGTGGGGCGCAACCTTGGCGGTGGAAGGGGTTACACCAACCACGGAAGCAGAGTGTACAACAATTAAGGAATTACGTTATGATAACGATCACTTATCTTAATGACCATAAACATTTGATTCGCTTTGGCTGCCGGATATTTTTATAACCTGGTCATCGTAAGCAAGCAAATATTTCATTATGGAAAAGTTATACATTAATTCGAAACGGTCTTTAATAGTAACCATTCTGTTGTCATTATTCACCTGGCAGGCATCCGCACAATTGTTGCTGGATCCCAAAACACAAACTCAATTTGTAAATCCATTACCTGTTCCATCGGTTATTGACGGGCGCAACGGTGGCTTATTTACCATCGGCATTTCGCAATTCGATCAATGGCTAGGTTTGACTGATCCTGTAACCCAACAACCGATGCCAACCAAAGTATGGGGCTACAATGGCAGCTATCCCGGCCCTACAATCCTTGCTAAAAAAAATATACCGATTGATGTTTTCTGGCGCAATAACCTGGTGGACGGAAACAACCGGCCGTTGCCACACTTATTACCGGTAGATTATACAGTGCATGATGCCCTTGATTATGTTCCCAACGGGCAGCAGTACGGCGTACCTGTTGTGACCCACCTGCATGGCGGCCATACCGAGTCAGCCAGCGATGGTTTACCCGATGCCTGGTTTACCCCTGGTTTTTCTTTAAAAGGACACGGTTTCATTAAAGGTGATGTAACACCCTATCATTACAGCAACACGCAGGAAGCTGCTACCATCTGGTACCACGACCATGCTTTGGGAATGACAAGACTAAATGTTTATGCCGGACTTGCAGGGTATTATTTAATTACCGATGACAATGAAACCAACTTGCAAAACACCGGTAAGCTACCTGCAGCTCCTTATGATTTGGGTTTAGCTATTCAGGACAAAATGTTTACCAATGCGGGCCAATTGTTTTATCCTTCCAAGCCCGAGGACGAAGAAGAAGGAGGACCACAGCCCAACCCCACCGCATTGCCGGAGTTTTTCGGAGATTTTATTTTAGTGAACGGCAAAACCTGGCCTGTGCTGGATGTCGAACCACGGCAGTACCGCTTTCGGGTACTCAACGGTTCAGATTCCCGTTTTTATAATTTATTTCTTTCAGCCAACCAGCCAATACAACAAATTGGCAGCGATGACGGTTTGTTACCGTCACCCGTTTCCCTGACACAAATGCTGATTGCCCCGGGTGAAAGGAAAGATATAGTGCTTGATTTTGCCAACCCTGCTTTATGGGGACAAACTATTATCCTTCATAACAATGCAAAAACGCCTTATCCAAAAGGAGATGCAGTAAACCCGCAAACAACAGGACGCATCATGGCGTTCAGGGTTAACAGACCGCTGAATAAAAATTACCCGCTAACTAAATTACCCGCCGTATTGCGGGCACCTATCACCGCATTACAAACTTCTCTGCCGCCCCGCAAACTCATTCTGTTTGAAGCAAGGGATGAATTTGGCCGTTTAAAACCTATGCTCGGTACGGTAGAAAATGGTGTGCTGGAATGGCACGATCCCATCACTGAAAACCCGATGCTGAACAGTACAGAAGTCTGGGAAATATACAACGAAACCATGGATGCACACCCCATTCACCTGCACATGGTAAGTATGCAACTTGTCAACCGCGAGAAATTCAATGCCAGCGTTGATATGGAAAATGGCAAACCTTCGGGTATCAGATTGGTAGGGCAACCGCAAACACCGGCACCCGAGGAACAGGGATGGAAAGATACCTGGGTAATGTATCCCGGCGAGGTAACCAGGGTAATTGCCAATTTTGATATTGGGGGATTGTATGCATGGCACTGTCATATTCTTTCACACGAAGACCACGAAATGATGCGGTCTTTTTATGTGGGAGAAATGCGGGATCACATGAACGGGATGCGTGCTTTTGTGAAGGCTGCACCGGCCGTGGAACAGTTACAATTACAAACGGCTCCTAATCCCTTCAGCAACCAGTTTAGTATCAGGTTCAATCTGCCAAAATCATCCATGGTTACGGTTAACATATATGATGCAAAAGGAAGCCTGTTAAAAAAAATCTATCGTGGCGCAATGAGTCACGGACCGCAGCAATTATATGTAGCAGGTATTCAATGGACTGCCGGCATTTATTATTGTGAAGTAATTAGTGACAATGAAAGATGGACGAAAAAAATGATTTTGCATAAATGAGGAGGGCCCATCTTTTTCCGGTGGCGTCACGGATATGTTGTGCTCATCCCAGACGCAGTACACCTCTTTCAAGCAACGTCTCTCTCCGGCCCTTTGCAGCATAGCTGAGGACTTTGCGTCAAGTTGAATTACGCTTTGCTTAAATTAAAGTTTACCTCTTCCATATCCATAAAATTGGGAACCGGATAAATGCCCTGTACACCAGTGAGATAAAATTTTGCCGGGCTATGAATGTAGTCAATTAGATTGGCTGCCAGTTGCCGTTTGCCTGTGCACGGGTTGTTATGCATGTATTTTAGTTAGCTTACCAGCAACGTCTCTCTCCGGGCCTTTGCAGCATAATCGGGGACGTTGCGTCTGGCTGATTACTTTCGTTGCTCCGCAGTACGCAACGTCCCTGGCCAACGCACTGGATCGGGAGGAGACTTTGCCGGGAAGGAGACACGTTGCCGGCAAGGAAGGTTTACACCAACCACGGAAGCCGAACTATCCAATCCTCTCATTCGTGACACACCCAACCACGGAAGCGTAAATTTGCCCGTACTTATAATGCAACACTAACCTGCATTTCAAACAAAGAGGGCACACGCTGTACGCTTCTCCTGCCTGCTTAGCTGCAAACAAAATCAATGTTAATCGGCGTTCCAGTCGGCAATTTTTCTATGAGGTATAAGGTCTGCCACTTCAAAAAGGGACTGTGTCAGTAAAAGGTCAGCATCAAAATATTCGCATAAGGCAGCCGCTTTATGAATTTCTAAAACAATAAAAGCAACCCCATGATTCATATGCCGTTGTTTTTGATGCAGTACAAAATCACCCGCTTCAATATTTTCCATGAGTACATTTATTAATTGATGAAGTAATTGTAAGGATTATGCAGATTGAACCAGGTTTAAATCACACTCCATAAAATAGTCGCTGCAAACCTCTATCCCGCTTGCCCGGGCACATTCATAATTTCCCTCCGGCTGCACTTCGCCGGACGAGCTGTTAAAATCACCTGTGCCGGTTAACTTTATAATAAACAGTTGCCTTCCGCAGGATACTTGCTGAACGTGATCTCCAATTTTATATAAATGTATCATGCCTATTTTCTACCCTTCACAAGGTAAGTATCGGCAATCAGGCGTTTTTGTATAATTAAAATGAAATTTTGTAAAATTCACAGGTAATTCACCTGTAAACCGACTGCGCTGCCATATTGATTGTTTCGATGCCTGCATTATTATTGTTAATGCATTTGTTGTTTGGCAGATGATAGCTAGAAATACACTTTCCTGTCAATGCACCAACGCGGACTTAATTTTTGCTTCCGTAGCTCGTGCCTCTTCCATCACCGACAACCCTTTCTTCCCGTGGTCCGGCGTCTTCACCCACCACGTCTTCTGTTAGCATACTTCACCAAAATGGGTTAGTATGCCGAACTCATCTTCCTGCCCTTCATAAAACCTGGCCGATAAAAAGCGGTAATCTGCGGACGTTGCTGCGAAAAAAGATAGAATGCCGGGAAGGAAATCGCTATATGCAGGCGAAGCACTTGCAATTGTTATTTTAAATAGTTAGTTTCACCCTGTCCAATCACAACACTTAAAAAACAACCTATGCTGCAAGTGTACCGCAACACTTCCATTTTTGTATTTCTTGTCTTTATAGGAGTACAGTGGGGATTTTATCATCCTTACACCAGCCAGTTTCCACATTTTAAAAATGCCACAACAGTAATACATATTCATGGTGCCTTGCTGATGACATGGATACTGCTGCTGATAGTGCAGCCCTTACTCATACAATCAGGCAGGGCCAGCCTGCACAAAAAAATAGGCAATGTTTCCTGGGTACTGGGGCCGCTTGTTATCGCTTTCCTTTTCCTCATCGGCAGGTCGGGGTATACAAGGGGGTTGGGCACTGTGCCCGAACATGAAAACCTCACTTTTGTTGCGCTGGATATGCGGGGTTTTATTTCCTTTGCCATTTTCTGGAGCCTGGCCATGATCTACCGAAAAACGCCCAACACACATATGCGGTATATGATTGCTACAGGCATCCTGGCCATCGGGCCCGGTATTGGGCGGGGGCTGATATATAGTGCCGGAATGAACATAGGCGATGCCATAACCATTGCTGATGCGCTGGACCTGGCAATCGTTGGCGTATTGCTTGGGTTTGATGTATACCGGAAGAAAAACTACAAACCCTTCCTTACCATTTTTTTGATATTGCTCATCGGTTCCCTGCTCTGGCAATTAAGGGATAGTGCTTTTTGGCAAAGCTTTGCTAAAACCTATGCCAGCCTGTTTTATTGATAAATCACGGGGGCGGCGGAGTGGGTGTGGGCCTGGTGATATGGTGCTTTGCTGCCCTGGCCGGTATTTTTCCAGCAACGTCTTTCAACGGGCTTTTGCAGCATGGCTGAGGACGTTGCGCCGGGCTGATTATGCTTGTTGCATCGTAATACGCAACGTCCCTGGCCAACGCACTGGCCCGGGAGGAGACGTTGCCGGGAAGGAGCTGGTAGATATCCATAATGATGGTCAACAATGTGCCGCCACAAATGTTGTAAACAGATGGCTACAAAAAAACATTTCCCAACCAGCTATGCTGCCATAGTAAAACGGATGAAGAGCATAAAGCCAACGCAGTATGGCAACACCAGAAACTTTATTGATGGGAAGGTAACCTGGCTCTCACCCTATATTTCAAGAGGTGTAATCAGCACCAAACAGGTTTTGGATCTTGTATTGAAACAGCAGGATATAAAACCATACGGTGTGTACAAGTTGATACAGGAGCTTGCCTGGCGGGATTTTTTTCAATTGGTATACAAATCGCTTGGCAATGATATACTCAAAGACATCACTTACAAACAACCCAATGCAAAATACAAAAGCATGCCCTATGCAATACAGCATGCAACAACAGGCATTACAGTGTTAGATGAATTATTAGGGCGCTTTTACAATACAGGTTACCTGCACAACCACGTGCGCATGTACATGGCATCCATCACTTGCAATGTCGCCAAAACCTATTGGTTACAACCTTCCAGGTGGCTGTATTATCATTTGCTTGACGGTGATATTGCAAGCAATACGTGCAGCTGGCAATGGGTTGCCGGCGCATTTTCCTGGAAACAATATTATTGCAACCAGGACAATATTAACCGTTATACACATACTCTACAGAAGGATACATTTTTGGATAAACCTTACGATGTATTGGTAAAGATGGATATACCTGAAGGGTTTAAAAAGCGTACTACGCTTACACTTACTACTACCCTGCCCAAAACAATAACTCCCAAAATAAATACAGCATTGCCAACGCTTATTTATAATTCTTACAATCTCGACCCATTATGGCGAAAGAAAGAAAAAGCAAACCGCATTCTGTTACTGGAACCATCGCACTTTAAACAATTCCCGGTAAGTGATGATGTTATTACATTCATTACTGGCCTGGCGGAAAATATAAAAGGCATACAAATTTTTAGCGGTGAAGTAAAGGCCCTTACAGCATTTTATAAAAAAACAGGCGTTACAGACCCTGTGTTTATTTCCAAAGAGCATCCATCGTGCACTCATTATCCCGGCATAAAAGATGAAAGAGACTGGATGTTTCCCGAAATAACCGGCTTTCATAAATCGTATTCGGCGTTCTGGAAAAAAGCTGACAAACTGCTTAAGGCAATGAAATAATGGTGTTAAAATTTATCAGCGTCAAGTTTCGTGGCACACGGAATATTTACCGCTTTCCAGCAACTTCTCTCAACGGACCTTTGCAGCATAGCCGGGGACGTTGCGTCTGGCTGATTACTTTCGTTGCTCCGTAGTACACAACGTCCCTGGCTAACGCACTGGCCCGGGAGGAGACGTTGCTGGAAAGGAAGCTTCCATCTGGTTTGCTGCCCCCCTTGCAAATTGAACGAACTGTCTTGTTATAAAACAGTTTTACACAAATACTTGCAAAAGTAAATTTTTATTGCATTATTGCAGTCCAGTTGCTGGCCGGGATACCTGCCGGCGGCGCTCGAATGGAGATGTTGACTTAAGTGATGATTGAGGAGCACCCGCAATGGTAATAAAAAAAACTCATTTCTATAACAGCCTGCAAAAAAACAACCGCATGACTCCTTACCGGCAAAATATTATCAACAGCTATTCTTATATAATGGCTGCCCAATTCCTTTTGTTCAAGGGCGCTTTTATGATACACAACGATGTAGGAATAAAAGAAATGGACTATTACCTTGAGAATGCTGAAGGAATGGACATGAGTATCTTCGATGACAGCGATGACGTTATGGTGAAAACAATAACGGCGTGTATTGACGATGCTGAGATTTTGCTGAATGAACTGGAGGAAAGAAATCAATTGTTTATAGACGACCTTGATCATAGTGATATTGATGAAACGTACGAAGAGAAAGGTAAAAAACAAGCGATGGTTAATAAAGATATCGGACTTGTCATCTTTGGGTTGACTGTGGAAGTACTCAGTCGTACAGAAAAAGCGATAAAAGCGCTTTGTGAAATAAAACATGAAATGCATCCTGCCAGCATTAAAGATGAATGGCAATATGACGATGATAACATACGGTTAATTGCTGCTTTTTACAGGAAGCTGTCTTTGTTGGTGGAGCACCTGGAGAAAGAAACAAACTCAATTGCCGAAAAAAGGAACTGGTAAGATAACTGGCATTTACCATTTCTTCCGGCAACGCTTCTTTTTTCCAGCAACGTCTCTCAACGGGCTTTTGCAGTATGGTTGAGGACGTTGCGTCTGGCTGATTACATCCGTTGCTCCGTGGTGAGCAAGGTCCCTGGCCAACGCACTGGCCCGGGAGGAGACGTTGCCGGGACGGAGCACGTTGCTGCGAAGTAGTATGTAAAGTACTAAATCAAACAACCTTTCAACGCACGATTGTGACTGTTCCTTTTCGAAAAGAAGGTTTCTGCTGATCCAGCTGATACGAACATTGCCAGACAAAAACGGAGGTAGAATACTTTGTACCATTGTGCGTGCCGTCCCACCCTTTGGCTGGATCAGTTGTTTGAAAAATGACCTGGCCGGCACGGTTGAATATTTGGAGTTTAAATGACAATAGTCTTCCAAAAACGCTTGCCCTGAAAATGTCATTTTTGCCATCATTGCCGGGTGAAAAGGCTGTCGGAATATACACACCATTCATGCAATCTTTTTTATAAACCGTAACGGTATCCGTCGCAACGCATCCATTTACGTCTGTTACCTTTAACCAGTATTCACCAGGCTGCTCTGCAACAATACCATTTTCAAAAGATCCCGTAGACCACAGATATTGTTTATACGGTTGCAATGCGATAATATTAAGTTTGTCGTAACTGCAGATGCTATCCTTTTTTTTCAAAAAGTTTGCTGGTGTGGGCAATATATTTCTGACTATAAAACTGTCGGTTGCGCTGCAGTTAAAGCTATTGGTAACCCGCACCCAGAAAACACCCTCAGCTTTCACTGTAAAACTGCCCGACGCAGACATATCCTGCCACAGGTAATTCGTGAAAGATCCCGGACTTATTACCAGTTGTGTACCAGCACATAAGTCGGTGTCAGGGCCTAAGGCTGGCGCTGGTTTGGGAGATACCGTTAAACTGGTAGTGACAATTGAATCACAATTTGTCCAGGAAGCAAGCGTATCCAAATATATTCCGGAAACGGTTTGCTTCGCTCCTCCAGCAAAAAAACTTTCACCCTGGCAAATAGTTTTAATTTGCTGTGTGTACTTTTTGTTGATGGTAAGATGAAGTGTAATGATCGAATCGCAGCCTATACTGTTAGTAATCCTACGTATGTATATTCCGGTCGAATCAAATGTTTCGTTGTTCAGCATATAATTGTCGCAGGTGCTGATATTTAAAGTGGATGTTGTGACGTTTGTACACCGTGATAGCTTTAACACAAAAGGTGCTTCACTGTTTCCACTGTAGAGCGGATACACATTCGGGCCAGGATCAAAATCAACGGTGCCGGATAGATATCCTGTGATATAAATATTTTGCATATCGTCAAGTGCCATCCGGCGTGTGAGGCAATCTCCATAATCTGTAGCAGGCTGATCGAAAGGCACAGCATAAATAAAACCTCCGTCCTGGTCTACTTTGACAAGTGCAGAGCCACCATATTGATTCAGGGTAGTAACAGGATATACTCCAGGCCCCGGGTCCATATCAGTAGTTTGACCAATAAATCCCACAGCGTTTACCATCCCATCATTACCTATAGCCACATCGGCACCACCATCACTACCGCTTCCTGCAAATGCATCTACCCACCCAAACTCACCTGCTACATTTAGTTTAAGAAGATACCAGTCGTAATTACTACTGCTGATAATGTGCGTAGCGGCGCCAGGGTCAAAGTCAAAAGTTCCCATAAAATCGCCGGTCACATACACATTCTGTTTTGAATCAACAGCAATGCCATGGGTGTCAGAATATTGGTAATAATCGCCTGTTGTGTTACCAACACTTTTGCACCATATGTAGTTGCCGTCAGGGGTTAATTTTGCAATGTACGCATCCCTGAGCCCATGGCTTTTCAATAAATAAGACGCCGGGCCCGGGTCAAAATCACATTCTCCCGCAAAATCCCCGGTGAGATAGATGTTCCCCCCGGAATCAGATTTCACATCTGCAATATTAGAACCCGAATACACGACCGGTGACGTTCCAAATTGTTTGGCCCAAATAAAATCGCCGTTACTTGTTAATTTCACTATAAACGCCTGTATATGGGCTGTGGAGGTTATGTTATAAACAGCGGGGCCCGGATCAAAATCAACTGTATTATTAAAATTGCCACAAACAATCACGTTATTGTCGTTATCAATACTCAACACATCCGAACGGGGCACCGTATCTCCCGGGCCACCAAATTGCTTTGCCCACACAAGATTTCCGCTGGGATTGTATTTCGCTACGAAAGCATCCCACCCCCCGGTAGGCGATAACATATATACACCTGTTCCCGGATCAAAATCTGTAGGGAGCCGCAATTCGGAAGCTATACATACATTATCGTCTTTGTCAACCCTTATCTCGATATTCCCAAACTCAACGTAAGTTGGTATTTGTATGGCCCATAAAAAATCGCCAGATGGACTGAGCTTGGAAAGGTAAATTGCTGTATTGGCCCAGTTGCCGGCTGCAAGCATAAATACACCAGGGCCGGGATCAAAGTCAACAGTGTAACCAAAAAGGCCGGCAGAATAAACATTACCCTGTTTATCTACCGCTACGGATCTTCCATTACTGTAAGCCGATTGATTACCGTTTCCAACAAAAGCTTTGGCCCATTGAAATATGGGCTTTTGCGAAACAGCATTTGTAAAGTTGAACAGGAAAATGATCAATATAAAGCACTTATTTCTCATGGCTGGCGGGTAGGGTTTTGCAAGCAATATAAAACTAAACGGAAGATATAAAAAAAAGATGATTTAAATGCTAACAACCGCCAGTAACCTTTTTCAATGCGGAGTTCCCCATCTCATCTGGCGCACACGTGTATGTCACCCAGGATTCACACACCGACTGAAATTGCTTTCCATCAACGTCTTTCACCGGGCCTTTGCAGCAAGGCTGAAGACGTTGCGCCTGGCTGATTACATCCGTTGCTCCGTGGTACACAAGGTCCCTGGCCAACGCACTGGCCCGGGAGGAGACGTTGCCGGGACGGAAAAGCACCTGCGTTTTGATGAAAGACGCGGGCGGGAAAAAACCTGATAGGTTTGTAACATATTGATTTCTTAATGCGTTTTAATGATATCACATTATGAAATTCTTCCTCATTCTATTGGGTCTTGTTTGCGCCCGGTCATGTGGCGTCACCAGCGATGCGGCAAAATTGACCGACCAGGTAAACATACAAGGAACCTGGTTGGCGCAAACAGAAAGCCAAAACAGCATCAAAAAGAACGTGACTTACGTGTATGTCTTCAGCGGAGATAAAGTTACTTTCACAGACGAGACTGGAAAGGAGATGAAGTATTCGTTCAAGTTGGATACTACCGGCAATCCCAGGTTGCTTATTATCCAGCCAGCGGAGGCCAATTCGACGCCTGTCAGCGTTGCTTATGAGTTGAACGGAGATTCGCTGAAGATTGTAGTGGCACCTGCCGGTTTGCGCCCTGCAGCAATATCAGACAAAAACGATCAGGAGTTGATTATCTGCAAGCGAAAAGTTTGATGAACATTGTGCCCCGACGGGGTATTCGCAAACCCGGATCGTTGTAAGGTTTTGTACCCCCTTGACCGGATGTTGATGACAATCATTTTATTTTCATCCGGCTTTGATAAATGCTGCCATTGATTGAAGGTTATTGCCAAAAAAATACACTTCATTTTATCCGGTGTACGAATTGCTATGACCATTGTATTGAAGTCGCCGGCTTTCACTTTTGATTTGCAGGTTAAATTCATTTTGCTACCCGTCGGTGGGGCGCAAACCGGCGGATCGAAGCGTTTACACCAAACACGGAAGCAACGTCCATGGTTAACGCCCCCTCGCCCGGTAGCAGACGTTTGCGGGGAAGTTGTACATACACGCAGGCCGGCAAACGTTGTAGTTAACCGTTGAGTAATTTACTCCCGTTTCGTGGAAGCAGTTCGTCAAAAGAAGATCAGTTGCGCTAACAAATACGCAGAAAAATGGTTTGGCATACCGTTTTCGTGTTGTTAGACAAACAAAACAAATAATTATGAAACACATCTGGTTGGCAACAACAGTCGTATTAATGACTGCTGCCATGAAAACGACAGCGCAAACAGACACTTTGGTTAAAAAGTCTGATAGCACTATAACTACCCAGGATACCACGATCGCTGCACCCGGAACAACTGTTACGAAATCTACAAGCGTTACTACCGTATCAAACACATCGCACGTTACCACAACGTCAGAAAAAACCGGTCTACGGCTGGGTGTAAGAGCTGGTGTAAATTCTTCCAATATAAAGAAGAGCGGAAGTACCAACATTGACTTAACGACAGGTGCAAAGACGGGTTTTAATGCAGCCTTATTTTTAGAAATACCAGTCGTTCCTGCGTTTAGTATTCAGCCCGAAGTACAATTTTCGCAAAAAGGTTATAAAGCTACAGGCACCTACTCAAATGCACCCTATGAGTACAAACAAACTACTAACTTTATTGAAGTACCATTGCTGGCAAAATTTAAACCTACGCAGAATTTTGGCGTTGTAATAGGCCCGCAATTTTCTTTTTTAACATCAACAAAAACCAAAGTTACGGTTGCAAATGCCTCCCATGAAACCCTGGTTAAAAACGACAATGAAAACCTGAGAAAAAACATATTAGGCGGAGTAATAGGTTTAGAGGCGGCAGCAGGCCCCGTAATTTTTGATTTACGTTACAGCCTGGATTTCCAAAAGAATAATGGCGATGGCAGCAGTACAGTACCGGCTTATAAAAATCAGGTTATTGCCTTAAGTGCTGGTTTTAGATTTTAAAATATACTATTTAAAATTTGCTGAGGTTGTCTAAAAAGGCAACCTCTTTTTGCTTCCATAGCTGGTGCATTTTCCATCACCGAATACCCTTTCTTCCCGTGGTCCGGTGTCCTCACCGACCACGTCTTCGGTTAGAATACTTTGCTTGAATGTGTTAGCATGCCGGGCTCATCTTGCAGACCTTCATAAAACCGGGCCGTTGTAAGGTTTTGTACCAACTATTGCAGGCTGTTGAGGACAACCTTATTAATCATTTCAGCCAGGCACAAAGATCCGTCTCCTGTGCCTTCATGTTACCTCATTCCAGCGCCTATCATTATTTCGTACGTCTAATGCAATCGTGTGACTGCCGGGGATTGCTTTAATTTGTATGATTGGCTGTTTTTTGAAACACCTTTTTTTCTGTACACATTGAGTACATTGAAATTTTTTAGCGAATTTATCTGTCACAAAGTTTTTTATTTAGAAATTTCCTATCTTGTTCGTGCTTCATTTGCCACTGATTGCTTAACTAAAAAACCGTCACTTACATTTAAACTTGTCTAATTATGAAAACTTTCATCTTGAAGTATTGCAGTTGTGCAATGCTATCCCTGCTTTTGTTTGCTTTAAAAAGCACCGCTCAGCCCCCTCAGCCAGCAAGGCCTGAGCCACCTGCCAACAGCCGTGTATCAAGGGGGCCAGATGGCAGCCTGTACACCTATACCCTGTTTATTGCCCCCAATAAAGTGTATGGGTACAATATTTTCCAGAACGGTAAAATCATTTATCATCAGCCTGCCATGCCCCAGTCTGCCGGCAACAAGCAGCCAACGCTCACTGAAAAGATGCAGGCAGACAAAGCGGCCTTTATAGCCATTGAAAAAATTAAAAGTGGTCAGCCGGCAGAGCTTACGACTGCTGAATTGTTACAGGCTACCACACACTAATTGTTCACCATTAATAACACCCTAAAAATTTGTATGAAAAGAACATACCTGTTGCCCTATGTACTGATGTTCCTCGCCTGCATTGGTATTGGCACATCGCTAACTGCGCAAAAAATTAGTCTTACGGATATAAATAAAATAAAGAGCAGTTACCCCAGTAACTACCAGGCTGACAATGGAGTTTTATTTGCTGTATTGAACGGCGTTTTTTATTTTACCGCCGATGATGGTATACATGGCCGGGAATTATTCGCCAGTGATGGCACCGCCAATGGCACCCATCTTGTTAAAGATATCAACCCTGGTTCAGCTTCCTCTGTTTTTGCTTATACAATGACGTCGGGAGGTAAACTCTACTTTATCTCATATAATCAAAACTACGCTCAAACCATTTGGGTTTCGGATGGCACAGATGCAGGCACTGTGCCAATTGCGAATTTGCCCGCTGCATACTATGGATTTTTTTCTTATTTAACAGATGTAAGCGGAACACTTTTTTTTACCTACACGTATTACAATAGCAATGGCAATTTTGCTGAGCTGTATAAAACAGATGCCACCGGCAAAAACGCTGTGCTGGTAACAAGCGTTAACGGTTATATACAGGAAATGGTGGGTTCCAACGGGCGACTTTTTTACTCTTTTTACGATTACGGCACCAACTCCGGCAGCGAATTGTATACCAGTGATGGTACCGCAGCCGGTACGGGGCTGGTGGCCGACATTAATACCAACCCCTATACCGGCAGCACACCTGTTCATTTAACACCGGTAAACGGCCTGTTGTATTTTGCTGCAGATGACGGCACAGGCAACCAGTTGTGGGCAAGTGATGGTACGACAAATGGAACTTATAAGGTGAAGAACAGCGATCATATTTTGCTTGCTACAGATGCCAGTAATGGAGGTAATTTATTTGCCACCGCCAATAACACCATCTACTTCCAGGGAAAAATTTTTGATGGTGCCAATTCATCTACCGGCTTTGAATTGTGTAAGTTTAATACGGCAGACCCAACTGGTAATGTAACGCTGGTAAAAGATATTGTTCCAGGCAATGCCGGTTCATTGCCCGGGGCTTTCACCAGTGTAAATGGCAATGTGTTTTTTACTGCCACTGCCAATGGCCGCCTGTCTCAACTTTGGAAAACGGATGGCACGAGCGGGGGCACTGTTTTAGTAAAAGATTTTTTAACTGATATTGATTCCACCTGGAGCAATCCTTTTTATGGCTTCACCAGTATTAATGGCAAGCTGCTATTTGCCTGTACCAGTGCCACTTTGGGAACCGAGCTCTGGAACAGCGATGGCACAGCAGCCGGCACTTTTTTACTAAAAGATATTCTGCCAGGTAAAGAGGGATCCGGCCCGAATGATATCACCCCTGATAAAAACATTGCGCTTTTTAGTGCTTTAAGTGCCGCAGGCAATGAACTATGGCGCACGGATGGAACAGCAGCGGGAACTATGATGGTAAAAGACATCAACACGATCACTACCGGAGATGGGCAACCTTCTGCATTTACAACGCTTAATGATAAAGTAATTTTTGGTGCATACAATGGCATTGGCTACCAAAAAGCGTACATCAGCGACGGTAGTAAAAATGGCACCACAATATTAGATTCTGCTACCAATGTGGTAAGCTTGGGCTTTTCTCAAAAAACGTTTGTCATTTTTAAAAAAGAGGCTTATTTCTTTAATGAAAGCCGCAGGCTATGTAAAACCAACGGAACAAAAACAGGAACCATCGTACTGCCCACGCCTTCACTGATTGAATCTAACGCTGGTTTTATTTCAGACCTGGTTGCAGCAGACAATTTGCTATATGCAACCACCTATAGTTTTCAAACCAACACTACCACCCTGTGGCGTACCGATGGAACAAAAGCAGGCACTTATATTTTGAAGACTGACATCAATTCAGACTTCAATGTTTTTCCGGTAACTGTTGGCAGTACATTATATTTTGCTAACGTAGATAGCAAGCTAGGCAGCCAGTTATGGAAATCAGATGGTACTGTTACAGGCACCCGGGTTGTAAAAACAATCGGCAGTTATAATTTTAATCCACTATCCAACCTGTACAATTTTAAAGGAAAGCTTTATTTTAATGCATATACCGCTAACTCCGGCGTGGGCGCTGCGATATGGCAGTCTGACGGAACAGAAGCAGGTACGATCGTGTTAAAAGATTTATCGGTTTACCAGCAACCTTTTGGCGAAGCAAACGGCAAATTGTTTTTTTACGCTCACGATAATGTGAGTAGCCTTGGCGATGAATTGTATGCCACGGATGGTACTGCCGCAGGTACTAAAATGGTAAAAGATATCAATCCGGGAGCCTCGTCGTCAATTGCTTATTTAGGCCCTTCTGCGTTGATAAGCGGTAAAAAAATATTGTATTTTCTTGCCACAACAGATGAGTTTGGACAGGAGTGGTGGCAATCGGATGGCACCAGTGCTGGTACCAGGTTAATAAAAGATTTAGTTGAAGGACCAGGCTGGTATTACTTTACCAGCGCTATTAGCGTAAACGACCACCTGTATGCTGTAACGTATGATAATACGCTGCTGGAAAGCAGTGGCACCGATGTTACCCCGGTAAATGACGCCATTTTACCCGGTTTAAAAAACATTACCAACCTTTTTGGTGCGGGCAGTAAATTGTATTTTTCAGCCTACACGTATGCAGTGGGCCAGGAATTATATATTGGAAATATGGGAACACCAACAACGCAAAGACTTGCCGCAATCGCTGCTCCTGTCAATACCCAGGCAACGCGGTTATCATTACAAGTGAGCCCTGACCCTGCATATAATACTGTACAAGTTGCATGTACCGGGCTTAAACAAAATACGCCGGCGACGTTGCTGTTAATTTCCCCTTCGGGTGCGGTATTGAAAAGTCAGCAATATAATAGCATAGCCGGAACCATATCGCTGGATGTTGCTTCGCTGGCAAGTGGTATTTACTTTATTAAAGTAATAAGCGGAGATAATACCTTACTCAGCCGCTTTATAAAACAGTAGTAAAACTACAAACAACAAAACCCCGGGGCACAAGGCTTTCGGGGTTTTGTTGTTTTATAATTTATTTGTAAATACTAACCTGGGCATAGCCGGTGCGTTGTGTGGGCTGTATGGCACCTCTTTCATATACCCAGGCTCAGGTGTACTTTTCCTCTGTTTTCCTGTTACTACTCTTTAATGCGGGCAACTTTACATTACCGGGTATTAGTAACGTGCCTACACTGCAAACCTCCCTGCAAAACCATTGTATCATCCGAAAGCGATCAGAACCAGCGCCTGTTAGATTGCAAAAAAATGCAACTAAAACCTGAACCCTGCATATACCTGGAATATATTGCTTTTTAAGATGGCATTGGGCAGAGCAGGTAAAAAGGCCGGTACAGGGCGGTTGGTTTGGTATGTTTTCAGAAGATTATTCAGGCCAACTGTATACCGCATACCTATTGATAATCCTGACTCACTAATTAATTCGGCTCCTCCAGCTATGCCAAATGAAAAGCGGGTAAAATAATCAGTTGCCTTTTTAGATGGGGTGTTAAAAGTAATGCCACTGCTGTCAGCTATCGCAGAAAGCAAATAGCCAATCTGCAGACCAATCTGTAATTTGAAGATATCTTCAACAACAAAAAAATCTGCAGTTTCAGTTGTGCTTAAATAATTCATGTATACTTTGCCGTTTTTATATTTGTAGCCCTGTTTTGAAAAAAGAAAATCACTGCCTGCCTTTACATTATCCTCCTCACCAGAAAAAAATACTCCTGCATGAAACCCGTTTGTATTATCTACGGCGATAGATGATATATTGGTTGAGTTGACGTAATTGTATCCTGCTTTTACACCAAACCTGGTTTTGCTTTTTGACGACCTGCGTTGTGCAAGGCCATTATGCGACAAAGTAATTATTGCAATGATCATACAAACAGCGTATTTCATATATCAGCATTTGAGTATAAAAATTATAGAATTGCGATCATCGAATAAAATGGCTAATCAAAAAATATTACCGGGGACTAATTCTCATTCCCGGCAACGTCTCTTTCGGACGGGCAGCTGTAAACAATATCGTAGCCAGCTGTTTTATCAATCACTGAAATCCATTCATAGCAAGTGAAGGTTATAAAAAATATCCCGCTATTCTCTGAATGTCGGAATGTGTTTAACAATTGGATACTTCGAAAAAATACTTACTTGCCGGTCGCCTTGTTTATAGAAGTTGCCCGAAAGAACTTCTGTATGAACTAATTGATAGGCTATGCCTAAATCTATGAATTCATTTGTCTCCGTTAAGACTAAAATGTCTGCATCTCATATTTTCAGGTATTCTAAAATAGCGGCGCTTCTTTTACCGTTTCTGGCCGGTCTTTCTAAATGCCAGGTTGCAATTTTCATATTGAATGTTCTGTAGAATTGCTTTCGTGTTTTGATACATCGTCCATTACCCAAACTTCTTCCTCCCGTGGTCCGGTGTCCTCACCGACCACGTCTTCGGTTAGAACACTTCGCCGAAATGTGTTAGTATGCCGGGCTCATCTTCCATACCTTCATAAAACCGGACCGTTGTAAGGTTTTGTACCAACTATTGCAAGTTGTTGATGACAATCATTTTATTTTCATCCGGCTTTAACAGATGCTGCTGTTATTGATGGTTATTGTCCAAAAATACACTTCATTTAACCCGGTGTACGAATTGCGATGACCATTGTATTTGAAGTCGCTGGCTTTCACTTTTTATTTGTAAGTTAATTCATTTTGCTACAGGTCGGTGGGGCGCAATCCGGGGAATCGGAGAATTCACACCAACCACGGAAGCAAACAAAATCAATGTTAATCGGAGTTCCTGTAGGCAATTTTTCTATGAGGGATAAGGTCTGCAAGGGCAAAAAGGGACTGTGTCAGTACGAGGTCAGCATCAAAATATTCGCATAACGCAGCCTTTTCATGAATTTCTAAAACAACAAAAGCAATCCCGTGATTCATATGCCGTTGTTTTTGATGCAGTACAAAATCTCCCGCTTCAATATTTTCCATAAGTATGTTTATTAACTGATGAAGTAAATGTAAGGATTATGCAGATTGAACCAGGCTTAAATCACACTCCATAAAATAATCGCTGCAAACCTCTATCCCGCTTACCCATGCACATTCATAATTTCCCTCCGGTTGCACTTCGCCGGAATAGCTGTTCAAATTACCTGTGCCGGTTAACTTTACAATAAACAGTTGCCTTCCGGAGGATATTTGCTGAACGTGATCTCCAATGTTATATAAATGTATCATGGCCATTTTCTATACTCCACAAGGTAAGTACCGGCAACCAGGTGTCGTTGTACAATTAAAATGGAATTTTGTAAAATTCACAGGTAATTCACCCGCAGCCTGCCTGCGCTGCTATATTGATTGTTTCGAGGGCTGCATTATTAGTGTTAGTGCATTCGTTGTTTGGCAGATAATAGCCAGGGGCACACTCTCCTATCAATGGACTACCGCGGACTTAACTTCTGGAGAAGCTTGTGCCAAGAGCGGCCATTTGCTAGTCAGGTTACTTAGGTTCCGGGGAAAGCAATTCCCTTAACATGGTACGTTTATTGGCTGATAGGTTGTACTGTTCATTAAATTATACAAAATGGAACGCCTGTATATATTGCTAACAGCAGAGAATGAAGCTGATTTAGCCATCAAAGTTAAAGATAAAACTGACCAGGGATGGATTTGTTTAGGTGAAAATGTAGAATGTACTTCTAAATTGCTTAATAGCATAAAGGGGCGTTACAACCCCACATTCCAACAGCGCATGGCGTTTGTCATTTAGCCTTTTCTTAGCGAGCTGGACAACGCGGCACAATTCAAGAGCATACGTAATTACCAAACTTCATCACATACGAAATGTATCAAAAACTTATACAAACTTATTTATTTCAAAGTTACTACATGGCCGACACAACAAGTTTCCTTATTTGCCTTCGCATATCACCCATTTGTCTGGTTTCAACTCACTAGCTGGCATGATGATAATGCAATTTCTGTTCACCGATTTCATTTTAAGCGATAAATCGTCAGCACAAAGTATTTCCCATATTTCTGAAGTAAGAGAGTCGCATAATAACACTCCAGCTGTAAGTGCTTGTGGGGTAACTGGCCTAAATGAGCTTTTCATATAAAATTTTCCTTGGAGAAAAGGAAACTTAAAAGATTCAGTATGGTTAGGTTGGTGCAGAATCTAAATTCAATCAATATTTATAATCGAATATTTTACCGGTATACTTTTAAATTGTTGATGGATCATTACGGAATCCAAGTAGCAAGTAGATGAATAATACTCAATAATGAGGTCCTTATCTATTGGTTTATTATTCCTTCTCCTGTTTATCATTTCCAAAACACCATATAAAAAATCATCCACACAGAATTATTTTAGAAACCTCTTTTCCATACCTAAGATACAAAAAAAATAAAATTAGTTTTTCAAATTTTATGGAAAAATTAAACCTAAAAATCAAAAGTTGCATGCTCAAAAATGTTTTATTTTTGATTTATCGCCTGATGTTCCTATTCAATTTCAATAACTCTTGCTCACAGCACATTCTCGTGTATTATAAATAAGATGCTACGGTGTGCCTGAAAAATTTAAAAGATTTCCGCCGGCATTTTAAAGGAATTATTAATGCTTATTGTACGCTATTGTATTTTTTAGAATTGCACCAAAATTCTCACAACAACAACTCTCAACTGAAAATATGCAACTAATATTTTTTGCATTCACACTGATGTAAGAATCAATGTCAGGATGCATCTGGCATTTAAGCGGCAGATTTTTTTTATTGAGATTGAGACATATTTGATGCTCAATAATTGCGGGGATGTTTTTTTGGTAATCTGTGATGGACTCCTTATGAGCAGATGAAGATATAGAATGGACCGGTTTAAATTTTATCATAAACCCTAATTATGCACAATCTACACTTTTCGCTACGGATGTTGGGTTTTGTAGTCAAGAATTAGTAACCCAACTCATGCGAAAGTCTGCCTCATCGCCATGCAAACTGGTTTGTAATGCATTTTAAGAAGTGCTAATAATCCTCAAATCCTTTCAGGAGAACCAAACTTTCCTGGTCAAAAGTATCTATATATACCTTATTATCAATCATCCAGCCGCATTCATATCCTTCGTTAATCGCCGATAAAGGGCAGGCACGATCTCCCGGTAAAATTATCCTTACTATGTACATTTCCCGACCTGTGGTAATGTGGCGAACATGGTCTCCAAATTTAAAAAGGTATACCATAAAAGCAATTGAGGCGATAGCAATAACGGGCGTTTAAATAGCTGTTGCTTAGGCTGCAAACCAGAGATTCAATCCCTTGCCGTCTATCAATGCCACAATTTTCTATCCAAAAATGATGGAAGAAAATAAACCCCGTCTTTGATTAGCAGTTAAATTCCGGACAGGCTAAATAACAAGCATTCGTACATAACCAGAGTCAGGCATAATGATGTGCATATTGAAATAAATACCTTTAATTTTTTTGCATGGAGAAAGAACAAATCAATATCTCCTATTTTTTTTCAATAGAATGAAACCTTCCAATGTTCGTTTGAAAGGTTTACAGCAATGCTCCCCAATAGCATATTCAAGAGCACCAGATGCCGCATCAACAAAAATTGCAGAAGGAATCAAGGGGTGAAGGGAACAGGCTATAGGAAATTCTGCACGGAGGGATTGGCAGGCCCGGTATTCAATAATGCCCACGGCTTGTTGATCGTTAAAATCAACAATAACGGCTTCATTAGCCTTGTTAAAAATGGAATGTTGGGATTTAAATACTATCATTAAATTTTGAAAAATGGAACATACGGTAAAATGCATATTCGCAGATTTAAACTGACCACAATCAGTATTTCGCTTTCCAGCAACGTCTCTCAACGGCTTTTGCAGCATAGCCGGGGACGTTGCGCCTGGCTGACTGCGTTCGTTGCTCCATAGTACGCAACGTGCCTGGCAAACGCCCTGGCCCGGGAGGAGACGTTGCCGGGAAGTAAATCTGGTACACGCAGCAAAAAAGTTTGCAGCACTGTGACTGAACTTAATTGGGATGATAGCGGGTGGAGGGATCACCTTCGGGCGAGAGATAATCACCTATTTCGTCAATTTCATCTACGTTGCCGATTCCTTTTGGATTTAATCCATATTCATTTGCTCCTACATCGCTGTCGGCAAAAAGCATCCAGAAAGCGTAAAAGGGAATTAACTGGTACCAGCCCTTGTTGCCCCTGTCGTGGCACCTTTTTGATCCCTGGGCCCATAGCAGCCACAAAAGCGGCACATACCCCAGCAATAAAAATTTGGCAGCTTCACTTCCGCCTTCAGTAAGCAGGGTTATAGCCACTGATGCTGCAATGTAAATAAGGTAGGTTAAACCATACTCGGTTCGCCTTATACGCCCTTCAAATGAAAATGGTGCTTTAAACATGGTGTCAGGTTTTATCAGGTTTACTTATTATACAATCTGTGTCGTACTCCTTTAATACCGGTAACTCAATGTTTCGCCATGGCTTTTTGTTTAATAACCACTACCTGATTTTTAATCTTTGGTGTGTGCTATCACTTAAGCTAACTAAATCGTGGCACCCGGCTATGCCCCTTGGTTATTACACCAGCTTTTGCCTGCGCTTCACTTTATCCTGTTGCTAAATTGCGGGTTATGTTTTTGCAGTATGTAGTTAAGAAGTACCTGGTTACATCATTGGCAATACTGGCTCAAATAAATCGTTGATTCAAATATACAGCTTAGCATATACCATACAGCCTTACATTCTGTAACTGTACTATAAATGGTAATAGGTGCACCGGTTTTTACAATTGCCGCAACATTGCCAATCTTATTTACCGGCGGGCCATGGTACATTGCCTGAAAAAAAAATCAAACTCCCTCTGGCGCATGTGTCCTTCTCCTGTGCCTTATTGTTCTTAATCTTTAGTGAGGGCAGCTTTACATTACCGAATAGTAGTAACAAGCTGACACTGGAAAACCGCCTGCAAAACTATTGCTTCATTCCAGTGCTTGTTATTATTTCGTTCGCTTAATGCACTCTTGCGCCTATGGGGTACGAATTGAGATTGCCATTGTATTTAAAGTCGCTGGCTTTCACTTTTTATTTGGAAGATAATTTATTTTACTACCCGTCGGTGGGGCGCAACCTGGGAGATCGAAGCGTTTACACCAACCGTGGAAGCAGGGACTAAGCGAATTTCTTAATCGCTTCGGCACTCACCGGAGTAAAGAAATTAATTAAATTTCCATCCGGGTCACGAAATAGTAATGAACGGTTACCCCATGGCATTGTTGCCGGTTGCTGAACAATGTCAGTAGTTAAATCTTTAATCCGCTCGTAATCATCATCCACATTCTCCACAAGAAATTCTATGATTACGCTTTTGTTAGCGGCCGCCCGGGCTATTCCTTCTCCAAAAAAAGCCAGTGTCCGGGTGCTTCCAATTGCCAGGGTGAAGGAGTTGGTAACTATTTCAGCAAAGTCGTCTGTCGACCACTTAGCTGGTATACAGGTTGCTTTTTCAAAAAATTGAACCAAACGTTGTATGTCAGCGGTGATTATTCTTACTGATACCACATTCCTGTTTTGCATTTTCTTTTGTTTTAATTGCCTGAGAATTATTTATTTCACAAAAGTAAAATGGCGCTATGACAAGGGTATGTCAGGGGTGCTGAAAATTTTTTTCTTTGCTGTCTAAATACTCTTTTAGTGTCAGTTTGTGCGGCGTAAACTTTTCTTCAAGCGTTATCAGTTTTGAAATTCTGCTTAACCGAAACATTCTGTAATCCTTCCTCAATCTGCAATAGGCAATCAGTGTCCAGCTTTCCTCAAGATTATAATACAATGCAAATGGTTCTATTTTTCGTTCTGTTTTTTCTTGTTTGTGTTCAGACTGATAAGTAATTTTCAAAACTTTGAAATCCGTCAGGGCGTTCTGGATAAAGGTCAGTGAATTACTGATGCTTGTGCCTGGCATGGCTGCACTAACTGCAATTCTTTTGGAAAGTAAGTCTGCTTTCTCTTTTGTTGTATATAACAACACGGCTTTAATCTTATTTACCGCTTCTGTATATTCCTTACTGAGAGAACTATCTCTATTTTTCAACACCAGTTGCTCAGCAGTCACTAAGGCATTTGCCTCGCTTTCGGTAAACATCACTGGCGGAACACTGTAACCTTCCATCAACATATACCCTTTTCCTTCCTCCGTTACAATTGGCACACCAGCTTGTTCCAATGCTTTTATGTCCCGATAAATTGTGCGCACACTTACTCCAAATTTTTCAGCAAGTTTTGTTGAAGTCAAGACCCGTTTTGTTTGCAATTGGGTTAGCATTGCAGTGAGCCTCGAAAGTCGTTTGGTGTCGTTATCATTCATTCTTTATTATTCAAAGGTGGTCATTTGATGTCAGTAAGGGCGGTCGCAGGATTTCTGCCAACGGGGTGATGACAATCATTTTATTTCATCCGGCTTTAATTAATGCTGCCATTGATTGATGGTTATAGTCCAAAAATATACTTCATTTTATCAGGTGTGCGAATTACGATGACCGTTGTATTTAAAGTCGCTGGCTTTCACTTTTTATTTGTAAGATAATTCATTTTGCTACCCGTCGGTGGGGCGCACCCCAGGAGGTCGAAGAGTTTACACCAACCACGGACCCAGCACCAGACTTGGGCACATATTGTCCCTCCTTAGTTACTGTTAATGATAGTTCCATCGCTCATTAAAATAGCAGGGGCAGTGTAGATGGCTCCGGCTGAGGTAAATTTTTTAGTGCCCTTTCCAGACGATATATCAAATGTATACAGGCTGTTATCCCAGCAGCCGGCATAAAGGAAATTATTCGTAACTAAGGGACCTCCTATTATATCATTTCCTGTGTAAGTCCATTTCGTTGAACCAGAGGCCAGGTCAATGGCGTAGAGTTTTTTGTCGCTGCAGCCGGCGTACAACACGTTGTCTTTAATAGCAGGAGCTGCAAAAAATTCACCCCCGGTTAATAGCTCCCACTTTTTGCTGCCGTCCAAAGCATTGAGCGCATATAATTTTTTATCACGGCTTCCAATATAAACTACTCCGTTTTGAACTTTTGGGTCTGAATCAATTCTGCCTCCAGTGAGGTATTCCCATTTTTTTTCACCAGTAGCAGCATCCACTGCATATAGTTTTTGGTCAGCACATCCTATAAACACAAGGCCATTCGCAACCGCCGGAGAAGAAGTAACAGAGCCTCCTACAGTCAATGCCCACTTTTGCAATCCCGTAGATATATCTATAGCATACAACTTTTGGTCGGTGCCTCCAATATATAAAACACCCCCTGAGATTGCCGGGGTGGATTGGATATAGCTGCCAGTGGCAAATTCCCATTTTTTTACTCCTGTCTGCGCATCGAGCGCATAAACTTTAAAGTCATAACTTCCTACATACACCACTCCATCTGCAATTGTAAAGTTGGAAGAAATTCCGTTGCCCGTTTTAAATTCCCATTGCTTTGCGCCGGTGACGACATCAAGAGCATAAAGCCTGGAATCGCCGCTTCCACAATAAACCTTACTGTTGTATACTTGCGGACTTGAAAATATACCCATGCCGGTAGCAAACTCCCACTTCTTGCTGCCGGCTTGCAGATCAACGGCATATAGTTTACCATCATTGCTACCTACAAATGCGGTTGCATCAAACAGCCCTGAATTAGGCTTGTCTTTGTTACAGGCACAAAAGCAACAGATGAAAAAAATAAAAAGTAATAAATAATACTTGTTCATAAAGTTTAGATTGTTTAAGTGATTAAATAGGTACGGCTAACGTTTTACGGATATGCGAAGTTTATGAAAAAAAACAACTGTTTATGAAAATCCTCAAAGTATAGCTGCAGCGAATGGGCGTGCCTTTATTGCTACAGGTCAGTGGGAACACCGAGCTTGGAGATCGAAGCGTTTACACCAACCACGGAAGCAGAGAATTAGAGAATGGGTTACCAACCATGGTAAAACAACCTTAATCTTTATTTTTCAGGTGCCGATTTATTGAATCATTAAAAACTTTCTTATGCTTTCTTATTTGCTTTGCAATATGGGGCTCTTCCATAATTTCACAAGCTCTTTGAACATAGCTCAGGTAATTGCTGCGCAAAATTTTCTGTTTCTTAATTGTTACCAGTCTAAAATTTCCATTATCCATTTTGACAATCTTCTTCCACCTATTACGCACTTTCACATTGTTAAGCGGTCGCGTAGTATAAAGTTTATATAACTGTCTGCGAAATATTACCGGTTTAGACCCAGGATTTTTTTCTGCAATTAGTTTAGCCTTTTTTGCTTTACTTTTCACGGATGAAATCATTCTCCTATAAAACTTTGCAATATTTGTAGACTTAATTAACGATTTTTGACCGTCAAATTCAAAACCAAGATAATTAAATGGGATACATACTTCTTTGCCATTTTCAAGCATTTTCAAACATGTAAGCCGTGGAGTATTTTTTCCAAAAGCAATGTTTTTTAAAATAAATCTTTCTGTTTTGTTAACACTAATTTCAACTCGGTTTTCTTTTATTTTCGAATGAATGATACCTTCTATCAACGTTGAATTGGATTTAGAACAAACAATAACAATATCATCAGAATATCTTCTATAATAGCCACCCAGTTTATTAACTACAGTGTTAAAAATATGCAGGTCAAAACTTAATAAATATAGATTTGCCAGAATAGCACTAATAGGCAGGCCTTGTGGTATACCGATCGGAATTTTGCTTTTGATGTCACGAAATGGATATTTATAGAGCTTTAAACTTCCGTTCTTTACTTGATCTCTGAATTCTTTTGGGTTAGCAAATAATGCTTGTACACCATACTTGTTTCTAATTCTGGCTAAGTCTCTTTCATCAAATCCATTCTTTTTTGATTCGTTTTTGCTCTTAATTCTAAGGTCATCTAAAAATATATAAGAAAATTGAGTTGCAGCCTTAAAAACATTATAGTGATCATCGGGCAGTAAAGAAACATCTATTAATTTCGCCCACGCTTTTTTTAAAAGTTCATGATCAAGAGATGAAAAAAAACTCTTTATATCAAAGGTTAAAACCACACATTCCTCGTCCCCACAATTACTTTGCTTTTTTATTTCGTCAAAAATTTCCTTCGCAAAGTGGATGGTTCCTTTATTCTTTCCATCTAATTCGTTAAAAATTTTCCTGTATGCAATAATACAATTACCTAGCCCTTCACATCGAGAAATTAATTCTTCGTATTTTTTTTGCAGGACTTCTGCATAGTATCCAAAAATTAACGCATCCAAATGTGTTGCATAATGTAGTGGTCTGACTTTTTTATTTTTTTTGAATTCGCCATTTTCATTTTTATAAGAATGAGCACGTAAGGTCGAGTCTATTCCAATTTTTTTAAATTTTCTTTCACTAATATTTGTATGAATTAATGGGAAAAAGGCATACTTGCTGACAAAGTCAGGATTTGTAATTTTTGATACTAACTCTTTTGCTCTTTTATTTACATCAATTTGAGCAGTTACATGTAAATACCCTTTTGATTTAAGCCATGAAGGCTGATTAAGATCATTCATAAAATGACCCCACAGGGGGTATGTGTAGTAGATTTAATTTGTAGACATACACTCTTATAAGAGGCGAACTAGTACCCAAATTCTTGAGTCACAAAATTTTGAATAAAATAAACACTTTCAAAGCGAAAATTATGATGAACATAATAATATCCCTGATTTCATGTATATTTACAGTACGACACGTGTACCACGATTTAGACCTTCTTAGAAGTAATGTGGAGCCGATTATCAATACCTTTCCTTTTTGACTTAGTAAACTAATCGCAAAGTAAATTTCCAAAAGGAAATTTTATAGTTCTAACCAAATGTCTACAATCTTCAATTCCCTGTAGGGTTAATACAAATATAGTTTTAATAAAAGAATAATTATATTTGAAGTAAAATTATGCCCACCCCTAAATTATCTCTACCCAAAATCGGTTCAATTGTTGCCCTGAACAGTCATCCTTTTTTTCAACGATCTGATAAGGATACAACCTTCATTAGTGGTGACCAAGCAATTTTATCTCCATTGATGGTAGTAGCGGAAATTTTAACCGAAAGTAAATCTGCATATGATGAAAGTACTGGCACAGAAATAATCAAAAAAGGTACTTTCCAATACAAGTGTATATGGTATTCCTCAAAATCGGGACACTTCGAAGAATCGTGGATTTCATCAAGGCTAATAAAATTGATAGAAACGGATACCATCTCATTGGGTTCTAAAGATTTGGAATATGGAGCTTTAGTAACTTTTAAAACTGTCTCAATTGAATTGAGCAAGAAAAAAATGTCGTTAAATGCAGACACAAGTTCTCAAAAATTAAATCGAACTATAACAGGAATTCTTCCGTTCACTAGCCCTGTCTTGCAAATAATAGGTTTTTTGAAAAGTGAAAGTAAAGAGCCGTTAATCGATATCAAAACTGGTGAGGTTAGAAGAATAATTTCTTCACAGTTGGTGAAATGTAAATTTTTCAATTTCCCCGCTGACAAATTTTCTGATGTAGTGCTTCCAATCGAAGTGCTTCAAAAAAGTTATGAAATAAGTTCAACGCTATTGGTTACATTAAATAAAGCGATTGCTGACAAAACTTTTTTAATGACTGCTTCACAATCACCCCGATTTAAAGAAACGTTTATTAAGCCGAGGCATATAGTCTATAAAGCCGGATGTTATTTTTTAGATGGAATTGATTATTTAGAAAATAGAACAGTTGAAGTTTTAATTGAGGGTAAAGAAAATCAATTTCAATTTTTGGATAATAAGTTCGACCATTTGCCAAATTTTACTCTTGAGAAAGATAAATTAAACATTATTGGAATAGGCAAAAAAGAGCTCGAAATATTTTCTAAAAAAATTTATTGGAGAATAAAATACAAAGACGTGAGCGATAACTTTTCAATTAGAACAATATATGAAGTTTCATTTTTTGCCAACTCAAAAACAGAAAATGGAAGACCTATATCTATTGACTATTTAAAAGCAAAATGCATTTTAAGCAACTGCGAGGAAAGATTTTTTAGAATTGACAGAATCCAATCAATTAAATTTCTTGATATTGACTTCCAAGAAAATATCAAATAATCGCCACCGGAACTTCTTTCTTAACGCGGCAAACATCGTTACTGTTTCACTGCATCAATTAGTTTGTTTCTCTTGACTACCGCCTCAAAATGTGGCGCTGGTGGGCAAAAGCGATCAATCATTTGTTATTAAAGGTTTATAGTGTTTTTCAATAAACTGGTTTGGTGTCCAACTTTTTATTAGGTGATCTAAAATAAAAGTGTCAAAGGCTGCCACTGCAATCCCCGCAGGAATTCCAATTATTGGATTTACAACCCCTAGTCCTACACCTATTGTATTGAAAATGAAAAAACGAATGGTTTTACCAGGCAATCCTTCTAACACACTTTTCTCTTGTGCAGCATTTAAATACTCATACATCAAATCACTATTGTCAGGCAGATCCTGCAGCCAATCCTTATACTTTTCAGCTTTTTCTAAAGCCCTTAAAGCGCCTTTAATCAAAAGGGTTCGTGAATTTATCGCCTCACGTAAAGCCCATGAATTTTTAAATATTTTTTCATTAAATCCATCTATTTCAACCTGCGAGTTATTACGTTTTTCAAGTGCACTGTTAATCTTTAATCGTATTATTCTCGAATTAAATTCAGGCAAAGAAATTTCAGATTTATTTTCAGACATTACATGTAAGTCTTCGCATCCATTGATGATTGCCAGCACGGGGCCGTCTATACTGATTTTATCATACTGCTTAAAATCAATGTTAGTATGAATTTTAAACTCGATATCATTTAAGAATTCAATATTGTAATATTGGGAACTTTGTTGGACTTGAATATCTGGATAAAAATTTTTAAACATTTCAGCAACGACTCTATTTCGAAAAACGTCATCCTTTAATTGCTCATTCATTACCAAATTAAATGGCTGAGGCAACTCGTGAACTTTAATTAAGCTGGATAATTTTTTTGCGAATTTTTTACTTTTAAGAGCATCTTTACCATGATCAAAGCTCTCTTGGTATAACTCCTTTTCCAAATCAAAGTTAGATAACCCAAAGGAGTCCACTGACCGTATTTCATCTTTGTTAATAATTCCAGTATGTGAATTATTATAATAAACATTTAAAGAATGATGCTTTAATAGCTCTATAATTACATCTAAATCGGTTAAATCAAATAAAGATTTTATTTCAGCCCTTCCAATGTGAACACTAGTATTTTTATAAAAAAATAAATTTTCAATTAGTTGGCCATAGTCTAAAGGATAATTTCTATCGCTATTTGGTCGCATTATAATTGATTCAAACATAGAAGGAAGATACTTAAAATCGATTAAATCAATCAATGAACACACTTTAATAAAAAAAGTTAAAAACTGAAAATATAAATGCAAACATTTGTCTCTGTCCAAAGTATAACGTTAGCCAGGTCTGACTGGTTTCCCGTTCAACCTGCAGCTTTAACCAAGTATTAAATTCACCACCTGGTGCAGGTGTCCTTTTCCTTTGCCCTCTTGTTACAAGATCTTAATGCAGCAAACCTACATTACCTGAAATTAGTAATCTGCTGACATTGCAATCCTTCTATTCATTCCAGCGCCTTTTATCATTTTGTCAGCAAATGTATTACCGCGTCCGATGAGCAAACAATCAAGGTTCCGCACATCATTAAGAAAATTTTTCAATGCTTTTAAAAAGCACTTTGAGCACTTCATCCAAGTGCGCAGCATTATCAATTATGATTGACGAACCTGCGCCATTGCCAAACCAAAAACGTTGGACATTTGGCGGCAAAATTTTAATGGGATGAAATAAAATATCTTTTGCAGTATCTGTTTCACTTTGCGGCAACACTACTATCATTTTCTTTGTAGAGAATTTCATAAAAAAAATATTCCTGTCTTTCTTTACTGATATGTAGTGTTTTGTTGGGTTTATAATAAGAGACGGAAACTTTTCAAAAACTGCTTTTTTTATTTGTTGATATATATCACGGATTTCATCAGACACGCCGTCCAAATGCATTTGCTCTGTATAGTCCACACTGTCTACTGTATCTTTTAAAGGAGCATCTACAATTTCAGCATATTCAATATTTTCAAACTCAGGATGCATTGTGTAGATGATATCGCCTCCGTTTGCAAATTTTTTGACCAATAGTAATTTAACCATCTTGCCCCAGGTATCGCCATAAGTATCCATTATCTCTGGCAGTTCTTTTTTGTCGCCATCAATAATTAATAAAATATTTTGGCTGTGTTGAATGGTGTCTTTTAAAAATTTATAAATTTCCTGTTCGCCAAGAAATGTTTTAAAAGCCGCTTTTAAAGAGGGGTCATTGTTGATCACAGTATAAATCTTTTCTGCCAGATCAATTTGGCTTTTGTGATTTCTATAAAAGCTAAAAAATTTCGTTATCTGGGGAAATATATGATTGTAAAAATCATGCCTGACCAGTTCAACTTCAACAATATAAAATTCCGGACTTGTGATATCACTCATATCAAATAAGAAACCATCAGGAATAGAATTTCCCAAACTTTTAGTTTCTATTTTCTTTTTTGCGTCGATATAGATTGATTTCGGGCCAAAGAATAATTTAGAATTATTTACTACCTCTTTTTCAAAATCAGCTTCTCTGTCGAATGGAAATTCATTGTATATTTTATTGTTTGAAAATACTTTCATCGCTCCTGTTTAATAATATTTTTTGTTAGCACCGTCTCTCAACTATCTTTTGCAGCATGACCGAGGATGTTCGCATCAGTTAATTATGTTTGTTGCTTCCTAGTCTGCAAGGTCCCTGGCCAACGCACTGCCTCGGAAGGAGGCGTTGCTGCGAAGGAAGTCATTGCATGCTTCCCTAGATATGTCTTGCTTTTTCTAAGTGAGTGTTGCTATTTTCTCATTGGTGGCGGATCTCCTTTCGGACTTGGCTGTTCTCTAATGAATGGCTTAGGGCTTTCATTGGGTAACGGTCTGGGAGTCGGCCTAGGTGTTGGCTGGGGTTGAGGAGTGGGCCTTGGAGTGGGCCTTGGAGGTGTTGATTTACTCATTATTCGTTCCTTTAATAATTATTGTATCGTTAGTGAATATTGTGTGCACTGATTTCTTATCTTTTGTATTCCTGTCTTTGCCGTTTTCATCGATTAAGTTTAAAGAAACAAATAAAGAAAATGAAACCAGTCCTGTTAAAAAGGTATTAACTGCAAATTTTCTATGCGCTCTTAACTTTGATTTACAAGGATATAAAATCGCATTCACATCGGTCTTTATCTTCTTGCTATGTTCACTTGATAATTTCGTTTCTGAAATATAAAAACCATTATTTTCAATAAAATCATCGACAAGCTTTAATAGGTCATTACTTGCATTTGCAGACCTCAAAAATGTATGCATCATAATACCAATGGATACGATGATAAACAACCACCCGAGAAATAATAAGTACAAATAGTCCGCCTCTGCTATTTTAATTATATCCTTTATAAAGGTTATCGAGAAAGCTAAAATTGCTCCTGCAATTAACAGGAAATTCTTTTCAAATTCTGTCAAGTCTCTACTTAATGCCGTATAGCAGTTTTGTTTGTATTCGTTTAGGCTTTTTACATCCATATTTTAATTTCAACTGGTTTAAAATTTCAAATCTGATTTATTTTTTAATCTTCTTTTCTTTTGCAAATAATCCAGCAGTGTAATGATCGTACAACTCAAATAAATATTCAATGCGTTTGGTTTCGTTGATGAATGCCTGCGGGCGGTAACATAGGTCAACGGCTTTATCCAATACCTGGTGTGCTTTTACCAATACCGGTGGCATTGTGTTTGGATCATACAAATCTGCAAGACGTTCATCCGGAAAACTTGCCCTTGCATCCAATACTGCCTGCGCTGCTTTTTCTACTGTTTCTTTTTGTTTATCTGTTGGGTTCTCTGGCCACGGAAAATTGTTGTACACGATTGTATTTGAATAACTATAGTCACTTTTCATCCTTCCACAGGTGTAACGCATCCAAGTATTGTGCATCAATGAGGTTAAAATTCCGAAGTGGAATAAAGTAGCATTGGGAAGGTTAAATAGTTTATCTCCACAGATTGTATCTTTTGAACAGAAGGCGATAGGTATATACTCCCTGTTTTCCGATGACACTTTGGGAATTGCTAAGTAATCTGAATCGGGGTGCCTTTCTTCGCCGAACAAGGTTGGAAATTTTGCCGCTTTAATTGTTTGCGGTCTTAGACTTTTTTCTCTAAAGGTTTTAACCTTTTGTACCCTCTCATAAACAAGCGGCAAAGCTTTCAATTCTGTAGGCTCTATATTTTTAAGCCAAAGACAATACCTCGGTATTTTATTTAAAAATTCTCTTCCCATAAGAAATGGCCGTATCCATTTTTCTGCTCCGGGATTATTTTTAATTAAATCTTCTCTCTCTTCAACATTTAATAAAAGATTTCCGTCATCGATTGCATCGCTGCCTCTATTAATTGAGGACACGTTGCATATTGGGTTTGTCCTTTTTTGAATAAAAGCATCTTTTCCGCCAACTAAATATGGGTTAATATTCTTTACAATAATTTCATGCGGCTCAGCTTTAATATCATCGTACTCAAAAATTCTTTTAGGATTGTAATTAAAATTGGCGAATCCAATAATTACTACATGAACAGCTGCATTACCTCTTGCTTCATTTCCCCATTTAAATGTACGATGTGCAAAAAATATTCTGATCGAATATTTATTGATGAGCTCACTCCATAAAATTCCTGCCTGCTCTCCTTGTGAAATAGAATTCGTGCTAACAAAGCCACAATATGTTGAACTTGAAACATGCACTAAACCTTGTTCTCCCAACGTACCAGGATATGTATACACTTCATTAGAAAACTGAAGATATTGGGCGGCTTTAATATACCATGCACATACATAATCTAAAACACCTGCTCCATTGATACCATTGAAAGTCATTGTCAGATCTTCTTTTTGTTCTTTGCTTTGCCATGCATATCCTATAAAAGGTGGATTCCCGAAAATATAATTGTATCTCAATTTATCAGTCTCCTCTTTATTCCATACATCGCTTAACTGCGGCTGTAAAAGGCTTTGCCAGTCTATACGCAAAGCATTACCATGCCGTATAGTAGCACTTTTACGCAAAGGCAATCGCACATAATATTCGCCAAAAGTTTGTGTTACCAGTTGGTTCATCTGGTGGTCCATCAGCCACATGGCTACCTGTGCTATTTGGGCCGGAAACTCCTCGTACTCTATTCCGTAAAATTTATCTACATCGCATTTTATTAAATGCCCGGCATCAATACCGGCTTCAGCGGCTACTTCTGCTCTTAATTTTTCGTGCTTAAACAACAGGGTTTTAATAATATCAATTTCAAGCAGTCGCAATTCCCTGTAGGCAATAATTAAAAAGTTCCCGCAACCACAGGCTGGGTCTAAAAACCGCAGCTTGCTTATTTTATCATGAAACTTTTGCAGCTTTTGCTTGCTGTCTTTAGCGGCATCAAATTCTTTACGCAAATCATCAAGAAATAAAGGGCCAATGAGTTTTAAAATATTTTTTTCGCTGGTGTAATGAGCGCCTAAATTTCGGCGGGCTTTTTCATCCATCACGCTTTGAAACAGCGAGCCAAATATGGCAGGTGATATCTTTCCCCAATCCAGCAGGCAACAATCGATCAGCGTTTTGCGCATGCTGCTGTCAAAACTGGCGAAGGGTAATGGCTCTTCAAACAATTTTCCGTTTACATAGGGAAAGGCGTTGAGGCTTTCATCAATATTTTTAAAACGTTTATCGTTGGGCGTGTTAAGAATGGTAAACAACTGACTGATGTGTGCGGCAAGGTCGCTGCCATCTTCATTTGTTTTCAGTTCTAAATATTCGTGAAAAATGCCCAGCTCAAAAATATTGGTATCATCCGCAAACAGGCAAAATAATAAACGTACAAGGTATAGCTCAAGGTCGTGCCCTTCATAACCAATGGCTTTTAATTTGTCGTGCAGCTTGCCCATCAGTTCCGCAGCCTGTATGTTTACAGGGTCCTGCTCTTTATAGCTTGCACGCTTTTGATAACCGGCGATAAAGCCAAACAAGTGTACATGGTTTACAAATTCGGTGAGTTTAAATTCGTGCTGCTGTTTTTCTTCCAGGTCATATAAACGAAAACATACAAAATCACTCACAAGAATATAGCGCGGCAGTTCCTTATCTTTTAACCCGGGAAAATAATCTTTGGCTTGCTGGTAAGCACGGTCAAGGTCTTTGCCACGGCTCTTGTGTTCCACTAAAATAATACCCTTCCACAGCAGGTCTATAAAGCCTGCTTTGTTATCAATTTTTTTTACCTGCTGCTCAAAGGTGGCTACCCTGCGGCGGCTGATGCCAAAAACGTTAAAAAAATCATCCCAAAAAGATTTGGCTTCTGCATCTTCACTCGTATCGTCTTTCCATTCATTGCTGAAGGTGGCGGCACGGCTTTTAATTTCATTCCAGCTTAAAGGCATAGTGGATGTAAGTTGTTATTTGTCTTTGTCATAGAAAAATCAATTGAGAAATTGCTTTTAACCTCTTCGGTTCTTAATTCAATTAATTTCTCCATCATCAATTTGATATCGTAATTCGTACAAAAACAGACAGAGGTATCTATCATCATGACAAGTTGTTTAGGGTTAAAATTAATTGTGGGATATAAGACGTAAGAGGCAAACAATTTACACTAAAAATGATTACAAAAACAAAACATTACGTGAACGTACCCTTTATTTTGGTAAACGCACAACCGCTTAGATAAAAGCCCCTTAACGGTATACAGTACAAGAGGGCGATGCAACGATGCTGCCCATTGCCTAAATGTTGGGACAATAATGTATTTAAAACATCCAGGTTCGGCAATGATGGGCCGTTGTACGTTAGCAAAAGTGATTTGTATGTAGGATAAAGCCATTTGTTTGCGGGCATTGGGCTGTTGTTTGTCAGCCAACCTGCTTTGTTTGCTGTCAAAAACCTTTTGTACACCGTCAGCAGTCTTTTGTTATATAGCATGTTTGTTTTGTTGGTATACGGCAGGCTTTTGTTTGTTGTACTTCGGGCTTTGTTATATAACACAGGCGCTTTGTATGTTGTCAAAAGATTTTTGTTGTTGGTCAATGGTCAATAGTCAATAGTCAATGGCCAATATTTACTGTTGCGCCGGATTATTCCGGCGTTCCCGGCGGGCATCCGGACGGTTTTTTACAGTTTGCCGCAAACTATTTTGCAGCAGTTTGTGGAAGTTTGCAGCAGTTTGTGACATGGCTGCAATAAATAATACTTCGGCGGGTTATAGCTTATTCCACGCTTTTGTGGGCCTAACTTAAAACTTATTTTTATGAAAATGCCGGGTATTAACACCAGCTTCAGCCGTTTATCGGACGCGGATTTTGAAACCACTGCAAGGCACATTAACACGAGTATGCAGGGCAATGCGAACTTCCCCAACCCCAACCCATCGCTGGCCATTGTGGATGCGGCTGTTACCCGCTACAGCAACGCCCTTGTGGCAGCGAAAGACCTGGGTAAAAACAGTATGGCGGAAAAAAATGAGAGTCGCCTGGCGCTGGAACAGGGGCTGCGCCTGCTGGGTCTGTACGTTATGAATGTGAGCAACGGCAGTGTTACGATGCTCACCGGCAGCGGCTACCCGCTGAGCAAGGAACCGGGCAAAGTGTACCTGGAGGCGCCGCAAAACGCGTCGCTCACCAACGGGGTTACGGGTGGCAGCCTGGTGAGCCAGGTACAGGCGGTAAAGGGTGGCAAGGGCTACAATCATCAGCTGTGTACTGAACCACCAACAGACACAACCGTTTGGCAAAACAACCTGAGCACCACGAGCAAGTATGTGTTTACCGATCTGCTACCGGGCAAGCAATACTGGGTAAGGGTGGCGGTGAGCGGCAGCAGGAATCAACTGGTGTATAGTGGGGTGGTTAGTTTGTTTGCGCAATAAAAGCTGAAGGCTTAAGGCGGAAAGCTTAAGGCTTATGTTAGCGGAGGGGGTGTTTGCCTGGTTTGGGATTGGTTTGGTTGATCACGCTGCCCGCTTGTTTTTGCCCGCTTTGGCTTTGCAGCTGCGGCTATGCTTTTTTACTTTTTACTTTTTACTTTTTACTTTGCCTGTTGACTGTTCAATGTCGTTTATTTATTAATTCAGGCGCCAATTAAAACTCGTTGCTGCTTTTCAATTTGTCAGTTTCGCCTCTTCAGCCGGCGGGCTGCGTAACTGGAACGCTGCTGCTTTTGCTTCTTTCAAAAAAATATGCTGCGCATTTTTTGGAATTCCGGCTGGCCGGAACCGAAGCAAAAGATGCAGCTTATCCAGTTACTGTTTTAAACCCGAAGGACGGTTTGAGGAGCTTTCGCTTTCTGCCAGGCTTTATCATGAACTGTAACAATAATGGATACTCTTCAAACGGCCCCGAATAAAAAGTGCTGGAAATTTTCAGTGCAATCCGTTAAGCAATCAAGGCTGTTTGAGCACGCATATATTGCAAGGCATTATAGACTTCGAGCGAGTTCCTTGATTGTAGGATTGTGCTGAAAATTTCAGCCTTTTTATTCGCAGCCTTGATTTTTTTTGTTTCTTTTTTGTATCAAGACAAAAAAGAAAATAGAGACTACCTAAGTATTGCGGGCTATTATAAACACTTCAAATAAATACGAAGATCTTTTTTATTCGAATACTCGCCTCCTCAGCCGGCGGTCTGCGTAACTGGAATCCCGATAGCTACCGGGACTGCTTTTGCTTCTTTCAAAAATCCCGGTAGCTATCGGGAATGCTGCGTATTTTTTTGAATTCCGGCAAGCCGGAACCGAAGCAAAAGATGCAGCTTATCCAGTTACTGGGTTAAACCCGATAGCTATCGGATCGAAACATGACTTGTAGACTTCATGCCCTTTTTGTAACCTATTACTATCGGGATAAATTTTTAATGGCTTAAGTAAACGACATTGATTGACTATTGCCTATTGACTACTGCCTATTGACCATTGACCATTGCCCATTGCCTGTTGCCTGTTGCCTGGTAACTATTGCCTATTGCCTAACGTTGGTTGCGCCAGTTTAAACTTTTTTCTCAAAAAGCTTGCATTTTTAAAACAAATTAGCTTTATTTATACTTCATTCGTTTCCTCTGGGCCGCAGATTGTTCATTTTTATTGAAAACCTAAAAACAATTTTGCCATGCCTGTACCGTACAACAAAGGAACTGCTGTACCCCTTCCACCTGCTGACGATAGTGATATGGTGGTGGATATTCCACTACCGAGTGTTTTACTAACTTCTAAAGAGGCCGCGTTTTTTTTGCGCATCAGCGAGCGATTGCTGAAAATAACCCGTGACGAGGGTAAGATAAAATACATCCAGAAACGCCCGAATTGTAAAGTGTTTTTCGATCAGGCGGTGCTGCAACAATATCTCCGGGAAAACCAGCATATGGGGCGGACTTGAATCCTGTCCCCCCAAACCAGTACCCCTGGCCTCGCAGGGTTTGTTACTTTGATACGACGAGCGGGCGCTTTGCTACCTGTAAGGGTGTGGAGCGCCCTTTTTTTGTAGCGGAGGATGGAATGCTGATTTTAGCGAAGGATGGAACGCTGATGACACGGATTGGGCGGATGAGGGCTGATTTTTAGGGCGATCATTTGTTGTCTGAACAGGATTTATATGATTTTGTGATTTTCAGGATGAGCGAATTGGGGGAGACTGTATTTAATCATGTTAATCATTTAATCACAAAAATCATAGTTCAGACTATTGTGGGGATTAGCGGATTGGGGAGGTACTGCATTTTATGATGTGCATCATTTTTTGTCTGAACTGTGATTTATTTGATTCTTGTGATTTTTATGATGAGCGAATTGGGGGAGACTGCATTTAATCATGTTAATCATTAAATCACAAAAATCATAGTTCAGACTATTTGGGGATTAGCGGATTGGGGAGGTACTGCATTTTATCATGTGCAACATTAAATCATAAAAATCATGTTCAGACTATTGTGGGGATTAGCGAATCAGGATGCACTTCATCTTTAATCATATGCATCATTAGAAAATACAACCCTACATCCCAAATTGGATGCGGAGAAAAATAAACCCCGTGCGGAAGCGGGTGCCGGCTTGCATTTGTAGAATCTTTATTGTAAGTTTAAAGTAAGCTGGCTTTGCATTTTTAAAAACCTGGCTGTTCATTTTTTACAAACATTCCATCCTGGTTATTTGGTACTTAAACCAGCTAATTCCTTTAAAAAACCAGCCCTTAATAAAGTATCGTTTCTTAAGTTGTTTAAAACCCACTGCTCAACCATTTTACTGTACAAGCCATTGTATGAATCAAACCCCCGAAACAATATACCTTATTTCATTTTCAATGATTGTTGTTATGAAAATCATCTGTTTTATTTTGGGGTATAAAACAATTAAGCTTGGCTACAACCTTATCTCGGCCGGGGTTAAAGGTGAATTTAAATTTTCTTCCAGCTTTGCCGGTTTTAAAGCAGACCTCGCAAGTGTGTCGCCCGGGCTTTTGTTTGTAGCACTTGGCATTATGCTGATTACCATTGCCATTTACATTAACAAAACAGTCAGTTACTACAATACAAAAAGCAATACTACCATCACTAAAGACTCAACAGCCACGTCCAAAACTACAACGCCGGTGGTGCCTATGAAAAAGGTTGACAGCAATGAATTGAAATCTGTGTTTCACTAATTAAACCAACATGTATGAAACTGCAACACATTACAAAGCCGCTGTTATTTTTTGTTGTGCTGATTGTTATATTCAGCAAAAACAAAGCGCTTGGCCAGGATACTGCCAGGGCTCAGGACTTTTTAGTTCAGGGAATAACCTCCTTTAACAACAATGATTTTGAAACTGCCTTAACCAGTTTTAAAAATAGTATACACGAAGTGCCGGCGGCTTTTACGTATTTCATGCTGGCCGCTGCCAGTTTTAATACCGCCAGTTATTCCGATGCAAAAATGTACGCAAACAAAGCACTTGTTTTTACACCGCCGCCTTTAAAACCGAACCGCCGGGGCGATGCACGTTATATAAAAAAAGCAGCCGACTCCATGCTGCACCTGCCGGTTATTGTTGTGCAGGAAACGCATACGAACCAAAGTGCAGGTGTAGCGAGCCAGCCAATAACAATGCCTCCGCGTATTGATATAAAGAGCCCGAAAGGCACAGAAAGCCCTTTAACGGTACATGCGCTTACAGCGGGGGCGGCAATGTTGCGTGAACCAATGTTAACTGAACGGCAAAATACAATCGTGCATTCTACTTTTCATGCTGATTTAGAAAAAAGCGGCCAGGCGACGGAAGGCGATTTTTGGTGGAACGTTTATGATGCAAACACGGCAAGCATTGTTCCGCAAAATGGCGCCAGGTTTTACCTGTTGGGCACCTGCGCTTCGTGCTACGACAATGTAACTTTAGCGCAGCTAAAAGAAAATGAGGCAAAGGGATTGTTTACGGGCAACTCAATTGATAAGCGCTATGTAAATAGCGGAACGCTGATAGCATATATTACAAGAAACCATTTTTATGGCGTAATGAAAATTGAAAGTTTTATTGTGGGGCGTGGTGTAGATATGTCGTTATCATTTAAAACGTTTGCTGCTCAATGACGCCACTCACCACTCACCTCTCCCTTAGCGTCATAAAAAAGCCGCCTCATTTGTTGAGACGGCGCTTTTATACCATAATCCTGAATGACTATATCTTTGGGAAAATCCTTTTTAATTTTAACTGCGGTGATGTTGTTAGCTGCTTTTCTTTTTCCTCTCTTCGTTCATCATCGCTTGTACATTATACAAGTCCTAAACCGTGCCAGTAACACAACACATTGATTGTAACTGCTGTATATATTTTGACAGGCGTGCTATTTTCCATTTTCGGGATGTAAATGGCACAAACCGGAATTGCATTCCTTGTTGCCGGTTAGTGTTTCATTCTGTGCGGCGTGTCTTTCGGTACATGGCTGGTATCCCTTCCGGCGTTGCGGTTGGTACCTATGGCTGCGGTGTCTGTTAAGTTAGGGGCCGGGTTGGATGTGCCTGCGGCCGTATTACCATTGCCGGATGTCGGGCCGGTTGGTTGCGTTTGCATGGTATCCATTTTACCGGTATGCATGGTGTCGGTGGTAGTGTTTGTGTCTGACGTGCCGCCGTTGCTGCAGGCTGCCAGCACAACCATTGCTGAAATGGCGAGGATGGTGTTTCGTTTCATGTGTGTGTTTTTTAGTTCACAATACTGCCTGCAAATTAACGGCCATGAATGTTTTACTGTACACTGAGGAAGGTATTGCCCCGGCTGTTGGGTAACTATTACCTTGTGCGTGGAAAGGGTTGGATTGCGGGATGTTGTAAGCGCTGTGATTTGTTTGATTGGTGTGAATTTTAGGATTGGGGGGATTGAGGGGACTGTAGTTTTATCATTTTAATCATTTAATCACAAAAGTCATAGTTCAGAGTATTGTGTGGTTGACGGATTGGGGGTTGATCTGTTATATTCAATTTATCATTACAATTTATATTTTTGCCGAGGGTTGGTTACGCCAATGAGGGTTTTATTTTTCTCCCCATCGTTTTATAGTGACGGTATCGCCAACTGAGAAATTCATTAAGTCCTCACCTACTACAAACGGACCTGAATAATTCAATTGGGTAAGTTTAATTATTTCATCGGGTGAATGCCCATACAGGCGCACAATGTGATCATACACCGCAAGCTTTGGCTGAACAGCTTTAAAAACCCTGCACGCCTGTTCAGGTGTTGTGTGATGTGCCAGTACGTGATATTTGGGATCAGTTACTTTTAATGTGCCTGGAGCAATAACGACTTCATGCACTAACAGATCTGCTCCTTTTGCAAACCTGATAAGATTTGCTGAATAACGCGTATCTCCTGACAGCACAACAGCATGTCCGGCATATTCTATTCTATATCCAAAAGCTGGAATTACAGGGTAATGGTCTACTAAAAATGCAATCACTTTTACTCCATTTTTTTCATACACAATACCTTCCTTTATATCAGTGGTTACTAATTGGCCTCCTTCAATGGCAGCGTTATCATCCTCCACCCTTATTTTCATATCAAATGCATACGCCTTTTGCAAGTAATCAGTCATTTGCCTGGCGCCAGCTGGCCCAAACACGGGCAGGGGCGTTTTTCGGTCGGTTATAAGCCATCCTGTAAGCCACAAGTCGGATAACCCTACAATATGATCGGAGTGAAGATGTGTAAGAAACAAGGCATCCAGTCTATCATATTCTATCTTCAACTGTCGTAACCTTTGCAGGCATCCCCTGCCAGCATCAAATAATAAAACAGTGTTGCCAGCCTGAACAAGTGTTGAGGGTCCAAAGCGATCCATCAGCGGTTGTGGTGTGCCAGTACCCAGCAGCGTAACTTTTATAGCAGTCCCGTTAAGGGAACTATCTTTATTTGTGTTGACTTGTGCGGAAGCAACAAAAAAAGATAGCAAAAGAACTGACGTGAAGTAAAGTCTCGCCACTGTTTGTATAGTTTAGATGCGTTACCAAATTACCTCTCACGTAGCATATCTAAAAATCTGCAAATTAAACACGAGACGTATATTGATGCTATTATGAAAGTAAAACAAAAAACATGATAATGAAAATCAATTCGTCAATATTATTCAACTCCAGCTGTCATTAGGGCAATCTCCCGTTGGGTGCAAACAACTCTTCAAAACATTTAAATTGTTGATTTGTGGGTTGTTGGATTGTTGGTTGTTGGATTGTTGTGGTTGGTGAATTGATATGCTACTGCATCTTCAATCATGACCACCATTGAATCACAAAAATCATGCTCCAACTTCTGTGCGATTTTCGGATTGGGTGAGGGCTTCGGATGGTCATGAAACACAACTCTGTTCCAGGGAATTGATGTATAGTATGAATAACAACGGAACGCCTGCAAAAGTGTACATTTGTTTCGGCCAAAAGATTGCGCAACATTTCTTCGCTGTGCAGCGACACACAATGACTTTTGACAAATAAACAAACTGTAACATCTAAATCTTATCACAGTGGACAAATTGCAGCAACATTATATAGCACACCTGGCAATATACCGGGTGTGTTGTGTATTTGTTATACTCGTTGGCATGGGAGGTTTTTATGAAAATAAGATGCCTGTAGCTGGATTCTTTTGGGCAGGTTTTGTGGCTACTGTATATTGGCTCATTAAAACTGGAAAATCTAAAACAGGGGCCATCAGAGGTTTTGTTGCCGGAGTACTGATTGATTTTCTTTTGCTATATACACTGCATAAAATCCATCCTGAAGAAGACATTGCAGGAATTGTGATTATTAGTTTACTGTTGAGCGGGTTCATTTTCGCATTGACAGGTTATTTAATTCAACATGTATTTTGGAAGAGAGGATGGCTTAAAAATGAATGAACCGTCCCGCATCAAGCTGGCTGTTACCTTTTTTTACTGCTGTTACGCATCTGATAACGTACATCTCCGGCAGGCCACCATTGCATCTCATCAGCAGGGCCGAAGCCACATTCCGAAGCAATACTTTTTAAACTGCATGCAAAATCAATACATCAGCCTGCTAAAAGGAATACCGGCAGCAATACCTACCGTTGTTCGTTTACCGAGGCCTTGCAGGTTTTTAACGGTGTGCCCCATATCAAAAAAAGACACATAGCATTCAAAAGTAACAGCGGGTGTTTTTTTGCTGTTGATCAGCACAATGGGTACACCTACCCTCGCATTGAGCAAATTGTCTTTGCCGATATGTTGTTCTGCCATTACACTAAAACCAACATGCGAATTGGTGGGATAATAAACAATGCGCCCGAGTAGTGCCGGCGTAACAAAAGTTTGATACCGACCCAGGTACCCTTTCTCTTTCTGAGCCAGCGTAAGTGTATCCGTACCACCCATCATTGTATAGGCACCCGGATTTATTTTATCAACGCCATAACTTAGTTTGGAATTATTGAGCAGCAGGCTGCCGCCAAGCGTTACAAATAACCTGCCCCAATGGCTGCCTTCCCACAGCCTGGTATGTGCCAGCATCAATTGCATAGGATAACTATGCTTTTGTACAAATGCAGCATTGATGGTGGGTGCAATGGTATAAGCAGGGGCAATAACCGGGATAGTGGCTGTGAAGCTGGTATACCCGAAACAGATGGTTTCAAAATGAGCCGTTTTGGTAAGCAGTTCTGCCTGTTGCATGGCAAAGAGGGCCTGGTATTTTTCTTTTAAATCTGCATAAAAATTATTTTGTATCAATGCCCTGGCACTGTCCGCATTTGCTCCATTGATATCAGCTGCTGCTACCCTGTTCAATGCTGTTTTAAAATCGGCTGTTTCTTTCTCAATAGCTGATTCGAGTGTATGAACAAGCCCGGCCCGCAATGCATTCATGGATTGCTGTTGGTAAGCATCAGACTTTGTTTTTACTTTTCCAAGCCATTTATAATTAATTGTAAGCCCCAGTTCATCATCGAATCGTTTATCTAAAAAACCAGCACCAATACTATTTACATTGGCTTTAAACCCCACGCTTAACAAGTTTTTCAACAGCTCGTCCCTGCCGCCGGGTGTTTGAAAATTATGGTTCACCGTAAAGATGCCATCGGTGGAATTGAAGGTTACATAATTCGTAAAGAAGGACAGCGCATCACTGCCCGCCAGGTAGCCCGTTTTATCTGCCAGGAAAACATTCATTGCACGGTTGGAAATAACTGCACCGCCGGTTTGATTAACAACCTCCCTGTTGATCTGCCTTATTCCGGCAGCAATACTGTCGCCGTTTTGGCCGGCACACCAATACACCATCAAAAAAAACAACACAACAAAAAAAACACGGGGCATGCAACAATTTTAATGTACAAAATAAAGGCAGCTGGAGTGATTGCTTACATCACCTGGTCCAGCCCCCATTCAGTAAGCAATGGATTGGTAAATACTTTCAGGCTACCGGCACCGAGCAATTTATTCCTGCACTTCATCCAGGTGATTGCATTATCGCCATACATTTTTGCAATACGGTCACCATTCAGTTCATTCATTTTACCCCAGTGAAAAGTAAAAGGAATACCTTCATCCTCCAGCCGTTGCCATACTGCTGTGTAAAAGCTTTTGGTATCGTCGGAAAAAGCGGCATCCAGTTCCAGGATACAGGTATAATCAAAACGCGTAAATGCAAGTGTAGCTTTTGATTTTTTGATAAAGCGGTAAGCGAACAAGCCTACAAACGGCCCGTGCGTTTTATTCATTTCAAATAATATTTCTGTTACCCGGTTTACCTGGTTAAGCGGTATCCCAATAGCAGCGCTCAATAGCTTTCCATGCAGGGTGGTATTACTAAAAATCTCAGCAAACGTACCGTATTGCTTTTCGTACGGCTGGTACACACCTGCCAGCAGTTTATTCACTATTACCGGTACCAGTGCAGGCACAGCCGATGTGAGCTTGCCGATAAAACAGGGTGCATCATCGCCGGGCCCTATGCCATCTGCATTGCTGGCCGTCTTAACATAATCTGTGCGGTAAGGTCTTTTGTAAAAAGTAAATACATATGCACCATTATCCATATCATACGGGTTAAGCACTACGGAAAAATGGAACGGCCTTTCGTTACCGCAGGGCAGTGCAGCATTGCTGAAATCCAGGGTTGACATCAACCCTTTTAATGTGTCATCATGGGGCATCCGGCGCATGTAAGTCTCCAGTAAAAACAGGGGTTCAGTTTCCAGCAGCACGCCATGAATAAAACCAAAACTGCCGAAACTTACCAGGGCGCAATTAAACAAATCATCATCCTGTACCAGTGTGGTATTTAGTTTATTTAGAAATGATTGGGTAACAACCGGGGCGGACTTTCTTTCGAGCCAAACATGCTTATCCGGGCCGGTAATAATGTGCATGCCAACTACATAATCCTGCACCGCACCTACATCAATAGATGAGCCATGGGCCCCCGTAGACATAGCGCCCACAATGGTTTGGCCATTGCTGGCACCGGAGGTTTTCAATGACAACCCTTCTGGCCGCAGGTCCCGGCTCAACTCCCAAACGCCGTTGCCGCACTGGGCAAAAATCAGGTTGTTGATATCCCCTTTATACGATTTTTTTACGCTCTGCCGGGTAAGGGTTAAGGTGGTGTTCAGCTGTTTGGTATCCAGCATAATACCATCTTTACAGGTGGCAATTTTTGTCCACGACCACCCGGCGCCGAGTGAGCGAAAGGGAGTGCCTGCCTGTATTGCATCTCCAATCATTTTTTGCAGCGCAATGGTGGCATCGTTGTAACTGTCCAGTGCGCCCATATCAGGGTCGTTGCCCGCAATATAGAGTTCTTTGATGTTCTCTGTAAAAATCTCATGCTTGTTTTGCCACTGCTGCTGGCCCATTGAAACTATTTTCATGCTAATTGATTTTTATAAGCTACCGGTTTTTTTACAAGGTTTACTGCATCTCCACTGCATTTTCACAGGGCACCAAATACCCAGGGTAACAACAGTTATGGCGGCATACCCGAGATTGGTTTTAACAATCACCTCCGACAGTCCGTTTACCTCCAGCGAATCGCAAACGGGCGTATGTATCTCTGCAGGTTTTTGTACCAGTCCCCAAAAAAAGGCATGTGCAGTAACGGGTTTGGAAAGTTCGGAACCAGCCTGTGCATTGGTGGCAACGCGGTAAGTGTAACAGCTGCTGAAAGAGAATGCCGCGGATAAAAGGCATACAGAAAGTATATTTCTGGCACTGGTAAAGTGTAATGGCATAATTAAAGTTTTGAACTTAAAAAATGATTTGCTTATTTCCTGTGGACAGAGTGGTGTTTCTTTGGCCGGATTAAATTACAGTTTATTATTGATTTTTTCAACAGGCAGGTTGTATTATTTAGTAACCAGCAGGTTTCTGAATGTCACCGGTATTTCATCAGCATCCGCCAATAAAAAAGCTGCTGCATTAGTGCAACAGCTTTCAGAAAGACATTTGTATTTTTATGACTCTGTGTTGAATTGACCAGCATTTAATTAAACTACAGTTGATATAAAGAATGGAATAAATTTTTAGATTATTTGTAATGTTATTGCAAATGCAGATATTGTGAATCGTTCTTTTTCGGCAGTTGGTTAATCCATTCATCTATTTGCTGTACTACAAATTTTTCAGTTTTATTGTGAAGTGTCGTTACCAATAAACCTTTATTGATTAATCCCCATATCTTATATCTTTCAACCTGCCCGATATCTGACAGATTGATTGAGCGTTCATGATTTTGTATGTTGAACCTGTGTGATTTAAATACGAGTCGCTGGTTGGTCAGGTATAGCTTTCCACCTACGCCTTCGGCACCTTTGAAATGATTGGCACCCGTTTCAAACAAAATGCTTTCATCTGTAAGTGTGTTAATTTTTGTTCCCTTCATTAACAATTCAGAGTTTGCAAAAAGTCCCATCATCCAGCCAAACAAAACTCCTGCTACAGCTCCACCCGCTAACCCCGATGCCATTGTTGTTAATATATTCGGGAACGTTAGACTGGGATGACCTAACAAGTCTTGGACAATGAACGAAACAGCCATTAAGACTCCGAAAAACAGTCCTGATTTAAATCTGTGTCTTTTATCCATTTTGTCAGATTACTGTTGAATTAATGCCTCTGCAATAAAATCAATCTTTCTAATTTACTTCCAGCTGATCTTTGGATGGTAATTTCGGAAAAGGTGTATGTGGATCTGCCTGGTACCAAAAAACAGTGGATGCAATATCATCCTGCAATGGAAGGTAGCGGCCGTCATGTCGCCAGCCGAGGTCTTGTATGGTTACTTTCAAATCTTTTTCAAAACGAATGGGATCTTTGATGTGCCAGCGATATAAGCCAAACCGTTGCGCTACTTCATAATGCCCGTCGCCTTTTATTACCTGGTGCAAGCCTGCATAAGGTGTACAATACTCTGTATAGTTGGATTGCTCTACACCTGCTTCATTTTTTTTCTGTGTATCAAAATCATAGGAGCCGCAAAAATAATCTTCTGTACCCGTACCACAAATAGTAGGATAATTGGTATCACCATCCATAAAAAATTTTATTTCTCCTTCGCCCCACCAGCCATTGTTTTTAGAGCCATAGGCAATATACGTTCCTACGTACTGACCTTTACCTTTAATATTATCAACCAATACATAATCCTGTTTGTAAGGCAGTGGATTGGTGCGGTTAAACTGTGCATGAAAATAGGCCGCATCCGACGGTACTTCAGTTAACGTATAATCTACCTGGTAGTACAATACCATATCGGCATCGTCTATATTTTCCATGGTGATTTTACATTTTTTTCTGAACGGCATCGGCCAGTAACAGTTAAATGCACTGCCCGGGTTTACACAAACTGCCAGCGATTGCAAAGGCGAGTATTTACCCCAACCCATGCCAAAAAAGTCGCCCACCGGAACTTCTACCGAAGGCGTAGTTTCATCATCCCAATAAAAGCGGATAATAGAATAGCGCCAGTTACCGGTAGGCGTCATCCAGATATGTTGTATGGAACCGGGGCCCGTGATCTCCGCCACTGTAAAAGTAGTTTTAGATTTAATCACCACACTCGGACTAACTTTCCAGCCCTGCCCCAGATCCCTGCTTGCCCTGCTTCCGGTGCCGGTAGTAGCTTTGCCGCCTTCGCCTTTTGCACCATTAAAATTTTCAGGACTGACAGACCTTGTTTTAGCATCTGACATCCGGAACAAATTGCCCATATCTGTTTCGAGGCCATTAAATTTTTGCGCCTGTACGGTAGCGCAGACAACAACACAAAAAAATATACAACTGGTAATCTTTTGCATGATGATTGGTTTAAAATATATAAAATTGCACGAACCTGTTCGATTGCTATTAACCCATATAACCGCATGCCGGTTTTGTTAATTTATTGACCACTATCATTGAAGGCGTTGCTTTAGATCAGCAACACTTAAGTTCAACTTTCCAACATCTTCAATATACAACGCTGATTGAATATAGCGCCGTTCTATCAAATCAATTCCCTATTGCCTTTTTAGGTTCAATTATTTTATATCCCTTCCAGCCAAAATACAACACGAACAAAAAGCAAACCAGCGGAACAATATAGGCCATCTGGATGCTGCCCGTTTTATCAGAAATTTGGCCCATGATGGGTGGAATAAAGGCGCCGCCAACAATGGACATCACCAGGAATGAAGAAGCTATTTTGCTTTCTTCGCCCAGCCCTTTTATACCCAGCGCAAAAATGGTAGGGAACATTATAGACATAAAGAAAGGCACTGCCAGCAACGAATACGCTGCTACTTTACCTGAAGCCAACAGAGCTACCGTAAGCAATATAACGTTTATAACTGCATACAAACTCAGTAATTTGGCGGGCTTTATATAACGCATAAAAAAAGTGCCTGCAAAACGCCCGAGCATAAAACCAACCATGGCTATAAAGCCCCAGTAATAGGCTGCTTCTTTTTCAGGCATGCCCATGGTATATCTTGAAAAACGAATGAAAAAGCTACCCACGCCTACCTGTGCACCTACATAAAAAAATTCTGCAATCACCGCCCAGGTAACATGGCTGTGGCGAAATACGCTTAAGGAAAACGACTTGTGTCCATGTCCGTCATCCTCCGCATCTTCTTCCTTAATTTCCGGCAGGCGGGTAAAAACAAAAAACAATGCTACCAGCAATACCACACCTGCAATAATCATATAGGGTACTTTAATTCCACTTGCTTCGAACGTGAGGTAGTTATTAAGCTGTTCCGGAGAGAATTGCTTCAGTTCTTCCGGTGTATGTTCAATACCAGAAAGAATAAATTGACCGCCAATAATGGGCGCTATAAAAGCACCTACCCCATTAAAGGATTGAGCAAAATTCAACCGTTGTTCAGAAGAAGCTTTGTCTCCCAGTTTGGTGATGTATGGATTTGCTACAGTTTCTAAAAACGTAGCGCCACTGGCGATGATAAAGAGCGCCACCAGGAAAAAATCGTAGCTGCGGGCGGAAGCAGCCGGAATAAACAATGCCGCACCAATTGCATACAACAACAAACCAAAAAGAATCCCCTTTTTATAACCGTATTTGTGCATAAACCAACCTGCCGGTAAAGCCACGAAAAAATAACCCAGGTAAACAGCCGTATCAATAAACGACGATTGCAAATCTGACAACTGGCAGGCCTTTTTTAAATGCGGAATTAAAATGGGATTGATATTGTGTAAAAAAGCCCATAAAAAAAACAGGCTCGTAATTAAAGCAAAAGCTACCTTATAGCTTGCGGCTTGCGGTTGTTGATTCGGCATAGTGATCGTTAAAGATGTTTGTAAACCCTGGTAATTTTGTTTATAAATATACAGTACTGCTAATGATAAAAATCGCTTTTAAAAATAATGGATGTTTTGGTTAAAATAGTTCTACTGCTTCAGTGCAATGGTGTTGGTCATTGTACCAATACCTGAAATGCTGATGTTTACTACATCTCCGGCCTGCAGCGTAAAATCATTCGGCGGTACTACGCAGGTGCCGGTCATTAAAAAAGCCCCGTGTTCAAAATCCATTTCTTTATATAACCAGCCCGCCAGTTCAGGCAACGACCGTTTCAGATTGGCCAGTGTAGTGGCATCATCAAACATTTTTTCGCCGTTGCGGTGAATGGTAATTGCTATAGAAGTGGTCATGGCAATAGGTTCATTGATCACCAGCAAACAAGGACCAAGCGCAGCACTTCTTTCGTACATTTTTGCCTGTGGCAGGTACAGTGGGTTTTCGCCTTCAATGCTTCTTGAACTCATGTCGTTGCCAATGGTATACGCCTGTATTGTTCCCAGGGAATTGATATACAAAGCCAGCTCGGGTTCGGGCACATCCCATTTGGAATCTTTCCTGATATTTACCAGTTGTCCGTGGCCTGAAACACGGTGTGGCAAAGACTTAAAAAACAATTCCGGTCTTTCTGCCTCATACACCCGCTGGTAACAATCCGCGGCACCGGTATCTTCAGATTCTTCCATCCTCGCATCCCGGCTACGCAGGTAGGTAACACCGGCCGCCCAAACTTCCTGGCTGCCAATGGGTGGCAAAATATTTTCTTTAATATTATTGGCTGCATCTTCATGTGTCATCGCTTCAGCACTGGCTGACAACTGTAACAAATGACTGTATAAGTTTTGCTGGTTAATCAACAGATCCCAGTCATCTTTTAATAAAAAATAATTATCCTGCAGTTGAAGGATAATTCCCTTGGAAGTTTTGTATAAATGCATGTATGTTTATTTTTTGATGGTGTTAAGATCTACACCCAGCAGTTGTTTGGCCAGGGTTTGCAATGTTGCGTAACTACCCTCAAAATGACAGGTAGTTTGTTTGTATTCCCCGGTGGTACCCTTTTTTAATTCCAGTGCGGGCGAAGAAGATTCTACCTCGTAAAAAGGTCCCATCTGGGTTCCGTCCGCCAAGGGACCATCGTTGTAAGAATTAATAACATCTCCCTTATATGGTTCTTTTTGCATCTCCCATTTGCTGTTTACGTATGCAGCGTCTTTATTCACCTGGGGTATAATGATGGTCAGCACATTTTTTTTAAAATCAAAACTGGCGGCGATTGGTTTCGCAATCAATGGCGATAAGCCTATCTTGCTGCGCAGCTTTCCATCGCAGGTAAAATACAATACGCTGTCAGCCACCTGCAAGCGCTCTTTTGGAATATCACCAAAATAATTATCCGTAATAAAACTCCTGGCGTTGGGAATGCCATGAAAGGGAATAATGACCGTTGTTTCGGAGGAAGGTGTAAACATACCAAGCAGCCAAACAGATACTAATCCTTTATCTTTCGTCCAGTCATTGCTGCCGGTATTGGTTATTTTATTGCTGGTTTCAAATCCAACAACATGAACATCCGCAGGAATGGAAATATTTAGTCTTTGACTAAGCTGATCTTTACCAAGCAGGCTTACAGTTCTTTCAATGGCAATCTCAAAGCTGGTTCCGCTATAATTTTTTATGCTGGCTTTTTTTGAAAATACCGCCATCGATTTATCCGACTTTGTTACGTCATAACTATCAGTATCAATAACGGAAGGCACCTGCCAGTGCGCTATATTAAAAGAATCACCACCTTTAAAATACAAGGAATACTGGCCGCCTTCAGGTCCCATCCAAAAACGTTCTTCACCCCCAACGGGGTTAAACTGTTTCTTTTTTTCAGGCGCCGAAATCAAGTCATAATTCAACCAGCCAAAACTGTTACCGTCATCTCCCAGGGCGGTACTGGTCATTACCCGTCCCTGGTAATCGGCTGATAACAGCACTTTCGCCGAACTGTCTCCGCTGGTTAATTCAATCACTTTGGCTGTGTGCTTTTTTAAAAAGGCAGCGTCATAAGCGTAGGTGCCTTTGGCTGCGGAATCTTTTACTGCAGCCGCTTCCGTATTATTGGAGGCAGGATTACACCCGGCAGCACCCAGTAACAAACAGGGGTAAAAAAACAGGTAATTTTTCATATTGCAAGCTTTATTTAATTTGATTCGCTTTACCGGAACGCTGTATTGTTGTGCTACAGAAAACATATGGCCGGTTGACAAATGGTATACAATCCATGCATACAATAATTCCTCAATTTATACCATTAAACAATTCCCCATTTCCACTAAAGGAATTTTTACTGGTACTATTTTACCTTTATCAAAGGCAATACAAATAGCCCGGTAATTGCCGGGCCTGTAAGGGAGCGCATTTATTCGTCGCTGATATGCTTAAACTTCGGCACCAGCAAATGCATAATGCCCCAGGCAAGTACGTAAGCCAGTCCGCAAATAATAAACATAATATAATAGCCAGTTTCAATATGCCCCGCTGCCTTAAAGTGATCAAATAATTGTCCGGCGAGCCAGGCAATCAAAATACCGCCTGCAGCGCCCGCCATACCACCAATACCGGTAACAGACCCCACCATTTTTTTAGGAAACATATCGCTTACGGTAGTATATATATTCGCACTCCAGGCAGCATGGGCGCCGGCTGCAATGCCGATAATGATCACCGCATACCACTTATCAAAATGCCCCAGCCATTGGGAAAATACAACGGGCAAAGCACACAGCGCATACAGCAACATCGCCATTTTACGGGCTTTAAAAACAGGCCAGTTTCGCTTTATGAGGTTCATCGGTAACCAGCCGCCAAAAATACTACCCACAGCAGACAGCGAATACACAAGTGACACAGGTAAGGCCACAGCTGTACCTTCCATATGGTACTGCTCTTTTAAAAAAGCCGGCAGCCAGAAAAGATAAAACCACCATACAGGATCGGTTAAAAATTTACCAAGGGCAACGGCCCAGGTTTGTTTATAGCCCAATAATTTTATCCAGGAAGTTTTTTCATCCACCATCGCCTGTTCATTATCAGATACAGTATCGCTGTGGATATAATCAAATTCTTCTTTTGACAAGCGATGCTGCCTGGCTGGTGTTTCATAAAAATAATACCACAATACCAGCCATATAAAACCAATGGAGCCGGTTATAATAAATGCCCATTTCCACCCCATGGTTGCCGCTATAAACGGCACGGTGAGCGGCGCTACGATGGCGCCGATATTGGCTCCTGAATTAAAAATACCTGTAGCAAAAGCCCGCTCCTTTTTGGGAAACCATTCCGCCACCGTTTTAATAGCAGCCGGAAAATTACCGGATTCACTGATGCCTAAAAAAGCACGGGCAACACCGAACCCGACTGTGCTGGTCACCAGCGCATGCGCTGCCGCAGCAAGGCTCCATAAAAAAGTGTACAATGCGTAACCGCTTTTAGTGCCTGCCTTATCAATAAACCGTCCTGCCATCAGCATACCCAGTGCATACGCTAACTGAAAAGCAATTACAATGTTGGAGTAGTCCGATTCCGTCCAGTGAAATTCTTTAGTAAGATCAGATTTCAGCAGGCTGATTACCGCCCTGTCGAGATAATTAATGGTAGTGGCAAAGAAAATCAAGGAGCAGATCGTCCAGCGATAATTTCCGGCAGGCTGTTTCATAAACCGTTCTAGTTTTGTTGATAGCGTTATTATTTTCGCTGCTGATCTTTTATGTTTTTTACCAGTTGCAAAACAATGGCCGTTTGGCTGGTTAACTCAGCAAAGTCTTTTTCTTCCATCAATTTTTTGGTGATGAGTTTGCTTCCTAGCCCTACCGCACACACGCCGTTTTTAAACCAGGCCGATAAATTTTCTGCCGTGGTATCCACACCACCTGTGGGCATAAAAGAGAGGTTAGGAAATATTTCGCGTATAGCTGAAATATAGCCCGGCCCTACCACGCTGCCGGGAAATATTTTTACCAGCGTAGCTCCATTTACTTCAGCTGCATGTATTTCTGTTGTGGTCATGCAACCCGGCATCCATGCCAGTCCTGCATCGTGTACAACTGCCCCTACCGCAGGGTCAATAAGCGGGCACACGATAAAAGCTGCCCCGGCTTCAATAAATGCTTTTGCCGAAGCCGTTGTTTTGATTGTTCCAATACCCAGCTGCATGCCGGACATATCTTTATCAATCGCTTCAATTAACAACTTAAAATTATCTAAGGCATTGTCACCGCGGTTAGTATATTCTACTGCACGTATGCCGGCATCAAACAATGCCTTTAAAACCGCGATGCTTATTTCGCTGCTGTCGTGATAATATAATGGCAATATCCCCTGTTGTGTAACCAGCTGCTGTATGCTTTCTTTTTTAGTCATGTGTTGGTATAAATGCGTATACTTCGGCTGCTGTTTTATTGGTAGCATCGCCTGTTATAAATAATTTTTGAAAAGCAGCTGCGGTAGCATAGGCTACTGTTTGCTGCGGCGGCAAGCCGTTATAAAAACCATAAATCAAACCTGCCATAAAACAGTCACCGCTGCCTACCTTATCTTTTATAAAGCTGGTGCTATAGGTTGATGATACATATAATTGTTGCTGGTGGTACAACGTGGTATAGTATTTCAATGCCTCGTCACCAAAGCGAAATGTATTGGCTACGCTTTTACAAACGGGGTATTGCTGCAATATTTTTTGGGAAGTAATGTTACTTTGGCGAAGATAATTTTCCTGCTGGTTTATTGTTGCAACATCTTCCTCAAAGCCAATACCCAGCATGGTTTCAGCAGCCCAGATATTGCCCATTACCAGGTGGCAGTACTGTACCAGCGAAGGCATTATTTCAATCGGCTGCTTACCAAATTGCCAAAGCTTTGAGCGGTAATTAAGGTCAACAGAAATGAGTATCTTTTTTCCTGCGCAGGCTTCCAGGGCTTCTTTACAAACCAACGCTACATCAGCAGATAAAGCGGGGCAGATGGCGCTGAAATGAAACCATTCAACATCATCCAGCACTTTATCCCAGTCAATCATACCCGTTTTTAATTCAGCAAAAGAGGAATGAGCCCGGTCATAGATTACGCCGGCATTTTTTAAATCGGCACCCTGCGGTAAATAATAGCCACCGATTCTGTTACCAGCAAACTGTATAGAAGATGTGTCGATTTTGTTGGTGTTCAGCGAAGCCATAATGTCCCGGCTCAAATAATTATCCGGCAGCGCTGTACAATACTTAACCGGCATATCCCAAAGGGCAAGCGCATTGGCGGCATTTAATTCAGCCCCGCCGATAAAAACCGGGATGGATTGCTGCCGTATCCATTCCCCCTCCAGTACAGGTGAAAACCGCATGAGCAACTCACCAAAACACAACACTTTTTTTTTCAAGAAATTACCTGTTAGTTAGTTGAAAAAATATCCCTGTATTAAAACAGGTTATAAAAATACATTCCAAATTGTTCTTCGCATGAAAAATAAAAGTAACAAAATAAAACTTGTTTGCACTCAATTAGTGGCAGCCCGCACACCAAACAATTGCCGCTCTGCCTGCATCAATCCAACTCTGCGGCTGCCGCAGCATCCAATAAAATGGATACACGGGGATGAGCCATCAACAGGCTTGCCGGAATGGTATTGGTTATCCTGCCTTGTATGGCTTCGCGGATAATGGCTGCCTTCTTTGGCCCGCTGGCTACCAATACTACTTCTCTTGCAGACATAATCTGCGTCATCCCCAGGGTGATGCCCTTTGCCAATGCAGCGCCGGATGTAAAATACTTTTGACCTACCGCCGTGGTTACTTCATCCAGCTCAACTACATGTGCATTCAAAGCTGCGTCCACACCCGGTTCATTAAAACCTATGTGCCCATTCATTCCAATACCAACAAGGGCAAGATCAAGGCCGCCATGTTGTTCAATAGCCAGGTCAATACGGTTACACTCTGCTTTCAGATCATTTGCCATGGCATCAAAAAAATAAATTTTATCTTTTTGTATATGGAGCGGCCCAAATATTTTTTGCTGCAAAAAGTGGTAGCAGCTGCCCGGCGTTGCCGGCTGAATGCCCACCCATTCATCCAGGCCAATAAAGATAACGCCTGAAAAATCGACTCCTGCTTCCTGTGCTTTCGCTACTACCCTATCGTAGGTTAGCGCGGGCGTATCGCCACCGGCCAGGCACAGCACAGCATCGGGCTTTTGCTGTACGAGCTGTATAATTTTATCTGCACCAAAAGCAGACAATTCCTGGTAATTGGTAAACTTCGCAATCATCGTTTTCAATTTATCTGGTAAGCAATCTATTCAACATTTAACCCTTTATACCTGCTGCTTTTCATCTTTCAAAAGCAATTTTCCACTGTCATCATTTTCACTTGTTGAAGGCAGCGCCAACTATAATAAAAATTGCAGGCTGGCATTTACAACTGCTTCCATCGCCGCCGGCAATTGCTGCTCCGTCCAGGGATGTTTTCTGCCAAATACATGATCGGCATCCACCGTAAACAACTGCGCTGCAGGTTGCCAGCTTTTTAACATCATGGCATTTTCAATGGGCACTGCTGTATCGGCTGTTCCATGACAAATCAATACAGGGATGGCCAGGTGCTGCATGGCTTTGCTGATATCCAGTGCCTCCATATTGTTGCAGTAATCCAGATACAACTGGTAATACAAGGGCATTTGCTGTTTTGTACGGCTGTTGGTGTAGTATTGCACACCGCTTTGCTCCCATGCTGTCATTTGCTGGAGGGGCCAGTTGCCCCATGGTGTTTTACACTCGCTGACGGACGCCCAGGTAACCAACTTTTTAATACGTTCATCCTTTGCTGCCTGCAGAATGGCGATGCCGCCACCCATGCTATGCCCTATTAAATAAACACGGCTGCTGTCGATAGCCTGCCGGTAAGGGTTGCCTTTGCTGCACGTCCAGTCAATCACATCCGTTAAATCCTTCAACTCTCTTGAGTAATTATTATTTCCGAATGCTTCCAAATCTGCAAACACTTCGGGTTGCTCCGGCGTGGTTCCATTGTGAGAGAAATTAAACTTTACAAAAACAAATCCCCGCCTCGCAAATTCTTCCGCAATAAGGTCAAAATTACCCCAGTCTTTAAAGCCGTTAAACCCGTGTGCATAAATCACTACCGGCTTTTGTACCGCATCCTCTTTGAAAAAAATATCCAGCGTTACCGGATAATTTCCCTGCTTACCAAGCACTATATTTTTGACTTTTTGCATCGCTTAAAATTACATGTTTTCTATCTTATCAGCTGAAGTTACCCGCTTAAAAATTAACCATGTCATTTTAAACAGCGATTCTATTTTTTCAGCTTCTTCTGGTATGCTTTTCCTTACTGGTTGCGGAATTGACTGGATGCATTTAGTATGGCAAAAGAAAGGAAAAACGGTCTTATTGACCAAATTGCTTTTCCTGTACAATAAATCTTGCAACTGTCTTTTTTTACGATAAAATACCGCAAAATCCAAGTAAGCTTTTAATTTACCAGCAGTATCTTTCTACAGTTAACGAACATAAATTTCTGGCACATATTTTATCTCTATAACAGTGGATCTCATAGGAATAAAAAAAATAACGAGGCTGGATTTCTATCCGGCCTCCCTTTTTGATTTGGGCAGTCAACTCTTTTTCTTGTCCATGCCGGTCTCTCAACTGCCATTATGCATTCTTTAGCAGTAAAACCTTCCGGGAAAAATTTCAGCCACAGCGAACGATAACTACTCATAGGACTGATAATTTTTTTACAATTTTTGACCTCCCTGCTATCAAATATGTGTTAAAGGAAATGGCATGTTTGTTAAAAGGTAAAATTGGGTAGTTATAATTAAGTAAACGGTAAAACTCATCAATATGAATATAAGTATTCCTGGCTTATCTCAACTGAGATTAGACCTGGTAGTAGTACAGACCCCTCGCACTGTATGAAAAAATAATTGCTATAAAAGGATATCTACAATTCAATGGACACAAAATATTAACCACCGAAACATTAAATCTGAAGCAGTAGCGGTTCAAAGGCCCGGTTAGGCCAATTGATACGCCGGCCTGTTTAAACTATTTATAATATTTATGAATGATGAGGAACACAAATAACCGGGGCTTTGGGGTTGCGCTGGCATTTGCCAAAACGATTCATCAACCGCAGTTGTACACGCCGGTAATCAAGGTTTTTATTAATGTCATGTTTTCTGCCTGAGATGGCTGGTGGAATGACCTGCTGCAATCTGGCAAATTATCTGTTCTGCACTCAAATTCATTTTACCAGCTCAACGTACCGGCTATGCGTGTAATTCCGAATGTACAAAGTGAAATTACCTTAATTCAAACCAAATCGTCTGGATATTTTCATGCAATAGATCCGCTGGAAGTATCGCTGGCCGGGTTTTTAAATCAAAAAATATTTTTATTTTTATACCTACCTTATGAGTATCCATTTAAGTGCAGGCATATACGAATGTCTTTTAATGAATTGACATGTCAAAGGAAGAATTTAACTGGCTTTTTGTTAACAAGGTGAAACCGCTTCATCATGGGCAACGACTATTATCTAACCAGCGAATATATTGTACATCCAGACGAATCAACAAAGCCATAAGGTGAAATTTTTGGTTAATATATAATCACCAACGGTAGTACAAACGCCACAAATTATCTGTCATGCTTACGGAAACAAATATTAATTTTCGTTTACAGCAGTTTAATCAATCTGTTGTTTATACATCGCATCTGCCACTTTTGCATCAGGTAAAATGTTGCTGATTTCGAATTGCACTTTATTTAAAAATCCTGCAATTACCATATCTTCTCCGTTCATCAAAGCCTCATACCCATCCATCGCGACATCAGCCGCTGTAGCCAGTTTTTTGTCCTTTATATTATTGGCCTGCAGCATTTTTGCCTTGTTAAAAAAGTCAGTAGCTGTGGCGCCGGGTAGCAAAGAGGTAACTGTAACACCCGTATGCTTCACTTCTTCACGCACGGCTTCTGTAAAAGAATGTACAAATGCCTTTGTCCCCTGATAAACCGCCTGCAAAGGTCCTGGCAATTTTCCTGCGACCGAGGCTACATTCAAAATCTTTCCTTCACCCCGTACAACCATATCTGTTAAAAACAACTTGGTAAGGGTAATCAGCGTGCTGATGTTCTGTTGCACTACAACCAATTCTCTTTCTATGTCTGTATGCACAAATGCTCCATAATTGCTCTGGGAAGCGTCATTAACAAGTATGCTGATTACGATACCTGCTGACTGCATTTCTTCATAAATCTCGGTTGCTGCATTGCGCTCAAAAATATTTTTGTAAAGCGTTACAACTTTTACCTGATACCTGTCTGAAAGCTCATCACCCGCATTGCCAAGGGTCTCCTGGTCCCTCGCAATGATCACCAGGTTATATCCATCCCGGGCAAGCAGTTTTGCAAGTTCCAGCCCCACGCCACTGGTGGCACCGGTTAGTAATGCATAATGGTTTCTATTTGTCATATTTAAATTGTGAAAATTATTACATGATGGCTTTTAAAATATGTCAAAAACGTTGCCACGACGCTATAGTTCTTAAATAGTAATTTATGTAGATAAAAATCATCACAGAAAGGGCGAAAAAGACACAGATTTAAAATATTGGGATTTTCTTTCTCGCCACCTAAAAAAATCCGGCACTTATATTGCTATAAGTGGAGCATACGGCTAAAGAAAAATGTCATCTATACCCGTATTCGTGTGGTTATGCCATACTATAAAATCTGATATGATTATTTGCCTTTTCATTAACGACAGGAAAAATATTATTTATGAAACGACTAATTTTTTTATTACCCCCATTAATTTTTCTTTTAATTATTACAGATAATCTGATAATCAAAATATTGCTTTGTAGTGCATTAGTATTTATAATCACGACCGTAGTTTTACAAGGCTTTAATAAATCGGGAGGCTCATCTTCCTTTAGAAAAATAAGAAATTCGAGGATTCACCTGATAAGATTTGACGAAGAAAAGAAGCCTAACTTCGGTTAGTAGCTGTGAGCCCGCACTTTAATTTGGTCTTAGTCTCTTCGTTAAAACACCCCCCGGCAATCATGGTGATTGGAGATGAAATTAGTTTCTCTTTCATGATTTTTTCCCTTTAACGGACATTGGATAGCCATTTGTTAATCCTGAGTCTGCCAACCCGGGCTATGATTCAACCATTGTTAGCACACTATTAAAGGTGTTATCGAAGCATTGTTATTAAACCTGACGGATCAAAAGACTCATTTAATAAATGCTACAGGTGCAGGTTTTAATACGGCCTGAGGCACAGCAATCACTTAGATAACGTGTAAGAAAACTATCGCCAGGAATATCAATGAATGTATAATTCTAATCTATTCCTTTCCACGGAAAACGAAGGGCATAAGATCCAATTGTCTTGTCAGTTCAATTCAATCTGGTATAATATCCGCCGAAATTAACAGCCATTTATCAAGATACCTGTCGCCAGACAATTGCCCATTGAAACGCTACAATCATCTACGAGGCAAAGCTTCTTTATGCATACATCAAAAAGTGAAAAAATGCCCCTCGTTTTCTGTATACTACGCTCACGGTATCGCGGTCGATAATTCACTCCCATTCGTCGTGCGCCATGATCACTTATTTTAATTAATTTGATGGTAAAAACCAGCCTATAACCTGTATTGAAATATGATTTAATTGGACCCTGCTACAATTACCACGGAAAAAAATTGCGCAATAATATTTCTTTGCAGGGCCTGCACCCTGCAACAGGAAAAGCGCCCCTCATCAGGCAATGTTTCAGCAACCTGTAGCGTTGCGGACGCCGTTATTCTGATATGAAAGACTTCGCGTAGAAATTGCGGTTGCAATATGATGAGCCGGCTGAAGGATTTTGTTAGATTAATCATGTTCCCCGCACAGTAAACGTTTTACTCCCGCAGGTTTTGGCGGCAAGGCCAGGATTGTCATAAATTTTCAGCCTCCATTTTAGCCCCGGGCATTTAATGGGGCATACAAGAACAGCCATCAACGGCCCGTAAACCCAAGGCCGTATAAATCAATTTGTCGGCGCTATACAGGTTCTGCCATCATAGATAGTATTCTCTGGCATGAAATGATTAAGACACTTTAAAGGCCTATTAAGAAAGAAATATGGCTGCTCCGCCAGAGCATTGCAGCAGGTGTTAAAACATGAAATTATCGTATCAATAATAAGGAAGCAGATTGTGTTTTACCCGCCGGGATTTATTTCTACACCTCATTTATCAATTATAATCAACACCGTAAAAATTCTTGAATACACCAATCGAATCCGTTAAAATAATCTTAAAATACCTGCAGTTTAATGCTCCTGTTGAGGTATCTCTGCATGGCCATAAGTTATTGTTTACTACATGTAACAGGCTATTGGCAGGCGTTATCAACCCGGTCAGTCCTTGTGCTTTCCTGCATCAATATTCTTTCGGGCATGATTTTTAATAGAATTTTTTGTTAAATAATTCGTGCATTTTTTATTCTTCACAAAAAACTAAATGCTTTCACAAAAAAACAAAGTCGCATGAGAAAAAGTATGCTATTGATGGCTGCGCTCATTTTTTGCAGCGTCCATTTTTTATTTGCCCAGCAGATAAAAGGAAAGGTAACAGATAATAGCGGTGTTGCTGTTGAAGGCGCATCAGTAAAAATTAAAAACTCCTCCACAGGAACTAGCACTGCTTCAGACGGTAGCTTCGCATTGGATGCCTCCGGACCAGTAACGTTGGAAGTTTCGAGTATTGGATTTACCCCTAAAACGGTTTCGGCATCACCGGGTCAAACAATTACCATTGCGCTGGTGAGCACCGATGGTAAAAATCTCAATGAAGTTGTAGTAACGGCCTTGGGTATTACAAGGTCTAAAAACACATTGCCTTATGCAGCCCAAAAAATACAGGGAAGTGATGTGAGCCAGTCGCGTAATAACAATTTTGTCAGTACGCTCAGTGGTAAAGTCGCCGGACTTGAAATCAGGCAGAACAATACCATCGGCGGAAGTACCAACGTAACGTTGCGGGGTGCCAAATCGCTCACTGGCAGTAACCAGGCGTTGTTTGTAGTGGATGGGGTTCCGTACGATAATGCCAACAATAACACCAGCGACCAGGTTACGGGGCGTGGCGGTTACGACTATGGAAACTCTGCAGCTGATATCAATCCGGACAACATCGAAAACATTACGGTGTTGAAAGGTGCAGCCGCAAGTGCATTGTATGGATCAAGAGGTAGCAATGGCGTAATTCTTATCACTACCAAAAAAGGAAAAAAGGGATTGGGTATTACTGTTAACACCGGCGTTAGTGTGAGTTCAATTTTAAGAAATACCTTTCCAAAATACCAGACGAAATATGGTGAAGGATACGGATCTTACTTTGATGAAACAGATGTAAACGGCGATGGTGTGCCGGATAAAACGGCACCCACACAGGATGACGCATCTTGGGGAACAGCATTCGATCCCAACCTGCAGGTGTATCAATGGGGGGCTTTTGTACCAGGTTCGCCTACTTTCGGCAAGGCAACACCGTGGGTAGCCGGAAAGCATGACCCCTCTTACTTTTTTGAAAAACCACTCTCCTACAATGGTAGCATATTGGTGGAGACAGGCAACGATAAAACTAATTTCTCCATGGGATATACGCGGAACGATGAGTACGGAGTATTGCCAAACAGCAATGTGGTAAAGGATCTGCTGAACTTTTCTGTGTCTTATAAACTAACCAGTAATCTAACGGCCGGGGCTGCCGCCAACTATTCAAAAATTGCAGGTAAAGGTCGTTTTGGTACAGGGTACGATGGCGCGAATGCGCTCAATTTAATGACCAACTTCAGGGAATGGTGGGCTGTAAATACTGACCTGAAAGAATTGAAGGATGCCTATTACAGGAATTATCAAAATGTAACATGGAATCCCCATTCGCCCACTACCGGCGAACTACAGCCGGAGTTTTGGGACAATCCCTATTTCACCCGTTTCCAGAGTTATGAAACCGATGGCAGAAACCGCATTTTTGGTAACATGTATTTAAATTATCAGCCATTGAAATGGCTTAATCTGCTAGGTCGGGTTTCACTGGATAACTATGCAGAAAATGAACAGGAAAGAAAAGCAGTGGGAAGTGTAGGTGTTCCATTTTACAGAAGGTTTAATCAAACCTACAATGAAATAAATTATGACCTGCTGGCCAATGCTACCTGGAAGCTGAACAGTGATGTTGAATTAAAAGCATTATTAGGTTCCAGCACCAGGGTGCAAAGCCGTTCCAGCATTGATCAAAGCACCAACGGAGGGTTGGCACTGGCAGGCTTGTACACCATTTCAAACTCAATTAATGCCCCTGCTCCACCTGTAGAACTGGATGGTACCCGTAGGATTGAAGGTGTTTTTGCCGGTGGTACGTTTGCCTATAAAAATACTTATGTGTTGGATGCAACTATCCGCCGCGACCGCTCCTCTACCCTGCCTGATAAAAACAATGTATTTTATTATCCGTCAGTGTCGGCAGGCTTTGTATTTTCCCAGCTTGTAAAACCGGATTGGCTGAACTATGGTAAAGTGAGAGCCAACTATGCAGAGGTTGGTGGCGACGCCCCGTTGTATACAGTAACCGATACTTATGTAAACGAGGTAGATCCCAACTCGGGCCAGCCAGTTGTTTCGTATAACGGAAACGCATTATTTTCCGTAAGCGGTACTAAAAATAATCCTGATTTAAAACCGGAACGGACCAAAAGTTTTGAGGTGGGTTTAGAGATGGCTTTCTTTAAATCAAGGCTTGGTTTTGATGCCAGTTATTATGATGCCAAAACGGTTGACCAGATATTGCCATTGACAGTTTCAACAGCTACCGGCTATTCCCGGAAATATGTTAACTCGGGTACTATTCAAAATAAGGGGATAGAAATATCGCTGTATGGCAGCCCAATAAAAACAAACGATTTTAGCTGGGATATTAACGTTAACTGGACAAGAAACCGCAGCAGGGTAACCAAGTTATTTGGCGATATTGATAACATCGTACTTGGATCGTTCCAGGGCAGCATCACACTGAATGCTTCGTTGAACGAGCCGTACGGAACCATTCATGGAACAGATTATGTGTACACTAACGGGCAAAAAACAGTGGATGCAGATGGCAATTATTTAATTACCCCTACCAACAATATAACCATCGGCAATATCAATCCCGACTGGATTGGAGGCATTAGCAATAAGTTTACCTACAAGGGATTCAGCCTTGGGTTCTTAATAGATGTACGGCAAGGCGGAACGGTATTCAGCACCGATATGTATTATGCACTTGCCGGCGGGCTATATGAAGAAACCGCCGTAAACAATGATCTCGGCAACCCGATACGTGATCCTTTAACTTCAGACAGCAAAAGCGGTGGTATTATAAGGGAAGGCGTTACTGCAGATGGCAAGACGAATACAATAAGAGCCAGTATAAGTGATTATGGACAATTTGATAGCTATATTTCTTCTCCCGATAAAAGATTTGCTTACGATGCCAGTTATATAAAATTAAGAGAAGCATCCGTAGGCTACTCCCTGCCATCCCGGCTATTTCACAAAGGGCTTAAAGGAATTGATATTGCCCTCGTAGGCCGCAACCTGGCCATTCTTCATAAAAACCTGCCTTATGCAGATCCGGAAGACGGCTTCAGTTCAGGTAACCTGCAGGGTATACAAACAGGATCTTATCCTGCAGTTAGAAATATGGGGATCAATATCAAATTCAAATTTTAAACGCATCAATTACTTTATATGAAAAAGCTATTTTATTATATTTTTATACTGGGTGGGATACTGCTGGTCTCCTGCAAAAAAGACATCACCAACCTCAATATAAATCCTAATTTACCCTCCACTGTAAGTTCGGCTTCCCTGTTTTCGAACGCAACGGTTAACCTTGCCGATGCCATGGCGAGCACCAACGTAAATACCAACAATTTTCGTTTATTTGCCCAGTACTGGACAGAAACCATTTACCGGGATGAAACCCGTTATAATTTAAATGGCAGAAGTATATCTGACCGCTGGTGGGCGACTTTTTACAGGGATGTAATAAAGGATTTAACTGAGGCGAGCAAAGTGGTTTCCAAGGAAACGCTGAACCTGAGTGCAGCAACCATAAAAAACAGGCAGGCAATTAATGATATACTGATTGTGTATAGTTATTATACGCTGATAACCAGTTTTGGCGACGTGCCCTATACAGATGCACTGAACATTGATCTATTGCAACCTAAGTATGACAAAGCTGCTGATATATTTACAAAGATCAGCGCTACATTAGATGCATCCCTCTCTGCCCTCGATGAGTCGGCAAATGGGTATGGCAGTGCAGATTTCATTTTGGGCGGCGATATTGCCGGCTGGAAACGCTTCGGCAATTCGCTTAAAATGAGAATGGGTATGCTGATAGCAGACGTTGACCCCGCCACTGCCAGTACCATGATTTTAGCTGCTGCACCCAATGTGATAACAGATAATTCAGAAAATATTAAAATGAATTACCTGTCTTCTCCACCCAATACTAACCCGGTTTGGGAAGATTTGATTCAAAGCGGCCGGCATGATTTTGTTGCAGCCAATACCATCATTGATATTATGAAGCCGTTAAATGACCCCAGGATTCCGTTGTATTTTGACCCGGCAATAACAGCTGGCCGCGGCTATATTGGTCAAAAACCCGGGGTCGGCGCCACTTTCAATGACTATTCAGCACCGTCAGCCACCCTTTCTGCCACCCAGTTTCCGCATACTTTTTTTAGCTACAGCGAAATGGAATTTTTTAAGGCCGAAGCGATTGAAAGAGGTATAAATGTAGGCGGAACAGCGGAGGGGCATTACAACAATGCCATCGATGCATCCATTGAAGAATGGGGAGGCACGGCGGCTCAGGCCTTAATTTACCGCACGCAGCCGGCAGTAAAATACACTACCGCGACCGGTACTTATAAGCAGAAAATCGGGCTTCAATCCTGGCTGGCTTTATACAACCGCGGATACGATGCGTGGACACAATGGAGAAGGCTGGATTATCCAACCCTTGTTATTCCATCCGGTGCATTTTTCAGTGATGGCGAAACACCTGCGGTTATTAAAAGACTCACCTACCCTGTTGTAGAACAAAACCTTAACAAAGCCAACTACACAGCCGCAGCAGCAGCTGTTGGCGGGGATTTAAAGACTCAGAAATTATGGTTCGATAAGTTTTAATTACACTCTTTACATGTATTATATATTTTCCCGGCTGTTTCAGGCCGGGATTTTTTTGTTATTGCCGTTCCGGACAGCCACAGTATTCGCACTTTTATTAATACAAATGCCCTATTTTTATCTGACGGCACTAATCAAAAAATTACGAAAATAACACCAAACCAAAAATCAGCGAATGAACAAGAGACGTATCATGTTGCCTGATATATTTTTTACGGGTCTGCTTGTACTGTTATTTATCACCAGTTTTATTTCTTATCAACGCATTAACTCGCAAACTGAAACCAGCAATTTATTAAATACCAGTTACAGAATAAAAAACAGGGTCAACCAGGTGCTGAGTGACTTGTTAAACGCAGAGACCGGGGTACGCGGCTTTTTGCTTACTAAAAAACAAACCTTTTTGCAACCCTATTATGGGGCTTCGGATAAGGTAGAAACAAGCATCGATGTAATTAAGGAACTGTTGGAAAACGATGCGCAACAACAAAAAAATGCAGATAGCCTGAGGATACTGTCAGTCAGGAGTTTTGAATTGTTAAGTTTGGTTTTAAAAGAGAATGAGACCGGGGTTACCTCAGCTGATTCGCTGGATATTTTTTTTGATAAAGGCAAATTTGTAATGGATAATGTTAGAAGCCTGGTTACACACATGCTGGAAATTGAAGATGATTTAATATCCCGGAGAAAATTACAACAGGAATATACCGCTTTTATAACCCCCCTTTACTCACTGCTGTTTTCATTGATTGCCATCATTATTGTAACCATCGCTTTTTTCAGACTGAGAAACGAAATGCGTTTACGTGTGAGGGCAGAAGACAACGAAGCAATGGCGCAGCAGCTTCAGGAAACCGCAAAAAACTTTGCTGCCGAGCTGGAAATAAAAGTAACAGAACGTACCGAGCAATTGAAAAACCTGAATGAAGAACTAACCATCACAAACAATATTTATGCCCATGCCGAGGAAAACGCCTCCATCGGCAGTTATTCGTGGAATATGCAAAGCGGAGAGCTTAAATATTCTGACAACCTGTTTCGCCTGCTTGGATACGAACCTGGTGATTTTATGCCAACATTTGAATCCTTCCTCAGGTTTATTCACCCGGACGATAAAGAGCAGGTTATCAGGGATGGTAAAGAAACATTTGAAACCAAAACCCTTGTTGAACATGACTACCGAATCATCACCAAACAGGGCTCCATTCGCCATATGCGCTCCAGTGGCAGATTTATAGAAAACGAAAACAGTACCTTATTGATAGGTACAGTACAGGACGTGTCCAAAGACGTTTTACTCAGGGAAACGCTGGCAGCAAAAAACCTTGAACTGGAACAGAATAATGAAGAGCTGGAATCTTTCACTTATATCGCCTCACATGATTTACAGGAGCCATTGAGAAAAATTCAATCCTTTAGTAAATTGATTCTTGCCAAAGAAACTGAATTGGCTTTTAGTGAGGCTACTAAAGATTATTTTAACAGAATTGTTTCCGCGGCCGCCCGCATGCAAAATCTCATCAATGCATTGCTGAGTTATTCCAACGCCAGTAAGCAGGAAATACAGTTTAAGGCTACCAACCTCAACCTGGTAATAGAAGAAGTAAAAACAAACCTCACTGAATTACTCGACGAAAAAAAAGTAACTATTGAATGCGGCAAGCTGCCAACCGTGCCAGGTATACAAATGCAATTGGTGCAACTGTTTTCCAACCTTATTCACAATGCGGTGAAATACAGTAAAAAAGATTCAGCGCCCCATATTATTATACATGCTCAACTGCTTGCTGATGAAGTATCGAAAGCAGAAATACCCGGGGTAAAGGGTAAGTTCTGGAAGATAGCTATCGCTGACAATGGAATTGGATTTGACCAGCAGTATGAACATAAAATTTTTGAACTTTTTCAGCGACTGCACGGCAGGTCGGCCTACGAAGGCACGGGCATAGGGCTGGCTATTTGTAAAAAAATTATGCACAATCACAATGGCTTTATCACCGCCAGCGGACAAACAGGCATTGGAGCGATATTTAATTTATATTTGCCCTGCCAAGATGAATTGGTTGATATTAGCCAGTAATTCCGTAATTTGTAGACAGCCCGGTAACAAAGAAAACAATGACCCACAACGCACGGTACATCCTGATGGTAGATGATGATGAAGACGACCAGATGCTGTTCAGGGAAGCCCTGAAACAGGTGGACAATAGTGTAAGATGTGATACTGCCATAAATGGTGCTGACGCCTTGCAAAAATTACAGTCCATTCCATCGCCCGACATGATTTTCCTGGACCTTAATATGCCGATTATGAACGGCTTTGAATGTTTACAAGCGTTAAAAAAAGAACAGTTTTACCGGGATATCCCGGTGATTATTTTTACAACCGCCAATGATACAGCCACTATTGAAAAGAGCAGAAAATTGGGCGCTGCTGCCTTTTTTCATAAACCAATTGATTTTGATTTATTTCGTGCCAAACTCCGCCAGATCGTTGTCGGACTTCCACCTTCGCCCAAGCACCCTTTTTCAATGAGAGACTTTATTATTTAAGGGCTGACTGCCAACCAACGTTTGCACCTTTTCGTTTGTATGGTATTTGTTGTACCCATGCTTGTAACGATATACTGCTGAAGTCAACTTATCTACCCTACATTGAAATTACAGGGGAAATAAATCTACAAACCGCTTTTTGCAGTGTTATTTCCGCATAATTTTTCTCACACCTATACCGGCACAGCTATTATTCCATTTGGCTTAATGTTTGATTTTGCATGGTTTTAAAACTTAAAAACAAAATTTATGAAAAATGTAAAAAGTGCCTTATTTATTGCTGTAATAGCGATGGCCCAGGCATGTAACTCTGGTAGCAATACTGATAGTGTGAAAGCTGCAAATGAAGCCAATGATAACAAAGACAGTGCTTCCACAGCAGCTAAGATGGATACAGCAACATCTGCAACTAAAATGAACACTATGCCCGTAGATAAAGATGATGCTGACTTTGCAGTGAAAGCTGCCAATGGAGGTATGATGGAAGTGCAGTTGGGAAATTATGCGCAACAAAACGCTGTCAGCAAAAGAGTAAAAGATTTTGGCGCCATGATGGTTAAAGATCATACAAAAGCAAACGAAGAACTAAAAAGCATTGCCGCTTCAAAGAACATTACTCTGCCTTCCAGCATTGGTTCAGATGCCCAAAAAGATATGGATGATTTAATGAAAAAGAAAGGGAATGATTTTGATAAAGCATACATGAATATGATGCTGGACGATCACAAAAATGATGTAAAAGAATTTGAAAAGGCAGCGAAGGATTGTAAAGACCCTGAAATAAAAACGTTTGCAGGTAAAACTTTACCAGTGTTACTGGCCCACCTGGACAGCACAAAAGCAATTACCGGAAAACATTAATTAACTCATTGGTATTAATTTATAAAAAGGGAAAGCATGTGCTTTCCCTTTTTGTTTACATTTTACCCGTTTTGAAGAATTATTTCTACAAATAAATCAGTTAAAAAAAAGGCGGCTCGCCATGTAAGCACTTATGGGTAAGGTTTTCAATACAAAGCAGCCTGAAAAGTAAGTGTGATACCCACATTAGTACTTATGAGTGTGGACCAGCTACATTTGGCATGATTGTTAATTTAATTATCACATATACATCTCATTTTTTATCAACTTAAATTTATTATTATGTTACGTTGGACAGTCACATTCCTGGTTATTGCAATTATTGCTGCCATCTTTGGTTTTGGCGGTATTGCAGCAGGAGCAGCCGGTATTGCAAAAATTTTATTCTATATTTTTCTTGTGTTGTTCGTTTTATCTTTCTTCCTGGGTAAGAGAACAGTGGAGTAAAATTTATTGCAACAACTGTATAATGCAGACCATTATTCAACACTGAAATATGGTCTGCATTTTTTATCTGGTAATTAATTGGGGTATCACCTTTTACCTATCCCCTGCTTCCGGCAACTGCTGTCAAATCTTTTAACATCCTATAAATTAAATTTCATTTCAAGTCATTCAAAGTTATAACATGGCATGTTCTGAATTAATTAGTCTACTCCAATGTAAGCCTGCTATTGCCGGCAGTAAATTTCTACAAGCTGTTACCGCAACATTTTTAAACCCACTCTTTCAACTATTAAAAAATTGGTACCATGGCCAAACAACAATCGCAAAACGGAAAATATAAAAGCAAAAAAACAGAAGACCTTGCAGGCGTTACAAAGAACGATGCAAATGAATTTTTAACTACCAACCACGGTGTAAGAATTAATGATAATCAAAATTCTTTAAAAGATGGCGAACGCGGCGGCACACTGATAGAAGATTTTATTCTTAGGGAAAAAATTCATCATTTCGATCATGAGCGGATTCCTGAACGGATTGTGCATGCACGTGGTTCAGCCGCACATGGTTATTTTGAACTGAATGAGTCACTGGAAAAATTTACGAAGGCAAAGCTATTTACTGAAACCGGTAAAAAAACACCCGTATTTGTACGCTTTTCAACAGTAGCCGGTTCAAGAGGATCAACAGATCTGGCAAGAGATGTACGCGGTTTTGCAGTAAAGTTTTACACAGACGAAGGAAACTACGACATAGTGGGCAATAATATACCAGTGTTTTTTATACAGGATGCCATTAAGTTTCCCGATTTGGTACATGCTGTAAAGCCCGAGCCACATCACGAAATGCCACAGGCTGCTTCGGCACATGATACCTTCTGGGATTTCATCAGCCTGATGCCCGAAAGCATGCACATGATTATGTGGGTAATGAGCGACCGTGCCATACCAAGAAGCCTCAGAATGATGGAAGGCTTTGGCGTACACACTTTCAGGTTGATCAACGCAGCCGGCGAATCGCATTTTGTTAAGTTTCACTGGAAACCTTTATTGGGAGTTCACTCCGTTGCGTGGGATGAGGCACAAAAAATTTCCGGAAAAAATTCTGATTTCCACCGGCAGGATTTGTGGGAAGCTATTGAGTCGGGCAGTTTCCCCGAATGGGAACTTGGTGTGCAAATAATACCGGAAGCAGACGAACACAAATTTGAATTTGATCTGCTGGATGCAACCAAGTTAATACCTGAAGAAATTGTACCCGTACAACGCATTGGCAAACTAACGCTCAATAAAAACCCGGATAACTTTTTTGCAGAAACAGAGCAGGTAGCATTTAGCCCTGCGCATTTAATACCTGGTATCGATATTACCAACGACCCGCTTTTGCAAGGCAGGTTATTTTCTTATATCGACACGCAATTGTCCCGCCTGGGCACCCATAATTTCCAGGAGCTGCCTATTAACCGCCCCTTAAGCCCGGTGCATAATAACCAGCGGGACGGGCAAATGCGCCAAACAATTAACAAAGGCCGCGTAAGCTATGAGCCAAATAGTTTGGGCGGCGGATGTCCGTTCCAGGCAAAAGCTGCGGAAGGTGGTTTTACAAGCTACCCTGAAAGAATTGACAGTCAAAAAATTCGCAGCCGCAGTAAAAGTTTCCTGGACCATTTTAGCCAGGCGACCTTATTCTTTAACAGCCAGAGCGAGGCGGAAAAAAATCACATTATCGACGCGCTTAAATTTGAGCTGGGTAAGGTTGAAACAAAAGCTATCAGGGAAAGAGTATTGATGCTGCTGTCGTACATTGATAAAGCCCTCGCTACTCCAATAGCAACTTACCTTGGTCTTTCTATCCCTTCTGCCGGCAAAGATGCGCTGCTGAATGGCAGCTTTCCCGCGGATGCAAATCCTGAAGATTATCAGCCGGTAATGGTAAAAAGCTCTCTCGAAAAGTCGGATGCGCTGAGTATGGAGCATACCCCTAAAAATTCGGTTGCTACAAGGAAGATAGCCATCCTGGTGGCAGATGACGTGGATGAAAAAGCACTGCTGAACATGCAGCATGCGCTGGAAGCGGCCGGAGCCGTGGCAGAATTAATTGCACCTAAATTAGGCAGCATCCAGTCAGCCAATAACACTGAATTTCCCATCATGAAAAGTTTTTTAACCACTGCTTCGGTGTTATATGATGCAGTATACGTACCCGGCGGTACCAATAGCGTAGCAACGCTGGCTGCAGAGCCCGATGCCATCCATTTTTTAAACGAGGCCTTTAAGCACTGCAAAGCCATTGCCGCCGACAAGGATGCGCTGCAGGTATTGGAAGAAACTGCATTTTACGATAGTTTAAATGAAGAAGATCCTGAAGACAATGGAATGAATACGGGAATCGTTATAGGCGCAGACGGTGCCGCAGACAGCAATATTTTTATTAAGGCAATTGCCCAACACCGTTTTTGGGACAGGGAAAACCAGGTTAAGGTGCCTGCTTAACGAGTTTTTTAAAATGCCTCTTTTTTAAAAAAGTTTATCTCCGGATAAACTTTTTTATTTTTTTCACAAAATTCATTTGTCGATATACCACAATATTTTGTTTTTCGAGTACTTGTTTACCCGGCAATTTTTTCCAGTGTATTTAAATGTACTGTTCAATACTACTCAAAGAAACAGGCTTCTCGAGAATATTAAATTCCTTTAAATCATAATTGCACAATGCTTTATCCCGGTAGGCGCTTATCAGCGTAATAGAGATATTGGGATACTTTCGCTTTATTTCAACGGCAGCTAACCATCCCTTGCCATCTGGAAGGTTATTATCCAGCAGCAGTATATCAGGTTTACGGAGCCTCAGCTTATGATAGCCTTCGCTAAGGCTGTGTGCAATATCAACGTCACAATTTTTCTTTATTAAAAAATGCTTTATTATGGTGCACAAGTCTTTTTCGTCATCAATGATTAGTATTCTTTTCATACCTTATATGTTTCTAACATTGTGCCATTCATTTAATTCATGACTGCGGTTTCATTGCCTCGGGCTGTTGGTAAACTATGGCACAGTTATTACCCTGATATCGGCCTGTGTTTAATTAAAATAGTCAGGACTGTTAAGTGAACCTGTTGGAAAGTCCAATATTTTATTTTGAGAAGTGCCTGACAAATCAACGAAACCTTTTGTAGGAAATAAACAATTCGATTGCCCCGGTCATTCATCCATTAGCATGTTGCGTTTACTGAGTTTACTTTGTCAATACCAGGCGCCGGTAACGGCCTTTTTGTAAACAGATCATTTCAAACGTTTTTGTGTGGACCACAAATTATTTTTTTAAACACATTTGCACAGTCTGGTTTGTAGTTACAAAGGCACTATTTTTGCAAAAGCTGAAAACGGTATTGGTATAAGTTTGTCCACCGATCTGCATACAATCTCAATTACCCCAAATATGAACAGCAGCCAGCAGTTAGTAAAAGTTTTAGTGGTGGAAGATGATGAAGATGATTTTCTGTTAATCAGTACCTATTTTTCAAACATCCGTGTATGGACGTTTGAAATTAAATGGGTACAACGTTATGCCGATGCGTTGGATGAATTGTATGCGAACAATTACACCATTTGTTTTTGCGATTACAGCCTGGGAGCAAAAAACGGTATTGATCTTATAAAAGCTGTAAAAACAAAAAAGATCCTTACTCCCCTTATTTTACTAACCGGTAAAGGCAATTATAATATAGATATAGAGGCTACCAAGGCCGGCGCCTTTGATTACCTGATAAAGGCAGAACTGGATGCGGATAAACTCGAAAGGACTGTGCGATATAGCCTGGAGCGCCTGCATAGCCTGCAGATTATCCAGGAAAACGAACGCCGCTACCGTAACATTTTTGAAAAATCGAAAGATATTGTGTTCATTTCAAAACCTGATACAACCATTACCAACATTAACTATGCCGTTACAGATATCCTGGATTTCAGTATTGCTGATTGCCAGGGCAGACCACTGACTGCGTTTTTAAAAGATCCAGGCGGTATGGATTATTTTTTCAACGCGGTACATACACACGGTGAAATTGAAAATTATGAAGCTGACTTTATCACTGCGGGTGGTGAAATTAAAACCTGCCTGATATCTGCCTCTGTGGAAGTAGACAGTGAGGAAGATACTTACCTGCAGGGGATTATACATGATATTACCGATTTAAAAAAAGCGGAAAAATCAAGTCTGCACGCAGAGAAACTGGCTGCTTCGGGCCGCTTTATACTTACCCTGGCTCATGAAGTAAGAAACCCTTTAAATAATATCAAACTGGCGGTAGAAAATTTACTGGATACCATTGATAACGAGGAAACTCACTTTTTTCTTGACATCATTCAACGCAACGGCCAGCGTATTAACGATCTTATAACGGAGCTGTTGCAAAGCTCGAGGCCTGCCGATATCAGTTTAAACGATGTGTCGCTTCACAGCTTGCTTAGAAATGTAGTTGCTACTGTACAAGACAAACTCCTGCTCCGCAATATCACTTTACAATTTCACTTCGATCAGCAGGACGCCGTCCTGAAAGCTGATGCGGCAAAACTGGAAATGGCTATTCTGAATATACTTGTAAATGCGATTGAAGCAGTGGAGGATACGACGGGCTTAATAGAAATAAGCACAAGTGTGCAAAATAACAGGGCCATTTTAATGATCAGCGACAATGGCTATGGCATCAGTGCTGAAAATAAGGACAAATTATTTGAACCCTATTTTACTTCCAAAAGAAATGGCATCGGCCTGGGGTTGGCTACCACGTTCAATATCCTTCAAAGTCATAACGCGAAAATAGATGTAAAATCACAACTGAATGCGGGCACTTTATTCACGGTACACTTTGCTCTATAGCGACAGAAATTTGTCTAAGCCTTATTTGTAGAATTTTTTCTATAGCCCAATAAAGTAAATTCTACAACGTTTATCATGATTTATTGCTTTCTTCATTGCTTTCATCCTTAATAATTCCAGGTTCACCTAATCAATTCAGTAATTGAAGTTAAACCTTGTTTTACCAGTAAATATCCTATAGCCGAATGCCGCATAATTCAAGATTATTTTTCTTCTGTTTGCTTCAACTTTGCTTTTTTTGCAGCAATGCGCAAAATCAACATTTACAATTTGACCATATCAGTGCTTCGGAAGGACTTTCATTAAATAATGTAGAAGCTATTATACAGGACAATCGTGGCTTTATGTGGTTCGGCACACCGGATGGTTTAAATAAATACGACGGTTACCGCTTTACTGTTTTTAAAACTGATCCTGCTGACACAAGCAGTATCAGCAACAATTACATCAGAAGTATAGCCAAAAGTAAAAATGGTGACCTTTGGGTAGCCACTATGGGCGGGGGTGTTTGCCTTTATGACCACAATAAAGAACGTTTTATAAGATACAGGCACAACGCAAAAAACGGCAACAGTATAGCAGATGACAATGTAAATAGTATTTGGGAAGATGAAAATGAAAATGTGTGGATAGGTACCGTAAACGGTCTGGACTTACTGAACCGCAAACAGAACCATATTGAACATTTTAAAAAAATTAACGGTGACACCTCCAGTCTCACCGACAACTATATCAGATGCGTTTTTGAAGATACCCGGCATAACCTATGGGTAGCCACCCTCAATGGAGGCGTGAACCTGTTTAATAAAAACAATAGGACATTTACTCATTATCTGCACGACGAAAAAAACACCTTATCCATTGCCGGCAATAATATCATCACCCTGTTTGAAGACAGTGAAAAACGTTTGTGGATAGGCACCGACGGTGCTGGCATGGACTATTTCGACCGCCAGACAGGTATTTTTCATCATTACAAAAAAGATGAAAGCAACCCACACAGCCTGCAGGCAAATGCCGTGTACGCTTTTAGTGAAGACGATGAAAAAAACCTGTGGATAGGCACAGAAAATGGCGGACTATCCCTCTTAAATTTTGAACGCGGCTCAATGATTACATACAAAAATGACGCTGTAGATGGGGGGAGTATTAGCAACAATTCTATCAACGCCCTTTTCAGGGATGCAAAAAAAAATATGTGGCTGGGCAACTATTCAGGCGGAATTGATATGGTTAATAGTGACAAAGGCAGTTTTTTTCATTATAAACACAAGTTGGAAAAAAACAGCCTCAGCAATAACAATGTCCTTTCTATTTTTGAAGATAGCAAATTCAATATCTGGATTGGTACCGATGGTGGTGGGTTAAATTTATTTGATGCCCAAAGCGGTCATTTTAGTTATTTTAAACATGCCAGGGATAACAGCCAAAGCATTTGCGGCGATTATGTAATTTCTGTTACAGAAGACAGTAAAGAAAATATTTGGGTGGGGTGCTGGGCATCCGGAGTAACAGTATACAACCCTGTAAAAAAAACATACCGGCATTATATCCATAACCCCGGGGATACCACCAGCCTCAGCAGCAACAACGTATGGAAAATATTTGAAGACAGGGATAAAAATATCTGGATAGGTACTTATGGCGGCGGACTCAATTTGCTAAATGCGGATGGTAAAACCTTCACCCATTTTCCTTATAATCCAAACGACCCGAACGGCATTTCCAATGAAAATATTCAGAACATTTTCCAGGACCGCGATGGTAATATCTGGATATCAACGGACGGCGGCGGTTTGAACCTGTTCAATAAACAGACCCTCACTTTCAGGCATTTTTTGCACCATGATACAAAAAACAGTATCAGCAATAATAATGTGTATTCTATTTTTGAGGACCAGAATGGAACGCTCTGGATTTGCACCCGCAATGGTTTAAACCTCTATGATAAAAAAACAAATCGTTTTTCATTACTAACTGTAGCAGACGGTTTGCCCGCAAATTTAACCCTGGCTGTACTGGAAGATAATAAACGGAATTACTGGATTAGTACCAACAAAGGGATAAGCCGCTTTAATCCATTTAGCAGGGTATTTACAAACTATAAGGTATCAGATGGGTTGCAATCAGATGAATTTAAAGAACAGGCATTTTGTAGAAGCCACACCGGTATGATGTACTTTGGCGGGGTGAATGGCTTTAACGAGTTTAATCCCGATAGTATCACTACCATAGCTTATGATCCCCCACTGCTGATCACCAACTTTCAAATCTTTAATAAAAAAGTGCCCATTGCCACAAATGAAAGCCAGCAATCCCCTTTAAAAAAAAGTATTACTGAAACAGATTTTATAACACTGCCCTCATCCAGCTCCGTTTTTTCTTTTGAATTTGCCTCCCTGAATTACACTTCTTCAGACAAAAAAAAATACGCTTACATGCTGGAAGGTTTTGATAAGGAGTGGAACGAATCGGGTAAAGAGAGGCTGGCTACCTATACCCACCTTGACCCGGGCGAATACACCTTTAAAGTAAGAGGATTGAACAATGAAGGTAAATGGTCGCCTAAAATTGTTTCCCTTAAACTGCTTATAAAACCTCCTTTTTATTTAACCTGGTGGTTTAAACTACTGGCCCTCGTAGTGCTTAGCGGCAGCATTGTTGCGTTGTATTTAAACCGTGTAAGCTCCATAAAAAAGCAACAGGAAAAATTACAACAGCAGGTAGATGAAAAAACCATGCAACTGGTACTTGCCAACAACGACCTGACCATGAAGAATAAAGAGCTGGAGCAATTTGCCTACGTAGCTTCACACGATTTGCAGGAGCCACTGAGAACTACCACCGGCTTTGTAAATTTATTGCAGCAACAGTACAAGGGTAAAATAGATGAAAGAGCTGATAAATACCTGTCCTTTCTTTCTGAAGCATCAAACAGAATGCGGGTGCTGATAGCGGACCTGCTGGACTTTTCGAGGATAGGAGAAAAAAGAGAATTTGAAAGAATTAATTGCAATGAGATATTAAAGACTGTAAAGCAGGATATAATGGCTGCGGTGACTGAAACCAATGCAGTGATTGAGGCTGATACACTGCCCGTTATTAATGGTCACGCTTTCGAGATGCAAATACTGTTTCAAAACCTGATACTGAATGCCATCAAATTCAGGAAGAAAAATATGGTACCACATATAACCATCAGTGTAAGTAAAGCACAAAAGTACTGGCAGTTTGCATTTAGAGACAATGGCATTGGCATAGAAGCCCAGTACACCGAAAGGATATTTGATATTTTTCAACGCTTACATACCCGGGCCGAATACGAGGGTTCCGGTATCGGTTTATCACACTGCAAAAAAATTGTTGAACTGCACTATGGAAAAATTTGGGTAGAGAGTATACCCGGAGAAGGCAGCACTTTTTATTTCACTATCCCTGATGCCAGGCCTGCCGCATAGCCTTGGTAGTTGTTCTATTATTGCCTCCTTGCCCTTCATCTCATCACTGTCGTGAACTGGATGAAATGCGGGAGTATTTCAGCAGATAAATCTTCATTAATTACTAAGACGATATTCATTTGGCGTACAGCCGGAACGTTGTTTAAACAAACGGGCAAAATGTTGGGATATTTAAATCCAAGTTCGGAGGCAATTTGATTAACGGATTTATTATGGTCAAATATTCTTTCTTTAGCTACATCAATCACCTTGGTCTGTATATACTCCTGCGCTGTTTTGCCGGTTTCTTTTTTTATTAAATCGCCAAAATAGCCCGGGGATAAATTGAGTTCGCCGGCACAATAGGCGACAGATGGCAGGCCAATCGTTTGCGGCTTTTCTGACTGATAATATCCGTTTAGTAAGGTTTCAAATCTTTCTAGAATGCCCTGGTGCACGATATCGCGGGTAATAAACTGGCGCTCATAAAAACGGCTGCAATAGTTCAGGAACAGTTCAATATTCGACACGATTAATTTCTTACTATGGTTGTCAATGGCATGTTCCAGTTCGTATTCAATTTTGGAGAAGCCATCTAAAATAAGCCTTCGCTCCCGTTCGGATAAATGCAATGCTTCGTTTGACTGGTAACCAAAAAAAGTATAGTCCTGTATATGCCGACCAAGCGCTGTACCATGAATCAGGTCCGCATGAAAGATCAATGCATAGCCTTTCGGCTGGTAGGTTTCGCCGGTATTGTCAACGCTTACAATTTGCCCCGGTGCTATAAACACCAGCGTGCCTTCCTGGTAATCATATTTGGCCCTGCCATAACGCAGGTCGCCACATTTTACGTCTTTTAAAAACACGGTGTAAAAACCAAAAAACATATTGCTGGCTTGCCGCGGATCCGCCTTCGACAAATCCACAACGCTCACCAGCGGTGCCGCGTTTCATTGTTGTTGAATGCGTTGTAATCATTGATGGTTTCAAAACGGCGCAGGTCGTTCATGATGCAAAGTTTTATGTTGATAAAATTAACGCATTATCCATCCTCCCATTACAGCGCATCCCCCAAATCAGCAATATTGGTAGAACAAACCGCAATTGGTATACCATGCCGCCCGCAAAATGCAGTGACCTTTACGTAATACAACATCATTTATAAAACTGCCAACGAAATAAAAATTAACGATGAAAAAATTGTCATTCCCTTTAGTGCTGCTCCTTTTCACCTGCTTTGCATGGCCCAGCAAACAGCAACCAATACCCCGGCCAATGGGCCTATCATTCATACCAGTAATGGCGACTTGCGTGGCGTGACGGCAGGTGAAGTGTCCAGTTTTAAAGGCATCCCTTATGCAGCGGCACCGGTGGGTGAATTTCGCTGGCGCCCGCCACAACCAGTTGTTGCATGGAAGGGCGTACGTGATGCCACGCAATATGGCGCAAGTGCCGCCCAGGTGGGCTTTCCACGGGGCGCTGACTCTATCTCGAAGACGTCCAAACCCGATCCCAAAAAGGCGAGACTGGACGTAATTGAAAAAGCGGTGACTTCCGGAAACTTACATTAAAACATCCAATTTTTTTATTGAAAGAAAACGGAAAGAACAGAATAGTAATTGTACGCACAAAAGTTTATTGAGCAGATGATAAACGGAATCCGGAAGAGTATTAAATTGTAAGAAAAAATTTGGTATGAAAAAGACAATTGTTCAAGTCGTTCTCGGCGTAATTTTTATTACAACCAGCTGCTTTGCTCAAACAAATCCTGTAATCGATGCATTTCCGCAGGGCACAATTTTAAAGGGAAATATTCCTTACAACGGCGACACGCTGCAAAAACATTTATTGGATATTTACTTACCGGCAAATGCAAAAGGTAAACTGCCGCTGGTGATTTTTATTCATGGTGGCGGCTGGTTAAGCAACGATAAATATGCCGACATGGGTTACATGAAAAAAACTGTGGCGGAAATTGTGGGCGCTGGTTTTGCCCTGGCTTCTATCGATTACCGCTTCAGTACGCAGGCAGTTTTCCCGGCGCAAATACAAGACTGCAATCGGGCGGTTTCATTTCTATTTGAGAATGCAGATAAATACGGCTTTGATAAAAACCGTTTTGCCGTGATGGGCTTTTCAGCCGGCGGCCACCTGGCTTCATTGGTGGGGTTATCAGCCAATAACAATGTTCATGGATTTACGATAGCCGGCGCAGCCAAGCCCTTTTCTTTCAAAGGCGTGGTAGATTTTTATGGTCCTGCTGAATTGATACTTTTTCCCGGTGCGGATGATGCAAAATCACCGGAAGGACTTTTGATTGGTGCAGCGCCGCTTGCCCGTCCTGATTTAGCGAGGACCGCCAGCCCGGTGACTTATGTAGATAAAAATGATCCACCATTCTTAATCATTCATGGAGAAAAAGATCAACTCGTATCTCCAAAACAATCAAAACTATTGAGCGCCTGGTTAAGCCTCTCCGGTGTGCCAAACGAAGTGATCATCGTAAAAGATGCACCGCATTTTGGAGTAATGTTCGATGCCGATGACATCAGAAATAAAGTAATGGCTTTCCTGAAAGAAAAGTTGAGGTAAAGCAGCAGCTTATTGCATTGCCCACCAGCAATATTGGTAGATAAATCCGTAATTGGTATACCATTGCAGCAGCTAAATAATAAGAACTTTGTGCAACAAATAAACATACATCGTGCAAACAGTAAAATTAAATAACGGAGTAGCAATGCCCATTTTGGGGTTTGGTGTTTTCCAGGTAACAGACCTGGGAGAATGTGAAAGAAGTATTATGGACGCCATCGAAACAGGCTATCGCCTGATTGATACTGCCCAGTCTTATGGTAACGAAGAGGCAGTGGGAAAAGCAATCAAAAGCAGTGGCGTAAAAAGAGATGAATTATTCATTACTACAAAACTCTGGATTCAATCCAGCGGGTATGAAGGAACAAAAAAAGCTTTTGAAAATTCTTTAAAAAAACTGCAGTTAGATTACTGGATTTATACCTTATTCATCAACCGTATGGTGACGTGTATGGCGAATGGAGAGCTATGGAGGAACTGTACAAAGAAGGAAAAGTAAGAGCCATCGGTGTTAGCAATTTTCAACCAGACAGGTTAATGGACTTAATCGTTCACAACGAAATTGTACCTGCTGTGAACCAGGTTGAAACGCATCCTTTTCATCAGCAAAACGAAACACAAAAGTTTTTACAAGAAAACAATGTACAGATAGAATCCTGGGGGCCATTTGCGGAAGGTAAAAACAATTTGTTCCACAACGAATTGCTGGCTTCCATCGGTAAAAAATACAACAAGACGATTGCACAGATAGTACTGCGCTGGCTTACGCAAAGGGCAGTCGTTGCGATTCCTAAATCGGTGCGTAAGGAACGAATGGCAGAGAACATCAATATATTCGATTTTGAATTAAGTGCAGAGGATATGGAAGCGATTAAAACACTGGATACAAAAGCAAGCGCCTTCTTTGACCACCGTGACCCGGCAATGGTAAAATGTTTAGGCGAACGAAAGTTGAATAATTAATCAATCACTAAAACAAAAAAATGAAAGTAAAAATCCTTAGTCTGTTGGTAGGCATTATCTGCGATCTGTCATCTTATGCATAGCAGCCGCTCACAGAATCAATAAAAACGGCAACCAACAATACACCTGAGCAACAAGAAGTCATCAACCTTTCCAAACAAAAATGACAGTGGATGTCAGACAAAAATATAGACTCTTTGAATTTGCTTTTTGATGACAAATCCATGTTTATACACATGGGTGGAAGCTGGGGCAAAACGCAGGAACTGGCTACCATCAAAAGTGGCGGTATCTGGTATAAAAAAGCCGAAGTATATTCTGTGGTAGTAAACATCTTTGGCAACACCGCCACCCTGCTGAACGACCTTGACCTGCTGGCTGTGGTGGGAGGAAATGAAGTGGTGCACTGATTTATGGTGACTGAAGTGTACATAAAAGAAAAGAGCAAATGGAAAATGGGCTCGCTCACTTTTTTTAAAATTGCTCAGACCGGTTAAAATGAATAAATAATAAGCTGTGTTGCCCTAGAAATTATTGATTAAATTTAGACCAATGAATAAACAAATGACGATCTCTTTAATGGTATCTGCAATTGTTTTTACCGCAGGTGTAATGCCCAATCAGAATCTGAGCGAAAGTATTAAGCGAGGAAAGGAAGTATATGCATTGCAGTGCCAGAATTGTCACATGGAAGATGGAACAGGGATAGCTGAAGTCAATCCTCCCCTGGCCAAAACAGCTTACATGAAAAAGCCAAACAAAACACTGATCAATATTATACTGAAAGGGCAAGCCGAAGAAATAACAGTGAATGGCAAAAAATACAATATTGCCATGCCCGCCCAGGATTATTTGACAGATGAGCAAATTGCTGACGTGCTGAATTATTGTAAAAACAGCTGGGGCAATAAAATACCAGCTGCTGTAACACCTGCAATGGTAAAGGCGCTCAGACAATAAACAAAACGACTTACTTTAGCTTAACGAATAAATTTTACACAATGGCTGTTTATAACTTAAAAATTAACGGGCAAACCAAACAGGTTGATGTAGACCCTGCAACACCCATACTTTGGGTGTTGAGAGAACACCTGGATATGCCGGGTACAAAATATGGTTGTGGCGTTGCCATGTGCGGCGCTTGCACTGTACACCTCAATGGAGTGGCAGTCCGCTCCTGCCAGTTACCGGTAGTTGCAGTTGGTAATAAAGAAATTACCACTATTGAAGGCCTTTCTGAAAACGGCGATCATCCGGTACAAAAGGCATGGCTGGAGCACGATGTGGCGCAATGCGGTTACTGCCAGACCGGTCAGATTATGACAGCGGCTGCGTTGTTAAAAGCAAATCCGCATCCAACGGAGGCGCAGATTGATACCGCGATGAGCGGTAATGTTTGCAGGTGTGGTACTTATGTGCGCATCAGAGAAGCCATACAGTCTGCGGCAAAGCAGCAATAAAATTATTGTGTAAAATACGCTAACTACAATTCAAAGCATTTCAACATGGAAAACAATACAACAAACCATAGCAGGCGTTCATTTCTAAAATCGTCTTTACTTGCAGGCGGTGGACTGATGATCAGTTTTAGCGGGCTGGCAAAGTTCAACTTTGATGGTAAAACAACTGTGGTGAATGGGTCAGAAGAATGGAGTGAAGTGACCGGCTACATAAAAATTACACCGGATAACCTCATAAAAATTTTGAATCCCAACCCTGAGTTTGGTCAGAATGTAATGACCTCACTGCCGATGATTATTGCGGAAGAGCTGGATGTAGACTGGCAAAAAATAATGGTAGAAATGGGGCCGCATGACAACATGAAATTAGGACCGCAATTTACCGGCGGCAGCAATTCAGTACGAATGTATTGGAAGCCGCTACGTGAAGCAGGAGCAGCAGCACGGAATATGCTGATGCAGGCAGCTGCACAAACCTGGGCTGTGCCGGTAGAAGAAATTACAACCAAGGCGGGAACGTTGTATCATGAGAAGAGCGGCAAGTCGGGAACGTATGGCGCCTTCGCGTCAAAGGCTTCCGCTATCGCTATACCAAAAGGAGTTAAGCTGAAAGACATAAGGAGTTTTAATACCGTGCGCAACTCAAAGAAAAATGTTGAAGGGCAGAAAATTGTAACCGGCAAACCGCTGTTTGGAATGGATCATACACAGGAGGGAATGCTGATAGCCATGATTGAGCATCCGCATGCATTCGGGATGAAACTAAAATCTTTTGACGCAACGGAAACTTTGAAAATGCCGGGCATCAAAGATGTGTTTAGCATGAAGCTGTACGAAGATGGTTTTGAACAGGCCGGTTTTGATACCCGTACATTTAATGATTTGCTGGTAGTAGTGGGCAACACCACCTGGGAAGTGATGAATGCACGTAAAAAACTAAAAGTAATTTGGGAGCCAATCGCCGAACGCAAAGAAACCATCGCAGGCTTTCGTGGCAAAAATGAAGTTACCATACCAGCAGGGCTTGAAAGTACCACCACCCAGCTGGCTAAAATGACGGCACTTGCAAAGCAACCAGCAAAACAATTGCGAAGAGATGGCGACCCGGAAACTGCCTTTAAAAATGCAGCTCATATTTTAGAACGCACCTATACTGCTCCCTTCCTGGCGCATAACTGTATGGAGCCAATGAATTTTTTCGCCCATGTTACAGAGGAGAAAGCCTTGTTGGTAGGACCACACCAGGCACCCGGCTGGATAGAACCAACGGTATCAAAAATTTTAAATCTGCCCCCCGACAAGATCGAAATACAAATGACCCGCATGGGTGGAGGCTTTGGCCTGAGGGCATATGGACATTATGTGATAGAAGCAGCGCTGATTTCTAAAAAAGTAAAAGCGCCCATCAAACTGGTGTACAGCCGCGAAGATGATATGACGTATGGTATTTATCGCCCGATGTACATGGCTACCTACCGTGCTGCGCTGGATGCCAATAAAAATTTAATCGCCTTTCATGTAAAGGGCGGTGGTATTCCTGAACATGCGGTTCATCCAAACAGGTTTCCTGCCGGTACGGTCGACAACTACCTGGCAGAGGGCTGGGAAATACCCTCCAACATTACCATTGGCGCATTCAGGGCACCTGGCTCCAATTTCAATGCGGCGTCCGAACAATCTTTCCTGGATGAGTTGGCTGAATTCGCAGGCAAAGACCCAATAGATTTCAGGCTGGCATTATTAAAGCGGGGCAAAGAAAACCCGGTGGGTAAAAACAATGAATACGACGCTGACCGGTATGCAGGTGTATTAAACCTGGTAAAAGAAAAATCGGGATGGAATGCTCCAGAGAATAAAAAATACAGCCGCGGCGTAGCTGCTTATTTCTGCCATAACTCTTATGCAGCACATGTGGTAGACATGGTGAAGAAAGATGGACAACCCTATGTGGAACGGGTTTTCAGTGCACTGGATTGTGGTGTGGTAATTAACCCCGATGCAGCCATCAACATGGTACAGGGCGCTGTAGTGGATGGAATAGGCAATGCGTTGTACGGTGGTCTGACACATAAAGACGGCGCTGCAGAGCAGAATAATTTCAACCGTTACCGGATGATCCGGATGAAAGAGGCGCCAAAAACAATCGAAGTTCATTTTGTAGAAAATAACATTGATCCAACGGGATTAGGAGAGCCGCCTTTTCCACCGGTATTTGGTGCAGTGGCAAATGCGCTGCATAAAAACATGGGCAAACGGTTTTATAATCAGCCTTTTTCAAAGGATTTTGCCACTAAATAAACTGGTTGAAAATACAATATCTCCCAGGCTGTTTAGCATACCATACTGAATTTATATTCCACCGCTGCAGAGCACTGTTATGCGACTTTTTGTTACTGTATTTTTCCGCATAATATCTACCAGACAGCAACCACCCTTGTAATAGTTTTAAATCCTTTCGTGGCTTCGAATGTTGATTAAATCAACACACGTATTGGGGGTCGTACAATTATTTAACGTATCTGTAAACGATTTTTTTGCATACTCCGGGAAAACATTGCCCTGATTTCTTTTGCTGGCTGAAGATTACAGAAGTTATTTAGTCTGATAAAAGGTTTATATTTATCCAACGATTATAACGTCTTTTAAACAACCACAACACGTGCTTACCGGCTTTATTCAAACAATTTTCTACACTTAAAAATAACGATTCATGCAACGACGAAAATTTATCCAATCAGGTACGATGGCGGCAGCAGGTTTGCTGCTTGCACGTTCCGCCGCGGCAGGCATACTGACCGGTAAAAAAGCATTTCCATCACCCGGGCTTCAATTGTATACCCTCGGTGATATGATGACAAAAGATGCCAAAGGCACTTTGCTACAGCTGGCTGCTATCGGGTATAAAGAACTGGAAAGCGCCGGTTCGCAAAAAGGGAATTTTTATGGCTACAAACCAAAAGAACTGGCGGCCATGATAAAAGATGCCGGCATGACCTGGCGTTCAGCCCACGTAGGCGGTGCGGCTTTTACCATGGAATCGCTCATGAAAATGGCCAAGACAGCAGCAGATTCTGCCAGGATGGAAAAAATATGGGACCGGATGAAGAATATGCCCAAGTCACTTAACCTGAAAGAAAATCACCAGGAATTGGCGGATGCCGCAGCAGAAGGCGGCATTGGTTACCTGGTGTGTTCCAGCATTCCAGTAAGTACTTTGGATGAAATAAAAACTGCGGTGGATGTTTTCAACAAGGCGGGAGAAGCCTGTAAAAAAGCAGGTGTACAATTCGCCTACCACAACCACACCAGCGAGTTTGATGATGTAGAAGGCCATCGCCCGTTTGATTATATTCTTGCCAACACCGATAAGAATTTAGTCAAGATGGAACTGGACCTTGCCTGGGCTACCAAGGCAAAGCAGGACCCTGTAGCGTTGTTTAAAATGCACCCCGGCCGTTTCCCGCTGTGGCATGTAAAAGACCTGGATAAAGCCACGATGAACCCTGCAGAAGTAGGTTCCGGCGTTGTTGACTTCAAGCACATTTTTGACAATGCAAAAGAATCCGGCATGAAGTATTATTTTGTTGAGCAGGATGGCGCACCGCAACCGATTCAAAATGTCACCAATAGTTTAAACTATCTGAAGAAAACATTGTATTGATAGCTATAAATTATAATCAGCAACATTTTAATTTCATCATTACAAACTGCATATTAAAAACTACAAAATGAAAAAGCTACATGCAACGTTAACTGCAATACTATTATTGGTTTTATCTTTTGGAGCAAGTGCCCAAACCAAAACTGGCGCTGACTACTTTGAGGGTAAATGGAACGTACTCGTAAAATCACTGCCACAGGGTGATACCAAAATGTTTTTTACACTCGACAAAAAAGATGCTTCGCTGACTGGTGCGGTGCAGGATAGTACCGGAAAGGAAATCGCTAAACTTGATAAGGTTGAGTTAGCAGACACAACTGTCACCGTTTATTTTTCCGCCCAGGGTTATGATGTAAACCTGGTGATGAACAAGAAAGATGATGACCATGTAACGGGCAGCCTGATGGGCATGTTTGATGCGGAAGGCGACCGGGTGAAAGGAGCTAAATAACAACAGATTTTTTTGATAAACAGCAGCCCTTTGTAATCAGTAACAAGATGCAGAGGGCTGCTTTTTTAGTGCTACAGTATGATGTTATGGCCTTCGGCTGTGTAACTTCGCTTTCTCATTTAAACGAATCAACATGAAAAAAAGAATATTGGGTAGCACCGGCCTGGAAGTTTCCGCCATCGGCCTCGGTTGTATGGGCATGAGCTTTGGCTATGGACCTGCGGCTGATACAACGGACATGATTGCACTGATCCGTTCCGCCGTTGAACAGGGCGTTACCTTCTTCGATACGGCTGAAGTATATGGCCCTTTTACAAATGAAGCACTGGTTGGTGAAGCGCTGATGCCGTTTAAGCGTGAGGTTATTATCGCCACCAAATTCGGGTTCAATATTGTAGATGGAAAAATGGCTGGTGTAAACAGTCGCCCGGAAAATATCCGTAAGGTGACGGAAGCATCACTGAAAAGATTGCGGGTAGATGCGATTGATTTGTTGTACCAGCATCGTGTGGATCCCAATGTACCGATTGAAGATGTGGCAGGTACGGTGAAAGATTTGATTAAAGAAGGCAAGGTAAAACACTTCGGTTTGTCAGAAGCAGGTGCCAGCACAATCCGCCGTGCGCACGCCGTGCAGCCTGTTACAGCATTACAAAGCGAATACTCACTATGGACAAGACAGCATGAAAAAGAGATCATTCCCACGATACAAGAATTGGGTATAGGTTTAGTAGCATTCAGTCCGCTGGGCAAAGGTTTTTTAGCGGGTAAAATAGATGAGACTACCCAATTTGCTGAAGGCGATATTCGTAATCTGCTGCCACGTTATACAGAAGAAGCACGTGTTGCCAATAAAGTGTTACTGGATTTACTCGGTCAGTTTGCAGCCAAAAGAAATGCGACTACCGCCCAGATTGCATTGGCCTGGGTACTGGCGCAAAAGCCATGGATTGTACCCATTCCGGGAACAACAAAGCCACATCGCCTAACTGAAAATAATGGCGCAGCTTCCATTAAATTAACAAAGGAAGAATTGCTGGAAATTGAAACCGCTTCTGTACAAATACAAATAACAGGCACCCGTTACACCGAAGCCATGGAAAAATCCACCGGCTTATAAAATAATTTTTATGAGTGAAAATGACAACGCTATTTTCCCGAGAGGTGAAAAAACACCTGCTCAATATTTTACCGGCACAGCCTGGCTGAACACCTTGGTTCCGAAAGATGAAACAGGCAGTTATGCAATTGGAAATGTAGAATTTGCACCTGGTTGCAGAAACAACTGGCACACTCATCCAGCCGGGCAAATTCTGCTGGTGACCAACGGCAAAGGATTCTACCAGGAAAAAGGAAATCCGGCGAGGCCGCTCGCAACGGGCGATGTAGTGGTAATTCCATCCGGCGTTGAACACTGGCATGGTGCGACAAGGGACAGCTATTTTATCCATATTGCCATCACCAATATTAAAGCAGGCGTTGCAGTGAATTGGTTAACGCCGGTGACCGATGAGGAATATAACAGTGTCCACTAAATCCATGACACTTACTCAACCGTTGCGCGGGTTACTGTATGGAATAGATGATTGGATCCCAAAATAAAAATTGGCAATCTTAATTGCCGGTAATACCGCCTCTACGGAAAATAAAATGCAATCTGAACGCTTATTTTATATCGTCAGCAAGTTTAATTACTTCCACGCAAAACCGGTTATAGCAGTTAAGCTATTTCGCTTTATTTTAAATCAGCCATCCTCCATATGGATAAATACGGTCCTGCTTCTTTTTAAAATAAGCAGGACAAATACTAAAAGATGCTATTGATTTTTATCATCTTTGTACCTGTCCACTATCATACCTTAAACTGTTACCTGGCCCTACTTTAGGTAAAGTATTTATTCAAAATGAAATCAATCCACAAGGGCAAAGCTCCTTCCCCGGGCAATCATCCTGCTGACATGGTACAAATGCTGTCGGCCTACCAGGCCGCTGTAAATGAAGCTGCCATTGTCTCCATCACTGATATAAATGGAGACATTACATACGTCAATGAGATGTTTATCAGGGTATCAAAATATACCGCTGAAGAGCTGATGGGACAAAATCACCGGCTGATCAACAGTGGTTACCACAAAAAAGAATTCTTCCGGAACATGTGGCAAATGATCGCCGCCGGCAAGGCCTGGCGTGGTGAAATAAAGAATAAAGCTAAAGACGGAACTTACTACTGGGTTGACACTGTCATTACACCTATCGTTGACCAAAACGGAACCGTTTTTCAATACCTCTCTATCCGCAATTTGATTACGGCGCAAAAAGAAAATGAAGCAAGACTGCTGCAGGTTCAACACGAAATATTAAAGCGGACAAAACAATTGAAAGACGCACAACGGGTTGCTAAAACAGGCAGTTGGTACCTGGATGTATCCGGAGATAACCAGTTGGAATGGTCGGACGAAACTTATCATATTTTTGAATTAGCTCCCGGAACGAAAATGACTTATAATAAATTCCTGGAAGCGGTTCATCCAGACGATAGGAATTTGGTAGACAAAAAATGGGAACAGGCTTTGAAAACCGGGAGATATCATATTGAACATCGGATTATAACAAAAAGCGGTGAAAAATGGGTGAACGAAGAAGCCCGGATTGAATTTGATAAAAAAGCAAATCTTAAAAGAGCCGTTGGTACTGTGCAGGACATTACCGAAAAAAAGAAAATAGACCATTCGCTCCGGGAATCAGAGCATCTTTATAAAACACTTTTCAATACCAGCCCTTTTGCAGTTGGCATAGTAGATAAAAAAACGATGCGGTTTTTAGAGGTCAATAAAACTGCTATTAAACTGTATGGATATTCAAGGGCTGAATTCCTGAAATTATCCCTTTTTGACATCCGTGTGGAAGACGAACATGCAAAACTAAAAAATCAATTGATTAACAATTATGCAGGTGACCGGTCGATACGGAGCCATAAAAGGAAGAATGGTGACATCATTCAGGTAGAACCCACTATCACTCCCATGACTTACAGGGGCCACAATGTGTATTTGATTACCATCACCGATATAACAGATAAACTGAAAATTGAAGAAGAATTAAACCTGTCAAAATTAAACCGGCAAAAGGAAATTATTGAGGCGGAAGAACGCAGCCGTTCCCAAATTGGAATGGAATTACATGACAATGTGAACCAGTTGCTGGCAGCGTCAAGGCTTTACATACGGCAGGTAAAACCGAGCTCTGCCAAAAACGAAGGATTTATTAAAACGGCATTGGATATTCTAAGTGTGGCGCATGAGGAAATAAGGAAATTATCTGCTTCGCTTGTTGCGCCTACACTCAGTAATAACAATTTAAAAGAATCCATTGAAGTACTTTCAAAAAGCTATCCGTCAGGGAATGCCAAGGTTCAATTAAATTTGAGACTGAACGAAGCCTCCATTCCCGAAAGTTTGAAAACCAATATTTATCGCATTGTACAGGAGCAATTCAGTAATATCATAAAACATGCGGCAGCTACAAAAATCAGCATCACACTTCACCAATATCACAATTCAATAGCCGTAGAAATAGCGGATAACGGAAAAGGATTTGATTTACAAACGGCCAAAAGAGGCATTGGGCTTAACAATATTACGCACCGTGCCGAAGCATATGGGGGCAGGGTATGCATTGATACCGGCATTGGACAGGGCTGTAAAATAAATATCCGGTTTGATAGTTTGCCGGTGGGGGGAAATATATAAGTTGCCTTTTCTTCCGTTTCTGGTTTCCCCTTCTTGCCCAATTTTAAAGTTTCCAGGCGATATCTCTTTAAAGCCTAAACCAACAATCAGAAAGAATAGTTAGGAAGGACTCGCCATAGATTGGGAAGGGAAACACAAATATTATTAGACGAAATCATGAAAGTGCTGTCCCGTCTAAAGTGCAAGAGTTGTAAACAAATAACCTGCCCTGACAGGTGGCAAGTCCTGCAACCTGTCAGGGCAGGTTATAGGACTAAAATAACTTGTGCAGAGACTTCGCCTGAGAAGTTTTTGAATTGAAGACCGGGAACAAAAGAACTGAGCTACATTCTATATTGTTGCATTAGCAACATCTGGCATCAGGAAAGGAGTTCTGCGCCAGATTGAGATTGATAGATTTCTTTAAAAATACTCTATAATAATTAAGCATTTCTTTAAGCGCCTCACGCAGCGTATGCTCACACCTAACGACACTTTTTATAATGGATATATTGAATCAAAAATTTCTACATACTTACTCCCCCACCCTAAAAAAATACTCACCCGAACCAACTTGCACCACCGCACAGCCCTGCTCGTAACGTGCAACAGTTACTTTACCGGCACCTTCCATCACAACTGCATTTTCTTTACAGGGTACATAAACCAATGCGGTTGTATTTACCGGTATTACTGCATGCAATGCAAAGCCATTACTGCTTTTTTCCCAGTCACTTAAGATAGTGCCATACATGCATTGGTAGCTGCCCTTTGCCCAGGTAAGGTCGCTGGCAGGTTGGGGATGGATAATAATTTTTTGAAAGCCGGGTGCGGCAGGATTAATGCCCACCAGGGAACGGTAAAACCATTCATCTACCGAGCCAAACATAGGATGGTTTTGCGAATAGACGGTGCCGGTGGGCGCCCAGGTTTCCCATAATGTGGTGGCGCCATTGGCCAGCATAAAGCCCCAGCCCGGAAAAGTTTTTTGATTGGCGATGGTATAGGCAACCTCATTGCGGTCGTTTTCCCTTAATACATCAAACATCATTTTAGTAGAAAATATGCCGGTGGATAAATGCATGTTGTGCCTTGCATATTCGCTCATCAGCACCGCCAGCGCCGAATCTTTTTCAGGTGACAGGCCATACCACAGCGCCATAGTCTGGGCACTTTGCGTGGCATTGTCAAACCGGCCTGTGTTGCGCACATTGTATTTGCTGATGATGGCTTCTTTAATGTTGCGGGCCAGCTTTGCAAATTTCACCGAATCATCCTGCTTGTGTAAAATGCCGGCAAACTCTTCGGCCAGTTTTGCATGGTGATAATAAAAACAGGAAGCGCTGAAGGCATCAGGTTTGGTATCGAGTGCTTCGTGATCGCCAATGTCCCAGTAAAATAAATCGTCTTTTGCTTTTGATTGCAGAAATTCCATTTGCTTCATAAAAGCCGGGTAATTATTTTCGATGACTTGTTTATCTCCATAAAAATCATACAACTGCTTTTGTAAAAAAGAATAACCCAGCTCCCATCCCATCGGGCCGGAGTCGCCGCCATAGCCCCTGTCTGCAATACCGGTAAAGGGCGCTATCTCTGTAATGCCGCCATCCGGTTGTTGTTCATTGGCAAAATCGGTTACGGCCTTGGTATAAAAATTCGCCATGCCGTAGTTGTAAATAAATGCGTTGGAGCTTACCACCATATCGGCGCCATAGCCCATCTTCTCCCTCGCCGGGCAATCAGATTGCACACTGAATATATTGCTGAGAAATGTCCACTGAATTACTTTATGCAGTTGGTTAAACATTTCGTTGGAACAACTAAAATTGCCCTGCTGTGCCACATCGCTGTTCATGCGCAGACCTTCAATATCCGCCAATGTTGGTTTGCCCGGCCAGCCGGTAATTTCCACATAGCGAAAGCCATGAAATGTAAATTGTGGTTGCCAGGTTTCCGTACCGCTTCCTTTTAGAATATAACCATCTTCCTGCCAGGCAATATCCGGCGAACCGGGACCGCCTGCTCCGGGGCTTTTTAGCTGAGTTGCAACGGCCGTCATAAAATTCAATCTGCCGTCCGGCCACACATCTTCGCCAAGCCGCATAGTTATTTTGGTTCCCTTTGGCCCCTTTACTTTAATGCGTGCAACGCCTGCAAAATTCTGCCCCATGTCAACAATAAAAGTATCCTTACCCTGTTCATTAATCTTTACCGGCCGGATGATTTTTGTAATCCTGATGGGCGGCGCTATTTGCGCTGTTATTATGCCTGAAGGGCCTGTAGTAATACTTGCATTTTTCCAGCCGGCCTTTCCAGCGCCAATGGTATTCCAGTTTTTTTGTTCCAGCCTGGCATCATACTTTTCACCGAGGTACACATTGTTGTGTATCACCGGGCCGGGCGCTGTCTGCCAGCTCTCATCTGTATTGATGGTATGCTTTGTACCATCAGTATAGGTGATATGAATTTCTGCCAGTACGCATGGCCGGCCGGTCTGCTGAATTTTACGCAGATCGAATCGACCGAAGATGCGCAGCGGCAGAGGGTTCCACCAGCCGCTGCCGAGCATGATGCCTGCTACATTGTTTCCTTTTTTCAGCATCGCTGTAACATCGTACACCGAATACAGCACCTGCTTTTTATAAGTAGTAAAGCCAGGTTCCAGCACGTGATCGCCGATCTTTTTACCATTTAAAAATGCTTCATAATAACCCAGCCCGCTGATGTACAACCTGGCACTGGCAATTTTTTTGCCGGCCGCAAATTCTTTTCTCAGCAATGGCATGCGGTCTTCTTTGTAATAGTCTTCATCCTTCGCCGGGTTCTTACTATCATCACTGATCCATTTGGCCGTCCAGTCATTTGCATTGAGCGTGGCCGTCTCAAAAGAATTGATTTCACTCCAGCCCGATGCTTCATTTTTTTGGTTGACCACTCTTACACGCCAGTAATATTTTGTAAAAGATTGCAGCGGCTTGCCGGCATACTCCAGCTGTATACTTTGCGCTGAAATTATTTTCCCGGTTGTCCATTGATTGCCTTTGCCCTGTTGTAATTCCTGCATCTGATCGCTTACAATAATTTCATAAGCGGACTGCAACTGATTTCTTTCTGCACTGCTTAATGTCCAGCTAAACCGCGGTGTCTTTGTATCAATCCCCAATGGGTTGACCATGTATTCGCAGGTAAGTGTGGTTGGTAGCAGAGGTATTGCAAAGCTGTTCATCAGAAAAAGACAACATAAGATTGTGAGGGTTAATACTTTTTTCAACTGCTTTATTTTATGCATCAAAATTTGAAAGATTAATTAAGGACCAGGCACGGGAGGATTACTCTCAACTCATTACTGGCTATTCACCACTCACCATTCACCATTCACCACTCATTTATCTCTTATTAGCCAGCAATCCGTTCACAGGCTTATCAGAATACACTATTACCTCACCTGCATTAAAATTAAATTCCTTAGACGGGTTTACTATTTTCAACTGCACTTTGTGTTTTCCTTTTGAAAGATCGTATTTCCAGCAAAGTTCATGACGGCGTGTTGTGTAGTTGGCGGGCAGTTCCGGGGATTCCACCAGCTTGTCGTCAATAAATAATTGGGTAGAAAAAACGAAATCTGTTGTGCTTGCCCAGGCAGCGGTCTCTCCTTTTAAAACAAAACCCGTTCCTTCAAATTCAAAGTTCAGTGCATCCTTAGCATCTGACCATTTTACCGGAATTTTTGTGACAGGGTAAATACCATCAAAAGATTTTTCCATCTTTACCGGCTTCGGTGATTGCAGTACGATGCTGATATTGTCACCATTTATTTTACCGCCGTTTCTTTCTATATTCTGCAACGCGTGTTTTAACCCGGTGGTATATACATTATCCAGGCTCATGGTAGTGTATTTAAACGGAATGTTCTCTGCTTCTTTTAAACCCATTTTCCAATAAGCAGGTATTTTATCATACCCCATGATGGCGCCTAAAATTCCACCGGCTGTTGATGGATTGCAATCCGCATCCTGTCCGCAGCGGGTGGCTATTTCAAGCGTTTTTGTAAAATCTTTTTCGCCATACAATAATCCCATCACAACATAAGCCGCATTCACTTTGGCATCTATGTTAAACGGTGCAAATACACCATCCGGGCAACCGATATCATTGGCCCATTTCTTTTGTACTTCCAGCCAGGTTTGCTTCCAGTCTGCCGGATATTTTTTATGCCAGCCAATCACATCGTTGATGCACTGGTAAAATTCACTTTGCTTTGGAATGGTTTTTAACGCCTCACTCACCACATAATTAATGTCGCTGGAAGTAAATGCCATTGAATACATCGCACCAACGAATACACCGCCATACCAGCCATCGCCATAGTTCATAATGTGACCAATTTTATCGCTGATAGCAGAAGCCGTATTGGGCATACCCGGACTCATCAGGCCCGCAAAATCTGCCTCAATCTGGTAGTCAATACAATCTGCATGCGGATTGTTTTTCCATTGCCCGCACATGGGCGCCTTCATGCCATGCAGGATATTATAGCGGCCGGCCTGGTTGGCATGCCACAACGCATAACCGGCGTGGGCAAAGGCATTGGCAAAAGAATCTACCGGCGCATCGAGTCCGTACTTTTCAAACACATCAACAAAAGTCAGGTCCATATACAGGTCATCATACAAACCGGGGTTGTTGAGCATGGTGTTTTTTAAATAGCCATCATACCATAACAGCGACTGGTAATCGCCAATAAAAGTACCGTCAAAACGAAACTCGTAAGGCCCGCCAAATGTTACGCCAATGGTTTGGCCGGCCCAGCCGCCACGGATTTTATCATTCAGTTTCTCTTTTGAAAGAGTGATTGTTTTTGTTTGTGCCAGCAACTGCAGCAGCAATAGAAAACAGGTTATAGTAAGACTTGCCTTTTTCATATGATGTGATATTTAACGGGTGTTTGTTATGAGTTGTAATATACCTTATTGCCATCACTTATAAAAGAATGCTGTTTGCTATATTCATTTCACGTTCAGTTATTTGTCTGGCAACGCATAAGCCACATAACTATCGCCGGAGGCTGTATTCATTTTACCACCACCACAGGCAATCACAATATATTGTTTGCCATTGATTGAATAAATGGCTGGTGTGGCGTAGGCCGGAACAGGCAAGTCGACCTGCCATAGTAAATTACCATTCCGCTTATTATAAGCACGCAATTTGCCATCCTTTGCTGCGGCTATAAATAACAGTCCGCCGGCCGTAACCACCGATGCACCGTAGCTTTCAACCCCTGTTGGTTCTTTGGCGTTTGGAAAAGCGGGATCATTCCCAAAGTTTTTTTTCCATACATATTTACCCGTGGAAAGATCAACTGCATTTAAAGTTCCCCACGGTGGTGCAATGGCGGGAAGCCCTTCTTTACTTAAAAATTTATTGTACCCGGTAATGGTATAAGGCAGTTTAAAAGGATCATTCTTTTTAGCCGCTGCGGTATCCACAAACTTTTTATTTTGCTGTGGCTGCAGGTTCAATACAAAAGAGGCGATGGCATTTCTTTCAACCGTATTCAATTGTTTGAATGCGGGCATCATTCTGCGGCCACTTTGTATAAGTGTATCGAAAGACGCTGCGGTGTATTTTTTTTCAACATTGATCAAAGAAGGGAAATTACCGGAACCTTTTCTTTCCGGGCCATGACAGGTCATACAATTGGAGCGATACAATCTTGTGCCGGCTTCCAGGTAATGCTCTGCTTTCACAGGAATGTTTTTGATGTCTACCGCCTGAATTACCCAGGCCATTTCGTTTGCATTTACGTACAATAAACCCGTGGTTGGATCAAAGGTTGGGCCGCCCCATTCCCCTCCACCATCCAGGCCTGGAAACACGATTGTTCCCTGCAAAGAAGGCGGGTTAAACATATTATCATTTTTATAGGATGTCCATCTTTTTTTAACCTCCTGGTAGGATGAATCGGGCAGCAGGGTATTGAGTTCTTTCTCTGTAATCAGCTGGCGCATGAACGGCGCAGGAGACGACGGCACGGGTTGGGTGGGCGATAATTTTTCGCCCGTTAAATCGCTTTGATTGGGCACCGGTGTTTCAACAATTTGGTTAAGGGGTTTTCCATTGGCCCTGTCAAACAAAAATATAAAACCAGATTTGGTGGTAACTGCAAGCGCATCAATTTTCTTACCTTCTCTTGTAATGGTTACCAGGATTGGTGGCGAACTTAAATCCCTGTCCCACACATCGTGGTGAACCGTTTGAAAATGCCAGCGCATTTTGCCAGTTGCTGCATCCAGGGCTAGTATAGAATTGGCATACAAATTATTGCCCGTTCTTCTGCCACCATAAAAATCATAGCTGGCTGAACCGGTGCAGGCGAACACTATGCCTCTTTCTTTATCCATGCTAAAACCGCTCCACACATTGGCGCCACCAATAAAACGATATGCGGTACTGTCGTCCCAGCTTTCGTAACCTGCTTCGCCTGGATGAGGTATGGTGTGAAATATCCAGGCTCTTTTACCCGTCTTAACATTGAAGGCACGTATATGTCCCGGTGCAGCAGCGGCTCCTTCATCCACCCTTGATCCCATGATGATGAGGTCATTAAAGATAATGCCCGGCGTTGTTGTTGTGATAAAAAGATCTTTCACATCCCTGTCCAGCCCATCGTGCAGGTCTATCTTTCCATCCTGTCCGAAACTCTTTACCAGATTGCCATCCAGCGCATTGACGCAATACAGGTTACTGCCTGCTGTATACAAAATGCGCTTGTCTTCTTTTCCATCCGTCCAGTAAGTAACGCCGCGACAGTTGTTCAAAATAAAAAACATGCGCTTGTCGCCATTCAATGAATCAAATGGACTGAACTGCCATTTTTCTTTACCCGTAGCCGCATCGATGGCAAACAATTTCATGTTGGGCGAAACGCCATATAACAATCCGTCAATCATAATAGGGTTGCATTGCATTTGCGAATGGTTGGCCGTGTCTACGCCGCCTGCATGATACTCCCAAACCAGTTTTAGTTGTGTCACATTGCTGGTGTCTACTTGTGTAAGCGAGGAATAATGAATGTTGGCATCAGAGCCTTTGTATTGCGGCCAGCCGCCATCGCCTGTTTTTTTGTTGCAACTGATGGTTGAAATAATTACGAGGCAATAAAACAGCTGCGCATTGATTTTTTTCATTGACAAAATTTAGATGAAAAGATTTTTTAAGAAAAGTAATTAAGCATTTTACAATCTGTATAATGGTTTTGGATAACCCGGCTGAAAGGCAGACTGGTTAAAGACAACTATTTTACATCCGGATCTTTTTTCAATTTGGTCTACTGCTGCTGAAACAAGCTGAACTATATCTTCAGCATCTGTTTGTACCCTTGCGTTTATGAGTAATGTGGCCAATGTTGATGGTGTTTTTTTTATTTCAACCATAACATCATGGTCATTGGTAAAACTAATTTTATTTGTTGCATTGATCAGCATTTTTAAATGACCAATGACATATCGTTGCTCAACAATTTTTTTATAAATCAAATTGACAAGATCTTCAGCCAGCTGCAATGCACTATTATCACTGCTGTGAATTTCAAGTTCCTGGTCGAGCCAGCCAAGTTTTGCTTCACCAGCTGCATAGGTATCGTAGTTGATATCCAGCGATGCCAGGCTGCCGGATGAATCTTCGTGATTGATTGTATCGATCCATTTTACAATATCATTTTCAACCATTGAATTCTGAAACAATATAATTTTACCCGGATATTTTTGTTGCATCAAAACCTTTATCTCAGCAAGTGTTGTTTGATCAATAAGATCCATTTTATTAACCACAATAATGCCCGCTTCTTCCAGCTGTTTTAAATAAATATAGTTTACCGTTTCATCAAACAAATTCGTTCCTCCATTCAGCATGAGCTGCAACAGCCGTACATCTGCAAAGGCAGAAATGGTTACCTGCGCTGCAGGATAAAATTGCAGTAAAGGCTTTAAAACCGTGGCAACAATATCGGTACATGAACCGACCGACTCTGCAAAAATTACGGCTGTATTATTTGCGGTTACAAGCGATTGAATGCTGCTGTCCAGTGCAGCGAAATTACAGCAGAAGCATCCTCCTGTAACCTGGCGGCCCGGGATGCCGGTGCTTTTAAAAAAATCTCCATCCACGAGTTTAATTCCCTGGTCGTTTGTAATAACACTTGTATGAATGCCTTGCTGCAACAGTGTCCTGGCAGCTGCATGGATCGCCGTAGTTTTTCCACTTCCTAAAAATCCGCTTAATAAGTGAATTTTCATTGTACATTTTTATGTTGGTGCACTTCTTTGTAACAGTCACAATCGGCATCACAGGCTTCAACTGGCAGCCGTACGGGGTAGCCCAATAACAATTCTTCGCTGGATGCTGTACGCACATCATCCACTATTACTTCAAAAATAAAACTGCGCTCTGTTAAACCAGCTTTAGCAGGTAAATGCACTGTTTTTTTATCGCCCGTCTTTAACCCTTCCAATTGCTGCTGCAGTATTTCCAAAATACCGGTACCGCCGTGCAGATAAGCGACCGGTTCACCCGTCATGGTATTTTCCAATACTTCGCCTTGCTCATTTTTCATAATGTAGCGGATAGTTACCACGCAATTTGTTGACGCTTCCATTATGCATGCATTTGTTTACCGCTTACCATTATTTTGCTGACGTCTATTTTTCCGTATACGACATTCACAGAAACTTTGCCGGCTTTTAATGTTACCGTTCCAAAGCCCGTTTCGGTTGACAAGAAAGAAGTGAAGTCGCCAATTTTTGAATCTACAAACAGGGTCTTATCAACACCATCATACCGTACACCAGTGAGCGCCTGCAGGTATCCATAACTTGATAAGGCCCGTGCATACCAGTGCCCGCATTCATATTCATTGAATGGGTTTCTTACACGGCCGTCGTAGCGGTCACGTGAGGCACGCAAAACCTCCAATCCTTCTTTTACATAGCCCATCAGCATTAAATGCGATGCCACCTGGTGTTCGATACCCGTCCATACTTCATCGCTGTATACGAAGGGCAAAGATAATTTTCCACCCTTGGGCCAGGTACACAATAACAAACCTCCTTCTTCTCCAGCCGCATAGGCGGGACGTTGCGGATTGGCATGTTCACTTAAATTATCTTTTAAATTGTATTTATGAATGGCTTTTAAATGGCTTGCAATTTTTGCCTGGTCAATCGTGTCTTCCAGGCCGCACATACGGCCAATCCAGGCACCCAGTATACCATCAGACAAACAACCTTTGCCATACTGGTATTTAGGACCTTCCTTATCCAGCAACTCTCTTGCTTCCGCCGAGTATTCGCCGCCAAATGATTTTTCCGTGGCTGGATTTTTTGCATTCAATCCCTCTACTTTTATCTGCTGGATAAAATATTCACCATCATACAAAGCGGTTTCCATCATTTTTTTGGCGCTGCTGTGTAACTGCTGGTAAGCTGCGGTATCTTTCCCTAAAAATTTACCCATCTCAATGGTGGCCTGCAGGGCGCCCACATAAAAGCTGGTGTGCATGCCATCGGGGCCCCAAAATTCTATGTCATAGGTATTGTGGTGCGGTTCTTCAATAACACCCACGTGTCTCGGATCCCACGTAGCAATACAGTAATCCATACTTTTTTGCACCATGGGAAATATTTTTTTAAGCCAGCCGGTATCACCACTTACCCGCCACTCCCTGTACACTTTCATAATGCCACCCAACTGTCCATCGGCAGCCGAATGAAACTCATGCGTAGCAGGCTTGATGGGCAAGACTGCCCTGAAATTCTGATGGCCTTTTTCGTCCTGGCTTTCGCAGAATTCTGTGTTGCGTAAACTTCTTTCGAGGGCAGGAAACAGATGGGCTACAGCCTGCGTATAATTCCATACATGCGTGCAGCTTCCATGGCAGCAGCCACCATCATCGCCACAGCCCTCCCAGTTCCATAAGCGGCCATCATACTGGCGCATCATGGTAGGTGATTTTAAAATAGTGAGGTTAGCTGCCACCGCTTCTACCACTTCCGGTGGCAATGTGCTTGCATAAAAAGCTTTTGTAAACAGCAATGAATTTTTCTTCAACGTTTCGTACTGCTTTAACCAGTGCGCAGCAACTTCCTCTACATTTTTAAACCGGCTGCTGTACCAGGGCTTATAAAACTTACCATCAAAATCATGATCATATTTATCCAAACCTATATCAGCGGGTGAGTTACAGCAACCCGAAGCCGGATCACAGTTTTCTTTGCGTTTACCCACATCGCCAAAGGTTAAATCAGAGTCAGGGGTAAACCAGGCCATCATTACCCGGATTGTTTTTTCTTTGCCCGGTGCGATGGAAAAGGGCACATACAAAGAAGCTCCCGGCGCATCTTTTTCAACCGGTGCTACGGATTTCACCTCGCCTGTTTTCACCGTGTTCCAGGCCATGGTTAACGGATCCCACCAGCCGCCCCTGAACCAGCAATGGTCAACTATTGTAGCAGCATCATCTGTAAAAATTGCAAAACTGGACGGTTGTGGCTTTTCTGTTGTGCCAGCTTCTGTTAAAACAAATCCATGTTCCAAAGAATGGATCGCATTCCTGCCTTCATCTATCTTTAAAAAATTTTTTGAGTTAAAAGAAAAAACGGCCTCTGCCGTGGTTTTTCCTGTGTTTGTAAACTGGTATTCCATTGCGGCAACTGGCAACCCTGACTGATCATCTTCAGTTGGAACGAAAGGACTCCAGCCAGTCAATTTTATTTTTAGCGGGATATCGCTGTCACTAAGATCAATATGACCAAATGGAAACTGAGTTGTGAAGCTGGCATGACGAAAATGGGGCAACCCGATGGTAGCGCCTTCTGATCCGTTACCTGCGCTACGCTGCCCAAATTTTTTCCAGTCAGGCACCGGGCCTTCTAAGAGTTTAGCGCCATTTTTTAATCCCTTAACTGATATGGCGGCAAACATGCTTGGTGTATGAAATATTTCGGGCCTGTTGCGAACGGACATATGAGAGATAGCACCTGTACCTTCCATACAAAACATACCTGCGCCGAGGCCGCCCAAAGGAAACGCCACCCTGTTAAGATTAGCGCCCTGATAGGCTGTATTGTACGGCCTGGTATTTTTTTGCGGTGATTGATTTTCGCCGGGTTCATTTTCTGGCTTTGGATTGGTGGCAGTAACAAGACCTGCAGGTAAAATAGCAGCACTGATGCTGCCCATGCTTACATTTTTTATAAAGGAGCGGCGCCCTGATTTTTCTTTCATATTTAGCAGTATCGTTTTTTGAAAATAAAAGTTAAGAATAAAATTGATTGCAGCATGCCGCTAATCGAATATAATTTGAATGAGCAGGTAATTTAATGGCTTTTAACGGGCGAACAAACCTATGCTGTACTACGCTGTCTTATAATATACAGACGCACACATATATTGAGCGTGTTACAACTTCTATTGAGTTTCAGTTTAAAAAAAAATTACAGAATACCTGCATCAGAATCCTCTGCGGATATAGTTTTCATCCTATTCAGTCTATTTTAAAAACAGTGATATTGAAAGTTTATTTGATGTATTTTGCAGCCAAAGAAAATCCAATGGTTACGACGAATCCCGGCGATGAGATTCAAAAAGATATTGATGCAGTGGGGCGCATCGCTATAGTACCCTCTTTACTGGAAGTTATTTGTCGCACAACACGAATGGGCTTTGCGGCCATAGCACGGGTGACAGATGAGAAATGGATAGCCTGCAGCGTACGGGATGAAATACTGTTCGGGCTGGAGCCTGGCGGTGAACTGGTTCTGGAGACAACCATCTGTAATGAAATAAGGCAACATCGTGAGCCAGTACTCATAGATCATGTTGCTAAAGACGAGAAATTCGCCAGCCATGCTACACCATTGATGTATGGCTTCCAAAGTTATATTACAGTACCTATTATCCGCAGAAATGGCTCTTTTTTCGGCACCCTTTGCGCCATTGATCAAACACCGGCAAAGGTGAACAACACGGGAACCATCGGCATGTTTAACCTGTTTGCTGAACTGATTTCTTTTCATTTAAATGCGATAGAAGAACTTGCATTCAGTGAGGCTAAACTCAAAGAAGAACAACGCCTGGCGGAAGTGCGGGACCAGTTTATCGCTATCCTCGGGCACGATTTGCGCAACCCTATTTCAGCGATCATGATGAGTGCCGAATTACTGGCAGCATCTAAATCAGAAGAGCAAATAACAAGTCCATCAGCATTGTAAAAAACAGTGCTTATCGTATGTCGGGCCTGGTATCCAATATCCTTGATTTCGCAAGGGGCCGCCTTGGGCCTGGTATTACGCTGGAATACAAAAAAGATGCACGCCTGGCAGACATACTTAGCCAGGTTGTTTCCGAACTGCACACGGTTTATCCGGACAGCATCATTGAGACTAACTTTGAGCTCAATCATTTTGTTGAATGTGATGGCAACCGGATTGCCCAGTTGGTGTCTAATCTTTTAAGCAACGCCATCGCTTACGGCAGGGAACATACCCCCATCATTGTACATGCAACCAGTGATGAACAAAGTTTTATCCTGTCCGTTGAGAACTATGGCAATGAAATTCCGGCTGCAACTGTCCGGCAGATTTTTCAACCTTTCTACCGCGGTAACGACCATTCCGGCAAAAAAGGTTTGGGACTCGGTTTATACATTTCCGCCGAAATTGCAAAGGCTCATGGAGGTAATTTATCCGTAACTTCTTCAAATGAAACTACCTTCTTCACCCTGCAAATACCCGTAGAAAAGCCTGTTAGTAAATGATGGAGCAGACAGGATTTTTTACTGGTCGCTTTTAAATCCTCCAAAAAAAATTATCAGGAAGTTCCAGCAGAAAGTTTGTCGGGTAGAAATTCATATGCTTTTACTCCATCTTCTTCAAACTAAAAACAGGCAAACAATTATAGTAAACCGCTTGCCTGTTGGATGAAATTGTCATTTTAATACTACTTTGTTATCGCCGCATTGAACCGGTGTCCGTACTCATCTTATTCATTGATGTGTCGTGCATGGAAGTATCCATTTTGTTACTATTGGTTCCGGTTGTTGTATCACCGTTACCTGTGTTGGAACTTGTACCGTTTGTGCACGCTGCCATGCCGATTGCAAGAATGCAACCCAGTAAACCTGTTTTCAAAATTTTCTCCATAAAATAATTTTTAGTTTTAAAGTTATTTGTTGAAGCTCCCAATAACGATACCACAACCATCCCTGGCAGTACCCGCGATTTCCTGAAAACGTTGTCCATTGTGTATAATCGCCTTTGCAACAAAATATTTTACATCCAATGTCCATGCGCCGTGGTTGGTCACATTTTCCTCATTTGTGAAAATTCATTCGCATTCATTCTCAATATTTAAAACGATTTTAATCCTGCGTAATAACGGCTGATTGATGGATGAGTGATTACAGCACCCGCTTTAAAACATGCAACAATTTCAGCAGCATTACTTACCAGGTAGCAGAAAATTTGTTGAGAGGAAAGAGAAAGGATAATGACAGTGATTTTGCATAGAATCTTTCAACATACAAGAGATAATTGTAGTTAACCGCAAAATGCCCGGTTGCTAACGGTACAAAAAATGTTAATTTCGGTTGAAGCAGTTAATAACAAAGACGCTATTTATTTATGAAACAGCAATACAGCAATCACAAGAAATATTATATACCGCATCATTTTATTTTTTTACCGATGATGCTGGCATTTATCATTCTCGGCATTCGCCAGTCTTTTAAGGATGCGGTACATCAACTGGAATGGACACTCTTCAGTATCCTTTCTTTTTGCATTTTTTATTTAGCGATTATGCTGCGCCAGCATTATGCATTGGGCAATCAAAACAGGATTGTTCGGCTGGAGTTCCGGCTGCGTTACCTGGAATTATTTGGTGAAAGTTCGAAGAAGGTAGAAGGCCAACTTAGCTTCAGCCAGATGGCTGCATTACGTTTTGCAGCTGACGATGAATTTACTGTTTTACTGGATCGTGCCCTTAAAGAAAAGCTCAGCGGAGATGAAATAAAAAAAGCGGTTAAAAACTGGCAGGCTGATACTATGCGGGTATAATCCTGGCACCTATACTCTGTTCCGTACCTGACTATTTATAACTATGGAAGATAAAAACCATTTTAAGCACGCAGATAAATTTGTGTTGAGTCGTTTTATAAAAGCACAGGCTCCTGTCTATACCACTGTGTTGAAGGAATTGAAGGAGGCTAAAAAAGTCTCCCATTGGATGTGGTTTATCTTTCCGCAGGTTGCAGGCTTGGGAAGCAGTGAAACCTCCGTATTTTACTCAATAAAAAGTTTGGATGAAGCCGCTGCTTACCTCACCCATCCTGTACTTGGTAAAAGACTGATAGAATGCAGCACAATTCTTTCTGCGATAAAAAATAAAACTGCGTACTCTATTTTCAGCACCCCGGATGATGACAAACTGCGATCCTGTATGACCTTATTCTCTTTGTTACCAAATGCACCAGATGTATTTGACCAGGTATTAGGCATTTATTTTAACGGCCAAAAAGATCAACTTACTGTTGACATTGTACAGCGTATGAAGGATTGACGGCTTCTAATCGTTTTTATGCTTTCTTTTTTAATTGTGATAAATATTGAAGCAGGTTGGCCATATCCTGCGCCGACATGTTATTATATAAACCTTCTGTCATCATCGACTGCTTCATTTGAGTCCTGGTTTTTACATCGCTTGTTTTTAACTGCTGGTGACCGCCCCCCGGGAATTTGATGTCGATATCTGTTTCAGTTTTGCTGGCAATGATCCCGGATAAGGTAGAGCCATCTTTCATTTTCAGCTCCCAGCCTTCATATCCAAATCCAATGCCTGCAGATGGATGCACAATGGCTTCCAGCAAGCCCTCTTTCGGAAGCTTTGAGCCAATCTCACTTAGCTTAGGACCAAAATCGTAACCCACATTGTTTACCTGGTGACATACATTGCAGGTGGCAGTAAATATTTTTTTGCCATCGTCTGCATTTGCTTTTAATGCAGTCAGCTGCTGCAGGGTTGGTGCAGGTTTACTGGTAACGCTTTTACCATTATCAGGCAGGTAAGTAGCTGCTTCCGTACGCACGGCTCCACGCCATGCGCCGCTCACACTGGCTACCACATCCGGTATTAATTCAGCCGGTACTTTCTTTGCTTTTAAGATAGCCAGTACCCGGTCTTCACCACTGCCACTGTTGCCAATTTTATGGGCAGCCTGCTGTCTTAAAGCTAAAGGATATGTTTTAGATAAGGCAATTGTTTGAAGCATATCGATTGATTCTTTGCTACCCACGTCTGCCAGTGAAAACAATAAACTATTTTGCTGAACTGTATCGCTGCCGTTGATCACTTTCCATATCAGGGGGCTGCCTCCCAGTTTAATCAGGAGTCCTGCAGCGTTTCTCCCAACACCCTCACCTGATTTATCAATGGCCAACTTAAGTAAATTATTGTTTTGAGATTTAACGGCATACCGGCTCACCAGTTCAATATATTCAGGTGTTCCATTGATAGATTGTAATACGCTGTCAAGTGCTTGTTTGGCAATGGTTGATTGCATGACAGTTTTGATGTCAAGCGCATGCAATACCAATTTATCCAGCGCCATGTCGTGCTCATTGTTATCTTTAATCATGGCAAGCAGCAAAGCTGATTTTGCGGTACCGGGGTTAAAATCAAAAGCACGAAAATATCTTAACCTGCTGTTCAGTGGCTTGGTTTTATCAGCAGCAAGCGTAGCAATATAAGGCACTGCTTTTTCCGTGCGTGCACGCCAAACAATATCCCGGCTTGCCTCGCTCTGCAACGGATCTTTTACTTTAGCAAGCCAGGCGGTAAAGAAGCCATCCCATTGCCTGTCTGCACCAATGCCCAATGCTTCAAGATACCATCTGTCTTTGCCATCATACTTTTCAGCAAGTGCAGCCCAAAACTGGTCGGCCTCCGGAAGTTTAACATGGCGCAAAGCCAATGCACATTCTCTTCTCACCGCAGCGCTGGTATCATTTACCAAAGAACGCACAACGCCGATAATATCCGCTTTAATTTCAATGGTTGCCCGGATGGCAGCAATACGCAGGTCAGGATTGGCGGATGTTACAGCCTGCTGAATATACTTCTCTCCCTCGCCTGGCATCTTTACCAATAGCCAGAAAGCTCTTGCCCGCATCCGCTGATTTTCTTCAGACGTCCATAGTTTTTCTAATTCCGGAATGGCGGATTTGCCCATTTGCTGCAGCGTTGTAAAGGCATGATACCTTACTGATAAATTAGGATTTTGTAACGCTTTCACTGCACCGGCAACTGTACTGTAATCTTGTTGTGGGATGATGTATTTTGATGCAGGCGGAGCGACTCTGTATATTCTTCCTCTTGTCTGATCACCTGCGGCATGGCCGCCCACGCCAGGGTCATACCAGTCAGCAACAATCAGTGAGCCATCGGGTGCCACAGTTAAATCTGCCGGTCGAAACCACTGATCTTTATCGCCCTTCAGTACATTTACAATTTCTGCTGTATAGCCTGCACCACTTATTTTAACGGGATAAGATCTTACTACATTCGGACCTGCATCGGTATGTATCATTTGGTTTTGAAACTGCGCAGGCAATAGTGCACCTTCATAAATAACCATTCCGGTTGGGGAACCGGCAAAAGTTTGCAACAGGTTGGGCACTTCACCCGGATCGTTGAGATGCCAGTGTTTTAGCGGAATGGAGTCTTCCATGTTAGTACGACTTGACTGCCAGCCGGCACCCGTCATCTCATCAGTATAGCCATAGTTACCATGCTGCATCACATAATTAATGCGTGTGCCGCGGTTGCCATCATCATCATTGTCGCTCTGCCATAAAGTGCCATAGCTGTCAACAGCAACCTCATAGGGATTGCGAAAATTGTTACCTAAACATTCTACATGAGAACCATCCATATCGCATCGGAACACCATGCCCTGTTTGTATTTTTTCGGGCCGATTACATCGCCATCCTGGTCCATAACATCCTTACCATTTTTATCTTTTAAAGTATGCCCCTCATTGCCCATATTAAAATATAATTTTCCATCCGGTCCAAATGTAAAAGCATGCACGCCATGATCGTGCTGTTCGCCGCCAATACCTTTGAACAACACTTCTTTTCTGTCGGCTTTATCATCGCCGTTGTCATCATACAATACCCACACATAGGGACTTTGAGAAACTATTACTTTATTGCCCAATACGCAAATACCCAGCGGCGCATTCAGGGATGGATCCTGGTAAAATATCTTCGCTGTGTCTGCTTTGCCATCACCATCGTTGTCCTGCAAAATCATGATGCGGTCGCCTAATGGATTTGTCGGATTGCCATTGATTGCCGGACGGTAATTATACGCTTCGCAAACCCATACCCTGCCCTTTTCATCGACGTCAATATTGGTTGGGTTTTTTAACATGGGCTCGGTTGCAAAAGCATGCACTTCCAAACCATCTGCAATGGTGAGTCCTTTCAGCGCATTTTCAGGCAAATGTTTTTGTTCTTCTGTAAGTCCGGCCGTGTCTGCTTTAGCAGCTGGCTTTACTGCAGTTTCAGGGCTGTTGTTATTGCAGGAGCTAAAGGCAATTATAAGTATGGATAAAAAAAGAAAATAAGTACTATGGCGCAGGTCGCTTTGTTTCATTGTTCAAATGGCTTTAATGGAGTGATGCAATTGTTGTGTAATCTAAGAAATGCACGGCATTAAATGTTAAAAAGACAAAACATTTTGTGAAATTCAACCTGGCAATTTCATAAAAGCATTTTAGAAACCATAATAGGTTTTGTTTATCCTGACTTTCAAAAAAAACTGCCGAACCCAAACGGACTCAGCAGTTTTTTTATTTTATTAAAATTTATTTTACTGGTGTTTTATCTTTTTCAATAAATCAAGCGCATGTTTTAATTGCTGCTCCATACTAATGTTGGTATTATCTATAATCACGGCATCATCTGCTTTTCTCAAAGGACTTACTTCCCTGTTGGAATCAATGTAGTCACGCATTTCAAGATTGTTCTTTACTTCTTCAATGGTGATGTTGGGATTTTTTTCATACATCTCTTTAAACCTTCGTTCAACACGTACGGCAATATCCGCAGTCATAAAAATCTTTAATGCGGCGTCCGGAAATACAGTTGTACCGATGTCTCTTCCATCCATTACAATGCCTTTCTTTTTACCCATTTTTTGTTGCTCTGCCACGGCAAATGAACGTACTTCTTTTATCGCTGCCACTTCACTTACCTTTTCTGCAATCACCAAATCCCGAATCAGGTATTCCACATTCTCTCCATTCAAAAATATTTCTGACTGACCTGATTTTTCATTAGGCTGAAACTCCAGTGAAATATTTTTCAACGCATCTTTTACTTCAGCTGTATCTGTCCAGTCAATGTGATGACGCAAAAAATACAAGGTGATGGCACGGTACATTGCACCACTGTCAATATACACATAGCCCAACTCTTTTGCCATTTGTTTTGCCAGCGTACTTTTTCCGCAGGATGACCAGCCGTCTATGGTTATCACAATCTTTTTCATTGCTGCAAAAGTCAGTCAAAAAACCGATCCTTCAAAAGAAAAATTGCATTTTGAAAGATAGCGACTGGTGTAATAAAAAAGATCAGGCTAACAAAAAAGCCATCCTTCCGGATGGCTTTACGTTTATGTTTTCAAAAAATTAAGCTTCTGATTTAGCCTCGATGCTGCTGCTCTCTGCAGGCTTTAAAGTAAAGAGAATTTTTTCTTTGGCTTCGTCCAGGTCAGCAATCAATGTATCGCCTTCCTTCACTGCCATATTTAAAATTTCTTCTGCTAAAGGATCTTCCAGGTATTTCTGGATGGCCCTGTGCAGAGGCCTTGCGCCAAACTGAGAGTCGTATCCCTTCTCTGCAATAAAATCTTTTGCTCTCGATGTTAATTCCATAGAAAAACCAAGATTTACCAGCCTTTTCATTACACCCTTCATCAGGATATCAATGATCTCGAAGATGTTTTCCTTGGTGAGAGAATTGAATATTACCACATCATCAATCCTGTTTAAAAACTCAGGGCTAAATGTACGTTTCAATGCTTTTTCTATAACTGATTTGTTATTTTCATCCGCATTTAAAACCCTTGCTGCAGTAGCAAAACCTACACCTTCCCCAAAATCTTTTAACTGGCGTGCACCAATATTCGAAGTCATAATGATCAGCGTATTCTTAAAGTCAATCTTTCTTCCCAAACCATCTGTCAACTGCCCATCATCCAATACCTGCAATAAAATATTGTAAATATCCGGATGCGCTTTTTCAATTTCATCCAGCAAGATAACGCTGTATGGTTTACGTCTGACTCTTTCCGTTAACTGACCACCTTCTTCATAACCAACATATCCGGGAGGTGCACCAATCAAACGGCTTACACTGAATTTTTCCATGTATTCACTCATGTCGATCCTGATTAAAGAATCGTCATTGTCAAACATGTATCTCGCCAGTGACCTTGCCAACTCAGTTTTACCCACCCCCGTAGGGCCAAGGAAAATAAATGTACCGATTGGTTTCTTCGGATCTTTCAATCCCACCCTGTTGCGCTGGATGGCTTTTACCACTTTTTGAATTCCATCTTCCTGTCCAACAACAGCGCCTTTCAGGTCTTCGGCCATGCGACGTAATTTTTCAGTTTCTGCCTGCACCATCCTCTTTACAGGTATGCCGGTCATCATGCTTATCACTTCCGCTATGTCTTCTTCTTCAATCGGGAAACGCTTGTGTTTACTTTCTTCTTCCCAATCATTCTTTGCTTTTTCCAATTCTTCCTGTAATCTTTTTTCCGTATCTCTTAAAGAAGCAGCTTCTTCAAAACGCTGGCTTTTTACCACCTTGTTTTTTTCCAGCTTAATGTCTTCAATTTTCTTTTCCAGTTCAATTACTTCCTGCGGAACGTTGATGTTTTTAATGTGCTTTCTTGCACCTACTTCATCCATTACGTCTATTGCTTTGTCGGGTAATAACCGGTCGGTCATGTACCGTTCGCTCAGCTTAACGCAGGCATCTACCGCTTCTGCACTATATAAAACGTTGTGATAATCTTCGTATTTGCTTTTGATGTTGGTTAAAATTTCAATTGTTTCTTCAACTGAAGGTTGTTCAACAATTACCTTTTGAAAACGACGATCCAGTGCACCATCTTTTTCAATGTGCATGCGGTATTCATCCAACGTAGAAGCACCTATACATTGTAACTCACCTCTTGCGAGGGCTGGTTTAAATATGTTGGAAGCATCCAGTGAACCGCTGGCACCCCCGGCACCAACAATGGTATGAATTTCATCAATAAACAAAATCACATCCCTGTTTTTTTCCAGCTCATTCATGATGGCCTTCATCCTTTCTTCGAACTGGCCACGATATTTTGTACCTGCAACCAGTGCTGCCAGGTCAAGTGATACTACTCTTTTATCAAACAATACCCGGCTTACTTTTCTTTGCACAATGCGCAAGGCAAGGCCTTCCACAATAGCTGTTTTACCCACACCAGGTTCTCCGATTAAAATGGGATTATTCTTTTTACGGCGGCTAAGAATTTGTGACACTCTTTCAATTTCTGTTTCCCTGCCAACGATGGGATCTAATGAACCGCTTTCCGCTAAACGGGTAATGTCACGGCCGAAATTATCCAGTACGGGTGTCTTTGTTTTGGGCTGGTTAGCAGCACCGCCACGTTGTGCTTTTTGCTGCTGGCTGTATTGTTTCTTTTCCTCATCAAAGTCATCCTCATTTTCATCACTGAATTCTGCTGATGGGGGGTTGCTGGTTACAAAGCCCAACTCGTTTTTAAAAATGTCATAATCCACATCAAACTGATTTAAAATCTGCGTAGCAATGTTTTCTTTATTTTTCAAAATAGACAGCATCAGGTGCTCACTCTCCACCATCACACTTTTATGTGCTTTGGCTTCCAGTACAGTGATACGAATGACTTTCTCCGCCTGTTTTGTAAGCGGAAGTGAATTAATGTTAGCAATGTTTTTTCCTGTCTTATCCTTCACAGCAACCTCTATCTCTTTACGCAATTCGTACAGATCTACATTCAGTGATTTGAGGATTTTGATGGCGGTATTTTCACCATCCCTTATCAATCCTAACACTAAATGTTCGGTGCCTATAAAATCATTTCCCAGGCGCAGTGCTTCTTCCCTGCTATAAGAAATAATTTCCTTTACTTGTGCTGAAAAATTGTTGTCCATCCGTATTGAATTTAGCTTGTACAATAATAACGATTATTTGTTAGATAAAGTTTGCTGAAAAGGTGAAATGTTAATATGTTAAAAAATTAAAAAATGCTTTGTGCAGGACCTGCGGCGGTACGGATATCATCCGTTTTGCAGAATTTTACCAGCTATCGAAATAGCGTCACAAGAATCAAACTCGTTTCCTGAAATTTTACTTCAAAATTTTCCTTTACTTTACAAATACCTAACGTCAAAAACTGAATCTTATTTAATGAATGTCAAAATAGATACCAAAGAGAAATTTACTGTTATTACGCCTGAAGAGGTGAGATTGACTGCTATATTGACAGGAGAATTAGTGGAAATGTTGCTTCACTATCAACAAAAGGATATCCCACACCTGGTGCTTAACATGCAACGGATAACAGAGATAGACGAAGCAAGCGGAGAATTACTTGCAAACTGCCAGCAACAGTTTTACGAGCATAACTGCTCCTTTGTTATCTGCGCTCTTCAGCCATCCGTTGAAGCTTTACTTGATAAGGCAGAACTGCTGGAGGTAATGAATGTAACACCAACAGAAAGCGAAGCGTGGGACATTGTGCAAATGGAAGAAATAGAGCGGGAATTAATGGGAGATGAATAGGCCTTTCGACGGATAATTTTTTAATGTGCCAGCGATATATTAAATTTATTTTTTTACAATAAATTTTAACCCTTTTTAAATGTTGGCAATCACAATTTTAGGTAACAATTCCGCTATTCCTGCATGGGACAGAAACCCCACTGCGCAGATTCTGCAGTCGCTGGAAGAGTGCTACCTGATTGATTGCGGCGAGGGCACGCAAACCCAAATGTCCAAATATAAAATCCGCAGAAGCAGGATCAACCACATTTTCATTTCTCATTTACATGGCGATCATTATTTTGGCCTGATCGGATTGTTGACCAGCATGAGTTTACTCAGCCGTACGCAGGATCTTCATTTACATGCACCTGCGGCCCTGGAACAAATCATTCAGTTGCAATTGTCTGTTGCCTCCGTTCAACTTTCTTATCGCTTGTATTTTCACCCCATTACTGCCAATGAAATCATTGTTGACGACAGTAAGATTACCGTGGAAAGTTTTGCTGTAAAACATCGTATCGAATGTTGGGGATTTTTGTTTACTGAAAAGAAAAACCCGCGAAAAATCGATCGCGTAAGAATTAAGGCCTATGAAATACCCGTTTCTTTTTACGACAAATTGCAGAAAGGAGAAGACTACGTAACAAAAAAAGGCACTATTATTCCGAATGAGGAAGTTACTGTACCCGGCCCCAAACCAAAAAAGTACGCTTACTGTGCGGATACCATTTATGATGAATCCCTGGTTGACAAAGTGAAGTTGGTTGATATGCTATATCATGAAGCCACCTACCTGAAAGCTTTGCACAGCAGGGCTGCCGAGCGCTTTCACAGTACCACCATACAGGCAGCCGGCATTGCGTACAAAGGGCAGGTAAAGAAATTACTCATTGGCCATTTTTCCTCGAAGTATGAAGTGCTGGATGAATTTTTAACCGAAGCGACTGCCGTATTTGAAAATACTGAACTGGCTTTGCAGGGCGTTAGTTACCGTATTTAAAAGCAAACAATTGGTCCGGGCCAGTAATCTTTGTGGAGCATCGTTGCATCGCCCTCTTATACTTTTGCAACTTTAATGTACAATCAGTTTTTTTAAAAAAAGCTTACATTTTTCAAGGATGAAATCGGATTATTTATCCAGCCTGATTGCATTATTAAATCCATCTTCCATAATCCACCTGTAAAAATCGGCAAACCATTTATGCCAGGCTTGTTCGTTGTGTTGCCCTTCGGGGTCAATTACTTTATAAATCATGGCATCTGATTTTTTAGCCACGGTTTCAACCACTTCTTCCATGTCATTGACATAAGTACCACCTTCAAGTTCACCCATGTAAAAAAATAGCTTTCCGGTTAATTTGTTGCCTGCTGAATCAGTCAACTTTTTTATACCATCCGCCGTCCAGAATGCCGGCGAAAAAATGCCACCCCTGCCAAAAATATCCGGGTACTTTAACAGTGCGTAAAAGGAAATTAATCCCCCCATGGAACTGCCGCCAATAATCGTTCTATTTTTTGATCGCAAGGTTCTGTAATGTCCGTCAATAAAGGGCTTTAACGTTTGTACCAAAAAATCAACATACGCTTTACCTTTCCCCTTCCCGAATTTTTCATTGTCAAATGGATTGTATTCCTGCATCCTTTCCGCGCCATTATCTATACCTACCACAATACAGGACGGTGCGCCTTTTTTTACCATGCTGTCCAGTATTTCGTCTACACCCCATTCACCAAAAGCCGCAGTGGATGCATCAAACAGGTTCTGCCCATCCTGGAGGTACATCACCGGATATTTTTCGTTACCGGCATGGTACCCCGGAGGCAAATAAATCCATATCCTTCGTTTGCTATTTAGCTGCGGGACTGCAAAAGCAGTATCCAAAATGTGCACATTTGGAGATACAGTACGTTGTTTAACAACAGGTGCAAAATCATCTTTCCATGCAGCGATGGAAATATCAATGGTTGTATCGCCGGTTATGCTGATTACGTGATTGCCAATGTCAGCTCCGGCTAAAGCGCTTTCTGTTTTTCCCCAATCGCCACGGGTACATTTAAATTCAACAACCGTGGCCGGAACATTTTTTATTTGAAGGGATAAATAACCATGTTGTTTTACAAAATAAAACCTGCCATCAGCAGGTTGCCAGTTATTAAAATTGCCAGCTGCAAAAATGGTATCCTCCGCATGTAACGCAGGCTGCTGCACTATACGAAGGGTGACTGTATACTGCGCAAATGCAACTGTAACTGCACATAACCAGGCACACAAAAAAAGGTACAACCGCTTGTGGTTATTGGGCATAAATCAAGAATTGATTTGTCAGATAAGTTATCCGCGGGCACAATAAGCTTTCACCTTTTGCTGAATGCCTTCACTCAATGGAGTTACCGGTAACCTTACCACATTTTTTATATAGCCCATTTCGAACAGAAACCCTTTTACGCCGGCAGGATTGTTTTCTGTAAACAATAGATTGTACACTTCCAGCAAAGGATCATTTAGTTTTTTGGCAGCGGCAAAATCTGAAGCCAGTCCGGCCCTTACCATATCAGAAAATTGTTTTGGATAACAATTGGCGGCAACACTGATCACACCATCTATTCCACACGCCAGTTCAGGCAATACCAGGTCATCATCACCACTTACTACCAGAAAATCGGCGGGTCTGTCTTTCAAAATCTGGATGCACTGACTTATATTGTTACCGGCCTCCTTAATACCAGCTACATTGGCCACTTCATGCGCCAAACGCAGTGTGGTGGAGGCTTCCATGTTACGGCCCGTTCTGCCCGGCACATTGTACAATATGATGGGTTTGGGCGACGCTTCTGCAATTGCTTTATAATGCTGAAAAATACCTTCCTGCGAGGGTTTGTTATAATAAGGACAGGCGCTCAAAACCGCAACTGCTTTATCAAGCGGGTAGCTCTGGACCTGCTCAACCACTTCCCTGGTATTATTGCCCCCAATACCCACCACAACCGGTACCCGGCCATTTATCTTTTCAAATGTAAAATTGATAATATCCAGCTTCTCCTGTTTATCCAGTGTGGGTGTTTCACCGGTGGTGCCTAAAGTAACAATATACTCCACTCCATTTCCGATGATAAAATTGATCAACTTTTCCAGTGCTGCAAAATCCACTGTTTCATCCTGATTAAACGGCGTTACAATCGCTGCGCCCGTTCCTTTTAACTGCTCCCTGATGTTCATTACTACAATAATTTTTGGTGAAGGTATTATTATGCAGTGAAATTGTAAAAAACAAAAATCCCCCGCTATCAGCAGGGGATTTTCTATGGTAAATATAATTTTGAATTTGCTTTATTTATACGCCATCATCGGGCCTTGCGGACGGTTTAAAATACGGGAGTGACTCAGGTAATTCTGATCGGGACTAAAGATGAATAAACAAGTACCGTTTTTTATCACATCTATTATGGCTTTGTGCAGCCGTTGTGGCAAAGCCGGGCAACCCCAGCTGCGGCCAAGATACCCCTGCGAATGGATAAAACTTTCATCTACATATTCGGCGCCGTGAATTACAATGGCTCTTCTGTTGGCATTATCGTTGATGCCTTTTTCCATGCCATTTAATTTTAATGAATAGCCGTTTCCGCCAATATAAGTGCCTTGGGTTTCATAAAATCCAAGACTGCTTTTATTGCTTTCCGGTCTGTTGGAAAACTGTTTTGCGAACTCTTTGCCTGACTGCATGCCATGCGCTACATAAGTATTGAACAGCAATTTATAGTTTGCAAGATCTATTACGAACAATCTCTTTTCAGAAGAAGGTTTACTAAAGTCAATTATAGAAATAATATGGTCATTACTAATCTCTCCCACTGCTTTCATCACGCTAAAACCTTTCATGGCATAATCAAATGCCTGGCGTGCCAGTCCCAGCGATCCAAGACGTAAACTATCATACAAATTCATTTCTTCCGCTGGTACATTAATGTTGTTTACCAGGGGAGAATCTTTGGCCACAATAGGATGTACTGAGGCATTGTTGTCAAAAAAACCAACGGCTGTTTTTGTTTTTGCAAATACAAAAGGCATATGCAAAATGAAGATGAACAGTGAGGAGAAGAATAAGTATACTTTTTTAAAAGCAAATCTTTTCATAATCGTAACTGGATTTAAAAATTCGTAAAGGGGTTTGCAAATATCGTGCTTACAACCTTTCATTTTTGTTAAAAAACTAGGTTTTATATATTGGATTTAACATATTCAAAAAAGTAAAGCTTAATTGTATCCCGACATAGAAAGTTGATAACCAAACTATTAGAATATTTTAGAAAACTTGGTTTAACTAAAATCTTTTTGCAGGTAGAGGTACGGAGAAATAACGAATGGATAACGGGTTTATTATTTTATGTGGATAAGTGGATCCGGGCAACAGGGCCAGATTGGCAGGCCGGTCTTAAAAAGTGACGTTTTCAAGCACGGACGCGGCAGATTCATCAAGAAACCAATCCAGCGTTCCTGTTACCGGGGCGATCAGTTGAGCTGGGAATTTGTCAATATTTTTATTTGTCTCAAGAATATTTTTAACAGCGGCAGCTTTGGTTTGTCCATAAACCAAAAACGCAATATGATGCGCCAGGTTAATCAATGGTGCGGTAAAACTGATGCGGTAAACTTGTTGTTCCTCCAGGAAAACTGCTTTTACTGAGACGGTTCTGTCCTGCAGTATGGGTGTATGTGGAAACAAGGATGCAGTGTGCGCATTATCGCCGAGCCCCAATAATACCAGATCAAATTTCATTTCTTTCCCGGCAAAATACCTACTGATCGCATCGGTATAACGCCCTGCTGCCAGTTCAGGTTCAAGGTCGGTATTCACAGGAAAAATGTTTGCTTCATTTATTTGCAGCGGATCAAACAAAGTTTTCTTTGCCATTAAATAATTACTATCGGGATCAGTCTGCGGCACATTACGTTCATCTCCAAAAAAGAAAAATACTTTGGCCCACTGTACTTGCTCTTTATAAGCCTGCGAGCTCAATAATTGATATAATTTTTTAGGAGAATTGCCACCTGATAAAGCGACCGTAAATTTTCCGTTTGCAGTGATGGCCTGGTTGGCAACTATAACAAAATAGTTTGCGAGGCTGTTTAATACTTCGTCTTCTGTTTTATAAATATTTATTTTAACGCCCATTATTTTTTACCATTTAAGGGTAAGGTAAACCAATGAAATCCGTCTCTTGCAATTAAAGCTTCGGCCAGTTCAGGCCCCCAGCTGTCTGCAGAATAATTGGGAAAGTTTAAACTTTTTCTGCCTTCCCAGGAAGTTAAAATAGGCATCAGCAGATCCCAGGCAACTTCTACCTGGTCGCCCCGCATAAATAAGGTTTGGTCGCCCGCCATGGTATCCAGCAACAATGTTTCGTAAGCTTCCGGCGCCTGGCTGGTATAGGTGCCTTTATAGTCAAAAACCATGTCCACAGTATTTAGAGCCATTTCAAGTCCGGGCCGTTTTGCCTGTACCTGCAAACGAATGCTCATCTCCGGTTGTATGCTGATGACAAGCCTGTTCTGCTGCCAGCTTTCACTTACTTCTGCAGGAAAAATCTGGTGCGGCACATCCCTGAATTGTATACTGATAACGGAGGCGGACTGGTGCATTCGTTTACCGGTACGTACATAAAACGGTACCCCTTTCCAGCGCCAGTTGTCTATAAAAAATTTAATGGCAGCAAAAGTTTCTGTGTTTGATTGCGGATCTACTTTTGGTTCCTTGCGATAACCGGGCACTTCCTTTCCTTCCATCCAGCCATCTGAATATTGCCCTCTTACTGTAGACAGGCGTACATCTTCAGGCCCGAATTTTCGCATGGCGTTTAATACATCTACTTTTCGGTTTCTTACTTCATCCGCATTAAAATTATTAGGCGACTCCATGGCCACGAGGCAGAGCAGCTGCAATAAATGATTCTGAATCATGTCCCGTAATGCGCCTGATTTATCATAATAATCACCGCGTTCTTCAACACCCAATTGCTCCGTAACCGATATCTGGACATGTTCAATGTAGTTGCGGTTCCAGATGGGTTCCAGCAATGCATTGGCAAAACGGAAGGCCATAATATTCTGCACGGTTTCTTTACCCAGGTAGTGATCGATGCGGTAGATCTGGCATTCATTGAAAATTCCGCTGAGCAATTTGTTTAAAGAACGGGAAGTTTCAAGGTCATGACCAAATGGTTTTTCGATAACGATTCTTGATTTTTTAGTATCATCAGCCAGTTTACTTTTTGATAGATTCTCGGCGATGATGGGAAAGTATTCCGGCGAAACAGCCAGGTAAAAAATTACATTGGCGTCAGCTTTCCATTCCGTATTAAGCTTGTCTATTCTGGTACCAAATTCTTTATAGGTCTTACTATCCTTGGCATCAGCAGACTGGTAAAACAGGTGTTTGTAAAACTCATCCCACTTGTCTTTTTTTACTTTGCCGCTGCGGGAATATTTGTTGATGCCATCCTGTATTTTTTCAGCAAATTGCTGATCGCTCAGTGGTGTTCTTCCTGTGCCGATGATGGCAAACTGATCCGGCATCCATCCATCAATGAAAAGATTATACAGTGCCGGTGCCAGTTTGCGGGCATTCAAATCGCCCGTGCCACCGAAAATTATAAATATTACAGGTTGAGATTTTAGATTTGCGTACACCTTCTTTTAGTTATGAGTTATGAGTTATGAATTATGAGTTATAAGGGTTTTCAGGGCGAAGCGTTTTACCATTGAAATAAAAAGTAAAAAATTAAAATAAAAAATAGCTACAACGGGAACCAGCGAATTTACAATCACTTACTGTTTTTCTTTAACGCCTGAGCCTTTAATGCTGATGCTTTTTTCGCCCCATTTGGTATGAAAAACACCTTCCTTGCCTATCAGTTCATATGTATGTGCTCCGAAATAATCACGTTGAGCCTGTATTAAATTACTGGGCATTTGTTTGTTGCGCAGGTTGTCAAAATAACCCAACGACGCAGCATACGCTGGCATAGCAATACCTGCAGTGATGGCTTTTGACAATACCGACCGGATGCCTGGCACATTTTCAATTGTTAATTTTTGAACGCCTTCATCCAGCAGTAAATGCTGCAGGTTGTTGTCTTTTTCGTAGGCGGTAAAAATTTCATTTAAAAAACCGGAACGGATGATACAACCACCGCGCCAGATTTTCGCTATTTCAGCGAGGTGCAAACCATATTTATATTCGGAGGATGCCTTGCTTAACAGATGCATGCCCTGCGAATAAGACATGATCATGGTAAAATAAAATGCCTGTTCCAGTTCAACCAAAAAACTGTCTCTATCGACTGACAAAGGGGTATCTTTAACGCTGTAGATTTGAGACAGCTGAACCCTTAAAGCTTTGTATTTGGAAAGGTCACGCATTTCTACCGCGGAATCTATGGTGGGTATCGGGGTTTCTAAATCCATTGCCACTTGTGAAGTCCATTTACCCGTTCCTTTTGCTCTTGCCTCATCCTTTATATTATCCAGCAGTAATTGATCGGAGCCTTGTTCTTTATATTGAAAAATATCGCTGGTGATTTCCATCAGAAAAGATTGCAACCTGCCTTCATTCCATTGGGTAAATATTTTGCCAATCGCTTCATCATCCATCTGCAATCCTTTTTTCATTACTTCGTAGGTTTCCGAAATCAGCTGCATCAGGCCATACTCAATTCCATTGTGCACCATCTTTACAAAATGCCCGGAGGCACCAGGACCGATATAAGTTACGCAAGGCACGCCATCTACCTTTGCGGCAATGGCTTCTAAAATTGGCTTCATTACATTGTAGGCTTCTTTGTCGCCTCCTGGCATCATGCTCGGACCACGACGGGCGCCTTCTTCGCCACCCGAAACACCCATTCCAAAAAAGTGAAATCCCTTTGTCTCCAGGTAAGCCACCCTGCGGTCTGTATCAGTAAAATGAGAGTTGCCCCCATCAATTAAAATATCGCCTTTATCAAGTAATGGCAACAGGTCTTCAATTACACTGTCTACAATTTTTCCTGCGGGAACCAGCATCATAATCGCCCTCGGACTTTTTAAACTGCCCACAAATTCGTTTACATCACTAAAGCCTTTGAGGTTGCCATTCTTATCTTCCTCTTCCAGCAACTGGCCTTTGCTTGCGTCCTTATCATATCCTGCACCTGCCACACCATGATCGCCCATGTTTAACAGGAGATTGCGCCCCATTGTACCCAATCCGATCATACCAAAATCGTACTTTCCTGTTGTATTACTCATTGGTTAAAATTTTCTTTTTTTAAGTTTTCTAATATTGATTTGGTCTCTTCAAAATTGGTGTGATGAAAAGACCGGATGCCTAATTTTTGTGCGGCATTGGCAAACATGGTTCTGTCGTCAAAATATACACACTGACTTGGGGATGCCTGGGCAATACCCAATGCCAGCTTGAATATTCGCGGATCAGGCTTGCGCATATTTACTTCGCAGGAAGATATGAATGCATCAAATGCCTGGTGTAGTTTAAATTTCTGTACCCGGTAATCATTTAGTTCTTTGCCCTCGTTGTTGATTGATATAATGCGAAAGCCGCAATCTTTTTTCCACTCTTTTAACCAGGCAAGCATATCAGGCAATTCCACCGATTGCGAATACATGAAATCTTTAAAATCCTGGCGCACAAAATCTCTTGGATAATTGAATATTACGGTGTCCAGGTATTCATCCAGCGTGATGCTGCCGATTTCGTATACGTTGAAAATAAAATTGTGCAGGGCATCAATTTCTTCATAATCCAGTTTAAATATTTCTGCTGCTTTTTTTCTTGACTCATGGCCCCAGCCGTTTGTCAGAAGAATGCCGCCTACATCAAAAAAGAGAATTTTAAGGTCGTTGATTTTTTGCATTGCTGGTGTTTATTTTTCGAGTAAATGTACTTTGTGCAAACGACGCATGTGGCGCTCGGCCCCGGTAAAACGGGCAGTTAAAAAAGCGGTGATCAGTTCCTGCGCTGCCATATAACCTGTTACCCTTCCGCCCAAACACAACATGTTCAGGTCATCATCTTCTACGCCCTGGTGTGCAGAAAAATGATCGTTGATGAGTGCTGCCCGCACACCCGCGATTTTATTGGCTGCAACAGATGCGCCCACCCCACTGCCACAAATGGCAATCGCCCGGTCAAGTTCTTTATTGGCGAGCGCCCTGCCCATGGGCACAACAAAATCCGGATAATCGTCTGTATTATCCAGTTCGAAAGCGCCGTAATCTGTTACTTCATAACCCAGTGATTCAAGGAAGGGGTGAATGATTTCTTTCAGTTCGTATCCGCCGTGATCGGCTGCGATGCCTATTTTCATGCGAGATGTTATAAGTTATAAGTTATAGATTATAAGGAAAATACATGGGGACGTAATCAACCTCTTGCCAATGTCTATTCCATCACGATTTACTTTTCAGCATCTTAATTTAAAAACCTGCTACCTCACTATGCTTCAGTAAAGTTGCCCATGACTTTAAAAGTACAAGAGCCGATAGGCTATCGGCTGTGACGCCATTGAAGCTGCACATGACCGCTGTATTTGCCGGGACAAAATGATGTACACCTATTTAAATAACCGTGTTTGTTGTTGGTTGTTTATCCAGTAATTGCATTGCTTTTTCAACCACGTTGTCAACCGTAAATCCGAAAAGCTTATAGAGATCTTCTGCCGGCGCTGACTCTCCAAAGCCTGTCATGCCGATCACCGCTCCTTCGTCGGTTACATACTTATGCCATCCCAATGCAGAGCCGGCTTCTACCGCCAGGCGCTTTTTGATGCTTTCGGGGAAAATCTTTTCCTTGTATTCTTCATCCTGCTTTTCAAACAACTCCCATGAAGGCATGCTTACCACACGACTGGAAAAACCTGCTTCCGCCAGCTTTGCCTGCGCCTGCAAAATCAAATCTACTTCAGAACCGGTCGCTATCAAAATTATCTGTGGATCCATAAAAGAATCTGATAAAATATAAGCTCCTTTTTCCAGCTCCACTGCTTTACCAAATTTAGTCTGATCAATGACAGGAAGACCTTGCCTTGTTAAAACCAATACAACTGGTCCGCCGGAATGTTCGAGCGCTACCCGCCATGCCTGTGCGGTTTCGTTGGCATCAGCCGGCCGTATCAGGGTGATATTCGGGATAGAACGCAAAGAGATCAATTGCTCGACCGGCTGGTGGGTGGTGCCATCTTCGCCCAGGCCGATACTGTCGTGCGTATAAATAAAAATGGGGCGTATTTTCATGATAGCCGCAAGCCTGATCGGAGGCCGCATGTATTCTGAAAATATCAGGAAAGTGGCGCCATAAGGAATGATACCTGGTGTTAAGGCCATTCCGTTTAAAGCCGAGCCCATGGCGTGCTCGCGGATACCAAAGTGAAAGTTTCGCCCTTCAAAACTGCCGGGTTCAAATGATTTATAGTCTTTAAGATTTGTTTCTGTTGACGGAGACAAATCGGCTGCACCACCGATCAACCCTGGAAGACTTGCTGCGATGGCATTCAACACTTTGCCAGATGCCTGGCGGGTGGCCATTTTTTTATCGGATGGTTCAAATAAGGGTAATTTTTCCTGCCAGCCTTCGGGTAATTTACCGCTGAGCGCCTGTTCGTATTCTGCAGCCAGTTCAGGAAAAGATGTTTTATAGCGGCTGAATAATTCGTTCCATTCTTTTTCCAGTGCAGTTCCCTTTTCTCCGATTGCCCGGTAATAATTCAGCACTTCCTGCGGCACATCGAAGAATTTTTCGGGATCAAAACCAAAAAACTTTTTTACAAGTTTCACTTCCTCTTCTCCCAACGGCGAGCCATGGGCTCCAGCAGTATCTACCTTGTTAGGACTTCCGTAAGCAATATGCGTACGCACTTTTATCAGTGATGGACGGGAGGTTTCTTCCTTTGCATTTTTTACCGCCGCTGCAATTGCTTCAATATCATTGCCATCTTCTATCACTTGTACATGCCAGTCGTAGGCTTCAAAACGTTTGGCCACATCTTCGGTGAAAGCTATGCCTGTACTGCCTTCTATTGAAATATGATTGTCATCGTACAAATAAATAAGGTTACCAAGTTTAAGGTGACCAGCCAGCGAAGCCGCTTCAGAGGTAACACCTTCCATCATATCGCCGTCACTGCAAATGGCGTATATGTTATAATTGAAAAGATCGAAGTCTGGCTTATTGAACCTTGCCGCCAAATGCTTTTGCGCAATGGCGAAACCAACGCCGTTTGCAAAACCCTGGCCGAGCGGACCTGTAGTTACATCAATGCCCGGCATTAATCCGTGCTCGGGATGGCCGGCTGCTTTGCTGTTTAACTGCCTGAATTGTTTAAGATCATCCAGCGTACAATCGTAGCCGGTTAAATATAAAAAACTGTATTGCAGCATGCAGCCGTGGCCTGCGGATAAAATAAAACGGTCGCGGTTTGGCCAGTTGGGATTTTTGGGACTGTACCGCATGTAATTGGCCCATAACACATGCCCCATTGGTGCGGCTCCCATAGGCATACCGGGGTGGCCTGAGTTGGCTTTTTGTACAGCATCAACTGATAATATCCTTACTGTGTTGATGCCTAGTTGTTCTAACTGTTTTGAATCGTCTGCCATTTAAAGCTGTTTATAAGATGACTAATATAAAATAAAAGTTGCTGTAATGCTTTGTCATCTCCGGTGCAATTTTCCTATAACCGAAATTAAGATTATCTGGGTTTGCCATATGTTATACAATTGGTAACGATCAGATCTACACAAAGCTACCCATTAAACAAAGCATTTTCAAATTGCCGCCAAATGCTGTGCCAGCAGCGACAGCGCGGCCGCTATTGGATAGAAAAAAGAACAAGCAGGATTTTTACAGCAAACTGTGCAATATATTGCTCAAAGCCGCCAGAGGATTAGTGTTGATAATTATTTATTGCGTCTGTTAAAATTGCTAATTAAAAAACCGGTGAAGGGATAAACCTATTACGGCTTGCTTGCCAGCCACTGAATACAACCCCTCTTAAAAAGAAAAAGCAGTACTATTTTTTCTTGATTTTTTTGGCATAATGGCTTGATTTATGTTCAATTTTTCACTTCATTATATTCATTCAAACACACTTAAATTTATTAATTATGACAACAGCAACAGCAAATATGACGACCAAACAAATTGCCAACCGGCTTAAATTGCTTTGCAGCAAAAGTAAGTTTGAGCAGGCGCAGCGTGAGTTATATGCGGAGGATGCAATAAGCATAGAACCACAGGCTTCGCCCATGTTTGATAAAGAAACACATGGTTTGGAAGCCATTATCGAAAAGGGACAAAAATTTGAGTCGATGGTTGAAAAAATGCATTCCAATACGCTCTCTGATCCGCTGATAGCTGGTAACTCCATTGCCATGACTGCTTTTATGGATGTTACCATGAAGGGCAGGCCAAGGGAAACAATGGGTGAACTTTGTGTATATACAGTAAAAGATGGTAAGATAGTTTCAGAGCAATTTTTTATGTAGTCTGCGGTCTTAAATTTTTATAGTTTGTTGCCTTCTTTCGGAAAAATGATGTATGGTTTAAACCTTTTAGCTGCCTCAAAATCCATTGTGGCGTAAGAGATAATGATAATGATATCGCCTTCGGCACCGCGTCTTGCAGCCGGCCCGTTGAGGCAACAAACTCCTGTTCCGCGACCACCTTTAATTACATAAGTTTCAATGCGGCTGCCATTGTTTACATTCACTACCTGCACTTTTTCATTCTCAATTAAGTTGGCCGCGTCCATCAGGTCCTGGTCGATGGTAATACTTCCGACATAGTTCAAATTCGCTTCTGTAATTACAGCCCTGTGTATTTTAGATTTTAAGATTTCTATCTGCATTTTTATTTTTTAGAAGGTGCAAATTAGACAAATTTTATTTAGCCGTAATCAACATTTATAACTGATTGATAAATGAAATGTTGCGCATCGAAGCTGCTTAATGCTACAACTATTTTTCCATCACAGTGCTCAATTTCTTAATCGGTGTCAACTCCATTTTCCTGCATTCCACCTCTGCGCCTTCAGCCTGGAAAGCAATCTGGCCGTGATCTGCAGTACATCCGAAGCCATCATTCACCAAATCTCCATTTACCCAAACCCGGATGTTTCGTTTGTAACATTCCACCACCATCCTGTTCCACTGGCCCAATGGCTTTTCAGAACTGTCGGTTAAATTGATGATGCGGCGCCCTTTCCCTTCGGTGATGCCCCAATCTTTTTTAGGGCCACGGCGTTGTTCCATATTTCTAACTTTAATGTCCTGTACAATGCACCAAAAGTCACCAGCATTGTCATGCATCATTTGTGCCTCTATGGATTTTGGAAACATTTTATACAAAGCTCTTGGTGTAGATGCATGTAACAATATACCGCAGTTTCCCGGCTCGCCGGCGAAACGATACTCCAGCACCAGCCGGTAATTTTTATAGACAGAATCAGTGATCAGGTGTCCCTGCGGATTACCCATACTCACCAGCATGCCATTGCGCACAATGAAAGGATTTTTTGCCAGGGCATTGGTATCCATTTCGGGCACATCCACATGCCAGCCGGTTAAATCTTTGCCATTAAAAAGTGAATGAGTCTGCGCAATGACAATAGATACAGAAGCCTGACAAAACAGCACGCAGAGGACGAAGTATTGTTTCATATTGATGATCATTAGATGAATTTTTAAATTATCCTTACGGGCAGATCATGGCAAAGCAAAAGCGATGACCTTATTTCCTTTGGGCGTGCCTAATTTTTCCCCGCCGCATGCCATTACTATAAACTGTTTACCATTCACACTGTACATGGCGGGCGTGGCAAAAGAGGCCGCAGGCAATTTTGTTTGCCATAATAATTTACCGGTGTATTTATTAAAAGCCCTGAACATGCCGTCTTTGGTAGCAGCTATAAAAAGCAATCCGTTTTCCGTAACAATGGGACCTCCATAATTTTCGCAGCCTGTCGGGTTGGTATCCTGGTTCGGAAGGCCCGGGGTTATTCCTAAAACAGATTGCCAAAGCTGCTGCCCCGTGTTTAGATTGATGGCGGTAAGTGTGCCCCACGGAGGGGTGATGGCCGGTAATCCTTTGTCATCTAAAAACTTGGGATAGCCTGTGTGCAGATATTTATCCGGCGGTACTTTTGCAAGGTCTTTCGAAACCGCTTCCTTCTTTTCAACCCCAAATAAAAAATCGACCAGTATTTGTTTTTCTTCCTTCGAGATGCCGGATACGCCGGGCATTTTGCCCTTTCCATTGCTCACAATTTGCAACGCGGTTTGCAGGTTTAATTTTTGTGCAACCGCAGTAAGGTTTGGATAACCGCTGGCAGCCTTGCCTTCCCTGTCTGCACCATGGCATGTAGCGCAATGGGCGGCGTATATTTGTTCACCCGGTGATTTGAGTCCGCCTGCTGCGTTTCTTGTCAAGCCATTCCTTTTTTCCTGTTCCTTTTTTGCAGCTTGTTCCGCCGTTTCCATTCTTAAAAACCAAGCCATTTCATTGGCATTTACATACAAAATGCCTTTGTAAGGATCGGCCGCAGCGCCGCCATATTCTGCCCCGCCATCATAGCCCGGCAGTAACAATACATTGCTTGTATCCGGTGGTGCCAATGGTCTTTTATCTGAAGCCAGGAATAATTTTTTAAGTTCTGCCTGGTTGTTGGCGAACGGACTGATATCGTTTTCTGTAAGACCTGTAATCTGCCTTGCAAAAGGCTTCGGCAGCTCAGGTACCGGTTGCGTGGGCCAGGCTTCTTCGCCCGTTAATTTGGATGGAAGTGCTGCTACTTCATTTACCGGGAATAATGACGCTCCTGTATTTCTGTCCAACACAAAAGTATAGCCCTGCTTGGTTACCTGTGCAACTGCGTCTATTTGTTTACCGCTTTTTGTAACGGTAATTAAATTTGGCGGTGCAGGCGGATCCCTGTCCCACAAATCGTGATGCATCATTTGGAAATGCCATTTATAAGTGCCGTTATCTGCATTCAATGCCAACAGACAATTTGCATACAGGTTGGTTCCTTTCCGGTTGGCTCCATAAAAATCCGGGGCGGCAGACCCCAAAGGTATAAAGATGGTGCCTGTCTTTACATCCACTGCTGTACCAGCCCAGTTATTTACTGCGCCAACGTTTAGATTCCTGTATGTTTCTTTGGGCCATGTATCATAGCCTCTTTCCCCGGGTTGCGGAATAGTATGAAATGTCCAAACCAGTTTGCCGGTGCGAACATCGAATGCCCTTACATAACCCGGAGCAGCACCTGCATCTTCTGCTACCCTTACCGGCATGATGATTAAATTTTTATAGATCGTTCCGGGTGTAGTGCTGTTGATGTATTTGTCCTTTGCAGCATCCGGCAAGCCGGTATGCAAATCAACTTTACCAGACTCACCAAAGGTTAAAATGGGTTTTCCGTCTGCCGCATTTAAAGCAATCAGGTTAGATGCAACGGAAACAAAAATCCGCTTATCATTGCCATCTTCCCAATAGGCAACGCCCCTGCATGTTCCGTTCGATGCCAGCGAATCTTTGTACAGCCACAGTTCCCTGCCGGTAGCTGCATCAAGCGCAAATACTTTTAAGGCTGCGCTAACGCCATACACCACATCCTTTACCATCACCGGGTTCATCTGCATTTGCCCGCTGTCGGGTGCATCGTAAGTCCAGGCAATTTTTAATTGTTGTACGTTGCTGGTATCTACCTGGGCCAGTGTTGAATAATGATTTCTGTCCGGCCCGCCCATGTACTCGCTCCAGGAATCGTATTTGCTTTTTACGGATGATTTGCAACCTGCCAATAATAAAATGGCGCCCAGTAATCTAACGTATTTCATACAGCCGTTTGAGTTTTTTAAATAACTACGGCTTATCATTCAGCATGATAAGCCGTATATTTTTTGTGCTTACAAATCGTAATCCGGTTGCTTTTATTTTTTCAATTTGGCTACCTGGTCGTTGTAAAATTTGACCGTTTCAATTACATCAGGCACATTATTTTCCCAGTTAGATTCATGTTCGATAGAAAACATGCCTTTAAAATTTTGCCTGTTTAATTCTGCAAAAGCTGGTGCAAAATCAATTACGCCTTTTCCAACAACGGTATCGGCGGCATCTGTTTTATCAAATTTAACAATGTCTTTCAGGTGAACACCATAAATATGTCCTTCCAGCTTTTTCAAACAATCCACCAGGTTTAAACCATTGCGTGCCCAGTGACCCAAATCAGCACATGAACCAATGTTGTTATGGCCCTTAACCGCCGCCAATACTGAGTCTGGGTGCCAGTAAGCATTTGGTTTAGGATGATCGTGGATGGCGATTTTTATGCCATATACGCCGGCAAGACTATCGGCCAGGTCCCATTGGGTTTTGATTGGCTCTGAAGTAATATAGCTCAATCCGAATTCTTTTGCCAGTTCAAAAGTTTTAATCCATTCGTCTTTGCCATTTGGTGTTGTTACGCCCATAGCCACCATTTGAATGTTATGTTGTTTCAGCACATCTTTCAATTTTTGTCTGCCGGCTGCGGACATACTGATACCAAAAGTATCTTTACTTGTTTTGTCGAAAGGCTGACCCAGGAAAGCCTCGATGTACCTTACTCCTGCACTGTCTGCCTTGGCGATGGCTTCGCTTTGTGTAAACAAACGGAACGTCCATAACTGCACACCAATTTTCCAGTCGGCGGTATTGTTTACGGCTGCTGTCGCACTATCTTTTGTTGCGGCACCTTCAGTTGAAGTAGAATTATTGTTGCAGGAGACAAAAATAAACAGCGCTGCAACGGCGCAAAAAAAGGAAATTTTGTTTGTCATTCTAGGCAAGTTTTAGATTTAATTTTTAACAATCAGCCTGTAATGTAACATTAACAGATAATGTTTTAAAATTTTATTCCTTTTTTCTTTCCCCATGTAAATATCCCTCGTGGCTAATTTTATTTTTCATTTTCCGCTGTTCGTAACAGTGAGATTACAAAAAGTGTAAACCGGTGCGGCCCCCAAACTCAACTTAATAATGAAACTTAAATTGGAAAAAATTCCCGGATAAAAAGAGAATAAACAAAGGCCCCTCAAAAGTTGGGCTTTCTAAAAAAGAAAGCCAACAAGTTTGAAGGGCCCATTGCGATGCAATGAATAACTGTCGCCGATCAATATTTAATAAAATTCTGCCACTCTTTAATTTCATTATCATACACCAGCAGTGTTTTGTAGCTCTTGTTATCTTCCATATAAATTACATAGGTTGGCAACATTTCCTGCGATTGCATTGTCAATATTTCCTGCACCTGGTAAATACTAAAATCAAAATACTCTCTTTTAATCATAGCCCGAAGGTCTTTCGCCAACTTGCTTTCGTTGTATGTTTTTAAGCTCCCGGTCCAGTAACCTTTCTTGTTATAATAGATTGAATTTTTGACACCGTCATTATTAAACTGAACATTGAAGCCTTCATCAATAAAATACCACCGGGCATCCCCTGCGTTTTTATAGAATTTATTAAAATTCTTTAACGCTTTACTGTTGACGGTTGCAAGCGAAACCGTATTTGATTTTACAGTTTCTGTTGCCAGGTCTGCCTTATACATTTTTTCCATTTGTGCATCATTGTGCAGAACAGCAACAGCGTTTGAATTTTGTGCCACTGCGGTGTTGGTTGTTGCAAGGGCAGGAATAAAACCAGCCACTAAAGCAAATAAATACTTTTTCATTTTGTTTAAAATTTAAATTGTTTGGATGATTTGTTTTTGACTACCTGGTACCGGTGTTTGTTGACCTATTGGTCGCAGAACAGGAATGGATGGAAACAAAAAAGATTATTTTTTTTCTCTTTAATTCTAAAAGCCATCAGGCACAGCCCCGCTTTTCAATACCGCCCTTGTTTACAGTCGGTTTAAAAAATCACCTCAAAATACATATTGGCTATTATTTGGCAACCGGATAGCCGCAACGAAAAAATTCAATGTTTTCAACCACTTGCTGATGTCTTGTTTTTAATAATAATCAAAAGGCTTTTATTCTCGTAATTATTGTATTATCTTTCTAAAACACTTATCAGCTATGTCTTTTGAGCAACATCCCGTTTCAACCGACGAAGATTTAATAGAAAGCTTTCATCAGAACGCTTTGCTAAAACGTAAAGCCGAAGACACCATTTTTACCCGCTATACTTATTTTATAAAAGAAGGAATGTATAAATATGCTTTGCCGGAAGAGGATGCATTTGACGCCTATTCAGATACTGTATTGCAAGTCATCAACAATATTGTCAGCGGTGTTTTTGAAAAAAAGTCTTCCCTTAAAACATACCTCTACAGAATTTTTGCCAATAAATGTGTTGACCTTATCCGGAAAAAAACGACCAATAAAAACAGTGTACATCAAACGTCTTCCGTGACGGACATGCTTTTTATGATTGCGGATTCAGCCAAAACGGTGGTGCAGCAATTGATTGAGAAAACGGACATGGATATATTGAAAAATAAAATGAAAGAACTTGGCGAAAACTGCAGGCAGATACTGGCATTTTTTGCAGACAATTATTCTGACAAGGAAATTGCAGTTGCACTGGATTATAAAAGTGCAGATGTGGTTAAAACAAGCCGCCTGCGCTGCCTGGAAAAATTGCGCCAGTTATACCTCGGTAAATAAAAAATATTCAGATGAGCAACCTGAAATACATAGATGATTATTTTAACGGCTTCCCCGGCGACGAGCAGAAACAAGAGTTTGAGAAACTAATTAAAAATGATGCTGCTTTTGCAGAAGAAGTGGCATTTTACGTAGCCGCAAAGGCAGGTTTTCAGCAACATGCGCAGCAGGAAAAAAAAGAACACTTCAGGAATTTATACCGTCAACAGCAAGCCGTACCCGTGGTACAATTAAAGCCGGCTAAACGGGTATGGCAATATTTTTCGGCGGCCAGCGTGTTGCTTTTTATATTCCTTTTAACCTGGTTTGTAAATAACAGAAAGACTTCCCCGGATCAACTGGCGGATACGTACATTCAACAACATTTGCTAACCCTCCCGGTAACTATGGGAACGCAACAGGATAGTTTGCAAACAGGGCTTAATCTATATAAATCGGATAAACTTCCGGAAGCACTACAGTACTTTGAAACGATGTTAAAAAATAATGCGGCCGATGATGCCGCAAAAAAATACGCTGGCATTGTTTCCCTTCGCTTAAAAAATTACGACAAAGCGCTAAGCCATTTTCAATCTCTGGAACAAAATACTGCATCATTCAGTAATCCTGGCAAATTTTATCATGCGCTTACTTTATTAAAACGCAATAGCGCCGGGGATAAAGCAGCAGCCATTTTGTTGTTAAAAGAGGTAGTGGCAAAAGATTTGGAGGGTAAGGAGACAGCGGTTACGTGGTTAAAAAAATTATAAACCCGGATCATTCTTTAACATAAAATAAAACCTGCATCATCATGAAAAATAAATTTAAATCACCCAGGCCGCGGCTCATTTACACCTTAATGACCCTGTGCATGATCTTTTTTAATGGCTGCAAAAACACCCAATATGTGGTTAAGGGCCCGGAAATAAAATGGGTCAATTGGGAAGTCACTTTTAAAGATGGCATCGACAAAATTACCAGGGAAAAAACCTTCGTTTTAATAGAAAAATATGTTGCTGAAAAATATTTTGAAGACCCTCCGGGCAAGCTGTTGGTTCGTATTGCTTATACTATTGTGCCGGCTCATTCCGGCACAAAAAATTCGTATGATTTCATTGTGTCTATCGGCCCTGGCGACGCCAGCCAGACAGGGTTTTCTACTGTAAAACCCGTACCGCCGCCACCAAAAGAACCGTTATTAAACCAGTTTCCCGGGGTTACTGATATAAGGCCGATTCCATTTAGTAAGTAACAGGCCCGCTTTGAAAAAATCGTGCATTAATTGCAAAACAGATGAAAGGTAATACTGTAAAACAAACTTACTATAGCAGCAAAAAAAGTTGGTTGATCAGTATGTCTTTTGTTGCTAAAAAGTGCCGGCATTGCTGCGCACTTTTTAGCTTTTTGTTTTTTATACAATTTACATCCGGCCAGTGCCCGTCAAGGGTTGTATTTTATAGTAAGATCAACACGATTTATATATCGAAGGATACAAATACAACGGATAAGCTAACCAGGCTTCAGCAATTGATTCAGCAGATGCAGGCATGCAAACTGGAAAAAGATTCGGTTTATATGTTTCTGTTACAAAAAATAAGCATACTTTTTTTTAAACAACAGCAGTTTTCAAATGCAATCAATTTTGCTAATCAGTCGCTCGGTTTAGCAAAGCAGTACATAAAAAATAAAGCCGGTTCAGATTTAGCTGTAATAGACAATTATTACAACCTTACTTTTTATTATCAGTCAGCCGGCGAACCTGATAAAAAATACGCTGCTACCGATAGTTGCATTTATTATTGCCTGAAAGCTAATACAGGTTTTGAAAAAGCGGTTGCAGGATTGTCTGATAAAACAGACTACTTATTCAATACCGGAGAATATGGACCGTGCATAACAAATGCAGAAATGGGAGAAGCTCTTACCAAAAAATATTTTCATGGTAAAGACAGTATTGCCTACCTGGTTTCGTTTATTATTAACAAAGCAAATTCCCTGTATTATTCCAAAAATATTGTTGAAGCGGCAACTTTTTTGGAAACAAAAATGAAACCGTTCGTCAGATCAGGAAACAAAAATCAATTGTATGCCTTTTACAGTTTGCTTGCGTCCATTAACAGGGATCAAAAGAATTACTCAAAAGCGCTCGATCTGTTTAAGCTATCTTTTCAAATAGACTCACTGATTAAGTTTAATAACGGCTGCGCCCAAAATCTTATACAAATTGGCAAGCTTTATGCAAAAGCTTTTGGTCAGATCAATACCGGTCTAAGTTATTGTTCCAAAGCTTTGGAATACGCAGGTGCAACCGATTCCATGTTAATATTTGCCGAAACAGGCAACATCTATGTTCAAAAGAAGATGTTTGATAAAGCACAGTATGCTTTTCAGCAGGCATATAATATCGTTCAGCCCGGCATGGACGAAACATCCATGCTCAAGAATACTTTTCGGTTCCCGGGCTTTAACCAGTTGCAGTACTTGTCAGATCTTACAACCAGTAAAGGCGATGCTTTTGTGCAGGAATACTATACTACTAAGGACGAAGCATGTCTTAAAAAGGCAATCGCCGTTTATAAAAAGAACGACCTTTTTTTAACAAAGATAAAAACTGAACAACAGTTACAAATCAGCAGCAGCCTTGTATGGAGGGCAACGGCCCGCAATTTATATGAACATGCCATTGATGCCTGTTATGCCAATAATAATATAGAAGATGCCTTTTATTTTTTTGAAAAAAGCCGTGCGACGTTATTAAACGACCAGGTAAAAGAACAACAATGGACAAACGACAGTGATATTGCAAAATTGACTTTCATAAAAAGGAATATTATAGCGCTGAGAAAAAAATTAAACGGCTTATCGGCTTCATCAGAAAATTACTCACCGGTTCAATCAGATTTATACAACAGCTCTGAAGAACTAACCTTTTTATCACGAAAACTAAAAATGAATAACCCGATATTCTATCAGCATTACCTGGACACTTCTTTTATGAACATAGCTGAGTTAAGAAAAAGTAATCTTGGCAATACAACAAGCCTGTTGGAAATTTTTTCAGGTGATAGTTCAGTGTATTTATTGACCATCTCTTCTTCCAGTAAATCACTGATAAAAATAAACCAGCCTCAATATAATAAGCTGGTCGATTCTTTCAACAGGTTCATCACAAACCCCGAACTGCTGAATAATAATTTTGCTACGTTTATAAAAATTGCACATCAATTGTACGGGCTGCTGTTTCCTGAAAATACAGCGCTACCAAAAGGTAGTCTCATCATTTCGCCTGACGGTAAAAGTTTTCCATTTGAAGCGCTAGTAACCAGTGAGACCGGTCTGCCGGAAAGTTACCTGCTTAATCAATTTGCGATAAGCTATGCCTATTCTGTAAAATATTTAAACAATACGTTTTCGAAAACCAACGGCAGCACAAATAAACTTTTGGGCATAGCTCCTGTTTCCTATCACAACTATGCAGGTCTTACATCATTATCACGCAGCGATATCTCTTTAAAAAATATCAATACTTATTTTAGCAACGCAACAAATTACATTACCAGTGATGCAACCAAAAAGAATTTTCTGGCAAATTTTACCGGCTATACCATTATCCAACTGTATACCCATGCTTCCGGCAATAGTTCAGGCAACGACCCAGTTATTTATTTTGCTGACTCCTCTATGTTATTATCGGAACTGATTACAGACCGAAAACCCATTACGCAGTTAGTTGTGCTATCCGCCTGCGAAACGGCCGATGGAATATTGTATGAAGGGGAAGGTATATTTAGTTTTAACAGGGGTTTTGCGGCGCTTGGCATACCTGCTGCAGTCAGCACTTTATGGTCAGTTGAAAACGAATCGACATATAAAATAACCGAATTGTTTTATAAATATTTAGCACAGGAACTGCCAACAGATATAGCGTTACAAAAAGCAAAACTGGAATTTATCAGCACCAGTACATCAAAAGAAAAAACACTGCCATATTACTGGGCCGGACCAATACTAACAGGCAAAGTGGATACGATTATCATTAAAAAACCCACACCATGGAAAACAATTTTAATCGCAGGTATTGCACTGCTGGCGGGCGCAATTACAACAAAAAAATACTTGTTAAATAAGAAGAACCGGGGATAGCCCAATCAAAGCAGCCAGCATGATCACTAATAATTAACACCAGCCTGCTGCAATACTTCATCCATTATTTTACTGATGAGCAATGTTAACTGGTGTGGTACTTTATGGCTTTGAAGCAGCCCGTTATCCAGGCAATACATCACTTCTTTTATTTCATGTTCAAAGCCATTGCTTTGATGCGGCATATCAAAATCCTGCTGCGTTCCGTCATTTAAATGCACCGTAATAGCAGTGGCCTTAAACCAGGGATTGTGAATTTGAATGCGGCCCTTTGTTCCGATGATCGTTGCTTCTATGGGCGTATTAAAGTCAATTGTGGAAAGCAAATGCGCTGACTCACCAGCGGGATATTGCAACAGAATACTGGCATAGGTATCCACACCGGTTTCCGCCAGTTTGGAAACCGATTTAATAACAGAAGGCTCACCGAAAATAAGTGCTGCAAGAAAGATGGGATAAATACCAATGTCCATTACTGAACCACCACCCAGGGCCTTGTCGAATAACCTGCTTGCGGGATCAAACGCCGCGAAAAAACCAAAGTCTGCCTGGAGGTATTGCGGTTCGCCGATGACGCCTTCTTTGATCAATGACAAAGTTTTTTCTATAAAAGGCATACAACGGGTCCACACACCTTCCATTAAAAACAAATTGCTTTTGGTCGCAGCAGCAATCATTTCGGCAGTTTGTTTTGGTGAAAGCGACATCGGTTTTTCGCAAAGCACCGGTTTATTATGTTGCAAACACAGCATAGTTTGATTGTAATGAAACGCGTGCGGTGTTGCGATATAAATGATGTCCACATTTGCATCTTTTACCAGTGCATTGTAATCAGTAAACACAACTGAAGCATTGAATTTCGCCGCATATGCATTGGCCTTTCCGGCATCCCGGGACGCCACAGCATACACTTCCGAACCTGCTGTTTCACTCAAAGCGGTGCAAAATTTTTCAGCAATTCTGCCTGCACCTAAAATACCCCATCGGTAATTTCTTTTTATCATAAATTTTGTATCAAAGTTGCTATTAAAATTTATAAATTTCTCAGCATCCATTTGCTGCACCCAAAGTGAACGCTGTTTCCCAACGGTCCGTCCAAATAATGGAAGCCGAATTTTTCGTACACTTTAATGGCCTGTTGCAACTCGGGCATTGTTTCAAGGTACATCTTTCTATACCCAAAGTCCCGGGCTGCATGAATACTCTTATCAATGATCATTTTACCAATACCTTTTCCACGGGCAACAGGCAGCAGGTACATTTTTACCAGTTCGCAGGTGTCCGCCGGCAAACCCTTTGTTGGATACACACCGCCACCGCCGGCGATTACTCCGTCGATGGTTGCAATATAATACACGGATAAAGGCTGCTGAAACAATTCAAATAAATGATCGGTTTCCTCATCGTAATAAACAGTTCCCGGATGATTGGCACCAAATTCCTTCAGCGTGCTTCTGATGATTACAGCGATGGCTGCATTGTCATTTCTTTCAATTTTTCTAATCTGTATATCCTGTTGCATAAACACCCCTGGTGTAAAAATTAAAAATGTTGATATTGTGTTTCAAATAAAGTTCCCTTTTAAAATATTGGTAAATATAGAACAACTGAAAAAAATCATTGCTGCTAATTTATACAATGATACAATTGGTTTTACGGTTAAAACCCTGCAGGCAGGAAATTGAAGAAAAGCTGATTAAGATCAATCTTTTACCTGATTAAACTATGCAGAAAATATTTTAAAAGTGAATATTTTGACAGTTCAAATTAAGTCATGGTATTGCCAGCAGAGATCCGCTCTTTTTTATCCGAAGCAGGTGAGCTTTCCAGGTTCACCGGCCGCTTCTTCAGCCAGGCATTCAGACCCCGCTACGAGTTGTACGAGTTTACCAGGCAGTGTTATTTAATCGGCTATAGTTCGCTTCCCCTGATTGGCTTAACCTCTTTTATTATGGGGCTGGTGCTTACCATGCAACTCCGTCCGTCAATGGTAGACTATGGTGTGGAATCAGAACTACCTTCCATCGTAGGCATTGCCATCGTCCGGGAGATAGGCCCGGTTATCAGCGCCTTAATATTTGCAGGAAAAATCGGCAGCAGTATTGGGGCAGAGCTGGGTTCTATGAAAGTAACAGAACAAATTGATGCCATGGAAGTGAGTGGTACCAACCCTTTTAAATACCTGGTGGTAACGAGGGTTTTCGCGGCAACCCTAATGCTGCCCGTATTGATTATCCTGGGCGATACCATTTCATTATACGGCTCCTTTCTCGGCGTAAACATCCGTGGTACTACCAGTTCGCACTTGTTCTGGACACAAGTGATAGACAGCCTTGCCTTTAGTGATGTACTACCCGCATTTATAAAAACTTACTTTTTTGGTTTTGCCGTTGGCATCATCGGCTGTTATAAAGGCTATAACAGCAGCAAGGGAACAGAAGGGGTAGGAAGATCAGCCAACTCTGCAGTAGTGGTAGCATCGGTAATGGTTTTTGTGATTGATTTACTGGCCGTACAAATAACAGACCTGCTGGGTCTTAATTAAAATGCCTGAAGAAGCAACGATAGTGCAATCAGATCAATTAATTTCAGCAGATACTGCAAATGCTGTAAGCATTCTGCACCTGTATAAATCTTTTGGCAACAACCATGTGCTGATTGATTTTAACCTGGCAATTAAAAAGGGCGAAAGTGTGGTGGTGCTGGGCAAATCCGGTTCAGGCAAATCAGTACTGATAAAATGTATCATCGGCCTGCTGAAGCCGGATAAAGGCACCATTGCAGTATTTGGAAAAAATGTGTCGGAAATAAAAGAAGAAGAACTGGACAAACTACGTGCAAAAGTTGGCTTTCTTTTTCAAAGCAACGCCCTCTACGATTCAATGACTGTGAGGGAAAATTTGGAATTTCCATTGCGCCGCCACTGGATAAAGGTATCGCAGGTGGAAGTAAATAAAATGGTTTTGGAGGCACTGGATGATGTTGGTCTCGCACATACTGTAGATATGATGCCGGTTGAATTATCCGGCGGTATGCGGAAAAGAATTGCACTGGCAAGAACCCTTATATTAAAGCCGGAAATTATTTTGTACGACGAACCAACCACAGGCCTGGATCCGATAACAGGCAAAGAAATTATTGATTTGATGAATGATATCCAGGAGAAATACAACACTACTTCCCTCATCATTTCGCACGATATGAATTGTGTTCGGATGACCAGTGACCGGGTGGTAATTTTAGTAGAAGGTAAATGTTATGCGAATGATACCTGGGATCGGCTGCAACAAAACAAGGATCCTAAAGTGAAACAATTTTTTGAATAACGATATGCCACGAAAAAAAATAAATACAATCAAACTGGGCGCATTTGTGCTGACAGGTTTGCTGGCCCTGGTACTGCTGTTGTACATGATTGGCAAGAATCAGAATTTGTTTGGGTCTACCTATGTTTTAAAAGCCAGGTTCGAAAATATCCAGGGACTGGTTGCCGGCAATAATGTGCGTTATGCGGGCATACAAACAGGCACGGTAAAAGTTATCAATATTGTTGATGATACCACCATAGAAATAGTCATGCTCATTGAAAAGCGGATGCTGAAAATCATCCGGAAAAATGCGGTAGTATCCATCGGCACGGATGGGTTTGTGGGCAACAAAGTTGTCAACATCAGCCCTGCCCGGCAACGGTCGGATATTGCGCAGGAAGGGGATATTCTATTATCTAAAAAATCAGTCGCGACCGATGATATGCTGCAGCTGCTTTCAAAAACAAACACGGATATTTCTGTAATTGCTGCCGAATTAAAAACAACTGTGCAACGCATCAACCAAAGCGATGCTTTATGGAGTTTGCTCAATGATAAATCCATTCCGCAGAATATCAGGCTTGCTGTTGCCAATATTCGTTCGGCCACCGACAAAGCTAACAACACAGTCGCCAGCTTTCAAGCTGTAGCATCGGATATACAGCAAGGAAAAGGATCGGTAGGAACGCTTTTAAAAGATACCGTTTTTGCCGCCAACCTGAACGAGGCGATCTTAAAAATAAAATCTGTTGGCGGCCAGGCCGACTCATTGCTGTACGAAATAAATACCATGGTAGCTGGAATAAAAGAGGATAAGGACAATGGCAATGGTACACTGCATGCACTTTTTAAAGATTCCGGCATTGTGATAAAATTAAATGCCAGCCTGGACAATATACAAAGAGGCACGGATGGTTTTAACCAGAATATGGAAGCGCTGAAACACAATTTTCTTTTCCGCGGCTTTTTTAAAAAGAAAGCCAAACAGCAGGAAAAAGAAAACAAGTTAAAGAACACCGCAAGTCAATGATTGCAGCGACCTGATTTTTTATCACTTCATTTTTATCAGCCGATTTTTATAACTAAAGTCAATGACGCCGATGATTTCAGTCAGCATAACTGTATGCATGATGCCTTACATTAGTCTCCATAAAAGCATGCAATGAAATTTGTACTAATCACAATGGCCTTTTTATTTCCGCAGTTGTTACTATCGCAGGATGCCAGAGAAATTGTAAGAAAGGCAGATGAAAAAATGCGGGGTAATACCATGCAGGCCGAAATGATCATCAGAACCATCCGTCCCACCTGGAGCCGGGAGATGCACTGCAAAACCTGGATGAAGGGAAATAACCTGGCTATGATCTTGCTGCTATCACCGGCAAAAGATAAAGGCATTGCCTTCTTAAAAAGAAAAAAAGAAGTATGGAACTGGATGCCCTCACTGGAAAGAACCATTAAGCTGCCACCCTCAATGATGAGCCAAAGCTGGATGGGTACTGACTTTACCAATGATGACCTGGTAAAGGAATCGTCTGTAGTGGAAGACTATACACATACCGTTATTGGTGATAGCAGTATTGACAACCGTTCCTGCTATATCATCCAGATGATACCCAAACCGCAGGCGGCAGTTGTGTGGAGTAAAGTAATTATCTGCATTGATAAAAAAGATTTCCTGGAGTTGCACAGCCGCTTTTACGACGACGAAGGAAAACTGATTAACACCATGAACAGCTACGATATAAAAATGATGCACGACCGGCTGATCCCCACCAGGTTTGAAATGATACCGGCTGACAAGAAGGGTCAAAAAACAGAAATGATCTATAAAAATATTCAGTACAATAATCCCATTGACGATAATTTTTTCAGTACAGATAAAATGAAAACCATCAATTAATTATGTGGCTGCTTCAATTGGCTTGGAAAAACATGTGGCGAAACCGCTACCGCACCCTCATCACGATGGCCGCTATTTTTTTTGCTGTTATTTTATCTGTCATTGCCAGCAGTTTAAAAGAAGGCATTTTTAATAACCTGGTAAAAAATGTGGTGAGTTTTTATACCGGCTATGCGCAGGTACACAAACGGGGCTATTGGAACGAACAAATACTCGACAACAGTTTTGAAACTGCTCCTGCAGCAGAACAAAAAATTTTGCAGCAGAAAAATGTTGCCGGCATCACGCCCCGCCTGGAATCATTCGCACTGGTTTCGTCCGGCGATGTTACCAAAGGAAGCCTTGTAGCAGGCATTGATGTTGAAAAGGAAAATGCCATCACCGGGTTAAAAGACAAGCTGGTACAAGGTATTTATTTGAAAAGCACTGATACCGCTATACTGCTGGCCCAGGGACTTGCAGAACGGCTGAAATTAAAAGTTGCAGATACAGCCGTACTGATTGGCCAGGGGTATCACGGGGCCACTGCCGCTGGTAAATATGTTGTAAAGGGCATTGTAAAATTTGGTTCGCCGGAGCTGAATGATAAAGCGCTGTTTATGCCGCTGGCTGCCGCACAGGACTTTTACAGTGCCTATGGTATGGTAACCTCCTATGTGCTTTCGTTTAACAATACAGCTGCGGCAGAGGCTTCAGTAATAGCCATGCGATCATCGATGGACAGCAGCTATGAAGTGATGAGCTGGGGCGATATGATACCGGATATTAAACAGCATATTACTGCAGACAGCAATAACATGAAGTATGTACAGGGCATTTTATACATGCTTATTTGCTTTGGCATTTTCGGCACGCTGCTGATGATGATGGTAGAAAGAAAATTTGAAATGGGCATGCTGGTAGCCATTGGTATGAAGAAAATAAAACTCATGGTGCTGCTGACTGTTGAATCTATACTAACCGTATTTGCCGGCTGTATCATCGGCCTGCTGGTCAGCATTCCGGTTATATACTATTTAAACAGGCATCCGTTCGGGATTGGTGGCGAAACGGCCAAAGCATATGAACGCTTTGGGTTTGAGGCCATTTTCCCCACTTCAACCGATGCCGCCATTTTCATCAACCAGGGATTGGCGGTGGTTGCTATGGGATTGCTTATTTCGCTTTACCCGGTGTATAAAGTAATCCGGCTCAACCCAGTTGCTGCAATGAAAAAATAAAAAAATGATGTAACCGGCTGTTGTATTGCTATTAAACACTTGTGGCGTCGCACTCTTGTACAGCAGGTTTTTTATTGAGCTTTTCCCCCCGCGGGCACAAAGCGCAAAAAGTACAAGTGAGCCGATAGCTATCGTTTGACACAACGATGATCATCAGCATTATAAATGCAGGTTAAAAAAATAAAAAATAACAACATGATTTTTATAATGGCCTGGCGCAATATCTGGCGCAATAAAATGCGGAGCCTTGTAATCATTCTTTCAATAGCCATCGGATTATTTGCAGGCATCGCAGTGCTGGCCTTGTACAAAGGCATGATGAAAAGCCGTGTACGTGCGGTGATTGACGCGGAAGTGGGGCACCTGCAATTGCATGACAGGCATTTTAAAAAAGACTTTGAGCCGGCTTTTGTTATAACCGGTGGTGTTGCTGTTTTAAAATCCATTACGGCAATGGCCGGCGTTAAATCAGCTGCGCCAAGAAGCATTACCAATGGTATGCTCGCTACCACCACCGGCAGCGCCGGCGTACAAATCAATGGTATTGTGCCACACCTTGAATACGCCACTTCGCAACTGAAAAATAAAATAATTGAGGGCAAGCCATTTGATACTGCGAAGCAAAATGAAGTGATGATTGGTAAAAAACTGGCCACCAAAATGAAAGTCAAAACCAGGTCGAAACTGGTGCTGACCTTTACTGATACTTCGGGCAATATTGTATCCGCCGCTTTTAAAGTTGCAGCAATTTATCAAAGCGATAACGCCCCGCTGGATGAAAGAAATGTATACGTCACCATGACCGACCTGAATGCATTACTCTCCATTGGCAATGCTTTTCATGAAATAGCGGTGCTGCTGAACAACGACAACGAAGTAAAAAACATGTATCAACAATTACAAAATAAATTTCCTGTTTGCCAGGTAGAATCGTGGCAGGAAATTTCTCCCGAAACGGATCTGCTGGTGAAGACCACCGATCAGTATTCTTACATCATCATGGTCATTATCATGTTTGCGCTGGCGTTTGGCATCATCAACACCATGCTGATGGCCATACTGGAACGCACAAGGGAAATCGGCATGATGATGGCGCTGGGCACCAGCAAAATAAAAATATTCAACCTTGTATTGCTGGAGACTTTCTTTTTAACACTCGCCGGCACACCTGCAGGGTTGCTGGTGGGCTGGCTGCTTACGGGTTACTACACCAAACATGGGCTCGACCTGTCGGGCATGGGCCGCGACATGATGAGCAGCTTCGGTTTTAACACCATGATTTACCCTGAATTTCCCTGGGATAAATTAACCGGTATCCTGCTGATTGTTTTCTGCACCGCCATCCTGTCCTGTTTGTTTCCGGCCATCAAGGCATTGCAATTAAAACCTGTTGACGCATTAAGAAATTAAAAGCAACCGATATGAACACGGTAATAGATGCACATAATATCAGTAAAGTATATAATCCCACCACCATACCGGTGTACGCGGTAAATAACGTTCACCTGCATTTGCAAAAAGGAGAATTCACCGCACTTGTAGGGCCTTCGGGTTCAGGTAAAACAACCCTGTTGAATATGATTGGCGGGCTGGACCGGCCTGATGAAGGAAACATTTTCATCAATGGTATTGATATTACAAAACTATCGGCAAACGAGCTGATCAGTTTCCGGTTGCAAAATATAGGCTTCGTCTTTCAGTCTTTCAACCTGATACCGGTATTAACCGCAAAAGAGAATGTGGAGTTTATTATGCAATTGCAAAAAGCCAGTAAACAGCAGCGGGAAGAAAGAGTAAAAACATTGTTTGCCCAGATAGGTTTGCAGGATAAACTCAACGAACGGCCTTCCAGGCTGTCTGGCGGACAGCAACAGCGGGTGGCTGTGGCAAGGGCGCTGGCCTCCCGGCCGCAGTTTGTTTTAGCAGATGAACCTACCGCAAACCTGGATACAAAATCTGCTTTTAACCTGCTGGATATTATGGCCAAATTAAACATGGAAGAAAATATTACTTTTCTTTTTTCTACGCATGACCAGCGGGTGATCGACAGGGCCAGGCGGGTGATTACCCTGGTTGATGGAAGGATCGTACAGGACACCGCCGAGGTATCTACCCAACATGAAGAAGCAGCTGCTGTAAAAACATGATCAAACACTTAACCATATTTTTCTGCTGCTTTGCTGTATTGCAGGCATCCGGCCAGGACACGGCTACCCTGCCCAAAAAATTAACCATCAATGGTTATATCAAAAATTTGCAAACCCTTAGTTTTGACCAAAATTTCGATCAACTTATTTCCGGTAACCTGCTGCACAACCGCCTGAATGTAAAGTGGAAACCATCCGGCAAATTAACGGCTGTAACAGAAATACGTAGCCGCCTTTTTTGGGGAGAACAGGTAAAGGTTACGCCGGGATTTGCAGCACAACTGCGGAACGACAATGAAAAACTAAATCTTCAGCAGTTGTGGATTGAAAAACCTTCCCTGGTTTTGCATACAAACGTAGAACGGCTGTATGCAGACTGGAGCAATGAAAAATGGAATATACGGTTAGGACGGCAGCGGATTAACTGGGGCATTACCACCAACTGGAATCCGAATGATATTTTTAATACTTATAACTTCCTGGATTTTGATTACGAAGAACGCCCCGGCATTGATGGCGCAACAATAGAACATACTTTCAGCAGCGGCCTTAAAACAGCATTGGCATACACCGATACCGGTAAAAAAGAGGGCACTGTAGCCGCCATAAAATATGCGCTTAATAAATGGAATTATGATATGCAGCTGATTACCGGCTGGTATAAAAATCATCCTACTATTGGGGCAGGCTGGGCTGGCCCTGTTAAAGATGCCGGTTTTAAAGGTGAGGCTCAATATTTTTTTGCCGGCGGGGATTCTGCCGGTCACTTCAACATTTCGCTGGAGGCCGATTACATGTTTAAGAAAGGCTGGTATGCAAATATTGGTGTGCTTTACAACAGCCAGGGTTTGTATCAGCCCGTCTCCAACTGGCAAATTATTAATCTTAAGCTATCCCCGGAAAACCTGATGCCAACCAAATGGAATGTCCTGGCTACCACCAACAAAACATTTACACCGTTGCTTTCTGCCGATATCAGTTTGCTGTTTGCGCCCGGCACCAACCTGCTCATTTTATTTCCGGCGGTGCAATATAACCTGGCTGCCAACCTGGATGTAAACCTGGTGTGGCAATCTTTTTTTGTGCAGCAAGCACAACATTTTGAAGCCGAAAATCACCAGTGCTTTTTACGGTTTAAATGGAGTTTTTGACTGGAAGATAAAAAATAAACGCATGCCCGTAATACCCCCCAAATAGCAGCGGATATTGTTAAGTTTCGTGCAGGTATTTGTGTTACTGCTGCGCTATGTTACTCGCCACATCCAATTTCCCCGTTGCCGCCGGATAGTATTTATTCCGCGGAGGCTCCGGATAATCAGTTGCGGATATTTCATTGAGGAGCATTACACCCACGGGTACAATTACAGAATTTGTCAGTACTATTTTTGAATTCGGAACTGTTGATAGCCTACATTTACATCCGCAGCAATGCAAAAAAATATGCACGATGGACGGTAATCTTGATAATCTTAAACGACTGCTCGAAAGCATTAAAACAATTGGCTTTTGGGACCGGCTTTTTGGCTGGAGAAAAATCAATAATCAATTGATGGATGCAGCTGCCGACCTGCAAAAACTGGTTTCAAATAATGATAATTTAAAAGCCGGTCTTTACAACCTCGAAGCAGTTAACAACGGGCTTAACAAAGACCTGGCAATTAAAATTGAGTTGCTTATAAAAAACAATGCAGAGGTGGAAAGACTGCATTCAACAGCCCAAACTTTAAATAGTACCATATCCGGTTTTACCGCCGACCTTTCTGCCGCCAAAGAAAATATAAAAGGCCAGGAAGCACAGATCAATCAGCTGTATACAGACAATGCACTGTTAACAGAAAAGAACAGTCAGTTACATGCCGAAAATAAAAGGCTGACCGAAAATGCGGGAACCAACACACAAACAATTTCAGCCCTCGCCCAACGAAAGAATGAGATAGAGATTGAACTGGCTGAAATAAAAAAAGATATACAAAATGTACAGCTTGAATTAAGTGAAGTAAAAAAACAGAACATACAACTCAGCAGTGATGAAGCCTTCCGGCAACAACACCATTCCAGTTCACTGGCATCGCTGACAAAAATTCAGGACCAGATACAAACAGAACGCAGCAGGGAAATTGAAGAAAGAAATAGTAAAGCAATTGAACACATCAGGCAATTAAAAGAAACCTGGAACCGGCACCAGGATAGTGCAAAGAACAGCATCAAATCTATCTGCCAGAAACATACGGTGCAGTACATAGAAAAAGTGCCGTTCAAAGGCGAGCCTGATAATACCTTACTGATATGTGATGAATACATTGTGTTTGATGCCAAAAGCCCGGGCAGTGATGATCTTTCCAACTTTCCCAATTACTTAAAAGACCAGGCAGAAAAAGCAAAGAAATATGCGAAACAGGAATTCGTAAAATCGGATATCTTTTTTGTCGTGCCCGCCAATACGCTCGACTTTCTAAATACATTCGTTTACCGGCATGGAGATCATAATGTATACGTTATTTCGGTCGATGCGTTAGAGCCGGTGGTATTGGCATTAAAGAAGATTGAAGAATACGAATTTGCAGAGCAATTAAGTCCTGAAGACAGGGAAAATATTTGCCGCGTGCTGGGTCGTTTTGCCCATCTCTCGAAAAGACGAATACAGGTGGACAGTTTTTTTGCAAAACAATTTATAGAGCTGGCCTACAAATGCGAAACCGATTTACCAAAAGATATACTGGACAGTGTAATTGAATTTGAAAAGGCGGAGAAGCTAAATCCGCCGCAGGAGAAAAGAGTAAAATCAATCCCTATTGCTGAACTGGAGAGTGAACATAAAAAAATTAAACAGGAAGCGGAAAGCAAAGGCATATTGATGGAAGATGAGAATATTTTTACAAGCATTAACGAACTGCCATTGTACAAAAAATAAAAGAGCTTCACCACTTAAAAAGTGTAATCGACTGGTATTAAAAACGCCTGCCCAACACAAGCGATAAGTGAGAAATATTATCTCCGTTGGTATCCATTTGAAAACCCGCCATTGTTCCCAGTTGCAGCTGGCTTCTAAATGTATAATTGTATTGCAGCTGAAGGCATGCGCCGGCAGCATATGTTCTTTGTGGTGTGGTATTTACAATATATAGTACCGGCATAGGGAGCCCTGTGCCGGCAGGATAAAGTATCCCCAACTGATCAAAATAGGAGGACGATTGAAGCCTTACCAACCCGCCAGCCTTCAGTTGAAATTCGTGCTGGCTGGTGCGAATAAAACTATAGCCTGCCAGGCATTCTATTTGAAAACCGGCAGTCGTATACCTGAATGATCCGTCGTTTATGTGCCCCGTGGGATCAGTATAATAAAGCGGCTCTGCTCCGTCATGAATCGTGCCTCCCAATGCAATTGTCCAGGAAAGTTTCTTACGGAAGTATTTTTCGTATGCGACAGCAAAGCTCACTCCCTTATTATCACCGGTACTATGGGCACTGCGTCCGGCAGCAATTTCAATGGTGTGTTCAGGAAGTTTTATTTGTGCAACCAACGTATTTGAAATAAACAGCAGGGCGAGGAATAACAATGTTTTCATATTTTATTTTTTGCAGTTTTGAATTATTACGTAATGATGAAAGGTGCTAATCAACGGCTTATTTTTCAGCTTTTATATAACGTAACATATTAAAGATAACCGGGCTTTGTTAACAGACTTGCAATGATATGTTATTAATGTCTTTTTATCCACATTAACACAATAAAAACATCGCTTTTCTGCGTTAGCATCTATATTAGTAACTGTTCTTTATTCTACACAATATATCGTGCATCATTGGAGAAGTGGAAATTGCAGATGAACGATTAAAACCTATAACCAGGCATGGGAAAGTCGTACAGTAATAAGATAATTGCAGGCGTCATTTGTTGCGTTCTTTTTACGTCCTGTTCATTGCTACAAAAAAATACCGGCAGGCCGCAAACCACGGCTTCTTTCGAAATAAAAACGGACCCCTACTATCAACCCAAAAAGAAATCTTTTTTTGAAAACCTGCTCAAACAGGGCACTGCCAATAAAGGCCTTTGTAACATCTATAAAAAAGACGACCGCTTCTATTTTGAAATACCCGACTCGCTTTTTGAAAAAGACATCCTGGTTGTGAACCGCATTGCCAGGGCAGCCGCACAGGTAAGGCCCGATCATGAATACGCAGGTTACGGAGCCGACCAGATTGGTGAAAACGTTATCCAGTTTTATAAAGGCACCAACAATAAAATATTTATCAAAAAGATTGATTATTCCGGCAGCCGTGCTGCGGACTCCAGTGATAATGGTATGTTCAGGGCCGTATCCAATTCCAACCTGTCTCCTATTATGGCGGCCTTTGATATCAAAGGTTACGGGCCTGACTCTTCCAGTGTACTGGTTGATATGACAGATTATATCAACAACGACAACGAACTTTTTTTCTTCAGCGGTCAGCAAAAAAGGCTGTATAGTTTAGGCGGCCTGCAAAACGATAAATCGTATGTGCAGGGTGTTTCTTCCTTTCCGCAGAACATAGAAATAAAAACCGTAAAAACTTTTTCAAACGGCAACTCAGGTATGGCCCAGTCGATGCCCTATTTAACCTACGAGCTCAACACCTCCATGGTACTGCTGCCAAAAATACCCATGAAGGCAAGGCCGGTGGATGAAAGAGTTGGTTATTTTGGAAGGGGTTATGTTGATTTTGATATCCCTCATCCGCAGGGTTTCAATGGCACCTGGCTGGTAACCCGCTGGAGGCTGGAACCGAAAGAAGAAGACCTGGAAAAATATTATAGAGGAGAACTCGTTGAACCCAAAAAGCCCATCGTTTATTACATTGACCCAGCCACACCAAAAAAATGGGTGCCCTATTTAATACAGGGTGTAAATGCCTGGCAAAAAGCCTTTGAAAAAGCGGGTTTTAAAAATGCCATTTATGCACTGGAAGCACCGCTGAATGATCCTGAGTGGAGTCTCGAAGATTCAAGACACAGCGCTATTGTTTACAAAGCTTCCTGGGTACAAAACGCCAGCGGACCAAACGTAAATGATCCCCGCACGGGCGAGATTCTGGAAACGCATATCAACTGGTATCATAACATAACCGAAATTCTGCACGACTGGTATTTTATACAGGCTTCACCAAGTGATACGGCCGCCCGTAAAATGATTTTGAGCGATAGCCTGATGGGTAAACTAATCACGTTTGTGTGCAGTCACGAAGTAGGCCATACGCTTGGACTGGCACATAATTTTGCTTCTTCCGCTACCGTGCCGGTTGATAGTCTGCGTAGCAAAAACTGGGTGGATTCCAATGGCATTTGTCCTTCTATTATGGATTACGCCCGTTTTAATTATGTAGCGCAACCTGAAGACTGTATGACGGAACAGGAACTGATTCCCCGCATCGGCGCTTACGATGAATGGGCCATTGACTGGGGCTACCGCTGGTTACCACCTATGAAAAATGCAGCCGCAGAAAAAGAATATTTAAATCAATGGGTAATAAAAAAGCTGGAAGACTCGGCCTTATTATACGCTTATAGCGGCTCCAGTTGCCAGGCAGAAGATTTGGGTGATGACGCAGTGAAAGCAGGTAAATACGGCATTAAAAATTTAAAACAAATACTACCCGAATTATTAAATTGGGCAAAGTTGCCAGACGAAAATTATGATGCCGCCAGCAAAATGGAAGATCAGCTGATGTACCAGTATAAACGCTATTTATCGCATGTGAGCCAAAGTATTGGTGGCCGTTATTTAACCCCAAAAACCGTGGAGCAAAAAGGCAATGTGGTAGACTACGCAGACCGCAGCAAACAAAAAGCGGCTGTTAATTTTCTGCAGGAAGAATTGTTTAAAACACCCGGTTGGTTATTCAATAAACAATTGTATGCCGCTACCGGTGGTGCAGGTTATATGGATGTGCTGAACATTCAGAAAGATGTGTTGAATGAAATCATGTCGCCCCGTATCATCAACCGCATGATTTATTTGCAAGCGTTACAACCATCCAAAGCCTACACGCCCAACCAGTTTTTTACCGATCTTGAAACTGGTATTTGGTCAGAATTAACCGCCAATAAACCAGTTGATCTATACCGCAGGAATTTGCAAAAAGCTTATGTGGCGCAGTTATTAAGCCTGCAGGATGGCATAGAATCAGCCCAGGGCAATAGTTATGCTGCTGATTTGGGCATGATCGATTTACTATCTGTTTTAAAAGCGCATAAAGCACAATTGGTAAAAAAGATTGACAGTGCCTTAGCAACCTGCAAAGACGAAGAAACGAAGTGGCACTTGGCAGATATAGCAGGAAGAATCAAAAGCAGTTCAGCAACCGGTTCGCAAAACTCCACCCGCCCAGGCAGCAACAACGCATTTAATCAACAATCTTTACAGGGGGCCATGCGGGATGAGATTCCCACACTTGAACAAAAAATGCAGGCAAAACAAACCAATTGCTGGGGCAGAATGGATCAGGAAAAATAATTGTCCTGGCCAAAAAGCTTTGTGGTGCTGCATTGGCGTCGCACTCTTGTACTATGTTATTTCAATTCAGCTTTGGCTTTCGGATTTGATCTGTCTCCATTTATTTGCAGATTCTTTTATTCGCTACTTTGACTGTTGGGCACCTTTCCTTATTTGTTATTTATCCAATTCGTTGCTGTCGCCTCCACAGCCGGCGGACTGCGTAACTGGAACGCCGCTGCTTTTGCTTCTTTCAAAAATCCCGATAGCTATCGGGAATGCTACGCATTTTTTTGAATTCCGGCAAGCCGGAACCGTAGCAAAAGAGGCGTCTTATCCGGTTACTGTTTTCAACTCGAGTGAATAATATGTAAGCCTCTACGTTTCACCCGACAGCAATTGGTACTTAAGGCGTAACAAGTCTAACAATAGAATTACCAAAGCTGAAACCACCATGCACAAAAGCTTCACAAAGCTGCATGCCAGCAACGGGCTGTATTCGTTGCTGGCTTGACTTTTTTTTGTTACTTTTTTTGTGTCAAGACAAAAAAAGTAAAGTAAGGAGCAGCTGTTAAACAAAGCCCCTCCGAACTAAATAATTACTCATGCTGGTAAAAGACCCTGCACACAAGTGTTCGCAATCTTTTACATTAGCATCTTCAGTAGGCAATATTGGAATGCCTGTGCATGGTTGAACATTTCATCCTGCGCAGCTTAGGTTATTAGTTAGGAGACACAACAACGACGTTCATGGAACACCGAGATTATTTGATTTGATGGGCGCACCAGTAAGGGCACAAAGTCGTTGCTTATTCTACACGCCTGATATTTTGAAACGAATGGCTTATTATTCATGAGCTAAACACGATTCTTCATATTGCCATTTTTCTTTTTGCTCCCCTTCGTCCAAATATTGTTTAACAGGGGCATAGTCTACGGTACCTGGCACATTTACCGATAATATTTTTCGTGCCAAAAAAATCTCTGCCGAACACCCGAAATTATTTAATTGATGTCTGACATCTTCTATAATTTGTTCGTTCTTAAAATATATTCTTAGTGTTGTATTTCCAGACACTGCAACAAAATCATCAAAATAATAAGCATTCTCGGCTGTATCAAATTCTGCTTTTATTGTATCCCCTAATGATACCCGTTTTGCTATAAATGGAATGTTGTCAACAATGTAGTTATCTCCATCTTTTATACACCAAAGGCTTTCTATTTCATATTCATCATTGCCTATATTTTGGACAAAAAGGACTTTTTGATTGTTTTCCATAATTCATTTGATGATGATGAATGAATAAATTTAACTTACTCCATTACTAACTAACCTTCCTAACAATTTTTATGCTGATAATTTAAAAATCATTACCCCAATAACTGACAGTAGAACAACAACCATCCACCAGGTACTGCGCTTGGTTTTGGCATCGAGATTTTTATTTTGCTGTACGTTGTAAATACTCCAGCCAAGGAAACCTGTGAGCACTACGCCACAAACAACAATAAGTATTTTGTTCGTACCGGCGTAAACACCCAACATTAACGCGAGCATTACAAACGATAATAAAAAACCGTATTTCCGAAGAAAGCTGTCTTTTGTTTTGACCGTAACAGGATGCAATAAATTCAGCAATATTTCCAGTTCTGTTGGGTCTTCAATTTGCGCGGGTATGAAGATTTTGTCTGTTGCAGTAAGCCCTTTAACAACAATAGTTCCATCATTATTTTTTACGATCTCCTTTATTTCAATAGCGCTTATTGATAGTGAATTCAGGTTGTTCTGTTCTCTTGTGATAACGTTATCCGTGATGGTAAGTTGAAAGCTTTCAAAGTTGATCTTCATTTTTTTGATGCCAGTATACATTTGGTACCCTATAATTACCGCAATCACCGGAATAAAATAAGGGAAAATATTCACCTCGTTTTTTTCATGAGAGGTATTCAGCTTGCTGATTATTAGTCCAACTGCCATAGAAGCAGTCATTAAAACGAATGTTCTTAGAAGCACTTTTTTCTTGATGGCATCAAATCCATTTTCTCGGATAGTAAATTGTGGCATAGCGGTATATTTTGGATAGTTGATTATGGGTACCAAAGTAGGGCATTGTTTTTAATCCTTCAAAAGCGCCGCCACCAGCCACATCACACCGGCTGTAGTATGCGTCCATATCTCTTTGTAGGTGGCATTCACCTGCATGGACATGTAAGGCTGGTCTTCATTTTCAAAGGTTTCAATTCCTACGGGAACAGCTCCCGCTACATCACCGGCATAGGCTCCGTATAAGGGCGGGTAATCATAGCCATCACCATAAATAGTACTCATGGCAAATGGATTATAACCAACAATATATTCCAGTTGGCGGGTGGCTATCTTTTTTAATTCGGGATCGCCTAATACACCGGACAAAAGAAAAGCTGCTTTGGCTTTTCCCATCAGCACCGCATGAAAGCCACGAAACTGGTACGCTACCGGGAAACGGCGCAGGTAAAAATTACCACCGAATGGAATCCCATTTTTTACCTGTGCATTGTACTCTTCCATCGAAGGCATACCCACCTGGTCGCCTTCATGATAAATACCTGTGAAATCGGCGTTGTTTAATTCATACACGGCGGCAGGTAAAATGCCGTAAGGTGATGCCAGCTTTGCAATAGCATGCAGGTAGTCTGCATAGGCCTGGCAGGAAGCTTTCCATGCAATGGCATCCGCATGCTGTGGCGCATCGGTCAGCAACATAGTTAATCCCTGCACCATCAGCTCTTCATTGCTGCGGTGAAAAAATTCAAGGATGCGTTTCTTTTGTCTTGATTCATAAAAAAATCCATGCAGTGGTACTGACCAATCAGTACGCCTTTCTTTTTGCTGACATTCCATCACAACATGCGCATACTGAACTGCCCAATCCATGTAACGTTGATCCTTTGTGAGGCGGTACAAATGCATGGCAGATACCGTTGCCTGCGCATATAATTCTGTTTCATTTTTACTGGTTGCAAACATGCCCAGCATATCATTGGCAAAAGTAAAATCTTCAATGGCACTATTGCGGCACCAGCGTGCAAATACCGTGTCGGTCTCTTTGTAAAACGGAACGGCCATGGCACAGTAAGAAGCGGCGATAAAATTATCAAGCGGGTTGTTGGTGGCCTTGCCTTCAATATCATCTTTGGTGCCGGTGATGTTATCTGTCCAGATGCCAATGATCAATCCTCCTTCGCGGTAGCCATCGCCAAAACGCGTGCTCATCGTCCAGTTCAAGCCCCAGCGTGCTTCTTCAACCAAGCGCTCATACAATTGCTTGTTTTTGTTTTTTACCGACCTCGCCAACTCCAGCATCGCCATGCCGCCACGGGCGGTGTTACCCACGCCCTGCGTTAAATCTGCCGCATCATGCCAGCCACCATTCACGGCTATTTTTCTTCCATCCGGATGAACACAAAAAACATCCTGGTGACAGGCCTGGTGAATACCGGGCTGATCGTACCCACATCGTTCTGCATAGAAAAAATTGAGTGTATGCCATGCCGTAGCCAGCCATGCATCGTTGCCGATTGCAAAGGGTTTGGTTTGGCGGTTGCCTGCCTTCAGTGTGTAATATCCGGGCGTATTAAACGAGCTGAAATTGAATTGAACAAAACCACTGTCCATTTTTTTCCCTTCTCCTTTAAACACCACTTTATTTTTTTCATTGAGCAGCTGAAAACCAGTGCCGGTATTATTTTGCACCAGGGCCTGTTTGGCTGCATTGATTGTATAACCACTATGGCTATACGCAATGGCATCTTTTCTCAAAGTAAAACCCCGGCTGTTTTCAGGCTCCACTTTTTCTATGCGCATATCATCCACATATAACTTCAGTTTATCAGCCGCGCCTTTGGGCGAACCTGTCAGCATTATGTTCACCGAAAAACCGGTCACTGAATCACGGTATAAATCGGGCATTTCCCAAACAATGCGATGCCATTTGCCGGGATAGATTGTTTCAAAATGCTGACCTTCAAAACGGCCGGGCGTGGGCATGATATGTTTACCACCATTGTATAAAGTGCAGCCCACAAAAACAGAATAGAAACCCGGCGCATCGGCATATACCCAAACAGAAAAGCGGTTGAAGCCGGTTAAATTTTCTCCATTTAAAGGCCTGATCATTTCTGCGGAAGCATAACTTCTGTTGGATGGATTTTTTATGGCAAGAGAAGCAGGTGTTTCCAGCACGATGCTGCCGCTTGCTGATTTTGTAATATCATGATTGATATGGATTGTACCAGGTCCATTAATCTTTAACGCATAAAAGTCATCAGCCAATGGTAATATCCTGGATTGTTCCACCGGCTTTTTTAACCACCTGGTCAGCCCCGCATTGGCAGGATCATTTTTCATAACCGTCTTCAGGTATTGACTTTCCTCCAGTTGTTTTTGTAAAGCAGGATCCTGGGCGGTTGCTTTTTGGGCAGTTAAAATAAAACAGCATTGCAATAGAAACAGTATCCGAAAAAATTGATGTAAAGGTAAATTCATAATAAAAAATTGGTTGTAAAGATCATCGTTTTTGATAACTATTTACTGAATTAAACAACCATGAAAACTGTGCTTGCCACAAGGATTTACCGGCATAAATAATTAGTTTGAAATTTACGGAAGTCAGGACAGAGAGTTTAGCCTCCGCCAGGCCCGGTCGTTTTGGTTTAAAATTTGTTTTTTGCTACTGCGATGAACAAAAATAAAATAATAGATAAGCAGATATTAATATCCCCAAACCGTAATTCTGTACGTTTAGCTGTGATGCCAATAGCAGTGTTATTAATGCTGCTATGCAGCAGCAACTATAGTTACAGCCAATTGATGCCTGTTGATACAGTGAAGGTCGATTCGTTACACCATCCGGAATTAAAACCTGAACTTACAGTTACGAAACCAGTGAGTGAATATGATGTAGCTGACCTGGGTCGGGACATTTTTTACCCAAAGGGGAAGCTAAAGGTAAATAATAAGAAACCATCCGGCATAACGGTGATACCCAATATTGCAGCCAACCCAACTATTGGTTTTCAGATAGGCATTAAGGCAGTGGCCGGCATAAAACTGGGACCTGATCCTGCCACTTTTATGTCGGTGGCCGCTACATCTATTTCCATTACAACCAAAGGCATCATCTATTTTTACATTAACCACAATATCTATACGCCTGGTAACAAATGGAACCTGCAGGGCAGCCTGGTGACAGCTAAAAGTGTAACACCTGATTTTGGATTGGGCATCGGCGAGGGCTCCGGTAAAACCGAGGCTGATTTAGTGCTGAGTAACCCTACCCGAAAGGGGTATGTGCTGCATTCGCTGTATTTTAACTTCAGGGAAAAAGTGTATAAAGAAATACAAAAAAATCTTTTTGTAGGTGCAGGTGTGTCATTCGAAATAAGAAAAAATATTGAAGACAGGTTACATAATGCTACAGCCTTAACACCCTACAATATTTACAGTGACCAACATGGCTTTAACCGCGATCATTACAGTTCCAACGGCCTTTTATTAAATGTACAATATACCACCCGGGACAACCAGAACCGTGCCTATAAAGGCATGTATGCCGATGCTGGTTTTCGCTTAAATCAAACCTGGCTGGGCAGTTCAAAAAATGCATTGCAATTTTTAACGGACTTTAGAAAATACTTCTCCCTTTCATCCAATCACACGGAGCATGTGTTGGCATTCTGGAACTGGGGGTCCTATTTAGTTAGCGGCGTACTACCTTATCTTGAGATAGCTGGTACGGGAAAAGATGCCGGATTCAGAAGCGGCCGCGGTTATACTGTTGCCTATTTTAAAGGTACGCAATATAACTATTCTGAAATGGAATATCGGTTCCCTATAACCAATAACAAGTTTTTAAGCGGCGTTGGTTTTTTCAATATGCAAACCTCCAACGATGCATTCGGCACAAAATTATTTGAGCGATGGCAACCCGGCGGTGGCGCTGGTTTACGGGTACTGTTCAATAAACACACCCGTACCAATCTCTGTTTGGATTATGCGTTTGGCAAATACGGTTCAAAAGGGTTTTTCCTGGGCTTGAATGAAGCATTTTAAATTATAACAATTAACGTGAAAGTCAATTACCTGATGATCGATCATTTTATACAAACTACTTTTCACAATTTCATCGTTTAAAAAAAATAACCCCGGAAGCAATGCATGCCAGCCGGGGTTAAAAAATCGATGATTCAAATCATAGAGATTTGCTGCCTACCTTTTCATGGTCTTAATCAATTTCATTTGCTGATGTTGTTTGCCTTGTATTAACTGTACAAAATAACCGCCCGGTGCATAACCCGATCCAATCCTGGTTGTTGAATTGGCATTCACGGTTTTTATTTCCAGTAGTCTGCCATACACGTCGGTTACTTTCATTACAACTTTTTCTGTTGAATTGTTACTCTTTACCACCACATTAAAAATGCCCGTGCCGGGATTTGGAAATACCTTGCCTTCAAGACCCGCAACATTTTCCTGCGCCGTCAAAATTCTTACCACCGCAAGGCTGTTATCATGATTGACAATCACATGTGTCGAGTCCATGCTTTTATTTCCGCAGTCGTCGGTTGCTGTAATGAAGATGGTATAAATCCGGCCATTACCTGTCCCGGCTCTTTCAGCCCGGATAGATACCTGGTGGTTATCCTGCACAATCCAATCGGGGGCAGTATCGCCATCACCTGTGCCATTCACCGGCTCATTGCTTGCAACCTTTAATGCAGTCGTTACTTTTGCAGGCGGCGAACAGTTGTCGACAGCTGTGTACCCAATGAGCACTTTATTCATTTTATGATCGGGAGGCCATAACGAGGAAGGCGTAGCAGTAATGTTAGCAATTACCGGTGCAGTTGTATCCTTAACAGTAATAAGCTGGTTGTGACTTGTTGAATTACCGCAATCGTCTGTCAGTGTCCATTTCCTGGTAATGGTTTCGTTACCAACACAGCTGCCTGGTACAGGTGCTCCATCTGTAAATACGGCATTCAGCGTATGGTCACAATTATCTGCTTCATCCGTAACGTCTCCTGTAACACTTACAGTAACATTCTGATTGCAATTGGCATCTTTATAAACAGTAATAGCTGGTGGTGCTGTAAAAGTGGGCGGAGTTTTGTCGGTTACCGTAATGGTTTGGTTATGTACAGTAGTATTGCCACAGTCATCTGTAAGTGTCCATTTCCTGGTGATGATTAATTCGCCTTCGCAAGTACCGTTAGCGATTGCATCAGTGAAAGTAGCATTGAGCGTAGCATCGCAGTTATCTGCTTCATTGGTTACATCACCTGTTGTTGCAACCGGCACAGTGTAATTACAGTTGGCATCTTTAAATATTGTTACATTGGGCGGAGCAGTAAAAGTGGGCGGTATATTATCTCCCGTGGTAAAATTGACGTTTGAAATATCGAAGAAAACATTGCCAATGGCTTCTACTTTTATGCGGGCCTGGTTGCTGATTGTGCATGGTATTGTAACGGAGGCCGAGCCATTATTGGGAGTACTTGCAACCAGCACAGTTGGAAAAGTATTTCCGCCATCTGAAGACATCAGTATTTTTACATTGGCAACATTTACAGGTGCCACATTGGTATTGGCAACATCCCATGTAACCGTATGTACCCCCGGGCACCAGGCAACGGCCGTGTTCGGCGATGTTACCACAAATGGGCCTGAGGCACCGTCTACATTTAAAGAAACCGAAGCATATGCCACTCCACCACCACCGGCCCTGTTATCACGGGCAGTAAGCCTGAAATTCAAAGTACGGGCATAGCCGGGCAATATCTCCCCCAGGGTTTGTGTGTTATTGAGTATATCTGACAATTTAGGAAACGTTCGGGTAGGCAAATTACCCGGCGGAAAAAATCGGAATATGGGCGCATTTCCACTGGGAGAGTTGGGAGCTCCTGCCGGTCCCAAATCAAACTCTTCGTATTCAAAAGTCAGTGGGTCACCGTCGGGATCAGACCCTGAACCGGTTAAAGTAAAAGGCGTACTTTTTGGAATGGTAAATCCACCGGGGCCGGCATTTACAGCAGGTGCATTGTTACCTGTAGGCGTTGCAACACCGCAGGTACTCGCCGTGCCTGTAGAAGTGTATGCCACGATATCATCAAAACTTTTAGAAGCAAAAAAAGCGTCGCTGTGTGGCTGCAAGTCATCGCTGCCGCATATACCGGCATAACTCATTATGGTGGTTCCACTGCCGGGTTCATAGGCTGAGCCCGCCGCATATTGCCCCGCCGAACAGGAACCCTGGGTACCATTCCAGGTATGAGGGCAGTTAAACTGGTGCCCCATTTCATGTGCTACATAATCAATATCAAAAGGATCTCCCACCGGGCTGCTGTTACCTGTAACACCATATGCTTTAAGGGAATTATTACAAACAGAATTATTTACCGCACAACCACCGGCGCTCATGGCAAACAAATGGCCAATATCGTAGTTGGCGCTTCCGGTAACGGCGTCAATATTGGTTTGGTTCTGCGGACGAAGATCACATGCACCTGATGCCGTGTATGGGTCGCCCGCTGCGGTAAGATAAATCAATGCATCATCGCCTGCTATGATATTCATATGTACCGATACTTCTTTTTCATACACACCATTCACGCGGTTCATGGTAGTCACCATTGCCGCCAGTGCAAGCGCTTTGGTGCCCCCTTGAAATGTAGTATAATTATGATCTGCGGCCAATGCAAGTCTGTAGGTATGTAACTGCGTGCCTGATGAAACCAGTTCTTTGCCTGCATAATCTGGTACTGTTTTTTGCGGGGCTGATTTCATCTTAAGTATATCCTCTCCCGATGCCTCTTCTGAAAAATTTTTACGGCCGGCCGGCACAAAATCTTTTTTATAATAACTGATGTAGTTAGCCACGTCTCCTTTGCTGTAAGGATCGATAAAGACGGTACCTTTTGGTGATAGAATCATGGCATGAAAACCTTTGGGTGTCCAGTCAAAACGAACCGTCGCCGCAGGATCTTCAATGCCCTGGCCCGAGTAGGTTTTTATTTCCGGGTATTTTTTCATCAGCGCAGGTTCCATAACAGGCGATTCCACTACCCTAAAATTTTGATACGATCCGTCGGGCATTGGCAGGGTGATCGTTTTGCCTGATTTACGAACTGCAACGCTGCTTTCCATCGGAAGTGATTTTAACAGACTTTTCAGCATTGACTGATTCAGTGCGACTGTTCTGTAAACACGGGGTACAATCATGCGGGCACCCTGTGCAGCCCTTATTTTTGTTTCGGCAACATCCGACCATAAGGATTTTCGCTGTGCGGATGCAGGTGTACTTATAAAGATCATGAGAACAATGGTGGACAAACATGATTTTAGCCCGTGCTGCAGTATTGACTTTTTTGAAAATAAAAATTCTGATTGCATAATTAAAATAGTTTAGAATGACCAATTTTTGATTAATTAAAAACGTACAGAATGATTACCAAGGGAAGCTGTAAGATGTGCGATCTACGAGTGTCAAGATATAGTATTCAAATGCCAAATGCAATAGTTCTTAATAAATATCCTGAATTTATTTTTTACTGCAACTCAATACCCGTAAGGGTTACATCAAATTACCACTCTTAAAAATCTTATACACTACCTGCAATGGAGTACTTCAGCATAATATAAATTTGGACCAATTATTTTTTTTACCAGATACATGTCAAATGCTACCGGTTATAAAAAAAGGCAGGTGATCGTTTTTTAGATGAACGCCCCATCAGGATGAATTTACTTTAGCCGGTAGAAATTGCGTTCAAGGCAGGAAGGGCCAATCAATCAATACAATTTTTCATTTCCTGCCCGGGGGCAAAAATGAAAAATTGATTGTGTGAGTGTAAGTTGGATGAAAATTATCAGCAACATAGGGTCCAGGGAGTAACCTGTAATCGTTTAGTATTACATGTGTACATCCCCGGAAATATTGTTAGTAGTACAAATCAGGTTGGTAAATCAAATATAGCACTCAGATTAAACTGAAATATTCTTAGTTTTTATTTGTCATTTATTAACAATATCCGTACAGGTTTTGTACATAACCGCAATAATTAGTCCGGCAGGTTTCGTGCTGATAAAAAATTCTGCAGCAGAAATAATTTTGCATGTTATCTTTAAATGAATGAAGTGCTATTTAATCCTTATTTGCTGCTTTGCATTTAACATTGCTCCACTTAACCTGTCTGCACAAGAAAAGGAATATATCTTTAAAAACTTTACCCAGGAAGAAGGATTACCAAGCAATGAAGCCTACTATATTTTTGAAGATTCCAGGCATTATATATGGATAGCCACCGATCTCGGCGTAGTAAGGTTTAATGGTAAAAAAATGGAACAGTTTGACTTGCCTGATAATGTTGTTTTTAAAATTAAGGAAGACAGTAAAGGCAGGATTTGGTTCTTTTCACACACTGCTCAATTGGCTTATTTTGAAAATGAAAAAATACATCCCTACAAGTTCAACGCTGAAATCAGGAGCCGGATTAAAAATATTGGCATTATTGAAGCTTATGTGGATAATGCAGAAAATATAACACTGAATTCGAGCATTGATTCTAACTATGTTATAACATCAGACGGAATTATTCATGCATTCAATCATAATATCTGGGATAAAGTATCAACCGAATTTCTTATTGACCAGGTTACCGGCAAAAATTGCACCATTCAAAAAACTGTGTCCGGAGGATCAGGGTCTGACACAGTGATTCTGCATGTTAAAAAAAACAACCGTATTACTACCTGGTCAATTCCCATAAAATTCAATCCGTCACCGCATTACGGGGCAATTTCAAATAATGCACGGGAAATCTTTTTCTTTGCTGGTTCAATGGTGGGAAAATTAAGGCCTGATGGTACTTACCTGATAGCAAAAATGCCGTATGATATTCTTTCGCTGTGCCTGGCGTCCGGGCGTCTATGGATTGGTATACGAAAGGGTGGCGCTATACCGGTAAACCCAGTTTCATTGAAAGAAACAGCCCCCCCAATATTATCTGACAAAAGTGTTTCCTGTATCAATACAGATTATGAAGGCGGAATGTGGTTTTCAACGCTTGAGAATGGCATTTTTTATGTAAAAAATCCGGGTATATTTCGCATTAAAAATACCGATGAAACAAATTCAGATATCTCCCGCATGTTAAATATTAATGACAGCATTTTTGTGTACAGCAGTTTATCCGGCTTATACAAATTCGATGGTATGAAAAGTGATTTGTTACTAAATTTAAAATACTATACGAATACTGATATACTGATTGATAAAAACAAAATACTTTATTACTTCGGAGGGCTCGTTAGGGGCAATCAAATCGTAAAACCAACAGACCCTAATTTAAACCTCATTTATTTGATTGCCTCTCCTGCTGAAGGGATAATAAAAAATGATACCATTATATTCAGCGATGCAAATTCGTTAAGACAATACAAAACAGATTTTGGTGCCTTCAACAGAAAGCCTTTTTTAGACGTTAATTACATTCGGTCGAAAAAAATTTTAGATAAACCTTCAAAAGCATATCTTGATTCCAATTCAAATATCTGGGCCGGTAACAATGACGGGTTATATAAGTCCAACGGCACCTGGGACACCCTTGTTAAATATAAACCATCGTCTGCATTGTTAAACAAAGGTATCAGTTGTATACGCCAACTTGATAACGGCCTGATGGCAATCGGCATAAGGCAGGAGGGAATCGCCTTGCTGAAAGACACTACCATTATAGCTACTTTTACTGAAGCAACCGGACTATTGAGTGATAAGATAAAATACATATTACCCATCGCAAATAAATTATGGGTGGCAACAGCAAAAGGAATTTCAGTTATAGTGATTACTGGCTATAATCCTGTAAAATATACCATTACCCAAATAGGAAAAAACGATGGCTTTTTCAATCTTACGATCAATCAGCTGATAAAATATCAAGACAATATAGTTGCTGCTACAAGCAGCGGACTATATTTTATTAACGAACCCGACAAATTTTTGGATAAAGTTCTGCCCGTAATTCCTTTTTATATTACTTCTGTAAGCACCAGTAGTACCGATACAAGCGCTGTAAATGCCATCAGCCTGCCATATTCAAAAAACAGGTTGCTGATACAATACAGCGCCGTAAGTTTTAATGTGGCAGATGAAATCAGCTATCTATACCGGCTCGATAACTCTGATAGTACCTGGTCTGCCACAACTAATAATGAATTGCTGATAGACAATCTTAAACCGGGCACTTACAACTTTCAGATTAAAGCGGTTGCCTTGCACCAGAAAAGAAGCTCTGAAATTATAACACTAAAAATTACGATTGAAAAACCATGGTGGCAGAATAACTGGCTCAGGTTGATTTTAGCCATTTTACTGCCTTTGTTAGTCTATATCTACTTTAGAAAAAGAATCGAAAAAATAAGAAGAGAAGAAAAAAGAAAAACTACTTTATATGGAAGGATACATGAACTGGAACAGGCTGCCTTTCGCTCACAAATGAATCCGCATTTTATTTTCAACTGTCTTACTTCTATACAGCAGTTAATACTTAAGGGAAACAAAATGGAAGCAAGTGAATACCTTGTAAAATTCGCCCGCCTCATCCGGAAAACCATGGATCTGTCGCTTGTTCCTTTTATTACAATTAACGGTGAAATAGAATACCTTACTGAATATTTGATGCTGGAGCAACTAAGAATGCCAGGCCAGTTTACTTATAAACTGACAGTTGCAAACATTGATGAGCCGGATAAAATGCAAATACCGAACATGATGCTGCAACCATTAATAGAAAACAGCATCAGGCATGGAATTAAACCCCTGGAAAACAGGAAAGGGATGCTAACTGTTCATTTTGAATTGAACCACGAATTTGTAAAATGTACTGTTACGGACAATGGTGTGGGCAGAGACAACATCAACGATTTTAAAAATAATCTGTATGCTGAACATAAAAGTTACGGAATGGATATCATCAAAAAAAGACTGTCTGTGATTACCGAAATCAACCAGTTGGAAATGGAATTTGAAATTAAAGATTTGCACCTGGATAATGGCCTTTCCGCAGGTACACAAGTTATTATACAATTGCCATATAAATATAAAACATGATAAAGGCGGTACACATTGAAGATGAACCAAGAAACATCGAACTACTGGAAACGATGATACAACAGCATTGTGCTGATGATGTGACATTGATTGGCAATGCAAAGAATATACCCGATGCAATCAAACTGATAAACAGGCTTAAACCCGACCTGGTATACCTTGATATTGAACTAAACAAAGGCAATGCGTTTGAGCTGCTGGATCAGTTACCCGATATTAGTTTCCAGGTGATATTTATTACTGCTTATAATGAATATGCGGTAAAAGCATTTCGCCACAACGCGGTAGATTATTTATTAAAACCCATCAGTATTGCCGAGTTGCAAGAGGCCACTGCAAAGGCTATTGTAAAAATAAATTCCTTATCCGTTAACGCCGACATTCTTAAAGTGCTAAAAGACCTTAAATCAAATTTTAGTCATAATAAGATTGGCCTACCGGTTACCGATGGCGTTATTTTTATCAATAAAGATGAAATAGTAAGCTGCGAAGCAAAGGGAAGTTATACCATCGTATCGCTGGAAAATAAAAAGAAAATAACCTGCAGCAAAACACTGAAAGAACTGGAACAACTTTTACCCGAATCTAATTTTATAAGGGTGCACAATTCATGGGTGATAAATACCCAGTTTTTAAAAAAATACTACAAGGGTAAAAACAGTTATATGGAAATGGAAGACGGCAGCACCGTAGCCATCTCCTTTAGAAAAAAGGGCGAAATTTTATCGTTTTTAAAACATCTGGAATAAAGCTAACTTTTATCAAACATGCCAGGCTATTGCCTAATCCCCTGTCTACTTATGCGTAAGTTTTTTACCCGGTGTTACGCTAAATCTTTCAACCACCTGCGCATCTACCGCTTTGGCTGTTGTATACTCGTGTGCGATGGAAAAATATTCCCCTGTTAACTGCGGGCCATGCTCTTTCCTTTCAATCACCAGTTTTAAAAATCCATGTTTATTATCACAATAGTTAACAAGTACAACATTTTTAAACAAAGGATGATCACCCGAAAACTGTGGATTATCTAATGTAGCCACAGGATGCAATTCATCATATCCCCCGGCACCGGCCACTATATAGGTAGTAGTAAACCCATCAGGATAGGTTTTCAGAAACCGCTGGTAACTGTGCACATGTCCGCTAAAAACAGCATCTGGTCTAACGCCTGTTTGAAAAAATGTTTCTTCCAAAAATTCAATCATGGCAATACTTGAACTATGGTTAATATCCGCTGAATAAGGTGAGTGATGCATACAAACGATCAGCATTTTGTCTGGTTGTTGCTTACCGGCAGTAACCAACTCTTCAGCAAACCAGGTACGTTGTTCTTTGGTAACAATTCCATATTTAGGCACATTAGTATATAACCCGATGATAGTTGCCAGTGGTGTTTCCATCGTCCAGTAAATATTGGGTTGCGTCATACTTGGCCGGTCTTTTATCAAACTAAAATCAACAGGCTGTTGCACAGGTGAACAAAACACTTTTACAAAAGGCTCCAGGCTTTTATAAGGCTGTACAGCGGCCGGATTTACATCACTGTCGTGGTTGCCGGGTATAGCAAAAATTGGCCCCGGGTATTGTTGGTAGGGAATAAAAAACTGCCGGTCATATTCTGTTACCTCCCCGTGATTATATACCACATCTCCCAGGTGATAAAGAAATTGCGGCGGTTGATTTTCAGATTCCGCACATTGGAGCGCCATCGCATTGGCCACCAGACGGGTAAACTCCGGGTTGCGTAAGCTGCCCGTATCCCCCACCATGTGAAATATAATTTTTTCGCTATGGATATCCGGGATAATACTTTTTATATCGAGGTGAAACGGGTATACCCCAACAGGCCCGGGCAGTGGCTTAAATTTATAACTATCATCTGGTTGATCTTTTTTATACACCGGGGTTTTATACCGGCTACTCCTGTCTGTACTCATGCCGTAAAGTAACGAAAAACACCAACGAAAAAAACGGATGAGAAAAATTTCAACATTGCATACAGAAAAACGATCCCTTGCGTTCTATAATCCGGCAAAGTTGTAAACGGATACAAATTGCCAGCTGCTTTACACCACATGCGGAAGGGCTTTGTGTAAAGCTGCTGTTTACGCTGCGTTTCCAGAAAAAATATTTTTATCTTCAATACAAATTGACTCAGTATGAAAAACATATTATTCACGTCTGTACTTATACTTTGCGTGCTGGCACTTGTAGCAGGCAAAGCTTTTTACAAACCCGTTGCCGCTGCCGCTGAAAAACATGATATCATTTCCTGCGGTTTTCCTGCAACCGGTGTAACGGCCGGGGATAATGGCAAATTTATTCCACTGTTGCCGGGATGGGGACATTACAGTTATGCTATCAGCACCACCAATGACAGTACCCAAATATATTTTAACCAGGGACTTAATTTTTATTACAGCTATCATTTCAGGGAGGCATTGGCTTCTTTTAAAGAAGCCGCCCGTTTTGATAACAATTGTGCCATGGCTTATTGGGGCCAGGCCCTTGCCATGGGGCCTTACTACAATAATAATTATTATAAGATGGGTAATGAGGTACCAGCTGTATTGAAAGATATGAACAAACATATGCCTGGTGCAAGTGAGAAAGAAAGAGAATTAATTAAGGCTATGCAACTAAGATACTCTGCCGATACAAGCAACTCAGACAGGCCTCAGCTGGACAGCAATTATGCGGCAGCTTTGCACGCACTGGTAAAGCAGTTTAGAAGCGATGATGATATCAAAGCCCTGTATGTAGATGCAGTTATGCTGCAACATAAATGGGATTTCTGGAACAATGATGGCACGCCAAAAAGCTGGACGCAGGAGCTGGTAGGCCTTTGTGAAGGTATTATGCAGCGGCAACGTTTGCACCCTGCCGCACTGCACTATTATATTCATCTTACTGAAGCCTCGCATGAGCCGCAACTGGCCCTGCGCAGTGCGGAAATATTAAAAGATGCCATGCCCGGTGTGGCACATATGGTACATATGGCTACACATATGTACCAGCGCAACGGCCTTTTTGCAAAAGGTGTTTCAGTAAACGAAGATGCCAATACGGCAAACAACACAATAGATGACCTGGCACCCAATTTACACATCGGTAAAAACAATATGGTGCATGTGTATGCAGTTCAGTCATTTTGTGCAATCAACGCGGGAATGTACAGCAAGGCGGTTCCGTTGTACCAAAGAGCAAAAAACAGGATGCTGGCACTGGCAACAGGTATTGATAAAGATCCGCATAGCCAGGAAGTGTTGATGCTGCCGGTACTGGCCATGGTTCGGATGGGAAAATGGGAGCAGATATTAGCCACACCCAAACCAAATGAAAACTGGAAATACGCAATGATACTGGATGATTTTGCAAGGGGATTATCAGAGGTGCACAACAAGAATATAGCTGCCGCCCGGCAATTGCTGGATCATCTGCAGACAGGCATGCAGGATACGATGCTGGCTATCCGTTCAATACCTTTTAACGCACCCGTACAAATGGCCCGCATAGCAGCCGGCATATTAAAAGGTGAAATTGATTATGCGGAAGGAAAAACCAACGATGCCATCAACGCCTTGAGAACCGCTGTAGAAGAAGAGGACAAGCTCATTTACCGGGAACCTCAGGAATGGATACTGCCTGCAAGACAATACCTGGGTGCGTATCTTTTAAAAATGAAGCAACCTTCCGCTGCAGACAAAGTATACCGGGAAGATCTGCTTGCCAACCCCAACAACGGCTGGTCACTGCTTGGCTTGTACCAAAGCCTGTTGGCAGAAGGTAAAAAAAACGAAGCTGTGCTTTATAAAGACAGTTATATTGCGGCCTTTAAAGATGCAGATGTTATGCCAACAGCTTCTGTATATTAAACCAAAGGAAGGAGCCTGTTGGAAATACATTCATTTTATTGTGTACTGAGTTGGTGTTAAATTATTTTTAGTGGTTACATAATATCCGATATATTTACCGCACAACTAACAATAATGAGATTAATTCGTACGCTTTACCAACTATCAGTTGCCATAATTTTGTTAAGCTCCTGCCAGCGCGAGGATAGTTTTGAAACAGCCGCTACATCTGCAGGAACATTGAAATCTGTTTCTGGAAATTGTCTTGGCTCATCGGTCAGCGGTATCTTCAAAGCAGGCTCCCTTCTTACTTCAGCCAATTCGATCGATATCCAGGCAGATGTTACAGGAACAGGCAGTTATCGGATAGTGTCGGATACTATAAATGGTTTTTCCTTTAGTGCTGAAGGCAATTTTAACAGCACCGGCATCCATACAATTCATCTGTTGGCAAAAGGTACACCCAAATCAGCAACAACTAATAATTTTAATATCAGGTATGGCGCCACAACCTGTGCTATTGCCGTAACAACCGTTGCGGAAAATGTTGTGCCTGCAGTGTACACTTATGCAACTGCCACCGACGGTGCTTGTTCCGGCGCCGTGGTAAGCGGGGATTTCAAGGCTGGTGCAGCAGTTGGCATAGCCAATACTGTGAAGCTCGGAGTAAATGTTACTGCCGCCGGTTCATATACTATAACAACCACAGCCGTAAACGGGCTTTCCTTTTCTGCAACAGGCATGTTTGTCAATACGGGCATTCAGTATGTTACCTTAACAGCCACAGGCTCCCCGGTCACATCCGGCACTTTTAATATAACTGCAGACACCCCAAGCAGCAGTTGCACATTCACAGTTGCTGTAACCCCAGGTGCAACCGCAGCCATATATACGCTTGGAGGAACTGGCAGTAATTGTACCGGGTTTACACTTGCCGGCAGCTATACCAGTGGCACTGCAATGACCGCTGCCAACACAGCTAAAATACAGGTTACCGTTACCGCCACCGGAACTTATACTATCAGTACTGCAGCAGTAAATGGAGTTAGCTTTGCTGCCAGTGGCACCTTTGTTACAACAGGTTTACAAACAGTTACGCTTACGGCAACGGGCACGCCCGCAGCAGCGGGTGTTAAAACATTTGTTGTATCCGCCGGAACGGCTACCTGTAATTTTGATATTACATTTGCACAAGTAGCGGCGCCTGCGGTTTTTACGCTTAGCGGTTCGCCAGGTGCATGCAACAACGCAGTAGTGAATGGAATTTACCAGGTCAATTCGCCTCTTACCACAGCCAACACGGTTGTCATAAAAGTTGATGTCACTTCTGCCGGCCCTTATACCATTACCACCAATGCGGTAAATGGTATTCAATTTTCCGCTACCGGTGTGTTTATAGCTGCCGCCACAGGAATATCAGTAACCCTGCAGGGATTTGGCGCCCCGGTTGCGGCAGGCACCAGTACGCTTTCTCCTGCTGTTGGAAATACCAACTGCACGTTTGATATAGTTGTTACAGCAGCACCTGCGGGTATCTTTAATTGCAAAATAGATGGTGTATATACATCTTTCTATAACAGGGCACACGCAGAAGTATTTGATAATTTAACGGGAACACCAGTTCCTTATCTATTTCTTGATGGATTTACAGGAGAGCCGAATGGCAATACTGTTCCCCAGCTTCAACTTTTTATAAATATGAATGATAACTCTGTAGTGAACCCCGGCACCTACGATGAGCAACATTTTATTCCCCCTGGCACATATCGCATTGAGATAGATTGTTTTCTACAGAATGCGGATCAGTCATTTACCATCTGGAATACCAGCAGCAATTTTTTAGCTCCTAATCCTCCGTTTACTATCAAAATTACCAGCAGAACGGCTACCAATATAAAAGGCACGTTCAGCGGACAACTGACCAATCTTTTGGATGGAAGTACGCTCAGAAAAGTAGTTACGGAAGGCGCTTTTGATTTACCCATTCAATGATTTTAACCGTTAAAAATTGACGGTTGGATGCAGTAATTTTTTCCGGCTATCCGGTATTTTATTTTATGACCTTTTATAGTTACCTGGATTGAAAATTATCCAATGCACAACAGAAGATGTACGTTACTTAGTTACCGTAACAATGATTGTATCAAATGTAAACCAACTCCGTTTTGAAAATAGCTGCGACTCTTCATGTTGGTGATGGCACTTATTCAACTGCATGATCGGCTGGTACATCCTGGCCTGACCATATTTTTACTGATGTCCAGGGCACAGCAGGCATGTTCCAGAAATCATCCGTTGGAGGTAAACCCAAAGGTAAAAATATTTGTGTGCACAGGTATTCACTGCCGGTATTGATATACCCTTCCGCAAGTCCCGGTTGCGAACCATACAACCCTATATTTAGCCAGCCTTTTTCATTGAACGTTGCAGGCGCTTCCAGAGTTTTCTTTATTACAGCTGTTAATGCACACCTTACTTGTGCCGGGCTTAGTTCCGGTGGCAGTTGTCTGGTGTAAGTCATATTGGCTAGATGATGAAAAGCTCCACCCCTGTAGGTAATGGATCTCCCCGTTACCGGAAAACTACCATCCGTATTGATCAGTCTCTCCTGTATCACTGCGTAACGTTTGGCAATTTTATCCAGCGTCGGCGCAAGGGATATATAGCTGCTATCTGTTCTATTGATAATATTAACAATAGTCTGCAGGTAAGGCTGAATAACATAACTGTTGTAATAATCCAGGTGAAATTGCATGCCATCAGAAAATAACCCGTCGCCGGTATACCAGTGATGGGTAAATTCTTTTACGGCATAATCAATCCGCATTTTATCATATGGCAACTGGTACTTGCAAAAAAAGGCTTCAATCATAGCGCTAAATAAAAGCCAGTTGCTGTAATAGGGAACGGTATTGCGGGTTAATAAAAAAGCATTCTGAACGTTATGCTTAGTAACTGTATCCGCCTGTTGCCATAACCACGGACAACGGATTAAAGCCAGCGATAAAAAAGAAGCATCTACCAGCGATTGGGTGCCGCTGAACAACAGGTAATCCTTTGCGGCAGGATTCACCGCATTTGCCAATGCCTTTGCTGCCAGCTGCCGGTAGTTATTCCGTAACTTTTTTTCTTCGCCATCGCCTTCGTCCAGTTGAAGCCAGGGAGCAATGCCAGCAAGCGTTCTTCCAAAAGCTTCCAGGTATGCAGCTTCCATCCTGGCATTTTTATTATCTACCCTTTCAGATAAAAACACCGGCATTTTTTCTTTTAAAGTATTGTTGGCAAGATTGGTTAAAACCGGGCGTGCTATTTTATCCAGGTAAGTAAGCCAGAGCTGCCTGTCTTGCTGCACCGTTCCTGTTTTCTGTGCGGCAACATGGCTAAGAAAAAATATACCCGACAGCAATAGTACTGAACGGAAGGCTATTTGTTTATTAACTGGATGACATGAAGTGATTGCCATGGCTATTCTTTATTGGGAGTCAATGTACATCATTTTTTTTCAATCTTCAGGCTACAATATCAGTACCATCAGCAAAAAGTCGCCGCATCAAATTAGCTTTCGCAATACTGTTGTTGGTTCTGGCTATTATTGTTGCAAAAGCAAAGTTGCTTCTGCAATAACTTTTGAAGTATCAAAAAAATAAGTCAATTTTAGCTGGACGATTGTATGGCTTAATGGTAAGGTTTATTCTCTTTTAAGTGAAGTACATCCACTTTAACTTTAAAATACACTTACTCTTTCCACATAATTATGAAAAAAATATTGACACCGGTAAACACTACCTTTTTTATTTTTTGTGTTGCCACACTCCTGTTGCCCGCAACAACTTCGGGCCAGCAAAATAAATCAACAAAACAAAAACAGCCGGTTGATTATGTAAATATATTCACCGGCACTTCCAATGCACGCTGGATGCTGGGACCTTATGCAAGCGTGCCTTATGGTATGATACAACTGGGGCCAGATAACCAGGATGCCGGCTGGATGAGCGGCTACGATTATTCTATTGCAAACGTCACCGGCTTTAGTCACCTGCATGCATATAACATGGCAGGCTTAATGATTATGCCTGCAGTGCAGGACTTCACCAATACGCCCGGACCTGCAACAAGTCCTTATCGTGGCGCAGGCGCAGGCTTTCATTCCCGCATTGAAAAGCAAACGGAAAAAGCTTCACCGGGTTATTATTCCTGCTTTTTATATGATGCCGGTTGCCTGGCAGAAATGACTGCTTCCACGCATTGTGGCTTTCATCAATACACGTTTGCTAAAAATGAAGAAGCCCGTATTTTGCTCAGCCTGCTTTTTCCCACGGAGATGAATGCGAGGGTAAGCAATGGAATTATCCGTAAAGTAAATGATAGTTTGGTAGAAGGATCGGTGGATATCAACAAAGACCAGTACACACTTTATTTCTCCATCCAGTTCAGTAAACCATTTAAATCTTTAAATGGCTGGGTGGGCAATAAAATCCAGAAAGATGTCGCAGCGATTTCCGGCGATGGCAACGTTGGCGGCTTCGTAAACTTTGATGTACACGATAAAGAATCCATTCAGTTAAAGGTGGGCTTATCACTGGTGGATTTGGCCGGTGCAAGGAATAACCTGGCCACCGAAATGGATGGCTTTGGCTGGAACTTTACAACGGCAAGGCTTGCTGCCAGGAATCATTGGAATGATTTGTTGTCGAAAATTACTGTAGAAGGAGATGAAGCGAACAAAGCAAAATTCTACACCAACTTATACAGAAGCTTTTCAAAACAAACCTGGAGCGATGCTGACGGAAGATACCGGGACCCCAAAGAAATTATTCAGCAGCTGCCGGCCAACGGTAAAATGTATGGCGGCGATGCTTTCTGGAATTCTTACTGGAATTATAATTTCCTGCTCTCCACCATTGCGCCTGATATGATGAACAATTGGGTAAAGACAGAACTGGAGTTGTTTGATAAAACCGGCTGGACGAGTGACGGCCCCACGGGTTTGGAACATACCGGCATTATGGAAGTTACCCACGAAATTGCGCTGATGGTAGCCGCTTATCAAAAGGGCATTCGCAACTACGACCTGGATAAATTTTACAAGGCCATCATTCACAATGCAAAAGAGCAGGGAGGGCGAACAGAAAAATCAGGCACGGCAGGTATGGAAAAACTGGATTACTTTACCCGGCTGGGTTACGTGCCGTATGAAATTGAACGCTCTTCCCGTACGCTGGATTATGCGTACACTTTCTATTGCACCGCACAACTTGCCCTTGCATTGGGCAAGCCGGATGATTATGTGTATTGCATGAAGCTGTCACAAAACTGGAAAAACCAGTTTCACCCGAAATTAAAATGGCAGGTACCAAAAGATTCCATGGGCAACTGGGAAAAAAATTATGATCCGTTTAATGGCAAAAACTGGATTGAAGGAAATGGCTGGCAATACACCTGGTATGTTCCGCACGATGTTCCCGGATTGATAGAAATGATGGGCAAAGACTTGTTCAATCAACGGCTGGAAGAAGGATTTAAAAAAGCAGCAAAACATAATTATACTGCCTATGTTTTTGACCGGCACCAGGACAGCAGTTTTGAATACTATGTCAATCACGGCAACGAAGAAAATATGCAGGCGGCCTGGTTGTTCAGCTACTCGGGCAAACCCTGGTTAACACAACTGTATACCCGCAAAATAATGGACGCTTTTTATGGCATGACGCCCTACAAAGGCTGGGAAGGTGATGAAGATGAAGGGCAGATGTCTGGCTGGTTTGTAAATACCGCCATGGGATTTTTTGAGATGACCGGTGGTGTGGAAAAAGATTCAAAAGTAATGTTGACCGCTCCCTTGTTTGATAAGACAACTATTTGGCTGGATCAAGAATATCACGCAGGTAAAAAATTTGAAATCATTACTCAAAACAATTCGGCCAAAAATATCTACATACAATCCGTAACACTCAATGGCAAAAAAATTGAAACGCCGTGGATCAGCTTTTCAGACATTACCAAAGGTGGTCAACTCGTGTATGTACTGGGTGATAAACCAAATTATACTTGGGGCGTTAAATAATAGTTTGCAATATCCGGTTTGTATTAACAGCCGAAATCTACACTTGTAGTAATTGTTGTGTTTGGTGAAATGATGTATATTATCGTATGAGCAAAAAACTGCCTTTTTGTTTTACAATCCCTTTATTATCTCTGCCTGTAATTAAAAAAATGAAGGAATTACTTCTAAATGGTTTGCCCATATAGGTTCCGTCCCAGCCTTTACTGATGTCGGATGTACTGAATATTTTATTTCCCCAGCGATCAAAAATGCTAAAAGATTCCAGCTGAAACGATACGTTGGGCGGAATGCGGAATACATCATTTTTCCTGTCTCCGTTGGGCGTAAATGCAGCCGGCATGTACAGTTTACTATTTACTTTAATGATTGCTTCTTTAACTGTTGTACAGCCGTCAGCAGATGTGACATTCAACTCAAAAGTGGTTGCAGTTTGCATGGGCACTGTAATAGCGTTTAGTGTTGTGGAAGATTGTAATTTATCTGCGGGCCTCCAAAAAAAGTTAAAACCGGTACCCGGCACAGTTCCCGTTAATTGCACGCTGACGCCTGCGCCAACAACAGTATCCGCAGGGTTTAAGGTGACTAACGGTAAAGGGTGTACCAACAACTTAATAGTATTGGAGGTAATTGTCGGCGCAACTGCACACCCACCAATATCAATTGAACAGGAAATCTGATCTCCATCGGCAGCGTGCTGTACGGTATATAAATTGGTGCCGGATACAGTCGTATTATTCACCTGCCATTTAAAAACAGCTTGCTGTATCTGGGGCGTTACAACTGCCAACAACTGAACAGAGTCGCCCTGACATAAACCTGTTTGCAATGCCTTAATTTGAAGTGACGGGTTTACAGGTTCCTGAATTGTCATCACTATTTCGTTTGATGCTACCGTTTGAACCGGCAGGCAGCTATTAGCCGGAGCGGTTGTAATCGCACAACTCACAACATCTCCATTTTGCAGTCCCGCGGTTTGAAATATAGCATTGTTTATACCCACCGATGCCCCGTTTATTTTCCATTGATATACCGGCGCGGGACCGGTTTCTAAGACGGTTGCAATAAAAGTTACCGGACTACCTTTGCACACGGCAGGTGAGGATGCAGCAATACCTACAGTTGGATGCAGTGATGTATACACCCTGATAGTATCTGCATTTGAATAATCCTTGGTGGTACCGAAATTACACATCGGCATCCGCATAATGCATTGCACTATATCGCCATCCTTTAAGGTATTGCTATTAAAAACGGTACTGCCAGTTGCTGCCAGCTGGTTATTTATGTACCATTCAAAAGAAGGGTTCAAACTTCCGCTAACATTGGTGGCGGTAAATGTAATAGCAGTACCTGCACAAATTTCTGTTGAGGTTGCTTCAATTGTTACAACAGGAGTAACTTCAAAAGTACCAGTTAAAGTGTACGGGGCGCTGGCTACTTGTGTATTGCCGCAAGTACCCGGTGTTAACATACATACAACCACATCACCTTTATGAAATGTATCGGTGTAGGCATCGCTGTTGGTTCCGGCATTTACTCCGTTCTTTGTCCATTGATAAAAAGCCTGGGCACTTGCGCCGGTTGTATGAGCAGAAAATGTAACTACATTTTGAAGGCACACATCGCTGCTGGATGGGGCAATGGTGATACTGGATGGCGTTCCCGGAATGATTGAACGGATACGGTTATAATCCTGATCGGTAAAACAAAGATTTCCCTTCGAGTCGAATGCCACTGCCCGCGGTTCCCCCATAGGCACTGATGTGGGCGAAACACAATCTGCGCCAAAACCGGCGCTACTCATACCGGCAAGCGTAGACATAACACCGGTTAACATATTTACTTTTCGGATGCTTATATTGTTATAATCCACGTAAATTAAGTTACCGTCAGCATCAATTTTAACATCCGTAGGAGAAGATATGCCGACTTGCGTTGCAAGTGTTCCATCGGGAGCATTATCGTTTACTGTGCCATCACCAGCCACAGTGGTAACAATACCCGTAATGGCATCTATTTTCCGGATACGGACGTCAATATTGTCGGCCACATACAAATTGTTGGATGCGTCAAAACACATACCCATTGGATAACAAAAAGCGGCCTGGAGAGCAGGCCCTCCATCACCTGAAAAAATATATTGCCCGTTACCGGCAAAGGTTGTTACAATGCCCGTCAGCATGTTAACCTTACTGATAATATTAGTAGTATAGCTCGCAAAGGGGCCCGGCCGCTGCGATATAAACAAGTCGCCATTGTTATCAAAAGCCAACCCATAAGGCAACATACCTGTTTGGTCAGCCCTGGCGCCACTGACATAATTTTCTGTTCCGTTACCTGCAATGGTAGTAATAATACCTGTTGTAAGATCTACCATTCGTACCCGTAAATTCAGGTAGTCGGAGATGTAAAGGTGGTTCTGCTTATCAGTCACCAAATAAACCGGATGATTTAGCTGCGCATTGATTGCCGGCCCGCCATCACCGGAAAAGCCTCCGGTACCGTTACCAGCGATTGTACTTGTTAATCCTGTTACCGCATCAATTTTTCTGATCCGCTGATTACCGTATTCTGCAATAAACATATTACCGGCGGCATCAAAACACATACCTACAGGCTTATCCAATTGAGCACTCAATGCCGGCCCCCCATCACCCGAAAAGCCGCCGGTACCATTACCGGCAATGGTGGTAATTAACTGGGGATATAAACCTGGCGCAATCAGTAATAAAGCGGCCAGTAAACAAAATTGTTTCAGGAAGTTTGGCAAGTGGCGGATTTTGAACGGCAAAAGAATAATTGACAAGTTAATTTTGAAATGACAAAGTACAACAAATATTTGTTTGTCAACATTTTTTGAATGCACTTTCAATTCGTCAACTTGCGATTTTTAGATGAGCCTGCTGATTGCTTGAATAGGATTGCCATGATGATGACATATCTCATTTAGGTTGGCTGAATAGTAATTGACTAGAATTATTTTACGCTTCACCCCTCCCCTTTCACAGCCATCTGCAAAGTATACACTGATTCAGAAGCAGTAATTAGCAGCAAGTCACGACGTTGGCCACCAAAACATAGGTTGCCCACCCATTTGGAAGGCACAGGTATGTTGCCCAATTTTACGCCCTGCGCATTGTACACGGTTACCCCTACACCAGCGAGGTAAATGTTGCCTTGCCTGTCAATCGTCATACCGTCGGAGCCCTGGGCTGCAAAGAGTTGGCGGTTGGATAAACTACCGTCTGCATTGATTTGATAGCGCCAGGTTTTATTATCGTTGATGTCGGCCACATACAGCGTCTTACCATCTGCCTTGCCTACAATGCCATTGGGCTGTATCAACGTGCTATCAAGGATCACCGCTTTGCGGCTTCCTTTTGGCAGGTAATACACATAGCAACCTTTCATGTCGGGTTTCTTTCGTTGCCAGTAATCACGTTGATAATACGGATCGGTAAAATAAATACCGCCTTTGCTATCCACCCACAAATCATTGGGACCGTTCAATTTCTGACCTTCAAAATTATCCAGCAATACGGTTACTTTCTTTTTCAGCGTAATAGCACGTAGTTCATTCTGTTCATCGGCACAGGCAACGATGCGTTGCTGTTTATCAAAATACAAACCATTGGCACGGCCGGTCTTGTTCATAAACAAAGACAGCTTTCCATTGACATCATACTTCCATATTTTATCATTGGGCTGATCGGTAAAATAGATATCGCCCTTTTTATCCACCGCCGGGCCTTCGGCAAATGCAAATTGCTGTGGTAGTTTTACCAGTGTGGCGCCGGGCTTTACTACCGGAATGGAATTGAGTGTTGCATCCGTACTTTGCTGACCAAACGCAGTAAAAGTTAACAATGGAACAAGCGTAAAAAGCAGGTATTTTTTAGTGTACATCTTTTATAAAATGAATTTTATTTGAGACAGTAAATATCGGGTAAACTTAAACCAATAAAAAAGGATGTCCTTAAAATTGTTACGCTACCAGCCATTTATTTTTTTACAATCACTTTATAAATTTCTTCACGCCACCTGGTTTTACTTTTAGAATATTTCCATTGGCATCAAATTGCAGGCTGTCAATACACAATTGTCTTAGCACGTAGGCTTTATTTTGCGGGTGAATGCGATGGTATAAAATATAGTCCTGCCCCTTAACTGAAAACACGGTGTGATGCCCGGGGCCGTAGGTTGTACTGTCTTTTGAGGTAGACAATATCGGGTCGTTAACACCTGCTGTAAACGGGCCAAAGGGCGTGTCACCTGTGGCATATCCAACCTGGTAGGTAGCATCAATGGCTTTGCCTTCGGAAAACATCAGGTAATACTTTCCGTTGCGTTTAATCATATGTGGTGCTTCAAAATAATGGGGCGGCGTTACCTCTTTTGGCTGGCCATCAAATGTTACCATATCCCGCTTTAATTTTACTGCCATGCAGTGACCATTCACCCAGTTAAAGCCTGAACCCCAATATAAATAAGCAGCACCATCAGTATCTATAAATACATCGGCATCTATGTTGTGTACTTCGGGATAATCATTTTTCGTCACCAACGGCGAATTATCCGCCTTTAAATTTTTCCATGGGCCGAGCGGCTTATCACTCACGCCCGCCCACACTTCACTGCCTACGGAAACATACATATAAAATTTTCCACCGGGGCCTTTCGTTACAGAAGGCGCCCAAACCTTCGAATCGCCGGAAGTCGGGCTGGTACAGGCTTTTTTGGTGGGCCAGTTTATATGGCGACGGGTAAATTTTTTAAAATTGTTGGTTTCAAATACCGCTACTTCATCGCCGCCCCATGGATCAATGGTGGAATAAATAAAATAAGTATCGCCTTCTTTTACAATGGTTGGGTCTGCAAAATAGCCGGGCAGAATTGGATTGGAAATAAAATTTTTATTGGTTTGTGCAGTAACAATAAACGCAGCGCTGCAAAAAATTACTGCAAGAATTGCTGTGTAATAATACCTACGTTTGGTTATTTGTTGGTTGATCATTTTGGATTGCTATTTAAAATTTATTTAACTGTTAACCGCAACAACACCGATGCATGCGGATTTATTTTTTGTGTGTACTTTTTCTTAAATGAACCAAGGTCAGTCTTCTTCCATAAATCTCTTATCCCAACACTGCCCTTTAGTTTAAGAGAAGCTAAATCAAGTACAACTTCATGCGCATTGTCGCCGATGTTAAAAAGACCGACATACAAATCTTTACTGCCTTGTACATTGGAAACCCATATCATGCTGCCATCCTGCTTATACAACTGTCTCGGGTTGTCGCCTTGCTGGTTTACCGCCAACACTTCGTCATTGGTAAATAGTTTTAGCTCCAGTTCCCGGTTATCTGGCATATTACCGCCCAGCATTAAGGGCGAACGATAGATGCACCAGAAATTCATGTGCGTATACAATTCATCTTCTGTAAAACGGCTATATCGCTCCGGGCCGACAGGGCCACGCTTGGAAAGTTTGCCAATCTGTATCATATCACAATCAGGCCAGTGGCCCGGGCCGCCGGTTCCTTCCCAGCTTTTGGCGTAATTGAACATATGCAACACCATCTCCCAGTTGTCCCAAAAATCATCGGCCATGCGCCACATGCTGGCATGTTTGGTTACGTGATCTTTCGCAGTTAAGGCAGTTTCGCCGGGCGAAATACTTAACGGCATCGGCCTGCCGGAGGCTGCAATGGCTTTCTCGTACCCTTCTATTTCAGAGGTACGGTAAGGCCTTGAGATATCATCTACTTTTATAAAATCGACTCCCCAGGAAGCATACAATTGCAATATAGAATTCAGGTATTCCTGTGCGCCCGGTTTGCTCATATTCAGGCCATACATGTGGTTCATCCAGGGACAGGTAGAACTGGTATCGGCAATCATATCCGCCGTAATACCATTGGTGCCCATCACTGGTGACTTAGACCATACGGCCTGTCGCGGAATACCCCGCATCACATGAATACCAAACTTCAATCCCAGTGCATGCACATAATCGCCCAAAGGTTTAAAACCATTGCCGCCAAAGGCTGAAGGGAATTTCGTTGGTTGCGGCATCAGCCTTCCCCATTTATCCATCGTTAACCAAGGCACATAAGAACCATCTTCCAGTTGCTTTTGAAATGGGTTGCCGATGGTGCTGCCAACAGGATTATCGTAACTCCACAAAAAATCCACCACCACATATTGCCAGCCATATTGTTTTAAATTCTTCGCCACATAATCTGCATTGGCTTTTACCTCATCTTCATGCACTGCGGAACCAAAACAGTTGTAACTGTTCCAGCCCATGGGCGGGGTTTGCGCCACCTGGCAGTTAGCAGTATTATACAATGCGAGCAACATTACAATTGCCAGCCATCCTGATCGTCCGTAAATTTTCATGTGTTGTTATTCTTTTTTATTGTTTATCCGGTGTTTCTATTTAAAATAAATGGTTATCTTTTTTTCTGCCTGGTTGCGGATGATTATGCATTCCGCACTCCCCATCCATTTAATATTTTGATAGGTTTGCAATAAATCGCTGATGGCTTTGAGAGGTGTGTTATCCAATTGAATTATTACATCCCCTTTTTGCAAATTACTTTTTGTTGCAAGGGCTTTTTCAGGTAACTCTACCAGCATGGCGCCATGATTGTCATGCATGCCTGCTGCAGAACGTTCACCCAATGTTTCAATATTTTTAAAGCGTGCACCCAACCATTCAATGGTACTTACCTTTCCGGATGCAATATCGGTAAACAATGGCTTGATTGCTGGAGATGCTGCTTTCCTTTTTAATGCAGGTGATATTACACCTGCATTGCCATCCACATTTTTAAAGCCGGTTTTAAGTGCGGGTGAGCCAGCCTTGATTGTATAATTACCAGCCGCGGCATCTACGAATTGAACGTCTCCTGTAATGCTATTTTTATCCAGCCCCAACTGTTGCGCTTTCTCCAGTCCGTCTTTGGTAAGAAAAAAATTATTGTTGATGACTTTGCCCCAGCTGTTCATTAAAATGGGTGCATAGGGTGTGCTAACAATATTGTGCTCAAAAATATCACCGCTGTTTTTTAGCCATACATGCGGGTGAAAAGTATTATTGATGATAATATTATTGGTCACCGTGCGGTGGTATCCTTCCCTCAATTTCAAGCCACCGTTTAAACAAATATTATTATAGATAAGGTAATTGCTGCTGCCGTCATCCAGGTCGATATCCCAGCCATGATCGCATTGAAAACGATTGTTGCGAAGGATGTTTGGTGCAATCACATCCAGCAATTCTATGCCCGGCTTTGCAGCTACAATGCTGTCAATCACTGAACGGTCGGGACTCCAGAACCTGTCACGCCCCCAGGAATTAAAAGCACCATGGTCGCCGGTTTCAAGCACCGTATTAAAAACGTCGTTGAACTCAATTATATGCCCGCCCCAGCAACCATCCCCGATATTAATACCGGACCGGGGTGTGTTGTAAATGGTATTGTGACTAACGGTGATCCATGCCGACATGTCAATCTCAATACCGGCCACCTGTTTTTCAATCGTGCCGATGTGGTGAATTAAATTATCCTGCACCAAACAGTGTTGCGGGTAATCATTTGTTTTAGGACCCGGTGTATAATCCATTTCCTTCCAGGGAACAGACAACTCGTACCGGAATGCAGGCGACCGCACTGCAGCTGGATTACCAACAAATGCTACCGCACTGGCACCGATATCATTGATTTCGTTGTGGAGTATGGAATCGCTTTTATTGTAATTGCTTAGCAAGATGGCGTTACCGCCAAGGCTTGAAAAACTGCAGTTAGTGACGCGGATATTTTCTGTTCCATCCAGTAAAATTGCACCACCCCGGTAAATCGTCCAGTCGCTACGAAGCAATGGCTCTTTGGTAAGCATAAAACTCCGGCTGGTACCGGTAAATGTCATATTTTGAATGGAAATATTTTTTACCGGCTGATGAGCATCGCCAATGATGTGCAATAAGTCCGTCAAATGACTTACTTCAAACTGAGCCTTTTCAACAACGGCTCCGCGTGGTGGATAGCAATACAATATTTGAGCATTGTTGTCATACCACCATTCGCCTGGTGCATCCAGTTCTTCCACAATATTTTCTACAAAACGATATTGAGGATGCATGGGTGCAGGCCGGTTGTTTTGCCAGCCGCCTTCGTAACTAAGTTTACCGTCATTTGTTTTACCGGTAATTAAATAATGAAAATCGCCCCACTCGCCATCGTGCAACGCATGAATAAATCCGCCTTGTGGGTGTTGCCAGTTGCGTACTATTTCGTCGCTGATGACATCGGCAGCGGTACCATTAAATACCCTTGCAGTTGAATCAAAGTTCGGATAGCGGGCCATTGGCAGGTTGATTCCATTCATCAATAACCTGTCGGGCTTTTCATTTAATACGATGTGCGATTGAAGTATGCCATTTTTATACGGCTGCCATTTCGGTGTAATTTTTTGTGCACCACTAATGATAACCTTTTCATTTTTATAACCGCGGATGGTAAGGGAATGTGCCTGGTAAGAAGCTGCCGTTATGCCAATGGTTTTATCCAGGTGATATACGCCTTTTCTTATTTCAATCACTACGTCTTTACCAGTTAGCGTTATGGCTTTAGCTATCGCTGCCGCAGGCGATTGAAATGGTTGGGTGATTGTTCCGGAGTTAGTATCGTTGCCATTTAATGCTACCAATAATTTTATTTGCCCGCTGCAATTAAAAATGCATTGCATGAAAATTATTAGTAAGCAATTTCTTTTGATCATACGATTTGTGGCTGACAGTTACATTTTATCAAGGTGATGTAAAATCTGCGCAAACCTATAGGATTTTGTTGATACATTCTTCTCGTCACAACTTACTTAAATCCTATAGGTTTATGATGAGCCTGCAGATTGATTATGAGAATATCTCGCAAATAACTGAAACATTTAGTGGAAAGTAAATTCCCTTTCTATTTTATACTATTTTTCACCTCCGGGTACAACAACATAACTTTTGCCTTTTTGTGAATTGAAGGATAAGTAGTAGCCATTATTATCTGCAACAGACTTTGCAGCAACACCAACCATACTAAATGGAATCGCTGCTCTTACTTTACAAACACCGCCCGCATTTGATTTGATTACAGCACCGGTTAACAAATGATTTTTCCAGTTAATGGCTACCTCAAAATTGCCTCTTGCTTTTAAACCTTTAATGCTACCCTGTTGCCAGGCGTCGGGCAAGGCAGGCAATAGATGCAGTTCGCCTAAATGGCTTTGCAGCAGCATTTCGCTCATGCCGGAAATGCCACCAAAATTACCATCAATCTGAAACGGCGGATGTGCATCAAACAGGTTCACATACGAGCCACCGCCATTGGCATAATTGGTACCTTCCTGGCCGGTGAGGTGCAATAATTTTCCTATCATCAGATACGCATGGTTACCATCCAGTAGGCGGGCCCAGAAATTGATTTTCCAGGCAAGACTCCAGCCTGTTCCGGCATCTCCCCTTAGCTCCAGTGTTTTCTTTGCAGCGTTCGCTAAGTCTGGTGTTAGTACAGGCGATATCTGGCTGCCGGGATATAAACCAAACAGGTGCGAAACGTGGCGGTGGTGCGGATCTACATCTTCCCAATCTTTATACCATTCCTGAAGATTTCCTTTTTTGCCAATATGGAAAGGATACAACTTTTCTTTTTTCGCTATCAACAGGTTTCTAAATTCAGTATCTTCATTCAGCTCTTTTGACGCATCAATCAGGTTGCTGAATAAATCGCGGATGATTGACATGTCCATAGTGGTTGCAATGGAAGCAGCTCCTTCTTTTCCTTTGTCGTCAATAAAACTATTTTCAGGCGAAAATGACGGTGCAGTTACCAGGTAGCCGTCTTTGTCTTCTACCAAAAAACTAAGACAAAATTCAGCCGCTCCTTTCATTAACGGGTAAGCATATTCTTTCAAAAATTTTTTATCTTTTGTAAAGCTGTAATGCGTCCATAAATGTTGCGATAACCAGGGTGAACCCATCGTCCAGTTGGCCCACATGGGATCGCCTTTTCCAATATCACCTACCGGGTTGGTGAGCGCCCAGATATCACTGTTGTGATGCAAAGCCCAGCCGCTGGTATGATAAAATTCTTTCGATGTTACTTTCCCTGTCGTGGCAACATTGCCAATAAAATCCATCAGCGGCAAATGCATCTCCGAAAGATTGGTGACCTCGGCCGGCCAGTAATTCATTTGCACATTGATGTTGGTGGTGTAGTTGCTGCTCCATGGTGGCTGCAATTCTTTGTTCCAGATACCCTGCAAATTAGCAGGCACGCCTGGTGTGCGGGAACAACTGATGAGCAGGTAACGACCATATTGAAAATAGAGTGTTTCAAAAGATGGATCTTTGGCGCCTTCGGTGTATCCTAGTAACCGATCGTCCGTCGGCAAGGCTGCGTTTGTGTTATTCGCCGGCGTTGCCAACGTAAAATTTACGCGGTTAAAAAAATGATGAAAGTCAGCCAGGTGGCTGCTTAACAGCGATGACCAATTCTTTTTAGCCGCAGCAGTCAGGTAACCGGTTGCAATTTTATCTTCATCCTTTCCTTCTGAATCCGGGCATTTATCAAAACCATTAAAACTGGTTGCTGCAGATAGCAGGATCAACACATCGGTACCATTTTTTACGGTGATGCCTGTTGCATCTGTAGTAACGGTTGCGCCTTTACTAATGGCTTTTACCCGCCATTCAAAACGCATGCCCCTGCAACCAGTGGGGTCTTTTTCATCCACCGCATTTTCAGTACCTACATATACCGGTTGAATATGCGAAGGCACTTTTCCCTTCATCGCAATTTCATTGTTGCTGATGATGGATTGCTGGTATTTCAATAAGCCGCCGGTGCCAATGGTAAAATTTAACCGCCCTGGTTTGCTGGCGGTAAGATGAATGGCAATTACCTGGTCGGCCCCGGAGCTGATGATCTGCCTTGTGAAAACCGTACCATCTGCGGTAAAACGGGTGGTGGCGATCGCATCGCTGATATTGAGGTCACGGTAATAACCGGTAATGTTACTGTCTTTTAATTGCTGGTGAATTTTTAAATCGCCCAGCGGCAGGTAGCTTTCTGAGTAATAACCCTGCATGCCTTTGGCATATTGATAAGCACTGTCATAGTGCTCGTCGTTGAACAAGGCTTGTCTTGCCTTTAATAAATTGTCGTAAGCGCCGGGGTTCACATTAGTTCTTACCGGCCCACCTGCCCACAAGGTGGCTTCATTTAATTGAATCAGTTCATTGGCCGCACCGCCAAATACCATGGCGCCCAAACGGCCGTTGCCAATGGGCAAGGCTTCCGTCCATTTTTTAGCCGGTTGTTTATACCATAATTTTTCACCAGGCTGCGCCTTCAATCCATCAGCAACAGCAAGCAATACCATGCAGCTAACAAGCAATCGTTTTATCATTCTTTTCTTTTTCTGTTTAAGACAACGTTCGTTTAAATCTTCTCCAAATAAAATGAAGACTTGTCAAAAATAACCAACTATGTGGTGATGTAGATAGTCTTCAGCTATAACTATCTTTTCCAAAAGATATAATCAGTAAGCGGGGGATCAATTCCCACCTGTCTTAATTCCAAAGCGATCTGCCCCCGGTGATAAGTAGAATGGTTTATCACCTGGAATAGCATGGTCTTTATACTGTTTGTAAAGGGGGCTCCTTTAGAAGTTGTATAGTCTATCATTTCTTCCAGGTTACGACTGTTCAGTATCTGGAAGGAATTGTCGATATTGTCCCGGTTAATCTTTCTAAAATCACTAGTTGAATGCAGCTGCCATATGCCGTAATGTGGTTCGCTTTTGGTAATCCTGGCGTTCCATACATGATGAGCGTTCAGCAGGTGGCTAAACAGCCTGGTTACATTCGCGGGTATTTTTTCAGGCTGACTAATCATCAAATCAATCAATTGCTGATTGGTGTCGTCAGTGTATTGAAAAAGCTCTGTAAAAAAGTTTTCCATTGTATAGTATGTTGATGCGATATATTATTCGCCTTTAAATATACAACACAGGTTACAATAATTCCACGTCTATCCCATTTCCACCATCGCTTTAATAACGCCGGTAGCCGGTATCAGCCAACTTTGAAACACTTCTTTTACTTCCGAAAACTTCGCCCGGTGCGTAATATAATTAGCCGGGTTTACCAACCCGCTTTTCATCGCTGCCATTACCGTTTCAAAGTCTTTTCGGGTGGCATTGCGGCTGCTCATTAAGGTTGATTCGCGTTTATGAAATTCAGGATGACTGAAACTGATCTCTTCTTTTTGCAGACCGATTAATACAAACCTGCCCCCGTGCGCCAGGTACTGCAAGGCATTGTTGATGGCCTGGCGGTTGCCGGTCGCATCAATTACCACCGTGGGCATGTCGTTATTCGTGATGGCTTTCAGTCTTTGTATTACATTGTCTGACGCGGCATTGATGGTATGCTCAATTCCCAATTTCTCCCCGCAAAACTGCAGCCGCTGGTCGTTGATGTCGAGCGCTATTACGGTAGCCCCTGCAATTCTGGCAAATTCCATCGTGCCCAAACCAATAGGGCCGGCACCAATTACCAACACAAATTCGCCCGCCGCTATGTTTGCCCTGCGCACGCCATGGGCGCCAATGGCCAGCGGTTCAACCAATGCCAGCTCATCATAACTTAACCCATTGCTTTTTAACAGTGAATAAGACGGCACTGATACATACTCAGCCATACCCCCATCGCTGTGTACACCAAATACATTGATTTGTGTGCAACAGTTCGGTTTGCCATTGCGGCAGGCAATACAGGTGCCGCAGTTAAAATATGGAATGATGGTGATGGCTTCACCCGGCACAAATCCTTCTGCACCATCGGCTTCAATTAAATCACCGGCCAGCTCATGCCCCAAAATCCTGGGGTAAGAAAAATAAGGCTGGGTTCCTTCAAAGGCATGCAGGTCGGTACCGCAAATGCCGATGCGTTTTATTTGTACGATGGCGTGACCGGGCGTTAATGCCGGTGGCGCCATTTCTTTATAGTCAAAAGCACCAGGTTCAGTGCATACCAATGCTGTCATTACAGGTTATTTTTTTAAACTTATTTTATACGTCACCGCGTTTTGCGATGGATAATTTTTAGATGGCTTTATTCCCAACGCATCGGCTTGCTGCGACCAGGATACTTTTTCGGTACTGCCCACCATTTCTACTGATGCGATGGTACCATTGCCGGCTTTTACCCCCAATGCTTTAACGGTGGTGTTGGTAGCGGGTAATCCCATAGCAATAGCATACAAGATGTCTCCCTTGGTAGTAAACCGGATATCCTGTGCAGTGAATGGCTTTTTCTGATCAGCAAAACTTCCACTGGCAGATTCTGTGGGGCCCTCGCCGAATGTTTTCCAGGGACGGGTTCCATAGATGGCTTCACCATTAACTTCCAGCCATTTACCCGTACCCAATAGGGTTTGCGTTTCTTCATCAGTGATGGTACCATCCGGGCGTGGCCCGATGTTCAGCAACAGGTTGCCATTTTTGCTGACAATATCTATCAGGTTAGTGATAACATATTTGGCGTCTTTAAAGGTATTGCCCGCCGCATAGCCCCAGGAGTTATTGCCAATGGCATCATCCGTTTGCCAGGCCAGCTGACGAATACCAGCCAGTTTACCCCGCTCCAAATCAAGCACGGCCGTACCATCCGGGTATGAAATATTTTTATAGTTTACCACCACCCCTTTGTTCCACTCAAGCCCTTTGTTGTAGTAGGAAGCAGCAAACGATTTACGGTAAGGATCCATGGCGGGTTGTTCTATCCACCAATCAAACCAAAACAATTGTGGCTGGTAATTGTTAACCAGCTCTGTATTGCGCAGCAACCAATCATTCATATATTCAGCCGACGGCGTTTCGTTTTCTTCTCTTGCCGGACCATAAAAATCATTGAATTTGTCATCCAATACATCTGATGGAAACTTGCGGCCGCCATTCATAAAAAACCAATGCTCTATGCGGTGCGAAGACAATCCAAAAACCAGGCCCTGCTTTTTTATTTCTGCCGCCAGTTCGCCAATTACGTCTCTTTTCGGTCCCATTTCAAAAGCATTCCATTTGGAGTAGGCCGTTTTATACATGGCAAATCCATCATGGTGTTCTGCTACCGGCACTACATATTTTGCACCAGCCTGTTTAAACAACGCCACCCATTGCTGAGGATTAAACTTTTCGGCTTTAAACAGGGGAATAAAATCTTTGTAACCAAATTTATCCTGGCTGCCATACGTGGCAACATGATGTTTAAACTCATCAGAGCCCTGCTGGTACATTTGCCGTGGATACCACTCAGAGCCAAAAGCCGGCACCGAATAAACACCCCAGTGAATAAAAATGCCAAACTTGGCATCCCGGAACCAATCGGGCGTTTGGTATTTTTTTAACGATTCCCAGGTAGCCTGGTATCTTTCCTGTGCCTGTAATATGGTGGTGGTGCAGCAAAATACCATCATTAAAAACAAAAAAAACTTTCTCATGCCCTTGTTCATTTTAGATTATTAAAACAGTTGTTTGATTGATTGCTGATTGGCTGCCATGTTGGTTAAAATCACCCTTTTTAAAAACATACCCAGGCACCCGCACTAAACGCTGGCTGCTATCGTCGCACAAAAGGCGGGCGCTTAAGGTATGCACTCCTTTATACATTGGTTTTCCATAAATGCAAATAAACTCCGGTAATTGACTACAACAAAGGAAAAACGAAAGGGTAAAATATTGTCATTCCCGGCAATCTTCCCCTTTCTGCAATCGTTATTACCTTCGTCAGTAAACGTTGGTGTTCTTTATGGCATCGTGTTTACAATGTAAACTTACCTTTAACCATTGATTTATACTGTCATTTTATTTTCAAAGACTGATGGTATATTACCCTAACTTAGTTGCCCGTTATTGCAATGTATGAAACCAACTTTACGCCAGATTACCACCACACCTGAGTCTTCTTTTTTGGTACGGAAAGATGTCGGCGAAAGCATGCTCAACAACTGGCACTACCACCCGGAAGTTGAACTGTTGTACATCAAAAAAAGTTCTGGCACCTGGCTGATTGGTGATCATATCGGCAACTTCGACAATGGCGATATGGTGTTGATTGGAGCCAACTTACCGCACTGTTTCCGGCACGAATATGCCCACATCAATAAAAAAGGTATAGCGCCCGGCGAATCTATCTGCATCAAATTTGTGCCTGAAATATTCGGCGACACATTTTTACAGCTGCCCGAAACCAAGGTCATGCGGCAGTTGCTGGCAAAATGCCAGACGGGGTTACAGATTACCGGTAAAACAAAAAACAGTCTGCCCGTAACCATTGAGAAAATGTTGACCGCCTCCCCCGGCATGAAACTGGCGTACCTGCTTTTTTTGCTGGAAGAAATTGCCGCCAGTAAAGAATGTAAACCGCTGTCTTCTGCGGGTTTTATGCTATCACCAGAGGGTACCAACAGGGATAAAATAAAATTGGCTTTTGAATACACGTTTAATCATTACCAGGAGAAAATTCACCTTGGGCAAGTGGCGGCTATTTTGAATATGACCACACCATCATTTTGCCGGTATTTTAAAAACAAGACCAATAAAACCTATATCCAGTTTTTGATGGAAGTAAGGATAGGCTTCGCCTGCAGGTTGTTGGTGGAAGATGAAAAAAATGTATCGGAAATTTGTTATGAATGTGGCTACAATAATTTATCGCATTTTAATAAGCAGTTTAAAACCATTACCAAAAAGACGCCACTGGCATACAGAGGGGATTATTTAAAGATGAAGATGGGGAGTTAGTGGGTGAGATTAAATCCTGGGTGGTGGTCCTGCAAAACTGAAAACTTCCGAGGCGAGTTTCTGCTCTGGGTATGATGCCTCACAATTCTTTACAACCTGCAGGACTCTACTACCTATCACGACGGCATCATCAAATTGTCATAGCCGATTTTATTGTTAATGCGAGAAATCTTCATTGTTAATCGTCGAGTCCTGCAACCATTGCTGGTTGTGGACTTCAGCAACTTGTGCAGAGAGTCGCCTTGGAAACTTACGGGCGGAGATTCGGAGCGGAAAAAATTGAACATTGTTTTAATTTGATGTGATTTTTTTTATCTATCTTCTTCTAAATGAAATTGAAAGCCAATACCAACTTTAATTTCGTTATTAGTACCGGAATAGTCAACAATTTTAGTTGTAGAATAACCAACAGTAAATTCTAGTCCAACGCTTGAATTAAAATATACTACCTGGCCAGCCAAAATTGAAAAAGTGTTTAGTCTTTGGCCTCCGGTAATAGTTCCATAAGAATAACTGCCTTCAGTAAAAAGATTAAAGATATTTTCGGGCTTAAGAAAATAATACCTGGAAAAAGGGCCAATACCAAGAACAGTATTTGAATTAGCAATAGTGTTACTGCCATAAGAAAGTGATGGCCTAAGTCCTAAGGCAAATTTATCTTTTAAGAAATATCCAACGGTAGGGCTTATTTGAAAATTCGTTTGCTTAAACTTCGTAGCAGCCTCACTTGAACTTTGCAATCTGGAATAATTTGCACTACCACTCACTAACCAACTCCCTTTTGTTACCTGGCCGCTTACAGCTTTAGAAAAAATAATTATTGTAAGTACTGATAAAATCGTCTTCTGCATAAATCTATTTAATATTGGTTTTAAAATGTTAAGTGGTAAATGAGGTGGGCTCAGATCATTAAGAAATGGCATTCTCATTTTGTAAGAATACGGCAACATCTTGTAATATTTTCTTACTTTGATTATTTACTAATGAAGATAACGTGGCATCTTTTCGGATAATCACAAAAAAAATATCTACACCACTACAATAAGGCATTTCACGTAATAAATGCTTGGTGCCGATCAAAAAACGACCTGAAATGAAATTTGAATTTTAGATAGACCCAAAGTGCTCCAAAAATGCGGGCGAAATTGCTGGATTTTTTAGAGTAACGTTGGGGAATGCTGAATGATGTTATACTTCAAACCCACTAAACTAACTGCTTAAATGAAATTTTATTTTCTGTTTATTGATTCTGGATAATTATTGTGAATCACGACCTAATAAACGGCAAATGCCTACTCACCTGTTCAATCCATTCCCTCGCCATCAACTCATGCCCGGCAGGCATTGGATGAATACCATCCCAAATCCAGTAATCAGCCGGTGCCTTTGATAACGCTTTATCAAAAGCGGTTTGAAACTCAACAAAAATAGCATTGAATTCTTTACTTAACTTTTTCGCAATGGCCCGGCGTTGTATCATCTCAGCAGAATACTCGGCCCATCTTTCTTTTATTCTGCCAACAGGCAAAATAAATGGCTCGCCAATTACGAGTTGTGTATCGGGTAAAGCTTGTTTTGTTTGTTGCAACAGTTGGCGATAATCCTGTTCAAACTGGCCGGCGGTAAAATGCTTGTCTCCGTGCAGGAGTGCATCCACATCATTGATGCCCACTAAAATGCTCAGCAGGTTGGTTGTATATCGATGGTGTCGGTTTGCCAGCGGGCGGCAAGGTCGGGTACTTTATTGCCGCTGATGCCGCGGTTAAAAAAATGAAATCCTTTCGAAGGAAAATCATACCAAAGCTTGCTTGCAATAATATACTGGTAACCATGCCCCATCACATGGTTCCAGTCTTTGTCCCTGGTGCGGTTGCCATCCGTAATGGAATCGCCCTGGAATAAAAAAGTATAGCCATCGCCTCCTTTGCTCGTGTTTGTTACTACGGATGTCGAGAAGATTGTTGTTGCTGGAAACATAGCCAACGCTCCAAGGCTTGCTGCCTGCTTTAAAAAGTTTCTGCGTTGGCCTGCTGCTTCATTGCTCATGGAATATATTTTAAGTACAACAATTTTATTTCTTTTGGAATTCAATTGTGGAAGATAAACGACCGCATTTTATAAAGGCCTTTTATTCCAGGCTGGTGTACCTGTTTCCCATTATTTTTTGCCTGGAATCAATACTTCAATTGCAGACAGCATCGATGCTGCTTTCGCCTGCGCTTCGCTCAAAGGCAATCCGGTGGCCATTCCCGGGCGGGTGTGCTTGGTTGCCGTGAGCCAGGCATCCCTTAACATGTTCTGCCTTTCTGCAACAAGTGTCAGCAGTTTTTTTGCGTCCTTTGTTTGTGATAAACTTGTTATAATACTATTAGACGCAGCGACTGGTTTAAATCCCAGATACAATAAAATTTGCCGGGCCATAATCCAATGCCCTGTTTCATCGGGATGCACTCCGTCTTGTGTCAGTGCAAAATTTGCATCCAGTTTGCGGTGCTCCTCAAGGTATTTTTTCATTGGATAATGAATATCAATTACCTGCCATTTGGATGAATGTATTTTACTCAGCAACCAATCTGAATAGGTATCCAGCACTTTTGTATAGCCAATAATTTTACCTTTCACTTCATCATAATCCGGTGGCGTTAAGTGCACTATTCTTGCTCCTGTTTTCACCACTTCGGCATGCAACCAGTTGATGCCCTCTTTAAATTTTTGAAACCTTACGGAATCCAAAGGCATATAGATACCATCATTCATTCCATAACAAGCGAATACCAAATCGGGCTTTGTTTGCTCCAGTACACGATCCAGCCGCTCATGTAAATCCGGTCGTGGAAATTTTCCATCCGCATGCCCTGGCTCGGATAAGCCGGATACTGTTTCACTTGGCAAACCAACATTGATGATTTCGAATTGTCGCCCCGGGTACTGAACCCGCAGATACGCTTCCACATCGTTTACATACATGCCAGCCCATGTAATGCTGTTACCAATGAACAGTATTTTTTTAGTAGTCCCGTTAATCACCTGCGCAGTTGACATCGTATATACAAGACTTAAACAACCCCATACAATAATCGCATTAAGCTTCTTCATTTTTTAATTTACAAAGCATTTTTTATTTGTAACACAAATAACTCAGCGGCAACCTCGCCGGGTTTTAACGCAGACAGATCAACGATGGCATCCTGCCCCACCTGTTTAATTTTCAGTGATTTAGTACTTCCTAAAATAGAAACGGAAGCTCCTGAGGCTACTTTAAAATTGCGCAGTTTTATCTGCGGTCTATAATTCGGTATGATGCAAAACAAGTCTTTTCCTTTGGTTGTAAAAAAAGCTTCTACATTGGCAAATTCCTTTTTTGGTTTTACCATTTCTGCAATGCTGTAACCTGCCATAAAAGCTTCGCCTTTCTTCTCTGGCTTTTTGCCTTCGCTCCATTCGTACGGCTGTTTATATGCTTTGGTGCCGTAGATCGCTTCGCCGTTTGTTTGCAGCCAGGCGCCCATGTCTTCCAGCCGCTGCTGCATAATTACTGGTATGCGGCCATCGGCTGTAGGCCCGATATCCAGCAACAGGTTACCGCCTCTTGATACAATATCTGCCAGCATCAAAATCAGGTCGTGACTGCTTTTGTAATCTTCCAGTTTTTCATTGCGGTTATAGCCATACGAGTGACCAATGCCCTGGCTTTCTTCCCAGGTAACACTGGCATCCATGCCGCTGCCATATTCTGATGTAGAATAAGTAGCCCCCGTATTTTTGCTGCGGGTGTTGTTGCCCCAGCGGTCATCTACCACCACCTCTTTTGCTACCGGAGATTCATTGAATAACCAGGCCAGCAGCTCTTCGCTTTTCCAGGCGGTGTCAGACAGTTCCCATTCACCATCAGAGAAAATGACAGATGGTTTGTATTTTGTCACCAGGTCTTTAAACTGTGGTATCATGTGTTCTGATACGTATCTTTTTTTATCCATTAACCACAAGGGATTAAACCATTCATAGAGGGAATAGTAGTAGCCCATTTTTAAACCGGATTTTCTTACGGCCGTACTCAGGTCGCCGAGCAAATCGCGTTTAGGCGTACCCGTTACTGCGTTCCAGGGCCGGTTCCAGTCGCGGTCAGCTTCAGCACTGTTCCATAAACAATAACCTTCATGGTGTTTGGAAGTTAACACTACATATTTAGCCCCTGATTTTTTGAACACATCCGCCCATTGATCGGGGTTAAACATTTCCGCCTTAAATTGTTTTTCAAATTGCGGGTAGGTAAAATCAGCTCCATAATTTTTATTGTGAAAGGCTGTAAAGTTGCTATTCTTTTCCTGCAGGCGATACCAGTACCACTCCGCATAACTATCGCCGCTGTTGGGTATTACCGGTGCATAAGCAGGCACTGCATACACGCCCCAATGAATAAAAATGCCAAACTTATCCTGCTGAAACCATTCAGGCATTTTGCGGGTATTAAGTGATGCCCAGTTGGGTTGAAAGGTCTGCGCAAAGGCTGCACCAAAAGTGAGCAGCGCTACAAACAGGAGGTGTATTTTTTTCATCTTCTTCTTTATTTAGAGCGTGTTATTGTGAATGGTGAATGGTCAATTGTGAATGGTCAATAGTCAATGGTCGATAGTCGATAGTCGATAGTCGATAGTCAATAGTCAATAGTCAATAGTCAATAGTCAATAGACAATAGACAATGGTCAGCGTTAGCATTTAGCGTCTCCACCCGGTATTCACTATTCACCATTCACAATTGACTATGCACCACTCGCCATTCACCACTCACTACTGACCATTCACTTTTATCACCGGTATTTGTTCCGCATTTTTATCCAACTCCAGCATTATAACTGAACTTACGGCGTCGGGTAATGCATTAGGTAAATCAATGATGATGGGCGAAGCTGTTTCCTGCCTAACAATGACTGCGGGTCCATTCATGAAATGCGCTTTCAGAATTTTCACTCCGGGTAAAGGCGGCAGTTCCAGTGTGGCTGCTTTCCTTTCAAAAATATGCAGGTAAATAGTGTTACCCTTTCTTGTGGCAGCATATGTTTCGTTGGGATAATAAGGGCCACCCTTTGTACCATAAATGGACTCGCCATATTTTTTCAACCAGTTGCCCATCTCCTTCAAACGGTTTACCTGCCTGGCTTCCATCCTGCCATCCATCATCGGACCAACATTAAAAAGCAGGTTACCATTGCCGCCAGCGGTTTTGATCAGTGTCTGCAAACATTGCCTCAGCGACTTCATTTCATCATTTGGTTTCCATGCCCATTGGTTACAAATGGTGATACAGCTTTCTCATGGATCGTCCATATTCAATGCGCCCACTTTTTGTTCGGGGGTAAGATAATCGCCTACCGACTCTGATGAAAAAGCAATGTGCTCTCCTTTGCCCAACCGGTTGTTGATGATTACGTTTTTATCAAGACTTTTGATGTACTGGTAAACATCCACTGCATATTCCTTTGTCCACGGCTTTTCCCAGTTGCCATCAAACCAGAGCATATAGGGCTTGTATTGTGAAATCAGTTCCTTTAATTCTTTCTTAATTGTACCAACAAAGCGGGGCATATTACCGGGTACATTTTTGGTAGAATCGTGCGGACTGTGCACCGGGTAATCCGCGTCGTGCCAGTCTAACACCGTGAAATAAATACAAAAGGCAATGCCCTGTTTTTTACAAGCCGCAGCAAGCGCACCAACAATATCTTTTTTGAAAGGCGTATGCATGATGTTGTAATCAGAAGCCGCAGTAGGCCATTCGCAAAAGCCATCATGGTGTTTGGCAGTGATGGTGATGTATTTCATTCCGGCATCTTTCGCAGCTTTTACCCATTGATCTGCATTAAATAATACCGGGTTAAATTCTTTATAGAGGTTATCATATTCTTCTGTGGCTACTTCACTTCCGCGGCTCCAGCCAATCTCTGTACCACGTAAACTTACCGGGCCAAAATGTATGAACATGCCAAAACGCTTGTCCATAAAACCATCAATAACCGGTTTGGAAGTTTTAATGCCCGGCGCCAATTGCTGCGCTTGCAAGGAGCAAGAGAGCATTGAAAGAACAACAGCTAAACAAATCGTTTCAAGCATTCGCTTTTTGTTTCCCTGTGGTCCTGCTGTTAGCATAGCTGAAGAATATTTTATTATGACGGCAGTATTTGAAATGTAACGCTGTCGCTTTGTAATTTAGATAAATAAAACCTTGAAATGTACTTTGAGAATAAAATCAGTCAATCAATTCACAGTTAATTCCACCACCGGAATTTCATAGACAGGCTTTTTTTCAGGTAATGTTAACAGGATATCATTGCCTTGTTCCATCATCTTCAGCTCCGAATTGTCATGCAAAAACTGGGCATATTTTATTTTGCCTTTGTAACCCGGTAACAACAATTTACCATCAGCAGGATACTCAAACAAATGCACGTACAGGCGCTTTGCAGCTGCATTGTAGGTGAGCTTATCATTTGAAGGAACCTGGTAAGTGTCAGGCGCAAAGCTGCAATAGTAAATAGATTTGTTGTTGGCATGCATCCAATGCGAAAGACTGTCCAGTGCGTTGTTGGCACGGTAATCAAATTCGCCCCTGGCAGTTGGACCAACATTTAAAATCAGGTTGCCGCCATTGCTGGTGGAACTGATCAACAGATCAAGTAATTGCCGGTGAGTTTTCCATGAATTTTCATCACGGTAATAACCCCATGACCCGGAAAATGTCTGGCAGGTTTCCCATGTTTTGCCTTTGTATTTTGCGAGCTCTTCGGGGCTTACCTGTTCGGGTGTATCAAAGTCTTCGCCATCAGCATAATCGCCCAGGTCGAGCCGGTTGTCTACAATAATGCCTGGTTGCAGTTTTCTTATTTGCTTTATCAGCGCTACAGAGTTCCAGTCGTTTTTGCCCTTGCCATATTTTTCAGGATAAGAAAAATCAAGCCAAAGGATATCAATCTTACCATAATTTGATAACAGTTCGGTTACCTGGTTGTAGAGGTAAGTGCGGTACTTCGCCATGTCTCTTCCCTTGTTCAATCTTGCATAAGCGGTATCGCTGTCAGTAAGCGGCCGTTGCGGGTGTACTTTGTCAATCGGAAAATCAGGATGATGCCAGTCGATCAATGAATAATAAAAACCAATCTTTATTCCTTCGGCTCTAAAAGCATCCACATACTCTTTTACGAGGTCTCTTTTGGCGGCAGTTTTGGTGGCTTTGTAATCGGTGTATTTGCTGTCGAATAAACAAAATCCTTCATGATGCTTGGTGGTGAGTACGGCATATTTCATACCCGCTGCTTTTGCTTCCTTCGCCCATTTTTTGGGTTCAAAAAGATCGGGATTAAACTCATCAAAATATTTTTGGTAGGTTTCGTTGGTAATGCGTTCCTGGTTCTTCACCCACTCATGCCTGGCAGGCAATGCATACAAACCCCAGTGAATAAACATGCCGAAACGGGCATCTGTCCACCATTGCATGCGTTTTATTTTTTGCGCAGGTGTTTCATTGCTGAGGGATGGTTTTGTTTGTGCGCTGGTTTCATTTGTAAAAGATGATACCAGTATCAATAGCATACAACAAGCCAGTGGTAATAATTTTTTCATGCAGTATATTTATTTTTAAGAACTATTTTATGAAATGAATGACGATTTTTTTTCTTTAATTCATGCCGTTCAGCTAGAAGTAGTAACAGCACCAATCCCTGCAGTGTAACGAGTCGTATCGTGGCCTGGAAAGTTAAACACTTCAAATAAATACAAAGATCTTTTCTATTTGAATAGTCGCCTCCTCAGCCGGCGGGCTGTGTAACTGGAACGCCGCTGCTTTTGCTTCTTTCAAAAAATATGCTGCGCATTTTTCAAATTCCGGCAAGCCGGAACAGTAGCAAAAGAGGCGGCTTATCCAGTTACTGTTTTCAACTCGAAGAACGATTGAAGAGTCTTCTTTTTCTGCCAGTTTAACACAAAGAATAAAAGCTTTTCAAACTAAAGACCTAATCCTATGCTCACTTAATTTAAAAAAATCTCATCCACAAAAATCCATCCCTTATCACCCTTTCCCCGATGCCAGAGCGGTAGTTTTGCAACAGGTACAACCACCACTTTTATGTACTTTTCTTTCACCGCTTCAAATGCCAGGTCGTACCCTTTTAAATAAGCAGGTGCCGCCTTATCCGGCTGCGTTGGATTTATTTTTTTCAATAACCGGAGATGAGCCAGATCATTGCCAGCCCAGACTTCCAGCTGTTGGGGCGGCATGATATAGCCATCGATGTTAATCAAACTGCTAACCGTAACCGACGAAATAGTTCTGAGTGTATCGAAATATAAAACTGCTTGCATCGGTGCACCGCGGTAGCCGATCCATTTGCCGCTTCCCTGGTTCAGATCACCTTTTTGCGCATCAGACAAAATTGTAGCCGGCATTGATTTATAAGGCACATCCGCCGAAGCTTGTATAAAACGAATCGAATCAATTTTAAAGCCGGCTTTGTAAAAAGTTTTCTCTACTACATCACTGCTGATCCATCCTGTTTTATAAGCCTTTGCTTTTACGGTAATATTTTTATCGAGCATTACATCTCCTTTATAAACAGGTGATGAAATACTATCGGGGTCTTTACCATCTGTTGTGTACCGGATGGTAACACCTCTTACAAAGTGTTTTAGTTTCAAAGGCGTAGGTTGTAACAGCACCTGTTCTTCATTTTCAACCATTGGCTTGTTTAATTTTATAACAATGGTATCACCTGTAAAGCCCGTTTCTATTTTGGTATTTTTAAATTGCTTTTCAATTGCTGCTAAATTTTCAGACTGTGCCGGTGTGCTCCAAATGTACAGCTGGCTTAGCTTTGGTAAAGCCGTCAATACATTTAAGCTGGCTGCATTGATACTTGTACCGGACAACGATAACTGTTTTAATTCTTTAAGCGCATTCAGTGCTTTTAAACCAGTTCCTTTAATATTAGTGAATGATAAATTAAGTTTACGGAGGTTGGTGAATTGCGCAATGGTGGCAAGATCATCATCCTGCACAGGCATTTTATTTAAGTTAAGCGTAACGATCTGTTCTTTTACCGCCAGCAACTCTTTAAGTTGCTCCGGCTTAAATTGGGCAGCACCAAAAAACTGTACACCCAATGCAGGTGAGCCCAAAGCCAATGGTGCAACCAACCGGTAATTATTCCGCAACTCTTTTATTTTGCTTTCATCGGCAGGCTTAAAAGTATAGTCGTCCGTTTCTATTGTATTGAATAAAGCCGTGGCCAGCGTGCGGAGTGTATCCGTTGCCGGTAGTGCCGCGACTTTGGCCGTGTCGTTGGCACCCATTTTTAACCAGTGGTATAAAATGCTGATCTCATCACCCGTAAGCTGCGGCTTGCCAAGGGGTGGCATGTGCTTTTTATTTTCTTCCGGTAAGTGGATCCGGTTCATCAACAATCCCAGATCCGGTTGCGTCAAATCCCATAATGCGCCATCCTTACCACCTTTTTTTAATGCCGAAAATGATGCCATCACCAGTTCGCCTTTTGCTTTTTGCGGATTGTGACAACTGACACATTTGGCTTTAAAAATAGGCTGTACCATGTTGGCATACACAAAGGCGTCTTCAAATAAAACGGGGGCTTGCTCCTGGTCTTTTGAAACCGGCGCCAGTATAAAGTTATCTCCGTGGGTTATGTCTGCACCGAGGTGACCGGTAATAATAACAGATGCAACACCAACTACGGAAGCCATTACCAGTATGGCTTTGCTGCGTCTTACGCTGCTACGGAAAGCATACCAGCCGAGTGATAATAATGAAACGATGATACCGCCCCATTTATGCCAGGCGACTACTTCCTGTGTGTAACCGTTTTCTTTTGACAGTAATAATCCCATCAATGCACTGATGACAGAAGTGATGGAAGCCAGCAATAACAGGCCATCGCCGATGGACTCCTGTTCAGTTGAGGATGATTTTTTTAAGCGGGCAACCACCTCCCAAAAAATGCATAGCAGGAACAACACGATGGGAAAATGCAACAGCAGGGGATGCATGCGGCCGATGGTTTGTACCCACGGCGGAACAATCAATCCTTTCTCAAAAATTAATAAAAATACCAGCAGGCAATTGAATGCAAAACTGGTATTGTACAAAATGGTTTTCCACCGCTGCATATTTTTTATTCAATTTTATTCTTCTTACAATACAATGCCCCACTGCTTTTGGCAGTTATTTTTACATCAAAAAAGAAAACGATTGTTATACAACCGGGGATAATTTATAGGGATACACTTTACCGGAATTCCATTGTGCGATGTACAAATTTTCTTCATCGTCTATACATACATCATGAGGATAATCAAAATATTTGGTGGCCTGTTTCATCTCCTGTAGTTTGTTGTCAACATACATCGGCTCGCTGCCGCCAAGGTTAGATACAACCTTAAAATTTTTGTCCAGTATCGTTACGAAGCCGGATTGTTTCCAGAGACTAGAATTGCTTTGCAACACGGCAGAGTATAAATATTCTCCTTTGATCACCGGCCGGCAAACCCATGCACCAGGTAGTGGAATGGTATCAATATATTCGCCATTGAAAGTATATCTCTTAAAGGCATTTTGCTGACGGGAAGTCACCAACAGGCAAGGTTTTTTCGCATCCCTGTTATCAATGCAAACGCCATGTGCATTTAGTAAATGTTTCGGTTCATCGCCTCTGCCACCAAAATGGCTGATGTAGCGCCCGCTTGCATCGTAGCGGATGATGAAATCTTTTCCATATCCATCGGCTACATAAATATCGCCATTGGCAGCAATGGCAGTCTCTGTTGGAATGTATTCTTCCGCCTTGGTATATTGTCCTGTTTCTTTGGGATAATTCAGCGTGAGCAGTACCCTTCCATCCAGCGTGGTTTTAATTACCTGGTGACGATTGTTGTCGCAGATAAACAATACTTCCGTTCCATTTTCATTGAAGATCGTAAGCCCGTGCGCCCCTGGATATTCGCTTCCCCAGGTATTTAATAATTTGCCGCCTTTATCATAAATAAGCACATTGTTTTTTATTTCGTTGGTTAGCAAAATGATCCGGCCTTTGCTGTCCTGCACCATTTCATGGCAATCATTTACCGGGTTGCGTGCCACATCCGCCTGGCTCCAATGGTTGTTGAGGCGATAGCGTTTGTTGCCCTGGCCAAGCACAGGATCATCATAAAAAGCCTGTGACGGCTGCATGATAAGTCCGGCTGCGGCAATAGAAGAGTTCCTGATAAATGTTCTGCGGTGCATATGGGTTATTTTTATGAGGTTAATTTTATTAAGCAATCTTTACCAACCCCGTCAGCGGTTAAAAACCCTGACGGCGGTTGTTGAGTAATATTGAATTAAGCTTTTAGCTTTCAATCCAAATGTCTTTTCACGTATTCACGATCTCAGCTGCTCCCTTCTCAACCGCCGACGGGGCTGAAAGCCGCCGTCGGGGTTATGTTATCCCCAACCTCCGTCCGCGAGCTAAATTCTCCGGTCTGACCTTCGGTGCCGACCGGGAGTGAGCGAAGTGCTACGCCACGATCCCCTTGACCACATTACCAGCCACATCCGTTAACCGGTATCTTCTGCCCAAATGTTTAAAGGTTAGCTTTTCATGATCAATACCCATCAGGTGCAATACCGTGGCATGAAAATCATTTACATGCACCGGATCTTTGATTACGTTATATCCAAACTCATCTGTTTCGCCGTATACGCCGGGCTTTACGCCACCGCCTGCCATCCAGATGGTAAAGCACCTGGGATGATGATCGCGGCCGTAATTTAATTTTTCCAGTTTGCCCTGGCAGTAATTCGTGCGGCCAAATTCACCGCCCCAGATAATGAGTGTTTCGTCAAGGAGGCCCCGTTGTTTTAAATCGGTAATCAATGCTGCCGAAGCCTGGTCGGTATCCATACACTGTCCCTTGATTTCGTTGGGTAAACCACCGTGGCTATCCCAGCCCTGGTGATACAATTGCACAAAGCGAACACCGCTCTCCGACAGCTTTCTTGCCAGCAAACAATTGGCGGCATAGGTGCCGGGTATCAGGCAATCCGGACCGTATAGTTTTACAATATCTTCAGGTTCCTTGCTAACGTCTGTAATTTCAGGCACCGCTGTTTGCATGCGGTAAGCCATTTCGTATTGCTGTACTTTGGCATTGATCTCGGGGTCGCCGGATTCCTGGAATGTTTGCGCATTCAGTTCCTCCAGCTTATCCAGCATCTTTCTTCTGTCTGCCTTATCAATACTTTCAGGATTGTTAAGATACAACACCGGGTTATCGCCGCTGCTAAACTGCACGCCCTGGTGAACAGAATCTAAAAATCCATTGCTCCATAATTTTGAATAAACACCCTGGCCATTGCCTTTGCCTTTGGACAACAGTACACAAAATGCAGGCAGGTTTTTATTCTCACTACCCAACCCGTAACTAAGCCATGAGCCCATGCTGGGGCGGTTGCCCACCTGTGCGCCGGTTTGAAAAAAGGTAAGCGCCGGATCATGATTAATGGCTTCGGTATGCATGCTTTTTACAAAACACAAATCATCCACCACCTTAGAAGTATAAGGCAACAATTCACTGATCCATGCCTTGGCTTCACCGTATTGGTCGAACCTGAAAGCGGTACCAGCCAAAGGAAATTTCTTCTGGTCTGCCGTCATACCGGTAAGACGCTGGCCCATGCGGATGGACGCAGGAAGATCCTGGCCAAACATTTCGTTCAGCTTCGGTTTGTAATCAAACAAATCCAGTTGGGAAGGTGCTCCATTCTGAAAAAGATAGATGATCCTTTTTGCCTTGGGCGCAAAATTGGGCAGGCCGGCCAGCAACATTTCTTCATCGCTTTTGGCACCGAATAAATCCGGTATCAACAACGATCCCAATGCTACACTACCAATGCCTAAGCTCATTCTTGACAGAAACTTACGCCGGTTCATACCCAGCCCGTGTTCCAGAATTCGTTTATCCATAACTTATGTTTTTATAATGGCCTCTTCCATATTGTACATCATACTGATTGTCTTCATCAATGCAGCCGTTGTATTGGCTTCCACATTTTTATCCTGCGGATATTCACCGGCATTTAAAGTGGTGTTTGCATTCAGTTGCTTCTGCTGAAATTGTTTCAACTGGTCATCGAAATAAGATTTCAGGATGTCCATTTCTTTGGTACCAGCTGTTCTGCAAATGATACGGTGAAACGCTTTTTTTATCTTTTCTTCCGGTAATGATTTTTCTTCCATCAGCTTTTGTGCAAATACCCTTGAAGCTTCCAGTACGGTGGGATCATTCATCATCATCAATGCCTGCAGAGGCGTATTGGTTTGGGTACGTTTTACTTCGCACTGGTCACGGTTACTGGCATCGAATAAAATCATGCTGGGCGGTGGAACAGTTAATTTTATAAACGTATACATACCTCGCCGGTACAGCGCTTCACCTTTATCCTGCTTGTAAGTGGCCAGCTCTCCCCTGCCTGAACTTGCCATTTCCCACAGGCCTTTTGTTTGATATGGTTTAACACTTGGGCCGCCGATTTTATCTACCAGCAAGCCACTGCTGGCGAGTATAATGTCCCGTACAAATTCTGCTTTTACTTTCATGCGGGGTGCACGGCTAAGCCAGATATTTTCAGGATCTTTTTTATAGTTTTCATCTTTTACTTTGCCTGACTGTCGGTAGGTCGCAGATGATACAATTTGCTTGACGAGTCGCTTTACATCCCAGCCATGTTCCATAAAATCTACCGACAGCCAGTCGAGCAATTCCGGGTGTGTGGGCAGTTCGCCCTGCATACCGAAATCACCTGCTGTTTTTACAATACCACGACCAAAAATTTCCTGCCAGATATGATTTACAAAAACCCTTGCCGTAAGCGGATTGTTCTGGCTCACCGTCCAGGCTGCCAGGCCGAGGCGGTTACGTGGTGTAGCCACTGTATCAAAAGGCATCACCGCTTTTATTGCAGAAGGCATTACTTCTATTGTTGGCTGATCGTACACACCGCGGTTGAGGATATATGTTTTACGCATGGTATCCCGTTCGCCCATCACAGACACTGTCATGGCACCCGTATCTTTTTTATTGATAAACGTGAGCACGCTTCTAGCCTCTGAATCGCTGATATTTAAAATAGGATTTTTTGCAGGCTTTGAAACCGATACATCGCCTTCGTAGCCTACCTCTTTCGTGTTATTAAAAAAGGCAAATAACTCGTAATATTCTTTTTGAGAAATGGGATCGTATTTATGATCGTGGCACTGGGCGCACTCTGCTGTTAAACCTAAAATGCCTTTGGTGTAGGTTTTGGTTTTATCCAGAATATAGCTGATGCGGTATTCTTCCGGCACAACTCCTCCCTCTTCCGTGTATTTATGGTTGCGGAAAAATGCGGTAGCCAATACTTCTTCCTTATTGGCTTTGGGCAACATATCACCCGCTATTTGCCAGGTAAGAAATGTATTGTAGGGAAGGTTTTCATTAAAGGCATGAATCACCCAATCCCTCCAGGCCCACTGTGTTCTTACATTATCATCCTGGTAACCATAGCTGTCTGCGTAGCGTGCGATATCCAACCAGTGTACCGCCATTTTTTCTCCGTATTCAGGCCGGTTCAATAAAGTATCTATCAGCACATCATACGCATTGGGATTTTTATTGGCCATAAAATCATCCATCATTTTTTCTGTCGGTGGTAAGCCCGTTAAATCCAATGACAGTCTTTTTAATAACCTTTCTTTATCTGCTTCTTCATTCATGGAAACGCCTGCCGCTTCCTGTTTGGCAATTATAAAATTGTCAATTTCATTTTTTACAACTTCTTTATTTTTGACTGCAGGAACCGGCGCCTTAACAGGTTTTACAAAAGCCCAGTGCGGCTCGTATTTGGCACCTTCGCTGATCCATTTTTTAAAAAGGGCAATTTCATGGGCTGATAAAACACCGAGGTGAGAAGAGGGTGTTGGCATCTGGTAACCGGTATCCAAACTGGAGATGCGTTTGTACACTTCTGATTCTTCCGGCTTAAACGGAACAAATGCAAAAGCGCCTTTGGTTTCTTTCAAAGGCTTAAATGCAGAGTCAGGAATATCAAGCCGCAAACCAGCTTCTCTTTTATTTACATCCGGACCATGACATTTAAAACATTTATCAGATAAGATAGGGCGGATATGAAAGTTGTAACTCACTTTATCCGGCATTGTTCCGGCAATGCTGCTGTTATTATTCATACAGGCCAGCCAGCCGAAAACAGTTATAATTAATAAGGCAAATACGCCCAGTATTTTAAATTTCATACAGCTTACTTTTACAATTCAATCTTTTATTCGTCAATATAATTCAACTCAAATAAATCAACTGTTCAGTGGCCGGTATGGCGTACCGGCGGTGGCGTTTAATAAAGCAATCATTTGTCAATAATAACACTAATATACCCTTAAGGTTTCCTTTCTATTAACCAAGTCTGCCTTAATTTTAATATTCGATTTTAAAGTCAGACATTAACCCCGAAGCTAATGAAAGCTATTGCAACTTGAAGACTTTACAAACCAGATATCTGAGATCGTTCAATTTCCACATTTCTTTTCAAATCAACCAACCGCTGTTTCACGTTGTTTTGTAAGTTACGTTTTATTAAAATTGTTGCCAAATTGAAAGGGAACCGGAGTGAAAAGGAATATAAAAATATCACCTCCGTTTTGTTATCACTTATTTTCCTGAAGGTCCAGGATCCCAGGAAGGATGCAAATAGAAAAGGCCCCCGGGTCATTTTAATGGCTGTCGCCAGAGGCCTGTTAAATGTAATATATTCCGTCACCATACCGATGCCGTTTTTAGCTACGCAAAATGCCCGCGCTCCTTTATCCGCGTGCTCCGCGCCTTCTATCAGATCCGCCTTTTTTAAAAAGGTATCCCATTGCAGCCGTTTGCGGTAATCCTGGGTAAAGTCAAAAATTGCTACTGCATTCCCGTCAATGATTATCTTTTCCGAAAATTTTATTGCATGCATTTGGCTTGTTTGCCCGGCTAGTCAGCTGGTTATTTTTTGTCTTTTGAAAAAGAATAGGGTGCATCTGCATCCTTAATTCCTCTTTGTTTATTTGGCGCAGCGCTCATCAAAAACTGCAGCGTTCCGCCCTTCTGTAAATCGAAATGATTCAGCCAGTTTTGGTCAATTGCTTTTCCATTTAACTGCAGGCTCTGTACATACAAATTTTGTTCGCTGTTGGCTGGTGCATTGATCTGTAACAGTTTGCCGTTCTCTAATTTTACAGACAGTTTTTTAAATAAGGGTGCTCCCAATACATACTGGTCGGTACCCGGACAAACAGGATAAAAACCCATAGCGGAGAATACATACCAGGCGGAGGTTTGACCATTGTCTTCATCACCACAATAACCATCAGGTGTAGGCTTGTACAGTTTATTCAGCGACTCTCTTATCCAGTATTGCGTTTTCCAGGGCTGGCCTGCGTAATTGTATAAATAGATAAAGTGCTGTATGGGTTGATTGCCGTGCGCATATTGTCCCATATTCATGATCTGCATTTCGCGGATTTCATGAATGGTGCCGCCGTAATAACTGTCATCAAAAACCGGTGGCATTACAAAAACAGAATCCAGCATCTTTATAAAAGATTCCTTTCCGCCCATCAGTGTTTTCAATCTTTCAATATCATGAAAAACGCTCCAGCTGTAATGCCAGCTGTTGCCTTCTGTAAATGCATCGCCCCATTTAAACGGACTGAAAGGTTTTTCGAACGCGCCATCCTTGTTTTTACCACGCATCAGGTTGGTTTCTTTATCAAAAAGATTATTAAAATTCTGGCTGCGTTTTGCAAACAGGTCAATTTCGCTTTGCGGGCGTTTCAATGCTTTTGCCAGCTGATAAATACTAAAATCATCAAAGGCATATTCAAGTGTACGGGCGGCGTTTTCGTTGATCTTTACATCGTATGGAACATAACCCAGTTCGTTGTAATATTTAACACCCGTGCGGCCTGTGCCTTGCGGACCTTCATTCTCCGCGCCATGCAACAGCGCCTCATACAAGGTATTAATATCATAGCCACGCAAACCTTTTACATAAGCATCGGCCACAATAGAAGCGGAGTTGTTACCCACCATCACATTGCGGTAGCCGGGGCTTGACCATTCCGGTAAAAAGCCACCTTCTTTATAACTGTTGATCAGGCCTTCCTGCATCTCTTTATTTACAGATGGAAATACCAAATTCAAAAACGGATACAGCGCCCGGAAAGTATCCCAGAAACCAGTGCCGGCATACAAATACCCCGGCAAGGTTGCACCGTTGTAAGGACTATAATGAACAATCTTTCCTGACGCATCTACTTCGTATTGTTTTTGTGGAAATTGCATGGTGCGGTAAAGACAGCTGTAAAAAGTTCTTGTTTGGTCAACCGTGCCGCCTTCTGCAATCAGCCTGCCCATCTGTTTGTTCCATATATCGCGGGCTTTTTGTTTGGTAGCATCAAAAGAATCCTTGTCTAATTCGTGGGTAAGGTTTTGTTGCGCCTGTTCAAAACTGATAAATGAAGAAGCCACTTTTACATGTACTTTTTCACCTTTGCGGGTTTTAAAACCGATGATGGCACCGGCATGATTGGCCGTTAACTCCAGTGTATCTTTTACCAGGTTACCATCCCGCCACGATTGTGCGATAGAAAATTCCTTATCAAAAATCACCACAAAATAATTTTTAAAATTCTGCGGAACACCTCCGCTGTTGCGGGTTGTGTAACCAATTATTTTTCTCTCAGAAGGAATTATTTTGATGTACGATCCTTTATTAAACGCATCTACCACAATAAAAGCACTATCCGTTTGCGGATAGGTAAACCTGAATTGGGCTGCCCTTTCTGTTGGCGTTATTTCTGTTGTTACATCCGCATCAGCGAGGTAAACGCTGTAGTAATAGGGCTTCACAATTTCCGCTTTATGAGAAAACCAACTTGCCCTGTCGTTCTGGTTAAACTTTAATTTACCGGTTACAGGCATAATGGAAAATTGTCCATAATCGTTCATCCAGGGTGATGGCTGATGTGTTTGTTTAAAGCCGCGGATCTTATCTGCCCCATAAGTATACTGCCATCCGTCGCCCATCATACCCGTTTGAGGCACCCAATAGTTCATACCCCATGGAACAGAAATGGCGGGATAAGTATTGCCATTGGAAAGATCCGGTTTAGAGTCGGTGCCCATTAATGGGTTTACCCAATCCACCGGGTCGGTTACTTTTGTTACTATCTGGCTAACCCCTCTGGTTGCTATACTAAAGCAAATCAACAACAAACCTGCCTTTACTACACTATACCTGCTTACATTATCCATACTATATTTTAGTTTTTTATACCTGTTATATTAATGCTTCTTTTTATAGAATCTTACATAGTCTACTACAAATTGTTGTGGCAAAACAGCATCATCAATCGGGCCGGGCCAATCGGCGCCCATGGCTAAATTGAGCAATAAGTAAAATGGTTTTCTGAAAGGATTGTTGTTGCCGGTACCTGCAGAATCAATCACAAAATGATGAAACAGCTGATCATCAAAATAAATATCCATGGCATCTTTGTCCCATTCCAAAGCATATACATGAAAATCATTTTGCAAAGCTTTGGAGGTTGTTTTACTCCCGCTCGAACGGTGCCCGCCTGCAGCAGCAGAATCAGCAAAATGAATGGTACCATAAATATCCTGCGGATGATTGCCAATAAATTCCATGATATCAATTTCGCCGCAACCCGGCCAGCCAATTCTTTCCCGGTCAATGCCCATCATCCAGATCGCTGGCCATATTCCGCCCCCATGCGGCAGTTTTGCCTTTACTTCAATACGCCCATACTGCCATTCGGCCTTTTGGTTGGTGTTGATACTTGCAGAAGTGTACTGTGCCAGCGAATCTTTTTGTGACCAGTTATTGGAGCCCTTCACATAATCACTATTGGGATAGGTTTCTTTTTTACCGGTAATAGTCAGCACACCATTTTGCACCCAGGCATTTTCGCTTCGGGCATTGGTATAATATTGCTGCTCCTGGTTGCGCACATGCCCGTTCTCGTAATTCCATTTGTTTGGATCGGGCAGGGCTTTGTAGTTAAACTCTTCCCGCCAAATCAGCTTCCAGCCTTTCCTTTGCTGTGCATTGGCATTGACAGCAACACAACAAATAACAAGGACAAAATAAAATTGTATAGTGAATTGATTTTTCATAACTGTATTAAAAAAGCCGAAATCAAAGTAAGCAAATACCAGCTTAAGAGAGGTATTCAATACTGATCATTTGCTATTCATAACTGAATAATTTTAATTCAACCCACCCTGGCCACGGTATAATTTTACCGGCTTATCCAATGTAAGTTTAAGCACGGTCATGTATTCGTCCCGGACATTTTCAGGCACATTGATAAACACCAACCCTGGCACCGGGCTCCAGGAAATTTTGCCCACTACTTTGTGTTGTAAGTGGATTGAGGTACCAAGCACCTGTATATCCCTGATGTCATTCACCAGGCCTTTTACCATTACATTGCCGGCTGTTTGTGCTGGTAAAAAAAGATACAATGTGGTTGAATCTTTGGTGATGGTCGTTGGTCCGTAAAAGTGGCCCTGCGGTAGACCGGCAAGGGTATTAAAAATAGCTTCGCCGTTCTTCTTATTCCACTTACCCAGTTCTTTTAAAATATGCACCTGTTCTTCGGGTATCGTGCCGTCTGCTTTCGGACCAATATCCAGTAACAGGTTTCCGCCGTTACTTACCGCATCTACAAAGATGGTGATTATTTCAAAAGGTGTTTTGTAAGCGGTATCATCGGGATGATAACCCCAGTTGTTATTGGTGGTCATGCACAGTTCCCACCAATTATATTTCGGTTTGCTGACCGGGAAATTTTGTTCTGGTGTTTCATAATCACCATAGCCCTGCAACCTGCCATTGATGATGGCATCAGGTTGTATCGCCAGTATTTGTTTCCGTACATCGGCTGACTGCCATTCATCGGCGCTCTTTTCCCAGTCGCCGTCAAACCACCACAGGTCAGGCTTATAGGCCGTGTTGATTTCATTAATCTGGCTTTGAAAAAAATGCTGAAAGCGTTTCCATCGCTCCGGTTGTTCTGCAATTTTATAGCGGTTTGTATCTTTCATAAAACCCGGGTAGTCGGGATGACTCCAATCCAATAAAGAAAAATAAGCGCCTCTTTTAATGCCCTGTTCATCCAGTGCTTTATAAAATGGCCCCAGCACATCCCGCTTTGCAGGGGTATTATTCACCACACTTAAATGTTTTTGTTTGGTGGGCCACAAAGCCATACCATCATGGTGTTTGGTGGTGATCACCGCATACCTTGCACCCGTTTCTTTTATCAGACCTGCCCATGCCTGCGGGTCATATTTTGAAGCGGTAAATCCTTTCATCTGTTTAATATAATCTGCGTAGCTTATTTTTTTATTGTAGAAGCTCCAGCTTTCATCAACACCATTTACAGAATACATGCCCCAGTGAATAAAGATGCCCAGTTTGGCATCAGCAAACCATTGCATTTTACTGCGGATAGAATCCGGATTTATTTTTTGCTGTGCGTTTGTATTCGTAAAAAACAATAACAAGGCAAGCGAAATACAAAATGTATAAAAGCATTTTTTTATCATGTCGGTCAGCAGTTTTTAATTAAAAATCATTACGTTAATAAATGTGGTTTTGCCTGATACACTTCCCACAACAATTCGCCAAAAATAGTATTGGCCCAGGCGAACCATTTGCGGGTAAAATTATTGGCATCATCTTTTTGGAAAGACTCATGCATAAAACCAGTACCGCCATGCGTTTTACGCAGCATCTCAATACAGTGCTTAATTTCCGTATCATTGTTACTGGTCAATCCACGCATAATGATGCTTAGCGGCCATATCATATTCATGCCTGCATGCGGACCGCCAATACCTTCCGCGGCTTTGCCTTTAAAGAAGAAAGGATTATTGCTGGATAACAATAATTTACGGGTGTTGATATAAACGGGATCGGTATTTTTAACCGCATTTAAATATGGCAGCGATAACAGGCTCGGTACATTCGCATCATCCATTAAATTAAAACTTCCAAAACCATTTACTTCATACGCATAAATTTTTCCGTATTGCGGATGATTGATAATAGCGTATTGCTGCAACGCTTTGTCTACTTCGCTTGCGAGGGCTGTCAACTCATTCGCCAAACCATCATCTTTAAAAATTTGTTTTACCATGATGGATGCCTGCCTTAAACTTACTACCGCAAAAAAGTTGGAGGGAATGAGGAAAGGAAAAACAGTAGCATCATCACTGGGGCGAAACATAGAACAGATCAACCCAACAGGTTTTACCGGGTAACCATAGCCGCCCAGCGGAACGCCATCTGTAGCCCAGGCGGTAGTGCGTTGAAATGTGTAAGTACCGTTGCCTGTTTTGCGTTGTTGTTCTTTAAATGTTTTTAAAATTAATTGAATGGCGTTTTTCCACTGCCCGTTAAAAGGAGTTGTATCGCCGGTTTCTTTCCAGTAATTATATGCCAGCCGGATGGGATAACAAAGCGAATCAATTTCCCACTTCCGTTCGTGTATGCCGGGTTGCATCGTGGTAAGATCACTCTTCCATTCGCTCACTTTATTCTCGTCTTTATAAAAAGCATTGGCATAGGGATCTTTTAAAATGCATTTTACCTGGCGGTTGATAACGCCGGTAATTAACTCCTGTAGTTCTTTATCTTTTTTCACAAATGCCAGGTAGGGCCAAACCTGTGCCGTACTGTCCCGCATCCACATGGCATCAATATCGCCGGTAATAACATAGGTATCCGGTTTACCATCCACCATTTCAAAGTCAACCGTTGTATCCAGCGTGTTGGGAAAACAGTTTCCAAACAACCAGCCAAGTTCCTTATTTTTTACTTTCGATTGAAATTCAGTAATGGCAGCTTCCACCGCTTTGCTGTGAAATTTTCTTTTGTCATACGGTATTCTTACTACGGGAAATGCAGGATCAGCTTGTGCGAAAGAAAAATTTTTCATCATTAGTCCGGCGCTTAATAAACCGGCACTTTTAATAAATTCGTTGCGTTTCATACTTATTTTTTAAATGCTTTTTAGGTTAACTATCGAATTAGTTTTATTGAGGCCGGAGCAATAACAGTGCATATTACTGTTGCAATTTGAATTCTTCGCTATCTAACTTCCATTCATTATTAAAAAAGCCTGCCATTTTTACACCGTGTGCACCTGACTGCAGCATATCAATATCATAGATCATAAAATCAGGAAAGCCACTTGCTCCCGCAAAATACTGATTTGCTGATGCGGCCTGCATCCCTTTTAAACCAGTGCCACTTATTACAGCTACTGAAGTTATAAAAGAACTTTTTACCGGCCACACGAAATAAGCACCAAGATCGCCTCCGCTCCATACTTTATCGCCTGCTGTAATTTTGTTTCTTTCCACCTGTATCGGGCAATCATTCAGCAATCCTTTCCAGGCTGAATTTGTATTGCTGTTCCCATAAAGTACTATGCCCCTGTCCTTATATTTTGTTAAGGAATATTCTTTATCTGCTATCACATCAACTGCTCCATTGCCACGGTAATACCAGGTTTCTGCATCATACCTGGCCTTGTTTAAACTCCACTCGTTTTCCTTGTTATCACCGGCGGTACCATACACAAATACCATATGGTGATTGAACGCTTCTTTAAAGGTACCATATCGCTGTGGCCCTTTTTCATTTAAAGATGGCGCTGCTCCTGCTACCCATTTGTTCTGCTTTAATTGCAGTATAATACTATCGTTGGCTGATACAGTGGAGTAGCTTATAGTATCCGAATTATCAAGGCTTATAGTGACTGTTGTGTTAGCGCCAAAATCTTTGAGACGGAATTGCAGCATGTGAATATTTTTTGTGGTACCGGTAATTCTATGTTGATTTCTGTCACGAACCAATTTTAAATTACTGTACTGCAGGGGATGTTGCTGCTGTAGGATAGAAGCCCAGCGATAAGTGGAGGAAATACCAGGACTCGAAGTGGTAAAATCAATTTGATTAACGGCAGTATCAGCAAGCCTCGTATGCCATTTAAAAAAGTCAAATAAGGGCTTCCAGTCAACACTCTGGTCACCAAACCAATGCTCGCCGTCGGGATATTCGTAGTAGTTAAAATCAGGATGAAAAGCTGCCAGCAACTTTTTCATTTGCCGGGCATAATTTACAGAAACAACTTTATCTGAATCACCATGCAATACATAAACACCAAATGGTTTGTAATTATTGGCAAGGCTGATGACATCACTCTGGTTGCCCGCCCTCAGTAACATTTGTTCAAAAACATCTTTACTGCTGTCCGGGATTTTTCCATCGGCAGAACCATAATCTTTTAAGGTTGGATAACCCGAACAGGGTGCAATAGCCGCCCAGTTACCGGGATAAGCAGCACCTAAAAACCAGGTGCCATGTCCTCCCATGGAGTGACCGGTTAGATAGATACGCTGCGGATCCGGCTTAAATTTTTCTTTGGCAAGATTGAGTACTTCCAGTGCATCCAGCCTGCCCCAGTCTTCCCAGTTAAAACCCCGTGGACGCCGGTTGGTGGCCGCTACCAGTGTTCCCCAATCTTTGGATTGGTACGCTTTTGCCTGGCCAATCGCTTCAACACCTGCTCCATGAACGGATAAAAATAAGGCTGCATTATCCTTTGTTCCGTTTAACTGAGGTGTAACTGAATAGTATTGCAAACTGCCATCCACCTGGCTTATAAAAGTAGTGCTGTATTTTGCTGATGAATCTACTGCTTCAAGAATGAATTGCTTTTCATCAACTGATTTATTTTTATTCTGTAGGGTGATACCGCAATCATATTTCCCTGTGCTGCTTATGCCTCCGGCATCAAAATTAAAGATCACTTTTCGTGATGACATCGCCGGTATTACAGGAATGTTGGTGAGCAAAGTTTTACCGGATACGATTGATTTTAGCTGGTAATTTTTCAAGTCCTGCAAACCGGAATTAATGATCACCACAGCTCCCTGCAAAACACCATTTTGTTTTTTTAAAACCACATGCGGCATCGTGGAATCTGTGGTACTGATCATTACGGGTTTTTCCGGAAAGATGATAGCAGCACTGGTTTGAAAGTAAGTGCGCACATACAATTCATTCAGCCCCTTTTTTAGTGTGACCGGAATGTACAGCCAACCGGCGCCATACGGATCACCTGCATGCAATACACCATTAAAATATACGGCGCTATTGCCTTTAATGTTCAGCAACACATTTTGCTGACGGGTTGCAGTGTAAGTTAAATACAAGTATCCGCCCGCACCGAAACGCCTGCTTTTGAAAACGCCGGCACTGTCTGCGGTTACTGATGTCCATCTAATTCGATTTGTTATGCTATCCTGCTTAGCTGTTTTTCCAGCTTCGGGCTTTTGTAAAACCTGATTGTATAACTGCCAGGCCACCGTGTCAATATAAAGTGCTTCACGGCCGTAATGATGTACCCCATTTACAAACAAGCCTTTTGTAAAAACATAGGTTTGCTGCCCACTTGCAAACTGGTGCCCGAATAACAAAATCAATAAAATACTTTTATTCATCATCGTTTTTTTAATCTTCATTGCAACTATTATTGATTCTAATATTTTTTTTACCTTCTGAATTTTCACCTTCCAACATCAATGCATTTTAATTTTCCCTGTGATCCACTCACCTAAACTGCTTCCCTGTTTCTGTCCGTTCTCAATGGCTGCCCTGTAATGTATACCACCATACAAACGCGAAATTGCCGCTTCGTTACAAGCTTCTGAAAAGGAATTAAAATGCTTTACAGGTAACCCAAATTCAACTTCGGTATCATCGTCAAAACCAATAGCATTACCAAAAAAATGATTGAGCACAGTAGCTGCTGCGGTTGATATAACACTATGCCCGCTGGTATATTCAGGAAAAGGTGGTGTTTGTAACAACGGCCGCCAGCTTTCATCCATGTATTTGTTGATATAAGTCTCCGGGCGGATAATATTGCTCCTGTACTTTTCATCCCAGCAAATAATAAATCCGTCAAATAATGCGATAGCCGTAAAGGAATACGCGGCAGCGGCTTTCATCATCGTAGCGTTGGTACTGCGGCACACAACGCCGGCTATTGACATCCAATGACCGCCGGGCGATATTTTTTTTGTTGCAAAATTCAGGTGGCCTTCGGTGGTTACAGCAAAAGGGTTGCAATCCCAAAAACTTGCAATTGCAATTTGTTGAGCAGATAAATGGCGGGTTGTATCATACACTTCCAATACCTGCCGGTAAAATAAACTATTGGTATCCTTGCTGAATGGCAGTGGAAGCTCAGGGCGGAACTGGCTGGCGGAATCCAGTACCAGTGGCCTTATCCGTTTCCAGTTAGGTTCAACCGCCGCCATGTATACCGGCGGTGTCGGCATCCATTTGCCTTCCTGTTTTAAATAATTATAACGCCTTAAACTTCTTGTTTCTTTATACTTGTCTTTTGCCGCCCATTGCATAACAGCATCGGCTACCTGCTGACCATACAATACTGAAGCATCATATTCCTGCCTGCTTATTTTTTTATTTTTATACCATTGCAAAATTTGAGTAATGGAATCCTGCAGGATGGCTTCTGAAAAAACAAGATTTTTACCGGTGATTAAAAAAGCATTTACTGCTGCAAGAGAAGCACAGATTTTATATTTACAAACCGGTATTTCGGGAAAATAATTCAGCTGTGTATGCATAGAACGATACGCTTTATTTTGTTTTACCAACACTTCGTATGCGGCGATGTTGGTGTAAGCGTATATGCGGCTGGCAACCGGCGGAGAAAAAATATCGTGAATGATAACATCCGTTAAAGCCTTTTGTGCCCGGTGCAATGGGATCGCATCTGTTTCCCATGCCCTGGTTTGCGCATTGGACAGGTAGGGCATTAATAACACTGTGATCAATATTAATTTTCTCATTTACGGCTTGCTTTTAAAACCTGCACGGTGTCATTATTTTTGGCCACTATAATGAGTGTTTCACCTGATTTATTTTTTATAGCAGTCATGGCCCTGACATCCCCATCAATGTAAACACCGGACAGTGGCGGATCGATGACCGAAAAATGTTGGTTACCCATACCTTTCATCAACAGGCCAAGACTTGCATCTGACCGGCCCAACTGAACACGATAAGAAAAATAATTACCTCCGGATAAAATATCTTTTTTTCCGTCGCCATCAAAATCAACAGCTGTCAATCCAAATATTTTTGATTCCTGTGCCTGCAGTGGCAAAGGCTTAAAGGAAAAATTGTTATGGCCATCATTGTATAAAATACCAGAAGCCAGTTCATCGCAGTAAAGTACCTGTGCCTGCCGGATCTTTTCTTTGGAAAAGATATCGTTGATAGTAGCATCTGCATAATCTTTGTACTTGATGTATTTTTTCTTGAGGGGCGAAACCTGGTCAAGTAATTCATCCCTGGAGGCCATGGGATAACTTTTGCCCTGGATATAATAACACATTACCGGATCGAGGGTGCCGTTATCATCAAAGTCGTTTACATACAATTGCAACGGTTGCTCTTTACTGGTTTTTGAAAACTGATCGTTGTAGCCGCAATTACCCAATAAGAAATCTATGTCCCCGTCGCCGTCAATATCAGTGACTGTAAGCGCCGACCACATACCATTCAGGTTTTTTAATCCCGATGCAAGTGAAATATCTTCCAGGTTTCCTTTGTTATTATTAAAGAGCATTACGGGCATCCAGTCTCCGGCAATAACCAGCTCCGGAAAATGATCATTGTTAATGTCGGCCCATTGTGCAACGGTAACCATTCCGGATTTTTGCAATGCCGGGCAGATTGAAGCGGTAACATCGGTAAAACGAGTAACACCATTTTGGGTATCGTTGCGCAACAGGTAGCTTACTGAAGGCAACGGGAAAGAGCCCGGCACTCCCCTGCCACCCACAAACAAATCCAGATCGCCATCATTATCAAAATCTCCCACCGCAATAGCTTGTTTGCTGCTGAGCATGGCCGGTAATGCATCCATGTTTTTAACGAAGTTTCCTTTACCATCATTCAAGTACAACCTGTCTGCATATTCGGGGGACTGATCCGCATATTCATTACCGCCGCTTACTACGTACAAATCAAGGTCGCCATCTTTGTCGGCATCAAAAAAAACGGCGTTTACATCTTCACTTGCAGAATCACTTATCCAGGCTTGTTGCGGCGTTTCAACAAATGTATCATTCTCCTTTTGCAGGTACAGTACGCCCGCCTGTCCTATCGCTCCACCAATAAAAATATCTTCCAGCCCGTCGCCGTTTACATCGCCTTTCGCCAACGCAGGCCCTTGTTTTGATAACTGGTATGGCAGCAGCACTTCATCTTTAAAATCAATAAAATCATTTTCAATATGTTTAAAACGGATGCCCGACTTCTCCGTGATATCTGTAAACATTTTTGTAACTGCAAGTCCCGTTTCAGCTTTTTTTTTGGAAGCTTCCGATTGTTTTAATTCAATTACAGTATCTGTTTTTATATTCGTAAAAATGCTTTCTTTACCATCGGGCCATTCAACAGCAAGTTGCCTGATCGTATCGTTAAGCGGAAAGCCAAATACAAGTTCCTGCGCAACTGTTGACTGGTAACTTCTCACCGGGTATAACTCGAGGTATTGTGTTGTACTCCTTGTTGTGAGTGTTGCTTTTGCGCCATACGCCTTTGTGTTCACCCCATCTCCCTTAAACCGAAGCTTGATGAAATGCGCCGGCATTATTTCACTCGCATTGTTTCGATACACCATCGCAGGCTCGTTATTATTACACACAACCAAATCGAGGTCGCCATCGTTATCCAGATCCGCATAAACAGCTGCATTTGAAATAGTAGGTTTACTGATACCCCAGTCAATGGTTTTATTTGAAAAACTTAAATCGCGGTTATTTTTAAAAATGTAATTGCTTAATTTATTGGAGGGCATCAGCTTAACCAGGTCGTGGGTTTGGTAATTTAAGTTGCCAGATTTTAATGCCGCGGCTTTAGCATCTGCAACGGAGTACTTTAAAAAATCCATGTCAGTAAAATCACGCAGATACCCGTTGCTTACAAAAATATCTTTCCAGCCATCGTTGTCAAAATCAGCCAGCAAGCCACTCCAGCTCCAGTCTGTATTTGATACACCGGCCATTTGCCCTATCTCACTAAAACGAAGGTTACCCTTGTTATCAACACCTTCATTTAACTGCAGCATATTGCGCATTTGCTGATGATAATAACCGCTGTCAAGCAACAGATGATACTGATCGTATTCATCCGGCCCTTTCAGCAATTTCTGCCGGTGATTGTCTTCGGGTAACATATCCAGTGTAAACACGTCGGGCCTTCCATCGTTGTTATAGTCGGCAATATCCGCTCCCATCGCGTATTTGGAGATATGAGCGAACGATTTAGCCAAAGATTCGGTAAAGCTTCCATCTTTATTATTGACGTAAAAACAATCTTTCTCTGTGTAATCGCTTGTGGTATAAATATCCGGCCAGCCATCATTATTTAAGTCACTGATGGTTACACTTAATCCAAAATTAAGCGCATTATTTACAATGCCGGATTGTAAAGTCACATCTGTAAAATGCATATTGCCTTTAGCGTCGCGGTCATTTCTAAATAAGCGGTTGCCAAAATTAAGGTCGGGAGTTGACCGTACTTTCTTTGTATTGATAAACGGATTGTAAGTATGGTTGCTATGATTCAGCAGAAACATATCCAGGTCTCCATCTTTATCATAATCAAAAAAAGCTGCCTGCGTAGATTGAGTGCCCGGTGCATTTAATCCGTAATCCCTGGCCATCTCTTTAAAATAAGGAAGCCCGTCTTTCAAACCCTGGTTAATAAATAATTCATTGCAAAGTTTTTCAGGATCATCATACTTGCCCGAATGGCAAACGTAAATATCCATTAAACCATCACCGTTTACATCCGCAATGCTCACGCCGGTGCGCCAGGTACCATTGCCTGCAACAGCTGCAGATGCGGTGATGTCAGTAAACTTAAAATTGCCTTTGTTTAAAAAAAGTTTGTTAGCGGTTGTGTTCCCGGAAAAGAAAATATCGTTTAATCCGTCGTTGTTAAAATCGCCAATACCCACACCTGCGCCATTGTAGAGATATTCGTAGCGCATTACATTTAAAGAATCATCCTCCTCTATCGAATTTAAAAAAGATATTCCTGTCTCCTTTTCGTTCATCAATGAAAACAAGCTTGTTTTTTTTTGTTGTGCAAACAAGGTATTGGAGCAGGCTGATAAAAGCAAAAAAGCTATAAAGGGCAATGTTTGCTTCATTAATTAATCATATTGGTTATCTTATAAAATTGCATACTCAATTTGTTGTATAAATTATTGTCCGGGCAGGGAAGCCTTGTGGAACATTCTTGCATCGCCCTCTTGTACCGTATCAACCTGTTGTACTTCAGCCTGCAGCCTCGTGTTGCTTGTCGGCTGATGATCCGTTTTTTGTTTTGCAGCAATGCTATTCCAATTCCTTTTTCTCATCTCCTTCTTCATAAGGCAAATACACCATTAATAAAGTCAGCATTTCATCTGTTGATATCATTGAGCTTTCTGAAAAAACAGTGCGGGGCGGATTACGCGGATTTGCCGGGTTTTCGGCCGTGTTGTCGTAGGTTCCTTCAATATGCATCACAGATCCTTTTGGCACTTTCAGCAAATGTTTTAACCGGTAAATTTCCTGCCAGCGAAAATCCCATTCAGGGATGGACACAAGCTTACTTGTGTCTCCCTCCTGCGAAACAAGGTAGGCTTTAAAACTCTTGCCGATGTAGTGCATGTGCGGCCAAACATACATTATGGAAACATCAGTGCCCGGGTTAGTCACCTCTAACGTAAATGATTTTTTTTCATTGGCCTTGATGTAAAAAATCGGCGTTATCTGTTTTTCACCAATGCCACCCGAACCAAAACTGATCACCTTAACCTGTCTTGTAACAGGTGTTTTTTTGAAAAAAAGATTTACCTGTGAAAAACTTTTTTCATCCACTGCGCTGGGTGCAAAATGAACGGTTAAAAGGATCACACCACGCTTTGGCATTATCCATCCAAATTCTTTTGGATAATACTCGTAAGTTGTACCGGGTATCCATCCGCCATAATAAGTCATTACTTTTTTATAAAGCCTGTATTGATCCAGTTTAGTATGATCATCTTCCGATAAATTTACAGTAGCATCCGTTTTATAAATATTGATAGAAGTATCTGCTACGTCATGTATGGCATAGTTGGCATGATGAATCAGCTTTTTATTATTACTGTAAAACTCGATGGCTTCAATATTTTCAGCATCTTTTAATTCAAAAGGAATTTTAAAAATAGCGAAACGTTCTTTGTTATCTCCCCTTACTAAAAAACTGTCTGCCATTTTTAAAACCAAGTCGGGCTTGCGGCTATATGTTGTAAAACTCGTAAACTCAGGCGTTGCAGCCACCTGCTTTACTTTTGTTCCCTGCGGCGCTTTATTATCTATCCATTGCACCAGTAAACTAATTTCTTTTTGAGACAATGATCTGTCATTTGCAAAATGTACATAGCTATTGTCTGCCTTCCATGGCGGCATATAACCACTTTGCACAACTTCTTTTATAAAACTTACCCGTTTGCTTACATCTTCGTAACCCAACAACGAAAAGGGGGCGCCGCCGCCGGGATGGTGGCATGGGGCGCATTTGGTTTGAACAATGGGAGCAATGTCATTGTAGTAAGTCAACTGCTGAGCCTGCAGTATAGAGCTATTCAGCAAAAATAAAACCAGGTATACAAAGTTTTTCATTTTAGTAATCATTGATTCTGCAGCCATACGCTTTTGTTTTTTTGATAGTTACGTCTGCAGGCTGCAGGTTTTGTTCTATGGCATTCTTTACATAATGTTTTGATGCCGATACTTTCTTCTTTCCCAGGCCCTGCACCCAGTCATCAATAGCGCCGGTATAAATAAGATTGCCTTTGTTATCCAGCAAAATGGCCTGCGGTGTTACAGTTGCATTTAAATAACGGGTTAATGACAGTTTTGTGTCAATTAATATATTGAATGTGGTAAGATACTTATTTTGAAAAGCCATCACATTTTTTGAAGAATATGCATTGCCGGAAACAATGCCGTACACGGCAACGCGGTCTTTAAATTGTTCGTGAAGCTGGTTTATTGTCCTGGTATAATTCTGACAGAGCGGACATTCCGGTGATAAAAAAATAAACAGGGAAAGCGCTTTATCATCCAGGTGAATGACCGTATTTTTTTGAAGGCTGATATCTGTTAAGTCGTAAGAACCGACTTGATTAAAAATGGTAAGGGAATCTTTAGTTAGCTGCGCATGCAGACTATAGGTGGTAAAAATCAGGCACAATATGGTAAGTGGTCTTGTAAGCATGTTTTGACAACCATTTTATAACACAATTTAATTTATCCCTGCGACTAAATTAAGAAATGATACAGACTGTAATTGTTAAATGAAACGGATAGTGATACACTGATTTCAAAGAGTATAAAAAGATAACTCCAGGCAAAACATGCGGCCTGGAGTTATCTGAATAAAATTTATTTTTTATCCCACCAAACACGACCGTACAGATCATCGATAGCGGTTCCAAAATCAGGGTCTGCTTTCATATTATCCAAAGCAGCCTGTTTGTTTATTGCATTTAAATCACTTGTAGACGGAGCGCTGATTGCGGCTCTTCTTGGGATCTGGTAAAGCGTACCATCAATCATTATATTTTCATTAGCCAAAGCGGTTGTTGCATTTGGATAGCCCGTTCTTTTATACAGCGCCCATGCTTCGTTGGGTTGCTTAAAGAAGTTAATATAGGATTGTATTGCAATTTGCTCCAATGCTTTCGGAGCACTGTACATAATAGCGGGAGAAGCTTTATAAGCTGTCAGTTCATCAGGCGTTACTGCTGTGTAATCTTCCAGCTTAGCGTCTGCAGCTGCCTTATCATAGAAAGATATTGAAGCATCGATACCGGCATAATACAAAGCCTGGGCATCTTCAGTAGTAATACCTTTTGCGGCTAATTCAGCACGCATAAACAATTCATCCGCATAAGAAATTAAAGGAAAGAAATTTTTTCCTGTACCGCCGCCGTTTGCAGGCTGAAACATTCTCCATTGCAGATAAGAAACCGTATCCAGTGCCAGGTTATCATCTACCTTCTTTTGCACAAACCAGGAGCTTACGGTTTTTACAACGTCTGGGCTTACCGGTGCTCCTACGTACTGCCTTGCACTTACAATAGTACCTGCAGGATATAGTCCTTTGGCAATGGCTGCATTCATATTAGCCTGTGTATAATTGTTCTTTTTATAAAACAGGCGCAAGCGTGGATCGCTCTGTGAGAACATAAAATCTACCGTTGGCTTTGGAGCCCTGAATTCGTCAGGAGCCCAGTTGCCGCCGGCAGTAAAACTTACATCAGCATAAAACACCCAGCCCTCTGCATTGCTTGTCATCAGGTTGGATGCATCTGCAATTACTTCCTTAACAATCGCTGTAGCTGTGGCTTCGTCTCTCTTCATCAGGCGCATTGCCATTCTTAAACGAAGAGCTGAAGCAGCCTTTGCCCATAGAGCCACATCGCCGTGAAAATAAAGATCATTTTTACCAAGACTTACCTGTGCTGTAGCTGGCGGAGCTTTCAACAAAGCAATCACTTCCTTTAAGCGCTTATCCCACAAGGCGTATAATTCCTGCTGCGTTTCATATTTAGGAGTAAGGGTGCCACCATACCGTGCCTGGAAAGCTTCTGTATAAGGTAAGCTTCCGTTTATATCTGAAACGTAGAAAGCATAATATATCTTGGGAATATCAGCGATGGCATTTATCTGATCGTACTTTGGTTTTTCTGCATCGGGCAATTTGCTGATCAAAACCTGTACATCCGTTAAAACAGATCCCAGCGTTGGATAAAATACTCCATAACGCGAATTAAAATTACCCACGGTTTTCAGTGTTACTGAGCCATTTCCTGCGTTAGCAGTGGATTGTTGAGTCCAGAACATGATGCGGCGGTAGTTATCATAAAATTGCTCAAAATCTTGTCCATGGGCCTGGATGGCAGCATTTAGAAACTGCTCTTCCGGTTTAATGGAATATAGTACACCAGGGTCGGTGTTTAATTCGACAAATGCCGATTTTTTACAACTACCCAGTGCCAGGGAAACAGCCAGGATAGCTAAGTATGAATATTTATAAAATTTCATTTTTATTAAAATTTAAATTATTAAAAGATATTGCCTGCGAATTAAAAACCTGCGAGCAACGATACCGCCATTTGACGCTGGTAAGGTCCACCGCCAGTTTCAGCAAATGCGCCGGGGCGGCTTGAATAAATTGATTCCGGATATATATGATCCTTGGTGGTAGTATATAAGTAAATAATATTTCTACCTGAAACATTTAACCGAAGTCTGTTGATTTTTAATTTACTGATAGTGCTTTTTGGAAAGTCATAACCAAAAGAAACCTCACGCAATGCAACCCAGGTATTATCAAAAACAGAATATTCACGGATACCTGTGCCCCAGCTTGCTATACCTTCGTAATAATCCAAAGCTGCAATTGGCTTTTTAAGTCCCTTGCTAACAGCATCAGCATAAGTTAATCCACTTACATCAATATTATTAATGATGGTGTTTTTCCCAAAAACGCCTTCTGGTATAATACCATCATTGCGCTGAACACCATTGGCGTCAGTATAGGCTATACCACCGTGTTCTGCGTCACGACCAAATAAAGTACTTTGATAGTTACCATATTCAGATCCATACTGGTGAGTTGTTGAAGCGATCTTTCCACCAACTTTCGCATCTACCTGTATAAACAGGCTGAAGCTTTTATACCTGAATTCGTTGATGTTGCTAACCAGGTATTTTTCCATTGCAGAACCAAGAATTTTTTCTCCCTGTCCGTAGGCACCAGAGCGCCAGTAAGTTCCATCCTGCTGCAATAATTTTTGGTTTGTTTGTGGATCTCTGGCATAGGCATAAGTACTTACAATAGTACCAAAATCTTCACCTACTTTGGCTACCGAACGAACGTCGTTTCCGAAAGCCAGGTCAAGGTCTCTGCTGTCTGTACCAGGATAAAGCGCTATGATCTTATTCCGGTTACGGGTAAAGTTTACCGTAGTGGTCCACTCAAAATGCTTTGTGCGGACTGGCACTCCGGACAATAATATTTCTACGCCCTTGTTCTGAATATTACCTGCATTAATTAAACGGCTGTCAATGCCACTTTCTGGCGGCGCATTTAACTGTATGGTTTCATTCTTGGTGTTCTTTTTATAGGCAGCAACATCAATCCTTAAACGGTTATTAAAAAAACGAAGATCCACGCCTATTTCGGTTTCAAAAGCTCTTAAAGGTACCAGGTTGAGGTTACCAAGACTATTGCTCTGAAAGCCGTAACGGGGAACAGATGTGGCGCCAAGGTCTGTATAGTTGCCATTTAAAACATAGTTTCCACTGGACGTAGTGTAAATTCCTGTACCGGCTCCGGTAATACCATAACTGGCTCTTAATTTACCGAAAGAAAGAAAATCAAATTGTTTTTTATCTTTCAGCAATTCTGTAAATAACCATGAAGCACCAATTGACGGATAATTATAAACATAAGTGCCATGACCGTCAGGATAAGTTAAGGTAGAGTTCCAGTCACTTCTAAAACTACCTGACAATGTCAGCATTTCTTTCCAGGTTATATCACCATAGGTATACAACGCATCCAGCCTGCTTTGCGGGTATTTGCCTCCACTCACGTCTAACGCATTTTTACTATTGGAAAGTGCAAAAATATCGGCATTCTTAAAGCCTCCATTAGTATTTGCAGATAATTGCGTACCACCAAGTCCGCGTTGTGTTTCACCACCAGCCGACAGGCTGAATTCCAGATTGTTTGTAATCTTTCTTGTTGCAGTCAATAAGGCCTGTAATCTGGCGTCTTTTCTGTTTGAAGTATACAAAGCATATCGTCCAAAATTGTTGCTGTTAAAGCCGGCTCCATCGCCACGTTCTTTAGTTTCCTGGTTAACATCATAACTATTCACGTTACCCCGCATCAGCAAGCTTAACCATGGCGTTATGTTGGCAGTTATATCAAGATTTGCCAAAAGACTATTTTCCTTTTGAGCAACATTGGTTTGGTAAATACTCCACATGTCATCAGTGATAGATCCACGCAAATAAGGAGATTTTTGCACGCGGCCGCCATTTACAGCATCAATATAATTTGCGAACAGATTGTCTATAGGAAAGTTGCGTGAATTTGAGTAGGCAAGTCTGTATAATAAACTTCCCTGGCCACCTTGCTGCATTGGATTTTTAGAAACAGTTGCGGCATAATTAATAGAAAAATCCATGTTAATTAATTTGCCCACTTTTTGGGTAGCTCTCAACGCAAAACTATTTCTGTCAAACTTATTAGTAGATACGATGCCCTGCTCAGCTGATTTTGTATAAGAAAAACGCACGGTGGTTTTATCGTTGCCGCCTTCAACAGATACATTGGTGTTATTAATTAAACCTGTCTGGTAAAGGTCCTTCATGTTATTTGGCTTATAAACACGGGTTACTCCGTCCGCATCAATAACAGTCTGTCCGGCGAACTTTGGACCAAAACTATAATAGGGAGCATAATCATCATTGGGAATAATATCTTTTCCATCTGAATTTTTTGCAAAAGTCGGGCTGTTACCGCCACCATATTCGTTTTGAAAATCAGGAAGTCTGTACACTTTATTCCAGGTAGTTGTTTGATTAAGCGTGACACCCAGGCCCGGCCTTGCCTTACCCTTTTTTGTTGTAATCAATATTACGCCGCTTAATGCCTGTGATCCGTATAAAGCACTCGCTGCAGATCCTTTCAATACAGTCATGCTTTCATAATCATCGGGATTAAGATTTTTCATCTGGTTACCAAAGTCCCTGTTATCGCCCCACGAATCAGCACCTGATGCGCCCGGTTGAATCAATACTCCATCAATAACATATAAAGGCATGGTATTGCCGCTAAGGCTTGAATTACCCCTGATACGGATACGTGAACTTGATGAAGGTCCGCCTGCACCCTGATTGACCATAACGCCTGCAATTTTACCTTGCAAAGAGTTTACTACGTTCACAGTGCCTGCCCTTGCAAGTTCAGCTCCACCTACTGATTGTATAGCATAAGGAACTTTCAGAGAACTGGTTCTTGTACCGAAACCTGTTATCACAACTTCGTTCAATTTGCCAACCGCACCTGATAATTCTACAGTCAAATAATCTTCCTTACCAACATTAACCTGCTTAGTAGTATATCCAACACTACTGAAAATCAATACCGCATCAGAAACTGGTACCGATATTTTAAAATTCCCCCTGGAGTCCGCTGCTGCATTCGATTTAGTTCCACTTAAATTAATCGATACGCCCGGAATTGCATTACCGGCACTGTCCCTGACTGAGCCCGTAATAGTTTTTCTCTGTTGGCCTAAAACAGTACCGCAGCAAATGCATAAGAGCAGAAGCGGCAGTAAGTGTGAAATCGTTTTTTTCATGTTGTGTTGTTTTGCTTTAAATAATAAAAAATTGGGTATTTCTATAGTTGACTAAGTTCAAATCCAGTTGTTTCTTCTTTTAAAAACGATATCTCGTTATAATTTTCCATCACCAGGGCCGCCGCACCGATCAGTTGCGCTTCCAGCCCCAGGACAGAAATTTCTATGTTCGTATTTTGAAAAAGCCGGCGAATACAGTGTTCATTCAACGCCTGCTGAATGGGAGCTTCCCATATTTTTCCCGCCGCCGATCCCCTGCCACTTAGAATTATTTTTTGCGGATTTAAAAGGTGAATTAACACTGCTACACCTTTCCCTATATTATATCCTGCCTTTGAAAAAAGTTCGATGGTAAACTGATCTCCTTCCTGCACAGCTTTTATAAGCTCCTGATAAGCCGTCTCATGATTTTCCAATGAAAGGGTATTTAACCTTGAAACCCGGCCAGAATTTATTCCTTCTATCGCCCTTTCTTTAATCAGCAGAAGCGAGGTTTCTGTTTCGAGGCAACCCGCTTTTCCGCACCAGCATAATTTTCCATTTAAAAAAAGCGGAATGTGACTGAACTCACCTGCAAACCCTTCATGCCCCCGGTAAAGTGCTCCATTTAAAATCAGCCCCAGACCAACTCCCCAGCCAATATTTATTACCATTGCGTTCCGGGCGCCTTTAGCGGCCCCAAATCTCAGCTCAGCCAATGCTATCAGGCTTGAATCATTATCAATAAACACAGGCAGGCCCAATTGAAAAGCCATATGTTTTGTAATACTTTCATTATCAGGAAGCGATAAAAAAGAATAATTGATGCCTTTTTTTACGTCTATAAAACCAGGCATACCAATGCCAATGCCTATAAACTTTTCCTTTGGTATACCGGAAGTGTCAATTGCGCCGGCAATATTATCTATCAGCACCTGAAGCGCTGAATGGGTCTCCGTTAATGATAAAAAAATCCTGGTCACGGATGATACCAAATGATTTTGCATATCTATTACCGCAATTTTAGTAACAAACTGATCCATTGCTACCGCAACCATGTACATTACATTTCTCTGAATGGCATAGGTCAAAGGGCGTCTTCCACCGGAAGAAACAGCATACCCAGTCTCTGTTACCAAATTGTCGGCAACGAGTTCCTCAATCAACTTCTGTGTAAGTGGAAAACTTTTCTCTATTATGATACTCAAATCTACACAAGACAGATTCTCCTGAAAATACAACTGCTTTAATATGTCATTTTTACATACTGTCCTTTTTTCCGTCATATAATAATAGCAGCGATGTCCTGGTTAATTTTTTGTTATTAAAATAAAGATATACAAACTTGTTAAATAATTAAAAAAGTTTTCAAATCTATTTAATTATTTTACAAATCGAGCTAGTGCCAATGTAAATTGTGTGGAAGTTGATTTGTGGAAGGCCATGTGGAGTTGCAGGGCGGCAGGATGCCAGTCGGTTATTAAGTGATGACCGAAGTTGCTTGCCGGAAAATAAAGGAGCGTTATACCATTGCTTAAGTGAGGGAATTCCTGGCTACTCTTTGCACACGTAATCTGGTTGATAACCTGCACTCAGGGTCATTACCAGGTTATTTTACCTTCAAATGATCTGGTTGTTTCGGAAATGGGTGAATTTTCATTCCCGGAATATGCTCATAATTTTCCATCACCAGCGCAGCAGCGCCAATTAATTCGGCCTGTTTTCCCAGCGTGGAAATTTCAATGTTGGTGCTTTCATACAAACGATAAATACAATGTTCATTCAAAGCCTGTTGTATCGGAGCCTGCCATATCTGCCCGGCTGCGGAGCCTCTGCCACTCAGCACAATTGTTTTAGGATTCAGCAGGTGAATCAATACTGCTACACCTTTTCCAATGTTATATCCTGCTTTTGAAAAAAGTTCAATGGCAAACTGGTCGCCACTTTTTACGGCTTCGATGATGGCGTCAAAATCCTGCTCCAGGTCATCTCCCTGCAGCGAACTCAGTTTAGAAATCCGGCCCGCTTTAATTCCTTCCTTCGCCTGTTCTACAATCAGCAATAAAGACGTTTCTGTTTCAAGACAACCAGTTTTACCACAACTGCATAATTTGCCGTTTAAAAATAACGGTATATGACTAAACTCTCCTGCAAAACCTTCATGGCCCCTGAAGAGTTCACCATTTAATATAAGTCCGAGACCTATACCCCATGCAATATTTATTACCATGGCATTGCTCACACCCCTGGCCGCGCCAAAGCGCAATTCGGCAAGTGCCACAAGACTGCTGTCGTTATCAATGAACACAGGCACCTTTATTTTTTCGCTGATATGCCGGGTAATACTTTTATAATTGGGCAATTGCAAATGGGTATAATTCACGCCTTTTTTTACATCTACAAAACCGGGCATCCCTATCCCAACTCCAACAAATTTTTCTTTGGATATGCCAGACTTATCCATCACGTATTGTATTTTCTCAACCAGCACCTGTAGAGCTTCGGGGTTATCGGGCAACGGCAGTACAATTTTTTCTATGGGCGAAACGAAATTATTTTCCATATCCATTACGGCAATCTTGGTAACAAACTGGTCCATTGCGACAGATACCAGGTACATCACATCTTTCTGAAGTGTATAAGTCAGTGGACGACGGCCGCCGGTCGAAGCTGCGTAACCGGATTCAACCACCAGGTTGTGGCTGAGGAGATCTTCGAGTAATTTGGCGGTGACAGGAAAGCTTTTATCAATTTTAAAACAAAGATCTGCGCAGGAAAGGCTGTCCTGGAAATACAATTCTTTTAAAATTTTATTGCGGGATAGTTTCTTTTTCTCAGTCATTGTGGCTTGGTAAAAATCGGTGTAAAAAAATAGTAGTATGATTAACTAAAGGTAGAAAAAAACATTTTAAATATTTAAAGAAGTTGTGTTTCTCACAAAGGGAGCAAAGGATACAAAGCACGCAAAAATCTTTTTGCAGAATATACTGAATTAGTCGCATCCTGTATTTTATAAATGCGTTGCGTCCGTTGCATTCGTAGCGAACTTTGTGTGAAAAATTGGTTTCACACAAAGTGAACAAAGGGTACAAATTACACGAAGGTTTTTTTACAGAACCGGCTGAATCAGTTGCATCCTGTATTTTATAAATGCGTTGCGTCCGTTGTACTCGTCGCTTCCGTTGTGCGAAAAATTTTATTTTACTTCAAATTCATAATCACCGGAGCCTATGCTGATTTTTGCTACTCCTTCACTGTAGGAAATTTGTTTGCCTGGCACCCGCAGCTGGTTGCTATAAATTGCTGCGTCTTTAGCCGCTGGCAGATAAATATTGGCAGTTGCATTAACCGGTATCTGCACACGCAGTAAAAAATGTTTGCCCTCTTTTTTCCAGTCTGTTGTAACCCATCCATAAGGTGAATGAAAACTGCCTTTGGCTGAAACGATGTCGCCAACCGGTTGGGGCCTGATCTTTATTTTTTGAAAAGCCACCGAGCTCTCCTCCTGGTCGATGCCCGCCAAACCGCTGTAAAACCATTCCATTATATGCCCAAGCATTAAATGGTTATTGGATACATCTTCCAGTGCGGGCCAGGACTCGGTTAAGGCCGTTGCGCCTTTCTTTAATTGAAACCCATAGCCCGGCACATCATCGCGGTTATTCATGTCGAATAGTAATTGCGAAGCACCTCCTTTGTCCAGTGCATTCACTAAAAAGTGGAAACCGATATCTCCCGCCGTTAACGCCTTATTGCCGGCGTAAATTGAATCTACCAGGTTTTTTATTACCGCCTTCTTATACTTTTCATTTACCAGGCCGACACTAAAAGGCATGGCCATAGCCGTTTGGCTGCCTGTTGAATACACATTGGTTTTACTGTTAAAAAACTTTTTGTTAAAAGAAGTTTTGATGGATGCTGCAAGTGCTGCATATTTTTTTGCATCGCTTTGTTCATCCAGCAACGTCGCCATTTTACTTACCAGTGTGGCATCATAATAAAATATAGAAGTAGCAGTGACCGTTTTCGGAGTCAACTGCGATTCGCCGGGCGGGTTAGGACCGTAATCGTACCAATCACCGAGGCCATGTGATAACAGGTAATCTTTTGATTTAGTCTGCTGATAGTCTACATATTTTTTTGCCATAGCATAAGCCTTTTGCAGAATGTCTTTATCGCCATACCATTGATACAACAGCCACGGAAGTATAACCGAACTGCTGCCCCACTCAGGTGAATCCAGGAAGCCTCCTTCAAACACCACGTACTCCGGTGCGATGTCGGGCACAAAACCTTCGGGATATTGAGCATCCATCAGATCCTGCACCAGCTTGCGATACAAATGATATACATCGTTATTGTAGTGAATCGAATTGCCCATCAGGTAATCCTGCTCCAGCCAGCTCAGTTTTTCCCGGTGCGGACAATCAGTCACAATGCTTTGCATATTGCTTTTAATGGCCCAGTTAATCAGCGTATAAATGCGGTTAAACAATGGATTGCTGCATTCAAAATTACCATTTACCGGGTTACTGTTTCTGTTGTGTAAAGACGAAAGCTGTACTATTACCGGCAAGCCCATATCGTTAGCAGATGCATCTGCTACGGCACCATCCACCTGCACATACCTGAAACCATAATAGGTAAATTTAGGTTGCCATATTTCTTCCCCATCACTTTTCATCGTATAGGTAAAATAAAAAGGATCGCCGGTGGCGGACTGATTGGCAAGTTGATTTTTATTAATCAGTTCAGCCGGAATTAATTTGACCTGTTGCCCTTTTCTTCCTCTTACTTTTAACCGGATAATACCTGAAATGTTCTGACCAAAATCATACAGCAAAGTACTGGCGGATGGATGTACAATTTTCTTCACGGTGAATGAATCCATTAATGCAACCGGGTAATCCTGTTCGGGTGACAGTTGCCCTTTAGGCGCTTTTATTAACAGTGGGCGCATCCATTTTGAATCATCAAATGCCGCCTTGTTCCATCCTTCCTGCTCCATCCTGGCATCATAATCTTCGCCGCCATAAATACTGCTGAAAGTAATGGGTGAAGGCGATGTTTTCCAGGTGGCATCAGATACGATGTCCTCGGTTGCGCCATCATCATAAGTAATTTTCAGGCGGCAAATCATGGTAGGCATGCCAAATGCATCTACTATTTTAAAATACCTTTCCCTGTTGATATTATAAAAACCATTGCCCACAATAGCGCCGATGGCATTGTTGCCGCCGACTAATTGGGATGTAACATCAAACGTGTTATATAAAATGGTTTTATCAAAATAAGTCCAGCCAGGCGCCAAAAAAGCAGTGCCCGTTTTGGCGCCGTTGATACTCAGTTCGTACTGCCCCAGGCCGGTAACAAACAACAAAGCCGTTTTTATTTTTTTACTGATGGTAAAGGATTTTCTGAACAGCGGCACTACGGGACGTTGCACGCATTTATTACCCAGCGTTTCTGCATATGGTTCATGTATACCGGGCACCATGCGCATGGAATCGTTCAGTTCCTCATACCCAATCCACTTTGCATTTGACCAGTCGGTTGCCGAAAACAAGCCGGTAATAAACTGCTGGTCGCTGCTCCATCCCGAGCTATGATTAGCGTTATCCCATACCTGCAGCTTCCAGTAATACAACTGCCCAGGTTGTAACGATTGCCCTTTATAATCTACCAAAACAGATTGCCTGCTTTTTACGACATCGGAATTGTATACGTCATAGTCGCCCTGGTCAAGCTTGTTTTTTGAAGAAGCAATCACCAGCTGGTAAGCTGTTTGATATTGATTGTGTTCAGTTGAAGACAGTTCCCATCCGAAGCGTAATTTTTGCAACACAACACCGGCCGGGTTGACTTTATTTTCACACAATGCACTTGTTATTTTTAACTGGGCTTCGCTATTAAAACAACAAAACAGCAGCATCAGCAACAATCCAATTTTTTGACGCCAAAAAATTTTGTTGATAAGAATGAGACTGGTTATATTTTTTTTCATGCCGTGTTGATGTATTGTGGTTTAATTTTTATTGTTGCGGTTGAATTGCCTGAATGATCAGGTGTGTTTATAACGACTTTAGCTGATACACTTTACCGCTGTGTGCAGGTAACGTATCTTTCCATTCGCTTTTATACACACCTTTCTTTTCGCCGGTCCAGTAATCTGTTACCCGGTAAGCTATTGGCAAGGGAACAGTAAACTTTTTCTCCTGGTCATCTTTATTTAATAAAATAAGAAAGGTTGCTCCGGGAGTTTTTAACCAGCCAACATCCAGCGCCGGATTGAACAAAGCGCTCGTCTTTTTTGGTGGCAACATCTTTTTCAAAATGGCTAATCTTTCCGGCGTAATGGTGGTAAGATCGTCGCCGCTCAGTACCAGGCCACCTGTTGCAAATAACAACGATGCATGGTACATAAATTCATTCGCCGGCAGATTACCGGTAAGCAAAACACAATCCGGATCGTTCCACCATAAGCGCCCGTTTTGCCAGCTGCGCAATAAATTTTCATCGCCGGTGGCAGAAAAAGTATTCCAGTCACGGCTGATATCATTAGAGCTTCGGGAACCGTTAATCAATCCGATAGAAGGCCACAAAGGGTGATTACATCCTAAAATAAAAGCATTGCCGGCGCCCTTTAAGATAGCCTTCATTCCGCTGCGGTAGGCAGTCACACGTGTAGCGGTCTTATCATAATACACACCACCGGGTAAGGCACCCCAAAAGTTAGCATCGAGTTTAAAATAAGTGCATCCCCATTGCGCTGACATGGTTTTAAACACATGGGTAAGATGCGCCTGCACCAAGGGGTTGGTGGCATCCAGTGCATACCAGGGTGCCAAACGCCAGCCGCCAAAAGTTACTTTGTCGCTGCGCAATGGTTTGCCCAAACTATCTTTTACCAGCCAGTCCGGATGTTCTTTAAATACTGTTGAATTGCTGTCGCAGATAAAGGGTGCCACCCAAATGGCAGGTTCAAATCCGGCAGTTTTTATTTGCTTTAAAACAGCCTGTATGCTGCTGCCAAATGCTTTACCCGTCTCCAGCCAATCGCCCATATGCGGCTGGTATCCGTCATCTAACTGAATGTATTTTAATTGCGGAATATGTTGTTTAATGTAGGTAAGATGATCGCTGATATTTTTTGCCGTTACCTCCGGGCCAAAACAATACCACGAACACCAACCTGCAGGAATATCGCTTTGCAACCGCGGATGAAAGTGATTGATACGGGCGGCAAATGCCGATGTAAGCGCATTGCTGTTTTTGGCTGTCAGCAGCGAAAATTCCTCCAGCCGAATACTTGCACCGGGCTTTAGCAGCGCATTTTCCAGGTCCATCACCACTTTAACCGTATCAGCCGAAAGATAAAATTTTCCAATAAAACGAAAAGAAGAATTAAAGCCCATTAACATTGGTTGGCTGTCAGCAGGCTGTAATACCAGCATATTGTAAACAGCTTTGTACCCCGTTGGCTGCGGTAATTTATAATGGCCATTGTCATCGTAGCCGCCTACCAGTTTGGGTGTTGCCAGCGTACCACGGTACTGGCTCAGCATTTGAAAGCCTTCTGCGTAAATAGCTGTTTCGGGTTTAAACAAACGGTTCGCCTGGAACAGCACGGCCTCTTTTAGACGAAGGTTGTTTTTGCCGGCATTGGTGAGCGTGGTATTACAAAAGTTGCCCTGCCAGGTCCGGGTGATTTTTACAGTTGTTGAAACGGTACCATCCGGTAACAACACATAGGCGTCGCTGTGTTTAATGGCAGCGACCAAGTTATGTTGAGCGGAGGTGATAAGTGGGTAAGCACCAAAAAATGGCAGCCAAAAAATAAGTAAGCAATATTTCATGGGCTGAATATATTTCAAAAAAGTGGTTTCGGAAAGATTCAACTTAAATGAACAAATTGGACTGTATTAAAAACCGTGCTTTATGACTCAAAATTTTTAAGCGCACCATCGCAAACAGACTCATTATTAAACAGCAATTTACTGCTTTACCAACCTTACAAAAAAACCACCACCGGGTGCCAGGTGAAATTGTATGGTATCATTTTTTTTCACCATCGTGTCAGCAAGTATATAATCCGCGGCATAACGTTCGGCATTGACGCCGTCTTTGCAAATGGTAGCTTTATAATTTCCTTCTGCAATAAAATCAAACTTAAGATTGATGTCCCTGGCTGACCAATCGGTCATGGAACCGATGTACCAGTCTGCGCCTTTTTGCCTGGCTGTAACAATGTATTCACCTGCTTTACCGTCAATGATATTCGTTTCGTCCCAGGTGGTAGGCAGGCTACCCATCAGTTCGGTAAATGCAGGCTCCAGCCAGGCCTGGGAGGGATTACCGCCAAATATCTGCATCGGGTTATCATATACAGCAAACATAGCCAGCTGGTGGCTTCTTGTGCCCTGCGTCATCACCATGCCTTCAATATTGCGAAATTGTTTTTGTGTGGTGTTGTTAAACACCAGTGGCTCATAATCCAGCGAACCAGCCAGCATGCGGGTGTAGGGAAGCGTTACATCATGTGGCGGTGTAGTTTTGTTACTCCACATATTATATTCAGATCCCTGCACACCTTCTCTTGTAATATTGTTGGGGTACGTGCGGTTAAAGCCTTTTTGCGGATAAGCGCCATGGTACATGATCATGATCTTATGATCGGCGCAGGCCTTTGCAATACGGGCATAAAAATTCACCGTCTTCTGGTCGTCCCGGTCAATAAAATCAGTCATGATAAAATCCACACCCCATTTATTAAACCTGTCCAGGGCGCTATCCAATTGCCTGTCGAGCGTGTATGCCAGTGTCCACATATTGATCTTAATTCCCTTCTCGTGGGCGTACTGAATGATGCTGTCCATATTGATATCAGGGTTAATTTTAAACAAGTCCAGGTTATCACTCCAGCCGGCATCCATCATAATTCTTGTAAAGCCAAAGCGTTTGGCAAAATCAATATAATATTTATAAGAGGCTGTATTAATACCCGTTTTAAAATTGACGTTAAACAGGTTGATATTGATGGTCCATTCATCGGTCGATTTACCGGGTTTTATCCAGCTTGCATCTCCTATTTTGGAGGGTGCAGCCAGGCGGTAAACAATATCATTGGAAGGCAGTTGTTTGTCTTCTTCGGCAATGATCAGCACCCGCCAGGGAAAGCTGCGGCTGCCTTTTGTTTTGGCAATATAATCAGCCCGTTTTGTAACCAGCGCCTGCGGATACCCACCTTCGGTAAGCTTTTCTTCCAGCGGGTATTTGGCAAGCACCCCTTTTAAAACAGCACCGTTACTGCCATTTAAAAACATGCCCGGGTAATCATCCAGGTCAGATTCCGTGATGGCAATTTTGGGATTGGTTGCAGGCACCACCAGCACGGGGGTGTAAGCCATTTCATCGGGCGCTATAGAATCCAGCTTCCTCAAAGGATACTGTTCTTCAAAACTGGTATGAAAAATATCCGCATCATCCCGCTTATGTATGCCGGGAAAAAATGCGGCCGGACTTCCGGGAAAATGAAATTCGGCCACCTCTTTTTGTATGGTAATAGAATCCTTAAACTGAGTCACAAACCGGTAAGCTACACCATCATCATACACCCTGAACAATATTTTATAGGGTTGCTTGAATTGGATGGAGAGTTCATTGTATACATCCTGAATGATTTTTCTTTTTTCGGGCACAGGCGAAATTATTTGCTGTGCTGTTCTTTTTAAGGAAGTGGATTTAATACTGTTATTGACTGAAAAATTTTTGCCGTTGGACAGCAACATATCCATCAGTGAAGGCGCAATAATTAAATTGCCTTTGTGATAAACCTTATACACCAGGTTTTTCTGCAACCAGATTTTTACGCAAATATTTCCGTTGGGCGAGCAAACGGATAAGGTATCTGTACAACGGGCACTGATAAATAAGGAGACAAAAATGGCGGCGAGCAATAACTTTTTCATTAATAAATATTTTCTACATGGCTAATTGAATCCTTAAGGTAAATCATTCCGGTATAAAACGAACGCCGGCTAAAATCACCTTTTCAGGGGATTATTAAAAAAACAAAACAAATCTACCTTTTCAAAAATTTAATCATGAAATATTGTATGCAAATTATCACCTCAACTTTATTGTGTTGTATTGCTTTTACTGCCTGTAAAACGGTACCGGTTACCGGTCGCAAACAATTAAACCTGGTACCCAATTCAATGATACAGGCATTAGCGTTTTCGGAATACGATTCCGTTGTAAAAGCCAGCCCTACGCTGATGCAAACCGATGACCGGGCACAAATGGTAAGCCGCGTTGGTGGCCGGATAAAACAGGCTGTGGAATCTTACCTGCAACAAAATAACATGAGCAAAGAAGTAAAAAGTTTTAAATGGGAATTCAATACTATTAACCAAAATATTGTCAACGCCTGGTGCATGCCGGGTGGCAAAGTAGTAGTTTACACCGGCCTGCTGCCCGTAACGCAAAACGAAACAGCCCTGGCGGTAGTAATGGGGCATGAAATTGCCCATGCCATTGCAAGACATGGTAATGAACGAATGAGCGAAGGTTTGCTGATCAGCCTGGGTGGACTGGTACTGGAAGATGCGCTCAAAAATAAAAAGCAGCAAACGCAGTTGCTTTTTTTGGGATTGTACATGGCAGGCTCCAACCTGGCGCTGGCATTACCTAACAGCCGCATGCAGGAAAGTGAGGCCGATAAACTGGGCCTGATATTTATGAGCATGGCAGGTTATAATCCCGAAGAAGCCATCCCCTTCTGGCAAAGGATGGCAGCCGTAAACACCAATAAAACACCCGAATTTCTATCTACCCATCCCAGCGATGCTACCAGGATAAAAAAATTATCAGCATTGATTCCGGGAATTAAAACACAGTACTTCAAAAATTAAGTTCCAGTTATTTAAACCTATATCGCGACTGGTGCTTCCCTAATTGCAAAACAGTTAAGCAAACGGCAGAAAAAAAAGTGCAATCTTCAGATCAGACAAACCGACCTGTTATATGCCCAACCAAAAAATTATTTTCCCGGAGAAATTTTCGCCTTCCAATTCCCCGGTATTTGTGCATAATGAAATTGAAATAAATGCAACACCAGGGAAAGTTTGGTTTTGGCTAACCAATGCAGCTACCTGGCATGACTGGTATTTCAATGCATCAAAAGTGAAACTGGTTAATGAGCCCGGCGGGCATCTTTTGGAAAAGACGAAATTTACCTGGAAAACATTTGGCGCCGATCTTAAAAGCGAAGTACAGAAGTTTGTACCCAATGAACGCCTAACCTGGGATGCAAAGGGGCCGGGCATCCTGGCGTACCACGCCAGGTTGATTATACCAACAACAAAGGATGCAAAGCAATTACTGAAGAACACAATATGGATTGCTTTGCAGGCTTGGCAAATTATTTATGCCAAACCGCATGTACAAGTATCATCAAATTTGATTAGAAGGTTTAAAACGTAAAGCCAAAAATGAATAATGAAAACTGCTTGTCGCGTCCTGATAAATTAAGCTTACAATGAATGCCTTGTTTCCTGAATCCAATAATATGTAGCGCTTTATTTTTCCAGCATAGTTTTTAGAGTTGCAAAATCAATCGCCTTTTTTATATTGGCAATGTTTTCTTCAAATACATCATCACCTGTTGATATTTTATATTTTGCAGTAAAAAATTGAGGGGATGATTTGGGCAACTTTTTATGATAGTAATCCAGATTGGGTTTAATGGCAATGAACGAACCTTTTGTTCCCTCATCTACAAATTTTTCAAACCTTTCCTCCTCGTTCCACATGCAAATGGCTGGCTGGTTCAGTTCTGTCTCCGGTCTTTCCAGATAGTCATTTATGTTTTTTATGAACTTATTGTTATACTCTTTTTCACCAGGACTTTCTTTTATCGCCCGGTCCAGTCTTTTTAGTTGTATCTGTAAGTACTCTTTTCGGCTCACGTAATAAAACGGAAGCGTATCATTATAAGTAATCAGCCAACTGGATTCTTTTATTTCATGTGCTGTACCGGCGTCACCTACCACTTCTTCACCCATAAACCAGGCGCCGTCTTTTTTTTGTGGCCGCTTTTTAAGTTTTAAGTATCCCCTGAAATCATCATTAGGAAGAGTTGCTGCGTACAAGTCGCCCGCCCCGGAAAGCGACAATGCATTGGCAGTAATATTCACATTTGTTGCACTTGCAATCGCTACTGTATATTTTGATTTATCAGCACTTTTGGTATCGCATAAATAAGGAAGAATATACATGGCAAACTGGTAGGGATCTGCAATCCATTTGGTTTCTGCAGACATGTCTTTTTCAAATACATTACTATAAGACACCTCACAGCCCGTTGGCTTATAATCAGCCAAAAGCTTTTTGCGGATGGCTGCCAGTACCGCCTTTTCTTTTACCAAATCAGCAGCAGTAACGTTATGAATAGAACCTTGTGGGCCGGCTTTCCAGCTGCCTGTTTTTTTTGCCAGTATTTCCGGGGTACAATCCTGGGCTGAGGATGAAACCGCACAAAAAATCATGCAGCATATTAGTGTATATTTCATTTTAGACGTTTTATTATTCAGCGATTTATTGATTGAATTTACCGGACATCCAGCCCCTGCAGTGCACCGTTACCGGTAAGTGAAGGGCCACTGTTTACGCCGGCCCTGGCTTCTACTCCGACTACAATCCTGCTGCCATCGTCCACCCCTTTTTTTATCTGACCATCACTGATTCCGGAAACAGTTTTTTTCGCCGCTTTTATATCAGGTATTTTAACACCCGACTGTTCAGCAACTTTTGATCTTCAGAACTCATTCCGGTCATTGACTTTTGCATTTCCTGCATCATATCACTCATTTCTTTTTTAGTGGGAGGTTTCTCTTTTGGTTTGGGTTTGGTTTGCGTAAAAACTGAAACCGATAATAACAGAAGGATGAATGCAAGCAAGTATTTTTTCATACAAATAATTTTTATTGAAGCCGGATTAAATTATCAGCTGCACTACTGCCACTCCTGGATATTTGCTGACACGGGGTTAAAGTTTTGATCGGTTGTGCAAACCATTGCTTTATATTTTCCATCCAAAAATCCGGCGGCATTGGAAAACGAAATATTTTTTGTACCCATCGAAGGATGAAGTTTTCCGTTTTGATCCCTGAACTCAAGCGTGCAACTTATATTGTCTATTTTCCAGGCATCCAGAAAAATATTGGCTAAATAAGTTATCCTTAGTTCAACTCCGCTGGTTTGTAAATTGCTTAAACTTAATTTGTCATCCGGCGCAATTTTACCTAACCCCAGTTCTGTATTACTGTTTACGGCCATTTCATTTACAGTACCAATTTTATATAACCTTCCCGGCGCAGACATGGCGTTAAAAAACTCGCCCTTCTTCCATATTTAAATATATACCTGGGAGGGAAATTCCTTATTATCACTACCGGTTTTTATATTAACCCTTACAGAAGATAAAGTATACACAGAGGTAGTTTGATCGCCCTCAGGGGTTTCTTTATTTATTGCTGGTGCCGGAGCCGGCGGAGGCACCGGGTTAGTTTTAATAATTTTTGTTGCCGGTCTCACAATTATGTTTTTTTCAACCCGGGGTGTTAATTGAGCTGTGGCGACCGTAATAAAAAACACAGTAAGTGAAAGAAAGAATAATTTTTTCATTGTAGTTTTTTTTGTAATTATGAAATTATATCCGGGCATTTTTTTTAGCAGGACAAAATCAATCCGGTTATTATTTTATAAAACTACTGTTGGTGCATGCATATTCGTATCCGGTAAAAATGGGATTTTTCAGACGGCATCAATTTGTATTGTATATACCAGGATGTAATTACAGAATGAATTTAGGTACAAAGTGATTGAGATGATAAGCCTATTTAAAATCACCCCCAATAATATTGGTAACATTGGCTACCTGTTCAATCACTCTTTTCAGCAGCACGTTGCTGGTACCAGCCTTATATAAATCAGCCCTTAGGTTGACTGAATTATCTTCACCACTGATGCAAATTTTTACCACATCAAACTGGTTATTTTGTTGCAGCAGGTATTTGTATTTTGAAGAATCAATCTTTCCCGGCAATGCTTCTGACAGGTCTGTAAAAACGATAATCAAATCGCTTATTGACTGTATCAATACTTTGTACGACACAATATTTTCACCGCCATACGGGATAACAGCCAGGCTGTCGTTTACCATATTATACGGCAATCCCGAACCGGCTAATAATTTTTCCAATGCTGATACGGCCTTCTTTACAGGCAGTTTGGTTTTGGTTTGAGAAAAGGCCATGCCTGAAACAAGCACCAGCATAAATACAAGAGGTAGTTGCTTTTTCATTATTGTTTTTTAAAATGTATGTTTGGTGAAAATTGTTGTACCGGATTTTTGAAAATGGGATCACTCATCTCAAACACTGCACAGGTGGTTATTGAATCTTTTCTGAAAGAGTTCAGCATCACCACGCACTTCTTTTTATTCTGATAAAAATTGCCAATCGCCAACGTAGATACCCATCCATCCCACACCTGTTCCGTCATTATCCTGGCCGGCTTTTTAATGGCTTTATTCAACCGCTTTACAACCTGTTCATTCCACTTGCTGATAATACCGGTCATTGCATCCCTGTTTGCAGGAAGACTTTTATACAGCGTAATTGTACAAAAATTGATGCTGGTACTTATCATATTAGATTGTACCCTGGATGGTAACTCACTTTTTATAAAAAACTCAGGTGGCTGGTAAGTGAATACATCAAAGCTATCGGTTTGCGCAACGGCCTGAATGGTGCAATTTAAGAGTACAAGGTAAAGCAGGATGGAACGTTTCATGCAATGATTTTTATTGCCGCAATTTGTACAGCATAAAAGTGGGCTTAATTCAGCATATCTTTTATCCCTTAAAAAAGGGATAATTTTTTTATCAGAAAGCAAGTAAAAAAAAAACGGGATGCCTCTGCCCATTACAAAGGTTTTAGTTGTATGCTGGTAGCAAAGTTTTTAATTACTTTTTGAAAGAATTTGTTGCTGCAGGAATTTATCTTTGCAGAAACAGGTATATATGAGCAACGAAATAAAAATCATCAACAACGAAAAGCGCCTTCACTTTGAAACCCTTTTAAGCAACGGTGAATTTGCGTTTATTGAATACCGCTGGCACAACGGCAATTTGGTATTGATGCATACACTGGTACCCGAAGGCTTTGAAGGAAAGGGTATTGCTGCCGCGTTGGCCCGGTTTGCCCTGGAATATGCAAAAGAAAAACAATTCAAAATAGTGGTGTACTGTCCTTATGTAAATGCATATTTAAAAAAGCATGCAGAATACCAGTTTCTTGTCACAAAAAATGAGGTGCAATAATGCGTATCCAACATAATTAAAGCTTGCTTTATTTTTGTCGTAATACAAGCCTTATAGTTATTTTCCGCTATGGAAAAAAGAGAGTTTTAAATACCTTCTCATTTTTATTATTCAGGTTTTCACCTGAGAAAGTTTTCATCGTCAGGCAATTAACAAAAAGAAGTTTTACCAGTTTCCGGGATGTTACTCATTTGTTATTGAGGATGCTGATGAGCTCCTTTTAAAAACCTACCTTTATATTTATCCATCTTAAAAATTGCTGCTATACATATGAAAGAAGACTCACTACAACTCACCATTTTAAAATGGATAGTCAGAACCTCCGTAATCTCCCTTGCATTACTTGCTGGTTATTTTGCCTTTACCATGGCAGGGAATTAATGTGGCCCGGGGAGCGGTAAAAGTTTCGCATTTGTGAAAGCATGGGCGTTTGTTGGATACATTCAACATTGATGAAGGTAAATAAATTTGCAGGAGTTGCAGCATTCATGGCATGCACGAAGGCAGCCTTTTGCTGGACAGAGCGTTCGAAACGCTGTATCCATTTAAAACTAGTTTATCTTCGCATTGGATTTCAAAATGCCGATCTGGCAATTAAAAAAAATCATTTTCACTCATCTGCTTTTCCATTTTTTTACAGATCGATGTAGTCTTAATTCGGCGCTACTACTTTTTTATGGTAAAATAAAATACGCTTCCTTTTCCCTCTTCAGATTGTACCCACATCTTTCCACTATGTTGTTCAACAATTTTTTTACAAGTGGCAAGGCCCATGCCGGTACCGGCATATTCCTGTTTAGTATGCAGTCGTTTAAACAGCTGAAAAATTTCTGCCTGGTGATTTTGGGGGATGCCAATTCCGTTATCCTGTATTGCAAATTCATAATTGCGGCTCGTTTCTCTTGCGGAGATTGTTATAAGTGGTTTAATTCCAGGATGCTGGTATTTAACAGCATTGGAAATCAGGTTTTGAAAAAGTAATACCAGCGGCGTTCTCATGCCATAAATACCGGGCAATGGATGTACGGTTACCTGTGCTTCTTTTTCTTCCAGTACTGCATTTTGTAAAGCTAATATGCCCTTCAGAAGTTCGTTGGTATCAATTGCTTCCCTGATGGTTTCATTGCTTCCTATCCTTGCGTAGGTAAGCAGCTGTTTTACCATTTCAGTCATTCTTTCAGAACCATCGATTGCATAATCGATGTATTTTTTTGCTTTGGCATCCAGCTGGCCTGCATAATTATCCCGCAACAGCAGCATAAAAGAACGTATCATTCGCAGTGGCTCCTGTAAGTCATGTGAGGCAATAAATGCAAACTGCTCCAGCTCCGAATTTTTCTCCAGCAACGCCTTCCTTGCGTCCACAATATCTTGTATTGGCCGTCCCTCCGAAACAATGGCTATTACTTTTCCATCGTCATCAAAAAGCGGTTTCAGGTTGAATAAAATATGTATAGGCTTGCCATTTCCACTCACAATTTTAAGTTCGTATTCCAGGAATTCACCTTGTGCCGCACGTGCAATTTTACCCTTCAGTTTTTCCTTCTCCTCAGCAGAAGTTTCCCCCCAATAGCAATCCCATAACTTTCTATTAATTACCATTTCGGGCTTTACACCAGAAAAACGTAAAATGGTTTCATTGGCTTCCAGCAGTGTACCATCGGGTGCCAGAAAACCGATGAACGAAAATGTGGAATTGAAAATTCCTTTAAACCGTCTTTCGCTGAAAGCCAGCAATTGTTCTGCCTTTTTACGTTCCGTTATATCATGCAACGCCATGACGGCCCCGGAAACTACGCCATTGGCATCTATTATCTGGTGCCCGTTAGCGCTTAAAATACGGGCAATGCCATTTTTGGGAATTATGGCTATCTCTACATTATTAATCTCTCCTTCAACCAGTGTTCTATGAAGTGGCGCCTCTTCCTCTGTCAGCATGGTAACCCCGTCCGGTTGATAGAGCTGGTAAAAGTCTGCCATATTATTGAAGGCTGTATAATCATCGGGTAAACCGCACAACTCCCTGGTAGCTTTATTTAATAAAATTTTTACCCCGTTGGCATCACAGGCTACTATGCCCACATTAATGGTGTTCAGCACCGTTTCAATAAAAGCCTGCTTTTCCTGTAAGGCTTCAAAAATATTTTTGCGGGCAGTAATGTCAATATGAATTCCAAACATTTTTAAAGGCTTACCCTCTGCTGTAAAGCTGATCACCTTACCACGGTCCAATACCCATATCCATTGTCCGTTCTTATGTTTCATCCGGTATTCGCAATCATAATGTTCTGTTTCCCTGTTAAAACAAGCCTTTATCAGCTGGTTCGATATCGCCCTGTCAACAGGATGCGTCAGCTTTATCCAGGTATATTTATTAACAGGCTGCAACTCTTCAAGCGTATAGCCCAGCATGCCGGCCCAGCGCTCATTGTATATTGTTTCTCCTGTCTGTATATTCCATTCCCACACCGCGGCATTGGTACCTTCTATCACATTAGCCAACGTTTCTTTTTCTTCAACAAGCGAATGCTCCGCAGCTTTTCTTTCACTGATATTTTCAATCTGACTAATCAGGTGTTGAGGTAACCCTTCGCTACCCTTCACCAATGAGACACTCAGGTTGATCCAGATAATAGCCCCGGTTTTGGTATAATAGCGCTTCTCCAGTTTATAATTTTCTATTTCGCCGGTAATCAGCTGATTTACCAACCCGAGATCAGCTTTTAAATCTTCCGGATGCGTAATTTGCTGAAAGGTCATTGCCAGCAATTCATCCTGCGTATAGCCAAGCATGTTGCACAGGCTTTTATTCACCCTTAACCATCGCCCCTGCAAACCCACCAGTGCCATGCCTATAGAAGCGAATTCAAAAGCCGACTCGAATTCGTCCTTTCTTAAACGCAATTCATTTTCTACTTTTTTTATTGAAGAAATATCGATTGCAGACATACTTGCCCGCATCTGCCCTTCTCTGTCACGAAAAAGAGCAGAGGAATAGAGTAACGGAAAGCGCTCTCCATTTTTTCGTATACCGGTCAGTTCGCCCTGTATCCGCCCATATTCATTTCTTTGTTGAGCAAGCAGCGCAAATTTCGGATCATCAACGTCAATTAGATCTCTTCTTTCCAGTGTTTTCAACACTTCCGGTGAATAACCAAATATACCAGCAGCGGCTTCATTGCAATCAAGTATGGTGCCTGTAGAAGGATCAGTTAAAAAAGCAGCTGTTAATGAATTTTCTATAATGGACCGGTATTTTCTTTCACTTCCTTCCAATAGTTCCTGCTGCTCTTTTTGCAATTGTATGTCCTGGAAAGTACCAAATATCCGCACGCACTTTCCATCTTCAAATACCGGATCTCCTTTTGCCCGCACCCAGCGTACCGTTCCCTCTTGTTGAACCACCTGTAATTCTTCATCATAAGAAGCATTGTGGAGTATAGCCTCATGTACACAACGGCTGATGGTATCGCGGCTTTGGCCTTCCTTGTAAAAATCAACGGCGGTTTGCAAATCGGGAATATAACTATCTGGCACTCCATGAATTTGCCTGGTAGTTGCCGACCAGTAAAGGGATTGATTTACAAGGTCCAGCTGCCATGCTCCGATGCGTGCCACCTGACTGGTTTGTTCTAATAGTTCGTTTGTTTTTAACACACCGGCAATACGCTCCTCCAGCGTTTTAATTTTTTCCCGGTTGATTATTTCAAGTTCTGCCTGGTGGGCAAGCGTTTCCAGCAGTAGAATTTGCTGGTTTGATAGTTGTATTACCCGGCTGGCGATAACTGACAGTGCACCCAATACATTTCCCTCCTTATCATTCAGAGGGATAGCGGTATAAGCAACCACAACAGCCTGCGCTACCAATGGACTGTCCGAAAAACGGGCTTCGCAACGGGTATCGCTCAGGTTGCAGGCAGTGTTACTTTCTATGCAGAACGTGCTAAAAATATCGTCTTCAAATAGCGCGGGAGGAATATTCCCCTGGTGTGAAACAATGGCCGTATTACCATTATTCAAAAGTGTGATATAGGTTACACAATCCGGGCACACGAATGCTGCCAGGCTTGTAATACCATCAAAAAAACTGAGTGCTTGATTGGCTGAAAATGCGGCCGGTGATTCCATATTTTTGACATAATAAGCAGTATTTTACCGCCTGCTATTAACACTGTTGGCTGAGAAAGAAAATAGAAGATATGCGACTTAGTAAAACTGTATCAACAGACTGCTATACGATTTTATTGGTTCGCCCGGCCTGAAGCAAACAATATTTATTATTGCCGCACCGGTTGGATCTTGGATTTTTTGCCTCAGAAATCAGACAATACTGCAAATTAATTGACACCTGACCTAAGGAGTTAGAAAATCTTCTAATGTAGCTTAGTAGATTCACTACAAATGATTCGGGAATAGAAAATGGTGGCGACTTGATGGAGGAGTAAGCAAATTGTGCTACAATTTTTATGCTCAATGGTACCCGATAGCTTTTCTGCCACCGATTAATCCCGGCGAATGAAATTCCTTTCCCTGGCGGTGATAGTTGATTTTATACAATGCATCAGTAGAATCTTATTAATTAAAAGTAACCGTGGCTAAACTATCAGCTTCAAGAACTTTAATGAGCTTCCTGATTATGATTATTAAACGCTACCTGGAATTTCAATGTGATATTTGGCTGATCAGCATAATTGAAAAAGCGAAAAAAGAAGACTGCCGTTTCACCATTCGTACAGTAGAGTTGCTGATGGTTCGCATCTTATGGCATTGTTGGGTTGGCGGATGCTTTGCATTATTTTGTACTCTTTGTAATAATGAGCTACTCAAAGCCCCTGGCTCGAAATATTCCGCGGCCAAATCCGCCAGAAGAATTTATCTATGCCTATATCCACTCCCCCGCTGCATCTGCCAGCGCCTTCCACAAGTGCAAAGCGAATGAGCTACGAACCATGGCACGATACCGAAACGGCGCAATGTGCCAAACGATTACCGGCGCCTTTGCCATGAGGCCCTGGGATACACCTGCAACAGGAAAATATTTTTCGCGGAGATCCTGCTCCCAGAGATGGGCGAGCACTTCACGGGCATTGGGTCCTTCCAGTTCAATCGTGGTTCGCTGGCCGCTTACATCCACAACGCTAAAATGATGTTGGCCGTCCAACTGCAGCGGTGCCAGCTTTTGTTCGGCTTCGTGGTATCCAACAATCAGCCACCAGTCGGGTGCCAGACACAAGGCATGCGCTTCGCTTCCACCCGGTATTGTTACCGCCCGGGTCTGACCTGGTTTTCCCGGAAGCTCCATTCCCAATGCTTCGGTTACTGCGGCATGTGAGGAGGTTCCTGGTGCCACACGAAGATCGATGGTATGCAATCCCGGTAATTCAGCAATGGCTACCGTTGCAACGGTTCCTATATTCATTCCTTTCAGCGGACTTTCTTTGATGATCATAATTCGGTTTTCGGTTAGTCTCTCCGGAGGTTTTCTTTATCAATAAATACAGCGTCGCAGATGGTTGCCTGCAACAGCTTTTTTCCGATGGGCACAGCCACCAATTCACCCATTCGGTTCAATCCGTTGGCTATAAGTGCCAATGCGAATGAACGGCCCAGCGTTGGCGAATAGTAGGAACTCGTTACAAAACCGGTGTGGCTGGTTTTACCCTGCCCGTCGGGTTTTACATCCAATGCGGTAATGTAGGCTCCTTCAGGTAGTACTTCGTTACCCAGTTCCGGCAACAGGCCTACCAGCTGTGGTCTTCCCGCTTGCTGCAGGTAGGGCAGTTGTAAAGAACGCTTCCCAATGAACTCCTTCTTCTTCGATACAATCCACGACATGTTGAGGTCATGCGGCGTTTGTGTTCCGTCCGTATCCTGGCCCATGATAACGTAACCTTTTTCCGCCCGCAGCACGTGCATGGTTTCTGTGCCATAAGCAGCCAGGTCGTAGGGTCGTCCCAGTGCCCACAATCGTTCCCAGGTAGCAAGGGCATGGCTCCAGTCAACATTGATTTCGAATGCCAGTTCTCCCGAAAAAGAAATCCGGGCAATACGCACCGTTGTGCCATCGATCGTTGCCATACGGCTGTGCATAAAGGGAAATTCCTCTTTTGAAAGATCAATATCTTTTACTAATTCCTGCAGCAGTTGCCTGCTTTTCGGGCCCACCAATGCGATCGTCGAAACATGCTCGGTAACTGAGGTGCAATACACTTTCAGCTCAGGCCATTCGGTTTGGAGCCACTCTTCCAACCAGGCAAGTACACCGGCAGCGCCTCCTGTGGTAGTGGTCATCAGGTAGTGATTTTTGCCGAGGCGGGTGGTAACGCCATCGTCAAAAGCAATGCCATCCGCCTTACACATCAAGCCGTAACGGCACTGCCCCACGGGCAATGTAGAAAACATGTTTGTATAAATACGGTCAAGAAAAACACCGGCATCCGGTCCCTGGATATCAATCTTTCCAAGCGTGGAAGCATCCATCACCGCAACGCCCTCCCTTGCTGCCACGCATTCCCGCCGAACGGCATCTTCCATGCTTTCTTCCGGTTTGGGAAAATACCAGGGTCGTTTCCATTGCCCCACATCCTCGAATACTGCTCCGGCTTCAACATGCCATTGATGAATGGGCGTAATGCGGATGGGATCGGATAACGGTCCACGTTCCCGGCCGGCCAATGCAGCGAACGGCACCGGCACATAAGGTGGCCGGAAAGAAAGCGTACCCACCTCTGCAGGCGACAGAACGGAGTTTCCGTCCTGTGCAGTGGCGTTCAATTGGCAAAGTGCACCGATGGTGAGCATGCCGCTGGTCTTGCCCTGGTCGTGTGCGGTACCGATGGTGGTGTATCTTTTGATGTGTTCAATGCTGTGCAACCCTGCCCCAACGGCACGGCGTAACTCATGTAAAGTCGCATCCCGCTGCAGGTCGATGTATGCGTTATGGGCTTGCTCATCATCCAATGCAGGACCAAAGAATATCGCAGGATCATCGTCGCCGCCGAAATCGCCGGCCAGCATACCAGCCGTTTGGAGCTGATCAGTATTGTGATTTACCAGGAAGGCCGCATGTTCCGCACTCCATTTCGGCTTGATGCCGATGTGAGTGGCAAGGTCAACGATTGGGGTCCAGCCCCCTGAAACGGCCAACAGATCAGCGGCTGCTTCAATTATTTCGTCTGTATTGAGGTCTTGTAGAATGATGCTTTGCAAAGCCCCCTCTGCATTGGCGACAGTGTCAAGAACAGTCGTGTGGAGGTGGATCGGAATCCCCGCCGCCTTTGCAGCGTCAACACTTGCACCCTGTGCATCTTGTCTTACATCATAAATTGATTCCACTTGTACACCAGCCTGGTGAAGCCTGAGTGCATCACGATATCCCTGGTTATCGACCGTAACAACAAAAGCACGTTTAAAAAATGTTACTCCATAAAGTGCCACGTAGGTACTTGCCGCATGAGAGAGCATAATGCCGGCCCTGTCGTTGTTGGCGAAAATTAACGGGCGCTGAAATGCACCCGGTGCCAGCACTACTTTACCGGCCCGAATATGCCATACCCTTATGCGGGCTCGGTTAGCCGGAGCTGCATCTCCAAGATGATCGCTTCGCCGTTCAACAGCTACTATATAATTCTGGTCATACAACCCAGTTGCGGTGCACCTTGGCACATACGTAAGATTTTTGTGTGTAAGAACATCTTGCAAAACCGAAGGTAATGCCTCACCAAGATGCCGGAGATGTCCTCCGGGTCCGGGCTGGTCGTCAGTCAACAACACTTCATGCCCTGCCTTCAGCGCTTCAGCAGCTGCCTTCAGCCCGGCAATTCCGGCTCCAATCACCAGCACATCAACATAACGGTTGGTCTTGTCGTAGCGTGCTGCGTCGGGAAGTTCAGGCAGCGCACCAATGCCGGTAAGGCTGCGTGCATTAAGCCCTTCGGCCAGTTCAATCACCGTGGCCGGGCGCATGGATTCCTGCGTACCCGATACCAGTTGAACAAGCGCATTGGGTTCCTCAACACCTAATCCCACCACGCCTCGGGGACGTCCATGATAAGTACTGTTGGTGATCGTTAGCAAGCCGCTACGCAATAAGGCAGCCGCCATCGGCTCGCCGGATTGTCCCTTGTAATTATTATCATCAAAAATGAATAAAATTTCGCTCATGCCTTCAGGCCCTCCTGCCCGTTAGCGGGTGATTTTGGTTGTTCAGTAAAAGGAAGGTATGCCGGTCCGATTTCATGCGTGACGGTATTGCGCCATAAGTTGAACCAGCGGCCACACCCGGCAAAGTGCACCCAACGCTCGGCAAGCCAACCTTTTGGATTAGCCCGGATGTGCAGGTATTTTGCCCAGTCACTGTCGGTGAGGGCATTGGGATCGGGGTAAGCTACACCGGCCTCTGCTCCATAATGGAACTCAGTTTCGTTGCGCAGGCCACAATGGGGACAAGGAATATACAACATAAAATATTTTTTTAGTGAGCAACGCCTGCTGCTCCATGTTCGTCGATCAGATGCCCTGTTACGAAGCGGTCGAGCGCAAAAGGCTTATTCAATTCATGCGGGGTACCAGTTGCAATAGTGTGGGCCATTACCCAGCCGGAACCTGGCGTGGCCTTGAAACCACCCGTTCCCCAGCCTGCATTGATAAACAGGTTTTCAACCGGGGTAAGTCCGATGATGGGCGATGCATCCGGACAGACATCAACGATACCTCCCCAGGTTCTCAGCACCTGTGCACGGGAGAAGATAGGAAACAATTCCAGTGCCGCCGCCAACTGGTGTTCGATTACATGAAAGCCGCCACGCTGCGCATAAGAGTTGAAGGCATCAGTGCCAGCGCCCATTACAAGCTCGCCCTTATGGGCCTGGCTTACATACACATGAACGGCGCCGCTCATCACCACGGTGTTGAGCACCTGTTCCAGCAGTGGACTCACCAGCGCCTGCAATGGCCGGCTCTGGATTGGAACGGAGAATCCGGCGAGATTGGCCAGCACCGAGGAATGACCCGCTGCAACCATACCGACCTTGCCGGCAGCAATGGTACCCTGGGAAGTGTGTACGCCCTGCACCTTATTGTTCCGGATGTCAAAGCCTGTTACTTCGGTGCCCTGGATGATATCTACTCCCAGATCGCTTGCTGCTTTTGCATAACCCCAGGCTACCCAATCATGTTTGGCGATGCCGCCACGTGGTTGGTAGGTAGCGCCATGCACCGGGTAGCGAACATCTTCGCTGATATTGATGATGGGCACCAGTTTTTTCACCTCTTCCGGCGTGAGCCACTCACTGTCGATACCGTTGAGGGCGTTTGCATATAAATTTCTTTTTTTCGAACGCACATCACTAACCGAATGTGCAAGCGTCAAGACGCCCCGTTGGCTAAAAAACATTTCATAGCCGAGGTCTTCCTCCAGCGTTTCCCATAATTTAAGGGAGTGCTCGTAAATCGCGGCCGATTCATCCCACAAATAATTTGAGCGGATGATGGTGGTATTACGGGCGGTATTGCCGCCGGCCAGCCAGCCCTTCTCAACAACAGCAATATTGGTGAGGCCATGATTTTTTGCCAGGTAATAAGCGGTTGCCAATCCATGACCGCCCCCGCCTACGATGATGATATCGTATGCTTTCTTCGGCTTCACCGACTTCCAGAGTTGCGGCGGCTGCTCAGGCAAAGCGGCTGCCCGCCTTCGTCCTATAATGCCCGGGGCCAATGTATCGTTCGTGTTCATCATGATTTTAATCTTGTCATTTGTGGATCGAATTGCGGATCCTGTCCAACGATTGCAGCATAATCCAAATCGAAATACCGGATCGTTAATTCTGTCCCCTGCGTACTCAATGCTGCGGGCACCCAGGCATAAGCTAATTGCTTACCAATGGTATGACCGAAATAGGCACTGGTAACATAACCCACCACCTTGCCGCGGTTCAGTACAGGCTCCTTACCCAGCACCACATGTTGTGGGTTTTCAAGTACCAGGCAAACCAGTCGCCTGGTCAATGCATCTTTGTCTATTTCATTAAAAGCCTCCGCCCCTTTGTATCCTCCTCCTTTACGGACGGCAAAGGACAGCCCCGCCTCATGCGGGTTGTGCTCACTGTTCATATCTGTTCCGTAACTGCGGTATCCTTTTTCCAGGCGCATGGAATTAAATGCTCCACGACCGGCTGCAATCAGTCCGAACTGTTTTCCTGCCTGCCAGAGCGTGTCCCATAATTTCAGCGCAAAATCTGCGGTAGTGTATATCTCATATCCCAGTTCACCAACGTAAGATAGCCTGGCAAGCATCACGGGTACATGGCCGAGATAGGTATTCTTTAGTTTAAAGTAGCCGAGTGCCTCATTGCTCAAATCATCTTTAGTTAAAGACTGGGCGAGTGCCCGCGCCTTAGGTCCGAAGAGCCCGAGGCCTACAGTGCCGGCAGTCACGTCCCGCACATGTACGGTATCTGGTGCCAGTTGTTTCAGGTAATTGATATCAGTATTACTATTCACACCAATAAAAAAGTCGTGCTCACCACGCCGCATAACAGTGATATCGCTTAGTATACCAGCCTTATCATTCAGCAGCAGGCAATAAGTGATGGAGCCCTGCTTCTTGCGCAGGTTACCTGTTGTCATTTGCTCCAAAAACTCTAATGAACCTTTACCGGTGACTTCAATGCGTTTTAAGGTAGTGATATCGAAAAGCCCAACGCCCCCCCTTGCTGCACAAACTTCCGCACCAATGATTGGTGACCAGAATTTTGAACTCCATTCATCCCGTGATGGACTTTTGAAACGATCGACCAGACCTGCGTTGGCTTCGTACCATTGCGGCCGTTCAAAACCGGCAGCTTCCAGGAAGAAGCCACCAAGCTCCTGCTGACGCTGATAGAAACCTGTAGTCCGAAGAGGCCGAGGCGACTCCATTGGCTGCAACGGATGCAGCAAATCGTACACTTCCACAAAGTTTTGTGCACCGCGTTCTTCAATATGTTGTGAACCCAACTGGTGGGCATCAAACCGGTTAACATCACATTCGTGCACGGCCAGTGTTGGATGTCCATTGACGATCCATTCGGCCATTGCACGTGCCACACCGCATGCATGGGTGACCCATACTGCTTCAGCAACCCAGAAACCTTTCAACCCCGCCCACTCCCCCATCAGGGGGAAGTTGTCTACGGTGAAGGAGAACAAACCATTCATCGTTTCTGCAATAGCAGTGCTTTTCAGTGCGGGAATTACTTCAGTCGAATACTCCATGGCACCCTTCCAATCCTCCGGGGTAAATGGCACCTGGCTAGGCATTACTTCAGCAAGCTCCGAGGGAAGGATGTCCTGGGCCCTCACAGGAAGTGGCCGGTGTCCGTACCAGCCAACCGCAAGACTTTGACCTCTCTGTTTGAAATAAAGATCCGACCCCTGGTGACGGAGCACGGGCAATTCGGCTTCCGTTTTATAAGAAGCCAGCTCCGGCATTGGTACCGTATAGCATAGCTGGTGCGCCAATGGCTGTATAGCTTTCGACATACCCACCATCGCACCAATTTTCGGCCCCCATATTCCGGCGCAGGAAACAATAATATCAGCCGGAAATGTCCCCTGTGTTGTTTGAACACCGGTGACGTGACCATCGATCTGATCAATGACTATGACTTCGCAACCATCAATAAACCGGGCGCCGCGGCTGATAGCACGCTGCCCCATTACTTCATCGGCCAGTACCGCCCGGGCGATGCCATCATCGGGCACGTACAATGCACCGAGCAATTTATCACGATCCAGTAAGGGATGCAACTTCAACGCTTCTTCAGGAGATATCACCTGCGCATTTATCCCGGCAGACATGGCCAGTCCCGCCCTGCGGTGAAGATCGGCAAGGCGCTCAGGCGTTGTGGCCACCTCCAGGCTGCCCACCTTAAGAAAACAAGGCTCGTCGCTATGCTGAAGGCTATATAATTTTTCAACCGTCTGGCGGGCAAACTGCGCCATGGTACGTGATCCATTGGTCTGGAAGACAACGCCAGGCGCATGTGATGTAGAGCCACCGGGCTTCCACAGTTTACCTTTTTCGATAACAGTGATATCACAATATCCCCGTTCCGTAAGCTCGTCGGCCAATGAACAACCTACAATACCGGCTCCTATAATTACAATCTTCATAATGTTTTAATGACTAATTACTAATGACTAAGTACTAATGACTAATGAATAATGGATACTGGCAAGTCGCTGTAAATTAGTCATTATTCATTAGTAACTACTTCTTATTACTTCGCTTTGTTTTGATTGAACTTGTAAGTAATTTGGCTATTTCCTCAGCATCGTTAATAGCCGAATGATGTTCAATCTCTGAAAGGGTTTGAGCCGAAAAAAGCAGATCGAGCCAATACATCGTTTCATTAATTTCTTTTCAGGCAATAGCCAATTTATGTATAAAATCATCAGCACTTTCTGCGTAGGCAGCTTCTCTAACCATAACCCCAGGATTGGTTCCTGCACGCAAAAGCTGCTTACTGATGACATATTCTCGTTTTTCTTCCGTCAAATACCTATTTAATTTAAGGATTCTCACAGCAAAAGCAAAAGACTTTTCTCTTAGAAAGTCTTTTTCAATATTCTTCATTATATGAATTTATAGTCTTTAAAAAATGACTAATTAGTCATTAATCATTAGTAATTAGTCATTACCGATTAGTCATTGTTTCACTGTACCAGGAAAGAAACTGCTTCACAAGGTATTCCTCGTCGGCCAGTGGGCCGGGCATATAGCCACCGGAGCAAATGCCGCGGTAAGCACCTTCTGCCAGGCGCTGATCCTGTGCATTGGTCGCAGTCCAAACATTTGTCAGGTCATCAATATTATAATCAACACCTTCCACCGCATCGGCTGCAACGAGCCACTTGGTACGGACCAGGGTCTTGTCTACCGAAAGCGGGAAGACCGAGAAAGTGACAATGTGGTCAGTCAAAAAGTGATTCCAGGAATTCGGATGCGTCCACAAAGAAAGTCCGCTTCCCTCCGGCCGTGTAAAATTCCCGAGGAGTTTTTTACAGGCGTGTTCTGGTTTCAGCGTATGGGAGATGCACTGGTTGGCGAGTGGCAGCCGGACTGTGCGAAACCACAATCCATCAGGGAACTCTATCAATTCAAAAGGAAGGCCGAGGCTTTCCCATTCTCTTTCTTTTTGCTGGAGCGCTTCCTGGAAACGTCGCTCATCGGCCTGTACATTATCCTTGTCCAGCCCTTTGCCAAAACCTGAACTGTACAACGGTACCAACAGTTCAGGGTGGTTGCTGGAACAATGCAGGCACTCCCTGTTATTTTCAATAACGAGCTTCCAGTTACAGGCTTCAATAATATCCTTCTGGCAGGCAATTTTGGTTTTAGCCACTTCGTATGGAGCAAGATAAGGGGTAAGCCTGCTTTTCACTATTTCGATATCAGGAGGAGCTGGCGAAGTAAGACATACATAAATAAGGCCTCCGATTACGCTTACTCCTATCGGGTTGAGCCCAAAATCTTCAACAGGAAAGCCAGGCTCCATACCGCGGGCGTGTATCAGCTTTCCGTCAAGGCCGTAAGTCCAGTTATGATAAGGGCAGATGAGTCGGCGACAGTTGCCTTTTTCACCGGTAACCATTTCATGACCGCGGTGCCGGCATACATTGTAAAAGCCCCGCACGTCATCGTTTTCAGCCCGCTGCAGAAAAAAAGATCGCTTTCCTAATTTCAACGCAATGTAATCGCCTGCTTTCGGAATGTCGGCTTCACAGGCTACATAAATCCATTTACTATAGAAGATTTTTTCAAGCTCCTCTTCAAATATGTCAGTACTTGTGTAATACTGCACAGGTAAAGTAAAGTTTGAATCAATTCCGTTTAAGGACATAGACGTATTTTTTATCATTTAGAGTTAGTCCGCAACTAAGTTAAAAAATAAAGGCAACACGGGGATATTTTTTATGGTTTGGAGTAAAATCGTCTAACCAAATTAAAAAATAAGGGCTGGATGGTGATTTTTTTATAAATTGGAGTCAGATCCAATAATTAAGCCGGAGCAAAAAAGCAGCTGGTATTCAATATTCATGAAGACAATAACCAACAAAATCAGGATGGCCTGTAAACATATAAAACAGGCGCCTGTTCATTAAAATTTAATATTTACTAAAACCAATCACCTGCAATTCATGTATGAATGAAACGCCCGCTAACGATAATAACGACCTGGCCAGTTTTGGTTATCGCCAGGAATTGAAGCGTTCCATGGGGAGCTTTTCCAGTTTTGCTGCAGGCTTTTCTTACATTTCTATTCTTACCGGTCTTTTTCAAATGTTCCATTTGGGTTATGGCGTTGCCGGACCGGGATTTTTCTGGACCTGGCCATTTGTATTGGTTGGTCAATTACTGGTGGCATTGTGCTTTGCAGAACTAGCTTCGAGGTTTCCTTTATCCGGCGGGGTGTATCAATGGGCCAAGTTTACAGGCAATCCTTTTCTTGGCTGGATGACAGGCTGGATTTACCTGGCTTGTTTGATTGTTACCATCGCTGCGGTGGCCATGGCACTGCAGGTGAGTCTGCCCCAGATTTCTGGATCATTCCAGATCATCGGAAACTCCAATGATGCAAAATCGGTTGCTGTGAACGCCATTTTACTGGGTTCTGTCCTGATTATTATAAGTACCATCGTCAATGCAAGGGGTATTAAGTTACTGGCTCTGATTAATAATATTGGAGTATTTACCGAACTGATTGGTATTGTATTGCTGATCATTTTACTGTTCTTAAACAGGGTAAGATCTCCGGTCGAAGCAGTTGTTCACATTAAAAATGCCGGATCTGCTTTCAATGCCTTTCCTGGTCTGAAGATTTTTTTTGCAGCTACTGCCTTAACCGCTTCGTACGTATTGTATGGCTTTGATACGGCCGGAACATTGGCTGAAGAGACACATGATCCGCGTAAAAAAGCGCCCCGTGCCATCCTGCAGGCCTTGCTTGCCGCCGGCTTTGCGGGATTACTAGTATTGTTGCTTGCGTTGATGGCAGTACCAAGTTTTGGTATGCCAGACCTGGGAAATATAAACGGGGGATTACCTATGTTAGTAAAATCAGTGTTGGGTGAAACTACGGGCCGTCTTTTTTTATGCAATGTTATTTTTGCCATCGTTGTATGCACTTTTGCAGTTCATTCAGGAGCAGTAAGATTAATGTTCGCCATGGGGCGTGACGGATACCTGCCCTTTAGTAAATCCTTGTCGCATGTTTCCGCAAAAACCCAGACGCCGGTGTTGGCAACCCTGCTTTGTGGATTGGCGGCAATCATTATCCTGGCGGTCAACCTGCAATTTCCCAAAGTATTTGAGTTGGTGACTTCTATCGCTATATTGTGGGCTAACCTGGCCTACTGGATAGTCGTAGCACTTCAACTGAGAAACAGGATTATATTGACCCGTAATGGAGAAGATGCGGACGCAAGGTTTAGTTTGGGCAAATGGGGTTTCCCGGTTAATATCCTGGCGCTTGCCTGGAGCAGTTTTATGGTAATCAATGTGTCATGGCCCCGTACAGCAACCTATGGCGAAGGATGGTATAATCAGTATGCCGCATGGATATACACTGCGGGGCTGATTGGCCTTGGAGTGTTGATTTATAATTACAGGCTTTATAAAAAACAACAAATTTCTTAACAAGCATATGGAGTATACTCAGTTTATAGATGGCGCATTAACTACCAACACAAACAGGGAATCCTGGGTAAACTATAATCCGGCTGACAACAATCCGCTGGGAACCGTTTACCAGGCAAACGAAGAAGATATTGAAGCAGCTGTAGCTTCTTCACAAAAGGCGTTTCAAACCTGGCGTACTAAAACGGGGGCAGAGCGTGGGCGGGTGCTGTTAAAAACAGCAGAGATATTAAGATCCAGGTTAGAGAAAATTGCTTTGCTGGAAACGCAGGATGTTGGTAAGCCGCTTTCGGAATCGCTGGCGGTCGATGTTAGTTCCGCTGCAGACGCCCTGGAATATTTTGGCGGAATGGCTGCAACCATACACGGAGATTTTGTTGATTTAAAAAACGCCTTTGGCTATACCCGTCCGGAGCCTCTAGGTATTTGTGCAGGCATTGGTGCATGGAACTATCCTATCCAGATTGCTGCCTGGAAAGCTGCGCCGGCACTGGCCTGCGGCAATTCGATGATATTTAAACCATCCGAACTCACCCCGGCAACGGCACTCGAATTGGCGCAGGCATTTATGGATGCCGGCGCTCCGCCCGGTTTATTTAATGTAGTGCAGGGTGATGGCAGGGTTGGCGCTATGTTAACAGCTCATCCAGGTATCGCAAAAATTTCACTGACAGGTTCAGTGGCAACGGGTAAAAAAATATTTGCCGGTGCCGCAAGCCAACTAAAAAAAGTAACGCTTGAACTGGGTGGCAAATCTCCATTAATTGTTTTTGAAGATGCTGATATATCCAATGCGGTATCAGCCGCCCTGTTGGCTAATTTTTATACGCAGGGTGAAGTTTGTTCTAATGGAACAAGGGTATTTGTGCAGCACAAAATCTATGACTCCTTTTTGTCGCAGCTAAAGGAGCGCACTGAAAAAATCAGCGTAGGCTACCCTGCAGATCCGGATACCCAGATGGGCGCATTGATCAGTAAAGCACACCTGGAAAAAGTAATGGGGTTTATTGATGCAGGAAAAGCTGCTGGTGCAACATTACTGACCGGAGGTATACGACCTGAAAAAGATTTTAAAGGACGGGATATTCGCTCCGGTAATTTTTTAACGCCGGCAATTTTTACAGATTGCGAGGATGCGATGGAAATCTGCAAGGAAGAGATTTTTGGTCCGGTGCTTTGCATACTTTGCTTTGACTCCGAAGAAGAAGTAATTGCAAGAGCGAATGACTCCGCTTACGGACTGGCAGCCGGTGTATTTACGAATGATATCAAACGCGGCCACCGGGTAATTCATCAAATACAGGCAGGCACTTGCTGGATCAATAATTATAACATCACTCCGATTGAACTGCCTTTTGGCGGGTATAAACAATCTGGCCTTGGCCGGGAAAATAGCCTTGCTGCCATTCAGCAGTATACGCAGCTAAAAAGTGTTTATGTGGAATTGGGAAATGTAGACTCCCCTTATTAAATGTATAAATAGCAATGGATAAAATTTTTGATACAATCATTATTGGAGGCGGATCTGCAGGCTGTGTGCTGGCAAACCGGCTGAGTGAAAATCCGGATCATAAAGTGCTGGTGCTGGAGGCGGGAAGGACAGATGCCTGGTGGGATATTTTTATTCATATGCCGGCAGCGCTCACCTACCCGATTGGCAGTAAATTTTATGACTGGCAATATAAGTCGGAGCCTGAGCCATTCATGAATAACCGCCAGGTGTATCATGCCCGTGGAAAATTGTTGGGTGGATCGAGTTCCATTAACGGAATGATTTTTATTCGTGGTAATGCCATGGACTATGACAAGTGGGCCAGGGATCCGGGAATGGAAACATGGGATTATGCCCATTGTCTGCCTTATTTTAAAAAGTCAGAAAACAGAACCGCCGGAGTGAACGCCTTTCGTGGTGGCGATGGCCCATTACATCTTGAAACTGGCCCTGCAACGAACCCTTTATTCAATGCATTTTTTAATTCAGCCAAACAGGCAGGCTATCCGCTCACAGATGATGTCAATGGATTTCAACAGGAAGGTTTTGGCAAGTTCGACCGCAATATAAAAAACGGGAAGCGTTGGTCTGCTTCAGATGCATACCTGCATCCTGTTTTAGGAAAACGAAAAAACCTGGAAGTAATCTGCGGTGCGCTCACCACCAAAATTCTGTTCTCGGGTAAACGTGCCGTCGGCGTAGAATATTTGAAAGGAAATAATTTGCACAGGGTTACCGCAGGTGAAATAATTTGCTGTGGAGGAGCCATTAATTCGCCGCAGGTGCTGCAGTTGTCTGGAATCGGCAACCCGGAAACGTTGAAAGCAGCAGGAGTTGATGTGCTGCACGACCTGCCCGGTGTGGGAGAGAATTTACAGGATCACCTGGAAGTATATATTCAATACAGCTGCAAGAAACCAGTAAGCGTATACCCGGCATTGAAATGGTATAACAAACCCTTGGTAGGCCTGCAGTGGGTGTTGTTTAAGAAAGGACCTGCTTCAACCAATCACTTCGAAGGAGGTGGATTTATCAGAAGCAATGAAATGGTGGCCTACCCTAATCTTCAGTTTCACTTTTTGCCGGTGGCAATACGATACGACGGTACGTCTCCATCAGGGGGACATGGCTACCAGGTGCATGTTGGCCCAATGAATTCTGATGCCCGTGGATCAATAAAAATAAAGTCATCGGATCCAAAAGAAAAACCAGCTATCCTGTTCAATTATCTCTCTACAGAACAGGATCGTAAAGAGTGGGTGGAAGCCATCCGTTGTGCCCGTAAAATCCTGAATCAACCAGCGATGGATGAATTTAATGGTGGAGAACTTTCACCCGGACCGGCAGTTGATACGGATGAACAGATACTGGACTGGGTGCGTCGTGATGCAGAGACTGCCTTGCATCCATCCTGCACTTGTCGCATGGGTACGGATAATATGTCTGTTGTAGATCCACTCACTTTGCGGGTACATGGTATTGAGGGTTTAAGGGTAGTAGATGGAAGTGTAATGCCCTATGTAACCAATGGTAATTTATATGCACCCATTATGATGATTGCAGAAAAGGCAGCGGATATTATTTTGGGTAACAAGCCGCTTGCACCGGAGAAAGTCGATTTTTACAGGAAGCCGGATTAACCTATGGCACGACTTTTCCAGGCACAGCTTGTTTTAATTAATGATAGACAAAAAAACATGATCAGCGAAAACAGGCCGACCATTGGACTGGGCTAATCCAGAAATTTAGAAAAAACCAATTAATTGACATTTTCAGTTCCCAGTCTAAAATACAAAGCACAGAATTCGTAGAAGTGCACTAAATCCTTTCCCTATTGGTCACAAAAATTAATGAATTTTACTCTATCCGACTAACTCTGATCACCAAACCAATCACCAGCGAAAATAAAAATAGCTGACATCGTTATGGTAGAAGTTCTCAACTTTTTAAAAGCCATGATGGCAAGATTCGAACTTCATCAATCATTCCTTCTTCCCCCTTATGAAGTGTAAGATTCAAAAGATCAAAGTTTCAGTCTAAAAAAGCCGGGATGAATGTATTCGAGCTTTTCACTGTTTGATTTTTTAGCTGTCATCAAAAAAGTAACCTAAAGGAAAAGTTTATCGCAACAAAAACCCGCTCTGGAAGCGGGTTCTAAGTTTGTAGTTTTTGGGTGCCCAGAACAGGATTCTTATCTTATTGATTTACATATACTTAACTAAAATGTGTGTCATATTTAAGCCCTTTATTTATTGCAGGCTTATTGGCAAAAAAAAATAAACAATATTTCTAAATAATTTATGTAAAGTTTTTACTCTTAAAAATTGCCTTCTCTCATATATAGAAACTCTGATCCTTCAACAACGTCAAATTCATTGTTATTTCTGCGGCGATGATTTTAATATATTAGATCATTTTACTTACTAGTTCATAAAATTGTCTAGTATGACTAAACTATCGGGGATTTAAGAATTCTATAAGGTAACGAATGAAGTGGGACTTCCAGTCTGTGCAGAGCAATGGTTAATGTATGGTATTGGGCTTAGGGTTTATTCTTTATAATCGTTATCACGCAGTATATCTATAACTGCTTTAGCTTCCTTATGCAGACCTTTTATACATTGTAAAAACCATAGCATTAATCTGTCGAAATGTATATTAACCTTAAAGACTATTACCATATAAAAATATGTAGCTACTGTTGCCTTACCATTTTTTAAGTCTCACCTTGCCACTAGAGGAAAGAATGAAGGGATGCTGAAATACACTTTTGGACTCTTAAAAAACATGTCTCTTATTTTCTTGCTTGATTATTCAGATTAAATTCCTTTTAATAAAAATTTATATAGATGTAGCAATAATTTGTATTTTGTACCATAAAGTTGTTTGCTCCCGTACCTAAATCCTGTTACTGAGAGATGGCTTTGCCATTCAAAAATATTACCGTCATTCCTACCTCTGTTCCATTTAAATAAATAACAAATCTATTCCGCGGGTGAAATATGAAACCCGGAATATTGAATTTTTAAATTTAAAAACATGGAAACAGTAACATTGAGGCCACTTTATCACAGAGAAAAAGATTGCATTGGCATTTACTTCAACAACCTGCCCTTACTGAACAAATCGGTAAGAAAGGTAACCGATTGCCGCTGGACAAAGACTTTTAAATGCTGGTACACTCCATTAAATAAAGCCAATTATATGGCCATTACTGCTGCGTTTGAAGGGTTGGCTGTAACAGACTTTGCTGAACTAAAAACTTATTTAATACAAAGGCAAAAAGTTACCCCCGCCGTAAGCCCGGCAAAAGTAGCTTTACCACCTGCACCAGTTAGTGGAGTTAAAGAAAAGACAACCACCACCATTTATAAACCGCTGACGGTTATAAAAGCAGGCACCATACAAGCGATCAATGCGCATGTATTGCCAGCCATGAAGCAGCAGCTTGTTTTAAAAGCCTATAGCCCCTCTACTATCAGAACTTATCTTACAGAGATGAGCCAGCTACTGCAAACGGTTGGCAAAAACAATGCAGACGCTTTAACACCAGTTGATTTAAGAAGATACCTTGTTTTTTGTTTTGAAAAATTAAGGCTAGCCGAAAATACCCTGCATAGCAGGATCAACGCACTGAAATTTTATTATGAACAAGTGTTGGGGCGGGAGAAATTTTTTTGGGAAATACCAAGGCCCAAAAAACATATACAATTGCCACAGGTATTTAACCAGGATGAAGTTGCGGGCATAATCAATTCGATTACCAATTTAAAGCACAAGACCATGTTGATGCTGGCCTACAGTGCAGGCCTGCGGGTGAGTGAAGTGGTAGCTTTAAAAACATACCAGGTTGACAGCAAAAGGATGAGTATTTTTTTAGAAAGGGCCAAAGGTAAGAAAGATCGCCTGGTAGCATTGAGTGCAGTATTGCTGGTAATGCTAAGAGAATATGCATTAAAATATAAGCCTCAAAAAAAGGGATATTTGTTTGAAGGAGCTGTTGCCGGACAAGCGTACAGTACCCGAAGCCTGGAAGAAGTGATACAGCAGGCAAAGCAAAAAGCCGGTGTAATTAAGCCGGGCAGTATACATGCGTTACGGCACAGCTTTGCTACACATTTGCTGGAAAGAGGTACCGATATTTCCATGATACAAAAGTTGCTGGGTCACAATGATCTTAGAACAACGTTGCGGTATCTTCACACGACCAATAAAGACCTGATAAAAATTGTAAGCCCGCTTGATAATCTGGACTTAAAATAACAATGAACTGTGTATTACCGCTACAAATAAATTTCCGCGCTTTTTTAGATATTTTATTCACTCACAGGAAGTTAGAAAAATTGTTTTTGATAAAAAGTAGCGTACTTTAGCTATAATACACATGTTGTGGGCAATTGCCAAGAAACACACTAAGTAGCAAATGAAAACCTATCAATATAATAACTTGACGGAACTACTTCTAACTCTGATAAGAGAGCGACCGGGAATGTATTTGGGATTAGCAAAAATTAGCAAACTGCCCAATTTTATTCTTGGGTATCAGTTTTGTAGTAATATTTCGCAAAATGAAATTGACTTTTATTTTGGAGAGAAAGGATTTATAGAATGGTACACTTCAAGATATAATCCGGCACAAACAAGTTTTTGGCAGGACTACTTTTTAGCGGAAACAGGAAATGATGAACATAAAGCACTGACATTATATTTTACTCGGTTAGAAGAATATCACAATTGGTATATGTCACAATTGCGTGAACAAACTGAGACAAAATAACTTGACGGCAACAGCCCACAACATGGGGTTTTATGCAAGTTGGGCTTGACAAACTAAGCTTCAGCCAATTGCAAAGCCGGGCTTTGGTTCGGGCAGGACAAACATCGCTGAACTTTAGTTCTTAACTTCAACAACATATTTTCAATCAGCAGCGGCATGGGCAGACACAATTCTAATACCCAACCTGCATAAAGCCCTGTTCGTTGGGCGTAAGTTTACAAGACCCTAAAATTTAGCAATGCCATTTGTGATTAAAAGAAGTTGGGGTGTTAATTATAAAAGCCTTTTGGCTCGACCTCGCATTTCACATAAAGTGAGTGAGTATGTGTTTGACTTTATTAATGAAAATATATTAAAGCCAAACAAAGTGCTGCAAAGTGACAAATATGTTTATGTATTCACTATTTCCTTTTCGCCGTCAATACCTAAGAATCGAAAGTTCCCGTTTCCATATACAAGTCCATTTGCGACTAAGACCAGATTATTTTTTGGACAAAAAGGGTTTAGAACGTTTGAGAAAGTAGAAAAATGGGCTACCCTAAGTGTCATTGCTGACGATATTGACCAATCAATAACACCTCATGAATATGCTACAGTCGTTTTTAAAATGTTTGCAGACTTTCTTTTAAGCAATTACAAGAAATTTGACAAAGAAGTTTTCGACAAATTAATTCTACAATTAGACAAAAATTATATTGAGAGTTTTGTATTTCCAGCAAGTTTTGACGAGCAACAATATTCTTTAGACGATATTGAAATGCCAGTTATTCCTTTAAGTAAAGGTTACGATTGGGTTGGACTTGGCGAATGGACAAAAATTAATCCCAAAACCGAATATTTAAAACACTATCCGTTGTGAAAAAACCTACGCCCAACAGTGGTATTGCAGCAAGCGGGGCAGGACATTGGAACTTCAGCAGTTTGCATCGCTGTACATTGGTTCGGGCTGGACGTTAGTAATTTGGCTTTAGTCTTTAACTTCAACAAAATATTTTCAATCAGCAGTAGTTACGGGCAGGACATTATAAAATATCCCGCCTGCAGCAATACCTGAACGTTGGCTGCTATGTTGCGACACTCCAATTATTTACAGTGTATGAAACAAATATTTTAAATGACTTATCATACAGTACTTTGGCTTCTTTTCGGGGCATTACTAATAACATTCTCAATTGTAAGAAAATGGAATAATAAAAAATTGAATGTTACACTTGGAGTTTTAATGGGGCTTATATTTATCGGACAATTTCTACCAAGACAACTTTGGGGCAAATGGAATGCGATTTCAAAAGTAGAAGGCAAAACAATATCTAAAATTCTGTTACGACCATCAGCACCTGATTGGAATGTGAATTTGACAGGCAAAGACTTTATTATATCTAACCAAAATCAAATTGACACAATCATTAATTTGCTTCAAAATGTAGAAGCATATTTCCCAGGACACCCATCACGAATTTGGGAGACAAAAATGATTTTTGTTAGTTTGCAAAAGGACAGTTTTGAAATAAAAATTCAGCAAACAGAAAATAATGGAACTGTAGTTTATACCCCATCAAACGAATGGAGAAAGGATGCAATAGGCCCCTATTTAGAAAAAATTACTTCTTACAGAAACCCTGTTTACAGCGATACATCAACGACTAAAAATTAAGTGCTAGATAGTCCACGAAGTAACACAGCCGCCAACATTAGGTTTTGCGCAACTTGGGCAGGACAAACAATCTTCAACAATTGTTCGCTACCAATCATTGGTCATGGGCTGGACCGTTTATTAAAGCAAATTTTGTTTGGCTTTCAAAATTCATTTCTTAATTTACATCATCAGTGGGGCGGACACAGCAACAAATACCCAGGCTGCGCAAAGCCCCGCTCGTTGGTGGCAAGCGTAAAGACACACCCTACTATCGCAATGGACAGACACACTTTTATAGACCATTTTAAACTTCTACTTGTTCATTTGCACCACTGGACATCTCAAAATTGCTTTAACGAACTTTCAGACAATTATAAATTTATTATTGAACCAAGCGAACGAACAGTTAGCGACCATTTGACTGAAAAGGAAAATGGTTATTTAAGAGTTTGGAATAAACTGCAAGGCAGACAAATTTCATTTGACCAAGTTGTCGACTTATTTTACCAGGACGACAAAACACCAAAATGGGTTGACAGCAGCATTTATTTCTCGACAACAAATTTGACAGTTGTTCATTTGTTTTTCAGCCGAGAATTTAGAGACGACAATGAGGTTTATTATTTAGAGGGAGGAACTGGTCCTTTTAAAGCTGTTGTCGGTATGCCGCCTGACAATCGTAAAATTATGAAGGGCGATAAATTTGATGTCAATTGGAAAAAGTACTGGGACGGCGAAAAAAATAAAAATCGTTTCATAACTAAACTGAAAAGGATTTTCAAAACAGCTTGACGTAAACGCCTGCCACCAACATCAGGTTTGCTGCAAGGCTGGCAGGACATTGGAGCAATGGTCATTTTTTCGCTGTTGTGCTTCATCTTGGCTGGACATACATTGTTGGGCTTTTGTTTGTTAACTTGTACTTTTATATCTTTAATCAGCAGCGGTTCCGGGCAGGACGAGCTATGAATTCCAGCCCTGCAGCAAGCCCTGCCCGTTGCCTGCTATACAATTGAACCCTCCGTTTATGAAACGACATTTCTTGTTCTACTTCCTGCTGCTTTCGTTGGCATCTGCTCATGGACAGTTTGACACAAAAATGCAAATTGAATATTCAAAAACTGTAGGCGACAGTTTTGAAATATACATTTCTTTGCCACCCGCTTACAATCTCAATGATACTTACAGCATAGTTTATTACTGCGACGCTAATTTAAAATCAGGCACACATTTACGGGAACTTATTTCAACAAACCAGTATAATAACTTACGGAACTCAATTTTTGTTGGTATTGGACACATAGGCAACTTTCATGTTCTGCGCCGTAGAGATTTTATTTTGCCAACGATAAGCGGCTATGACACAGTTGGACGAGATAAAAATTACGGGCAGACAGAAAAATTTTATTCATATCTCAAAAATGAATTAGTTCCATCCATAAACTCAAAATTTAAAACAAACGTAGACAGCAATAGCATATTAGGACATTCATTAGGCGGACTTTTTGCATTCTTCTGCCTCTTTAAATCAGACAATTTATTTTCAAAATATTTTGCTCTTAGTCCGGCCTTATGGATTGATAAATATTCAATTTATAAGTTCAATCATGTACAAACAGGGTTCAGTCAAAATAAGTATCTATACTTTGCTTCGGGTTCTAAGGAGACTGTAAACAAAATCTTGAAAGGCACTAATGAAGCAAAAGTATTTCTTGACACCAGGCAGTACGCTAATTTGACCTATGACTATGACATTTGGAACGGTGAAACTCATAATTCCGAAGTTCCTTTGTCATTGGAAAAGATTTTAAAGGAAAAGTTGTAGATGTACAGCAGGCAACATTGGGTTTGCTGCAAGGCTGGCAGGACGTTGGAGCAATCGTCATTTTATCGCTGTTGTGCTTCATCTTGGCTGGACGTACATTGCCGAGCTTTTGTTTGTTAACCTGTACTTTTATATCTTTAATCTGCAGCGGTTCCGGGCGGACCAGCAATGAATTCCAGCCCTGCAGCAAGCCCTGCCCGTTGCCCGCAATTTTATGACAGTACCATTCCCTTTTAGCACTTTTGACATGAGCATAGATGAGGCTCAGAGACTTTTCGACATTTATACTAGACTCAAAGTCACTTATTCAGTTGAAGTAGATCACGAATTTAATTTGCCTTTTGCTTCTTTTGAAATATTTAGGAGCAACGGTTTAAATGATAAAGGATCTGTCTTTAAAATCAACAATGGACATCGACCATTCTTTTTGTGCTTCCCCGATATTCAAGATTGGCTTCGCAACTCGAGATATTCTCCAGGGCCCAGCGTAGAATTTCAACCCTGGGGTTATTACAAACTGAAGGAAGATTATGGGCATATTTTAATTAGGACAGAAACCTTCTTGGACAAAATTCATGAACTTATCAATCCAATAGAGTTGGATTTCGAAGATGATAAAGCTTTCAGCCGACACTTTTTTGTAGTAACCAATGACAAACTAAAAGCTCAACTGAAAATCACCAATACTTTTAGAGAGTTAATTAAACAAATCAGTCTTAACGAAATCATTATTGAAATTAAAAGAGATGAATTACTAATCGGAGATAAAAAGGTAATATCTGAAGACCGGGTTTTTGCATTAAGTGAATTCTTAAACAACCTTTCAAAAGCACTCTACTAAACTGCTGGCAACATCGGGTTTGGCAAAATGGGGGCGGACGGAAGCTGTGTTTCAGCAGTTGTAATTCTGTTGTGCTTCATATCGGGCTGGACGTTAATAATTAAGCTAAGTGCCAATCATCAACATTAATTTATAAATTGGGCTTCGGTTTGCCGGGGCGGACGGAACAACACTCCCCCACTTCGCCAAGCCCTGCCCGTTGGCTGCGATTAAACATTCGACATGAAACAACTTTTAATATTTATGGGACTTATAGCCGGACTGTTTTCGCTTTTTGGTTGCAACAATCAAAAGGAAAGTAAAATTATTGCGACCGACTCTTCAGGAAATGTTCAGACTATAAATCCTAACGAACTCTTAATGACAATTCCGACGATTGAAAATACTTTCCCTGACTTTGAAAATAAAACTGATAGCAACAATTTAAATATTCTTGAGGACGATTGGCGACAAATAGAATTTATTTCAAAAGACCAAAAGACTTCAATTGACCAAGAAATTGACAGCATCACTTATATTTTTGAACACGAGATGCATCAAGGCAAGGATTATTCTGCTTTTAAAAATCTCTACGTTAGACGACTTATAACAAAGCCAATCTCACTATCATTTGAAAAGGTTAAAAATTATTTGGGCGACGCGAAGATTGAAATCGCAGGAATTACTGTTAATGGAAACGGCGGGCAAATAAAAAATGGATTTTCTATTTCATCCGAAGGCTTAAGCTATTACGGAGTAAAAGATGACAACAACAATGTTTCTGTTTTATGTTTTTATGGGGCGGACACAGATAAAGATTTGGTAAGGTCAATTGCCAAAGTTTCAAAGTTGTTAGCGACAGAAAAACTATACTTAGTTGACTGGATACACCGTAAGGTCGTTGACGAAAAAAACATCAAGGACTTTTTTAAATTAAATGACCCTAAGTGAAATTAACGGCAGCCAACATTGGGTTTTGTGCAAGTGTGGCTGGACAAACTAACATCAGCCAATTGCAAATCCAGGCTGTAGTTCGGGCTGGACAAACAACTTTGAGCTTTAGTACTTAACTTCAACATCAGTTTTTCAATCAGCAGCGGCTGTGGGCGGACGGAATACTAATGCCACACCTGCACAAAGCCCTGCCCGTTGTGCGTCACTTTAAACAGGCCTTACTCTCCGACTATGGATTGGCAAATACTTAAAGACAAAATTTATAACAGGGACGGTTCTTATCGTGACATTTATGTTCATAACACAACAAAGGAAGATTGGCAAATTTGGGCAGACTTTGTGAACAAGAACTATAAGACATCTTTTCACATTTATGACACAGAAGTAAAAAAAGATAAGGTTGACCTAACAAAAATATTTGACTACTGGAACGGGACTCAAGAGAATTGCTCTACTGCAACTGTTTTCATTGACAAAATTCAAGTTAATGCCCATTTTTTTATAGCCGAAGAAATTGAAAACGACATAACGCCAAATGAAATCAACTCAATGGACGACCATAATAATTTGATGAACTATATGACAAATCTTTCAAAAGTTCTCAATAAAACGGTTGTGTTGACACCCGAAAATGAAGCTGACTTAGTTTTAATTTCAGTTGACAAAGATGAAATTAAAATCAATCTTTCTTAACCATTTTCCTAAGACAAGAATGAATTTTGTCGGTGGACAAAAAGCGAACGCACAACATTGGGTTTGCTGCAAGGCTGGCTGGACATTGGAGCAATGGTCATTTTATCGCTGTTCTGCTTCATCTGGGCTAGACGTACATTGTTGGGCTTTTGTTTGTTAACCTGTACTTTTATATATTTAATCAGCAGCGGTTCCGGGCGGACAAGCAATGAATTCCAGCCCTGCAGCAAGCCCTGCTCGTTGGGCGCCATTTAATCGAACCTCATGAATTATAGAGACTTCCTTTATTGTTATAACCAGCAGGTTTTATCGCTTCATTTTGAAGATCAGCTAGACTTCGCCGTAACAGTTTGCAAAAAGCTGTTTTTCGATTATGAAATCTTCTCAAAGAGATATCAATTTGGTAATCCAGACCAACTGCTTGATGCCATCTTAGTGTGTGAGAAAGCAAAACTTAATCAAGTTGACAAATTAATATTGGAGCAATTCATCGAAGCCATAAATTCTATCACTCCTGATATGGACGATTTTGGCGATGAGATTAGCTCCTATGCATTAAATGCTTGCGTTGCTGTATATGAAACTCTACAATTCCTAGTTGATCATAATCCAAAGCACGTTCATGACGTGGGTATTTGCCTCTCAGATACAGTGGACTTTAAAATTCAAGAAAGTGGTGATTTGACTGAGCAACAAATAGATGAACATCCTATGATGATAGAAGCAAGGAGTTTCCTGGTGGACCAAACAAAGAAAGACTACAACACAATGCTTACCGAAAAAACCTATAAGATTAAACATGGATTCAGAAAGATTTTTAACTTTAGAAAGTGGGGTACATATTGATGTCAAAATTAAAACGGCGCCCAACAATGCATTGGCAAAAAACGGGGCTAGACCTTGTAACTTCAGCTATAACTCACTATCAGCTTTAGTTTGGGGCAGGACCTCTCCGGCTGATCTTTCGTTTATCTTGTAATTCTCGTTTTCAATTAAAGCTCGTTGGCCGGGCAGGACCAGCAATGAATTCCCCGTACTTCGCCAATGCAAAACGTTAGCGGCAAGCATATGACAAGCCTTCGTTTAAACATACTGACATTTTTTTTACTTGTTTTCTTGCAGACATCTGGACAAGAAGTACAAGTATTTTTCAAACTGGCGGACAGCATCGTAATGACAGAAAATTCTGCCACTAAACTCTATGCTCAACTTGACAATTTAAAATCTAAATTTATTCCATCAAGAAGTAGCCTTAGCACATATTTTGACCGAGACATAGATTTTGGCTACAGGCACCAAAGGATTAATATTCAACTAAATTTTCACTGGTATCAAATTGACCTGCTTAAAAGAAACGACAGCATATTTGTAAAAGTTATTAAAGATTATCACAATCCGGCGGAAATAGATACTACGACAAAATACTTTAATGCAGAGTCGGCGATGAATTTTGATTACCTCACTTTAAGAAACAAATTCTACTATTCAAACAAATCAATCTCAGACCTCACAAGCGAGATTTCAAAATATCAAGTCTTTGCTTTTTATTGTGGCATGGGTTCTTCAAAAACTGGAGACGGGATTCACATTGAAAAACTTGTTGACAATAAAAATGTTAGTGAATTGACTAAAATGCTGCAAAGTATTTGTATTGAGACACAAGCATACGCAATAAGCGGCTTTGAGATGTTAGCGCAACATAAATTTCAAACTAATGCAGCGACACAAGCAATAATAAATCACGTCAAAAAACGGAATTCGGAGACAATAATTTGTAATGGCTGCTTGACAGGACTGATAAAAAAGGTTTACGGTTCAAAAAAAGCCAGCCGCTAACATTGGGTTTGCTGCTATGCTGGCTGACGAATATGTTCTCATCTTTTTGTTCACTATCAGCATCGGTTCCGGCTGAAGAATATCTATGTGGCTTTTTGTTGTTAACTTCATCATTAACTTTTAATTGAGCTTCGGTTCCGGGCTGACAAGCATTGAATGCCAGCACAGCAGCAAGCCCTGCCCGTTAGCGGCAAGCAAAAAATAACACTCTACTATGGCATGGCTTCCAATGTATTTATTAGACAATGACATTGACTTCTTGAACGATTGGCTTAATCAAGAGGACGAAATTGCATTCTTAGTTTCTGGCGGACATAAGAAATGGATTGCCCAAAAACAGCATAATATAAAAGCAGACATTGGAACACAAAAATTTGGTGACGGACACGACTTTGCAATTCCAAATTATGCTGAGTACAATCTTTGGCATGTTCCTTCAGGACAACTTCCGTTACTTGACGCAAACAAGGACGGTGTTAAAATTAAATTTGGTAAAGAAGATTGGGGCGAAGATGGTAAAGTTGAAAATCCATGGTTAGGTTGGACAGAAATTAGAACAGGAGCAAATTCACGAATACCTTATTTCGGGGCAGGACACCCAGGCGTAATTCATTTGGAAATAAATCTTCCGCATGACCAAGAAATCAGAATGTCAAACTTTGGCTGGATTGGCAATCACTATAGGATTATTGGGAATGGTGCAAATGAATCAACTGAAAAGTTCTGGGGTAAACTTAAACGCATGGCAAAAAAAGTTGCGACACATATACCAAGGAGCAACGACCCAATTGGAAAGAAAGAAGTTTTTGCATTCCCGACAGCATATGAAGAAATTAAAAATGGCAGACCGTGTTCATTAAATCCGTAAATGCCTACAAACCTTGCCAGCCGCTAACAAAAGTATTGCTGTCAAGCGGGGGTGGACAATCAAAACTTCAGCAGTTTGCATCGCTGTACTTTAGCTTGGGCTTGACGAATATCTATTAAGCTTTAGTTGTTATCTTCAACAATATAATTTCAATCATCAGTTGTTCTGGGCTGGACGATCAATGAATATCCCGCCTGCAGCAATACTCGGCCGTTAGCGGCAACTCTAAATGACACTCTCTAATGTTTTGGAAAAGTAAAAAGCAAGACGGTAAGGAAAGAAAGATAATTCTGGGAATGGTAATTCTTCAAGACGATAATTCGTTTGACACTAAAGCTTTTCGTAAAGACTTTAAAGATAACTATCGCAAAACTATTAATAAGCCAAGTGGCGACAGTTCTTCATTTGCCTTTAAAGTTGACGACGAATTAATAGTAATTGGACACATGCCTATACCAATTCCCCATGGCGACATTGAAGGGACAGCAAAGTATGCTTACAATTGGGAGACAGCATTAGAAGATTTAAAAAATCATAAAAGCCATTTGATTGTTTCTATCACAAGTGGTGGACAAGACCAAATCAAACGTTTCAAAATATTCACACAAGTAATTTGTTCATTGCTTCGGACAACAAATTCTGTTGGCGTTTATAAAGGCAATCAATCTTTACTAATTCCAAAAAATGATTATATTAAAGAAGCATCATTAATGACTAACGATTATTTGCCGCTTAATCTTTGGATTTATTTTGGTTATAGAGTTACTGACAATGGCAATAGCAGCTATACATATGGACTTAAAGAGTTCGACAAAAACGAAATGGAGATTATTGACTCAGCAAAAAGCATAGCTGAAATTAGCAAGTTTTTATTCAACATTACTCATTATGTTCTCGATTATGATGTGACATTTAAAGATGGACAAACTTGTGGGATGTCGGCTAATGAAATAATTCCAATTTCATTTTCAAAAGGTAAATTTGTTGACGGTGATACTTTAAAACTGGCATACTGACAACAGCAAGAAAAAGAGCATGCCGCTAACATTGGGTTTGCTTCAAGTCTGGCATGACGTTGTATCAATGGGCATTTTAGCACAATCAACATCAGCTGGGCAGGACAAGCATTGCTGGGCTTTTATTTGTTAACTTTTACTTTTATATTTTTAGTCAGCATCGGTTCCGGGCAGGACAAGCATTGAATTCCAGCCCTGCAGCAAGCCCTGCTCGTTAGCAGCAACTCTTATGGGACTATTCAATAAACTTTTTGGCAACAAGGATAAAGACCTAAATAAGGTTAAACCTTCATTGGTTGACTATAACCAATTTTTTGAAAACAAAACTGTTGACAATACACCTCTTGAACTTCTTAATTTAGGGGAAGTAAATATATCTACAGGACAAATCATTGCTTGCGACCCCTTAGTTTGCTTGTATGACACCTCGCCTTTCACGAGAAAAGTACAACCTGGAAAATATCCAGTAATTGCTTGCATCGCAAAGACCGAAAATTCAGGAGACCGTTATGCGGTAGTAAAACTTGAGTTTTATAAGGATAGAGCAACAAAATGGGAAATGGCCGTGACAGAACATCAAGACATAAAAGAGTTAAATGAAGATGATGAATTTTTCGGCTTTCCAGTTGACGCAGGACTTGGTTGCTTTTGTGACTTAGAAACTCAGCAATTTTATAACCAGTTTGACACAGATTTTATGCAAAGAAATCCAGACGGAAATATTTATGATGACTTCTTTGCAGCAGAATTTAAGAAAAATGCTATTGACCAAAATGACCCCCAAGATATCGGAGACTGGTTAAACTTTTATTTGCCCAACAGACCGGACTTAAATGTAATTATGTTTCATTCAGGTTATGGCGACGGTATGTATCCTTGTTATTGGGGGACAAATGACGATGGAAAAATTTGCAGCCTCATTGTTGACTTTCAAGTTTTCTAAATGTTCACAGAATAGAGTATGCTGCTAACATTGTGTTTGCTGCAAGGCTGGCAGGACATTGGAGCAATGGTCATTTTATCGCTGTTGTGCTTCATCTGGGCTGGACCAACATTGTTGGGCTTTTGTTTGTTAACCTGTACTTTTATATCTTTATTCAGCAGCGGTTCCGGGCAGGTCGAGCAATGAATTCCAGCCCTGCAGCAAGCCCTGCCCGTTGGTGGCTATTTTACAAGCAGGATTTACTATGAAATTAGACTGGAAAAGTAAAACGTATTTGACTTTGATACTTATTGGTATTGGGATCGCCTATCCATTTATTAAAATTGAATATTTTGACACTTTCCAATTCACCTTAATATTTTATCACTACTTTTCAATTCCAACTTTAGTTCTTGCACTAATCGCAACATACTTTTTACAGTTTAAATATTTTAAAAAAATTGAGAAAAAGATGGCTTTGAAGCCAAAATCAAGATTGCAAGACATTAGTGTTGCAATTTTATTGCTACCCCTAGTTTTTTTAGTTTTATATGGTTTGACACTTTCTGGTCTTATTACGACAAATGCTTATTTAGGTCCACAAAGAATTATTTTCGTCAATCAACCCGTAATAAAATATGAACCATTCATAAATAGAGCAGGAAATTTAATACACTACATAACGTTCAAAAATCCAATTGACAATTCTGCTATTAGACTTAACGCAACTAGAAAATACAAAATCGGCGAAATATTTAGCAAAGAAATGAAAATTGGCAGGTGGGGACAATTGTATTCATTTAATTAGCGGACAAAACAGCCACCAACATGGGGTTTTACGCTATTGGGGGTTTGACCAACAATCATCAACTAAAAGCAAGTCCAGTCTTCAGTTTCAGCAGGACAAACATCTTTGAACTTTTGTACAAACAATAAACACTTAATTATAAATTTAGCAACGGTACCAGCAGGACGTTGGCAAATATCCCAACCGCATAAAGCCCTGAACGTTGGCTGTAATACTTCGACAACACCCTAATAATCAAAATGACTTTTAGAATTTTAAAGTTTATAACTTTTATTTTTATTATCACTCTGACTAGTTGTAAATCTCAGCCAGTCAAAATCACTTTACCAAAAAATCTTAACGAAGCAATTTTATATTTTCAGCAAACCTGGACAAAGCAACAGTTGGACAGTTTTAAAATGAAGGACGAAAGAGCAGCCGTCGCTGACGTCCATTTTGGAGCTGGCATGTGGCTAAGGAATAACTGGGTGAGAGGCGACCGAGATACCACATTTACCAACTATTTCCATTCTTTAGGAATATTCGCTCCTGACGACATTTGCTCAATTGTTTTCACATCATTACATAGGACGCTTAATAAAAAGGCAATAGACCTTAACAAACAAATTGAGCCTTATAAAAAGTACTGGAAAGAAATTTCAGATTGTGACACTAAGAAAAAAGAAGCGGCGGTTTCCATCTATAACAAGTTTAAAGCTGGCGACAATATTTCAATTTTTATGCCTGTTGACGTTTCCGCCAATTATAGAAATGCAGTCCTTTATAATTGCCCAACAATAGAATGGACATTTAACCCAAAAAAGGATTTATTAATAAAAGGGAAAATCGTTAATAAGTATTTCATCAACGATGCAGCAAATGTTTTCTTTACCGTAAAAATTGAAAGTTTAAGCAACAGCAAGACAGAGATTTTAATGACACCTGTAAAAGTTGGTGACAAGAAAGATTTTTCTTTAGACGGACTAAGAGTAGAATAGTACTACTGCCAACATTGGGTTTGCTGCAAGGCTGGCTGGACATTAGAACATTGGTCATTTTATCGCTGTTGTGCATCATCCGGGCTGGACCAACATTGTTGGGCCTTTGTTTGTTAACCTGTACGTTTATATTTTTATTCAGCAGCGGTTCCAGGGCAGACCAGCAATGAATTCCAGCCCTGCAGCAAGCCCTTCCCGTTGGATGCAATGCGAGCTTATACATTAAGGTCATGAATAACAATTTTAGAATAATCCTATATATCGTTATCTTCTCAATCTCGTCGATTATTCTATTTTACTTTACACCCACCAATGCGTTTGACAAAAAGGAATTACTTAGCATGATGGTTTCTGTTATCTCAATAATTGTTGCGATACTAGTTACTTATTTATTTTCCAAACTATTTGCAGAAAAAACAATTAGGATTGAACGAAAAAAAGAAATAGACGAATTTTCAAAAAAAAAATTACATACTTAAGAAGTGTAGCTTTCCACATTAGAAAAAAGTACAGTTTTTGGCATTACCAAGACCACGATTTAAAAGCTATCATTGATAATAAATTTCCAGATTTGTTATTTGAAGAGTATAGAGGTTATGAAGGCCCTAAATTCAGAAAATTTACGTACACTGAAATATCCGATATTGATCAACAAATTTTTGGGTCTGATGGTCAAGGATATTTAGCTTTAAAAGCTTTGGAAGATAACGAAAATGATTTTTCATTTTACACTGAATTCAATCCGAAAAATTACTCATTAAGCGATATTGCCAGATATAAAGAGTATACTAATTCTTTTTGGTATTTTTTGGATCGCTCTGATAGAGATGTTTATAATTTTCAACGTGTACATAGATATCACTTGAATTTTATTGATGAGCTATATTTAAAGATTACCGGCAATCCAATTAATCAAACTGATTATCGAAAAGATATGAAAGATTTGTTTAGCTCTTTTGACGAAGGAGTTTTTGAAAAGCATTATTATTTAAGTAATTTAAATTCTAACATATTCCCAGATATTTTCAAGATTAACTTTTTGAACATGTTAGTGTTTTTAATTTTACTAATTTTTTCTTTACTTTTCTATGCTATACAGCTCAATGACATACTTACTTATAAAATCACCCTTTTTATACTTTCGTTATTTATCGCTAACACCACAGATTTAATTGCAATTGTATACCAATCCATCAAACATGAACTAGATGTAAAAGAGGTTTTTAAAATTTAAGCACTGCAGCCAACATGTGGTTTAGCAAAATTGGGGCTGGACAAACTTAACTTCAACATTTTATCATTATCAGCATTGGTTCGGGCAGACACAACATCGCCGGGCATTAAAGCAAACATCAACTTTTAATTATAATTCAGCAGACGTACGGGCGGACGTTTTTCAAATCCCCAACTTCGCTAAGCCCCGGACGTTGTGCGTCACTTAAATAAAAATAATTTTTAAAAGATGATTACTAAAGGTGTTTGGACTGGGCATTACGACCATGCAGAGAGAACAAAAACGCTTATAAGCGGGCTTACTTCGACAAAATTTACTATTGAAATTATTGACATAATTGACAACCGCTTTACCGGGACAGTGCAAGACGACTTGGCAACCGGCGGGACTGAGGGAGTTGGTAAAATAATAGGTGCAATTAATGCCAATAAAATAAAGTTTACGAAGCTGATGCCTATTATGACCCTAATTATGGACAAGAATGGAACAAGAAAGGTTCTTAAAAAAAAGCATCGGCCGATATACTATTCGGGGGATTTTTCGACCGACAAAATCGTGGTTAGTGGAGAGTGGCATTTTAAACCAGGAATTATATGGCTTGGATTTTTACCAAGATTTGTTACTCGGCAAGGCGGGACTTGGACAATGAGCCGCAACTGATAAGCGAACGCACAACATGCGGTTTGCTAATAGGCTGGCTTGACGTTGGAGCAATGGGCATTATATCATTAGTTAGCTGCAACTGTATGGCGACCGTTTCACAATGGTAAACACGTAAACCGGCAAATTAATTTTCATAATAAGGTCATTGGTTGGGCTGACGGATCACAGAATACCAGTCCATCAGCAAGCCGTGGCCGTTGGCGGTAATTTTTATGAAAACATTTTCCACGACATTTTTAATCCTGACTTTTACAATTGCTTTTAGTTATGCAAGCGGACAGGTTAATGACCAAAATATCCGACAAATAGTTTTACAAAAATCAATTGTCGACAGTACTTTCATTTTCGGTAAGTGGATAGAAAAAGACGGGACAGAAACTCACTTAAAATACTTAGGACAAGTCACTTCAAAACACGGGCAGACTTTTAAAATAATAAACTCAATGTGGTTTTGGGGACTTTCACACAGAGCGACTTCCCGAATATTAATTTTTAATGGTAACAACCAGTATTTAGGGAATTATTATGTAACGGTTACTTCAGACTTACCGACAAAAATTAAAAATGGTAATCTCATCTTTAAAAATGCTGACGAAGATTGCGATAAAAAATTGACAACTGTTATCAATCTTAAAAATGGGTTACCAAAGCATTTTTTTAGAAAGTGTAAAGGAAAGTACGGTGACATTTACAATTTCGAGACGGAGTAACACTCCAACCAAAACTACCGCCAACATCTGGTTTGCTGCAAGGCTGGCAGGACGTTGGAGCAATGGTCATTTTATCGCTATTGTGCTTCATCTGGGCTGGACGTACATTGTTGAGCTTTTGTTTGTTAACCTGTACTTTTATAGCTTTAATCAGCAGCAGTTCCGGGCGGACCAGCAATGAATTCCAGCCCTGCAGCAAGCCCTGCCCGTTAGGCACAATACAATGCGACCACTCCTAATTTCAATATTGACATTTGTTTTATTTAGTTCTTACGCTCAGACTGGAAAGGCTAAAATCTTTAAAAGAACAGAGTATATCAATGGAAACTTTTACAGACAACTATTTGACACTATAGGGCTCTCTAACGACAGGATTGATGTCTATTTTTATAAAAATCATTTTTACATTCCTTATTATTTGCCAGACAAGTTTGTTGACAAAAGATATAAAAGTAAAAAGATTTCTGTTTGGGCAAACTTGAAAGGGAAAAATGACCATAAGGAGAATTGGGAAACCACTTACACTTATGACGGTCTTAACCGAGTAACAAGCTTTACTTATTCAGGTTGTTTTATTTGTTCAAGTTTTCCATATAATTATACCGTGACCTATAACCCCAAAGGACAGGTTGACAAGATTATTAATACAATAAATGAAAAAGATGGTTTCAAATTTTATTACAACAACGAAGGTGACGCTGACAAGCTTGAAAAATATTTATTCGGGAAATTGGAGACAATAATAACATTGATAAATTAAAATGTGCTGTGCCTAACAAGAGTATTGCAGCAAGCGGGGCCGGACATTGTAACTTCAGCAGTTTGCATCGCTGTACTTTGGCTCGGGCTGGACGTTAGTAATCTAACTTTAGTCATTAACTTTAACAAAATACTTCCAATCAGCATTTGTTCCGGGCTGGACGTTTATAAATATCCCGACTGCATTAATACCTGAACATTGGTGGCAATTAGCAGACACACTTCAATTATGGAAACTCTTTACAAAATTATAGACTCTTAACCTGACGAATATATTGCCATTAAAAGGCAAGCAAAAAAATATATTCAAAACGGCTTTGACATAGACAAAAGTGGAAGATTAAATATTCTTCATAGACCTTGGGTTGCTCCTCTAAATTGGGGGCTTATGATTTATGAGGGAGCTGACATGAAATGGATTACCGAAGCTGAAAAAACTATGGGAAAGACAATCCCCGATTTTTATAAACGCTTCCTTACAGATATCAATGGCTGTTTTTTATATGACATCTCAATGTTTGGTTTAATTCATTCTTTAACACGTTCATTCTTACAATGCCATTCCTTGACAAGTGCAAACCGTGATTGGATTATGGAGTTTGATATCGACCAAAGCTTTTTTCATTTTGGTGGGGGGACATATTCTGACGATGAGAATACAGGATATTTTTATGGAGAAAGTAAAATTATATCAATAAGGAAGAATGGAAAGTTAGTAAACGAATGGAGTGATTTTTCTGACTTCTTAAACGACGAATTAGATAGAGCGGAAAAGGAAATGTTGAAAGAGGTGCCAAAGAAAATAAAGCTGTCCGTGACTGAATAACTGCCACCAACATTGGGTTTGCTTCAAGTCTGGCAGGACGTTGTATCAATGGGCATTTTATCGCTATCAACATCAGCTGGGCAGGACAAGCATTGCTGGGCTTTTATTTGTTAACTTGTACTTTTATAACTTTATTTAGCAGCGGTTCCGGGCAGGACAAACAATGAATTCCACATCTGCAGCAATACCTGAACGTTAGGCGATATGCTATAGCGACCCTACGCCCACTACCTAAACCATCGACAATGAACCAACTAGCAATACACTTTGAGAATTGTTACGGAATTAAGAAACTGCAACACACATTTGACTTCACCAAATCAAAAGTACAAATCATTTATGCACCAAACGGAGCCATGAAGTCTTCGTTTGCAAAGACGTTAGAAGATATATCGTTTGACAAAGTATCGGAAGATAGAATTTTTAGTGAACGAGTAAATCATAGGTCGGCTCTTGTGGACGGTAGGGATATTCTAAAGGAAGAAGTTTTTGTGATAAATCGAATGCAGGATGCTGATTTCAAAGAAGCTTCAACAATTTTAGCTAATGAAACACTCAAAAAGGAATATGATGAAATTAATATAAAACTATCCGATACTAAAAAAGAATTTATAAAGACAGTTCAACCTTATTTCGGGCTGAAAGAAAATGCAATCGAACAAACTATTACAGAGACATTTAAAACAGACATTTATGCTTTTGTTGAAGGCAGAAAAGAAGAAATTAATGCAATAACAACTCCAAATTTAACAAACATTGTTTTCAATGAAATCTTCAATGATAAAGTATCGAAATTTTTGCAAGAGAAGTCTTTTAATACAAAAATCAAAGAGTATATTACTATTTACGACAAATTAGTAAATGAAAATACAACGTTGTTTAAGAAAGGACAATTTAATCATAATAATGCCGACAATGTAACGAAATCATTAAAAGACAATGGCTTTTTCAAGGCTGAACATAAAGTCAAAATTAAAAATGTAGAAATTGGAAACATTGAAGAATTAGAAAATGTAATCAAGGAAGAAAAAGAGAAAGTTTTAAATGACCCTGAATTAACGTCAAAGTTCAATGAAATTGACAAAGCCCTTAACTCAAATAATGAGCTTCGCAATTTCAGAAGTTACGTTGAAAACAATCAAGAAATTATAAAAGAATTTATAGACCTAGAAAACTTCAAAAAGAAGCTTATTCTAAATTACATTGCAGATCACAAAAGCGAATTTGATCTTTTCGCAAAACAGTATGCTGAAACGAAGACAAAGCGTAATGCAATAACTATTGAGGCAAAAAAGGAACAAGCTGAATGGCTGAAAGTACTTGACATTTTTAAAAATAGATTTACAGTTCCATTTAAGATTAAAATTAAAAATCAAGAAGATGTTATTTTGAAAAATGAACCTGCTTCTTTGATCTTCACATACGAAGATGGTGCATCAAAGAAAGACTTAGGGGGAACCGAAATAAGCAAAAGCTTGAGTACTGGCGAACAAAGAGTTTTTTATCTCTTGAATATCATTTTCCAATTTGAAACACGAAAGAAAATTGGAGCCGACCAGTTATTTGTAGTTGATGACATTGCTGACTCGTTCGATTATAAAAACAAATATGCAATTATTGAGTACTTAAAAGACATTGCAGATGACCCAAGATTTAAAATGATTATTCTAACACACAATTTTGATTTTTATAAAACAATTAAGAAAAGGTTAGAAAGCGTAAACAATTGGGAAGGCAATTTCAAAGCAGTAAAGTCGGCAACTGAGGTGAATTTGGTTGCGGGTGAAAAGCAAGATGTTTTTCCACTACTGCGAAAAAACTTTTCTACTTGTGAAAAGTCATTTATCTCTTGTATTCCATTTGTAAGGAATCTTATTGAATATACGGTAGGGACAAAAAATGCAAATTATCTTACGTTAACTTCCTTATTACATATTAAACCGGCAAATGTGGCTGAAAGTATAAAGGAAACCAAAGCACATACAACTGGAGATATTGTAACAATTTTCAATAGCGTTTTTGGAACCTCTGTGGTTTTGGCTGACCCAGCAAAAAAGGTATATGACTTAGCTATTTCAATTGCAGAAGAAATTGAGACAAGCAAAGGAATTGAGCCCGTTTTAGACTTAAAATCAAAACTATGTTTATCAATTGCCATAAGATTTAAAGCAGAAGAATACATAATCCATAAAGTTACCGATGCAACATTCCTCACTAACATTTGGAGTAAAGAAACAGGAAAAATTGTAGGACAATACAAAACGGAGTTTCCTGGTAACAAAAAAGAAATTGAAATTTTTGACAGAGTTAATTTAATGACGGCAGAAAACTTACACTTAAATTCATTTATGTATGAGCCACTAATGGATTTATCAGAAGACCATTTACTTACATTATATAAGGACATAAAGGAGCTGGAAAGCACACTCGCCTAACAAATGTATTGCCGTCAAATGGGACTTGACGGAAGAACAATCGGCTGCAAATCGCTACGGTACTGCATCCAGGCTTGACGGAATTCTGTTCGGCTGGTAGTTGTTAACTTGTACTTTTAAATCATTATTCGACCGCAGTTGCGGGCAGACACAGCATCAAATATCCCATCTGCGGCAAGACTCGACGTTGGATGCCATTATTGCCGCACTAAAAAATTCAAATGAGACATCTGATTTTTATAATTATTCTAATGGGACTATTCAGTTTCTCATTTGGGCAATCTAAGACTGTCAAGTTAGTTATTGACTCAACAAAAATTTATTTCAGATATTTTTATAAATCAAAGATTGCCTCTGATGAGTCTTTAAATGATTCAGTTCTTCTTGTTGGCAGAAAAATAACGGACGACAAATTTTATTTAGATAAGTTCGTCAACAAGCAAAAAGTATGGACAAGAACTTATAGAATTGAGCTCGCAAAAGACAGTTTACGTATCACGACAAGAATGGGCGGACAGACAGGAAAAAAGGAATTTAAATATTCAAAAGAACCATATTACAATAGCTATTTACTTGACAATTAACTTTACAGACTATTTTAAACGGCAGCCAACATCAGGTTTTGCGCAACTTGGGCAGGACAAACAATCTTCAGCAACGGTTCGCTACCAATCATTGGTTATGGGCTGGACCGTTAACTAAGTATTTTTATTTTCGCTTTATAAATTGCGTTTCTTAATTTACATCCAGGCGGGGGCGGACACAGCAACAAATACCCAAGCTGCGCAAAGCTCCGCTCGTTGTATGCCATTTTGCAAGACGTTCCAGAATGACAACAAAAAATGAATAAAATATCTTTCAAAATATTACCAAGTTCAGAAACAAATGACCACGAGATTCGGGTTTTAATTGACAATGAAGATTTCTTGGGCGATGACTATTTGGGACTTGACCCACCTTCTTTTTTTGAACAAGACAACTTTGACAAAGACGGAGAATTAATGATTGGGCGATGTACTTGCGGAGTTGAGGGCTGTTGTGATTATCCAGTAACTGTTGCGGTTAATCAAAACACTATTTTATGGACAAATCATAACGGACTAAACTTAGCTTTTGACAAACAAGACTATGACCATTCAATTGGCGCAGCTAAAAATGATTACAGTTGGGAAGATATTAAAAGAAAAGTCGAGCGTTTGACAACGAATGTTTTAAAAAAATCACAGACAAAAGACAATTATAATTTTAATTGGGCATCAGCGAGGATTAAAGACAAACAAATTACTTTGAGTTACAGTAAAAATGGCGACCAAAAAATGTTTGACATTGCGTGGGACGGACAATCAGACACAAACGTTGAAGACAACGCTAAACAATTCTTTAAAGACAACCTCAAAGCAGAATAAAACGGCACACAACATTGGGTTTTATGCAAGTTGGGCACGACATTATAACATCACCTAATTGCAAATCCAAGCTGTGGTTCGGGCAGGACAAGCAACTTTCAACTTTGGTTCTTAAATTCAACTTTATATTTTCAATCAGCAGCGGTTATGAGCAGACGAATTTCTAATTCCCAACCTGCATAAAGCCCGTTCGTTGTGCGTCATACAAACCGACATTCCGTAACCAACAATAGTCACTGACAAAGTAATTGAAAAAAGGTATAAAATTATTGGTTATTCTTTTACTGCTTTATCCAATTTACAAAGGAGTTCGTGAAATATTTTGGGTCAGACACAGCAGCTACACAATTGACAACACCATAAAAATTAAACTACGAATTGACGACGGCATATTGGGTTTTCAAGACTTTAACAATGACAAGACAATCACAATTATGAATAGTAAGACAAGGGCAACAATGAAAACTACTTATGTTTCATTAGAGTCAAATTGATATTTCTTCATTGACACAGTAAGTTCAAAAAAAGTTTTATCAATCGTTGATCAGTTTGCCGGACAAAATTTCTATGATTATTCAACTCTTAAATTGGTAAACACTGAAGACTGCTTTAAAGAATTTGGAGGTTGTGGTAGTTGCAATGACAGTTGTTTAGTTCAGTTGGGTAAACCATACTTAATTTATGACAATGACGGCTTTCATAAATAGATGTACGAATGCACAACATTGGGGTTGCTGCTATGCTGGCAGACGAATAAATTCTCAACTTTGGGTTTGCTTATCAGCAGTGGTTGTGGTCAGACGTAATGCTATTTAGCTTTTTGTTGTTAAATTCATCATCATATTTTTAATCAGGCTTCGGTTCCGGCTGGACAAACATGAATCCAGCAAAGCAGCAACCCCTGCCCGTTAGCGGAAATTGTATAGACGTGAATTATTTCCGATCAGAGATTTTTATGAGTCAACTTTTAAACTCGTCAAATAAAATGCGATACCTTATTAAACTGTTTTAATGTTTCATGAGCAGTGCATAAATTGAAACTAGAGCAAAGCATTATAAAGTATTCAATATATTAATCATGCGATCCAAGCTTCAGTTATTTCTGCTGTTATGTGTCATAGCAGTTTCCGCCCAAGGACAAAATGATCAATCCCCTTTGCTAAACATAGGTGATCCCGCTCCACCGTTGCGTCTGCGTAGTTGGTTAAAAGGCACACCGCTTCAACAATTCGAAAAAGGAAGCGTATATGTGTTAGAGTTCTGGGCAACCTGGTGTGGACCTTGCAAAGCAGCAATGCCTCATCTCTCCGCCTTAGCCATTGAATACAAGGACAGGGCCACCATTTTGGGTATTGAAGTATCTGAAAAGAAGACAACGTCTATTGAAAAATTAAAGGCTTTTGTCGACAGTATGGGACATAGGATGGACTATAATGTTGCGGCGGAGGATAGTAATTTTATGGAGGCTGGTTGGCTCGATGCTTCCGGTGAGCGGGGCATTCCTAAAACTTTTGTGGTGAATGCAGAAGGAAGGATTGCCTGGATTGGGCACCCTAAAGACCTTAATGAAGTTTTACGCGAAATAGTGAACAATGCTTGGGATATAAAAGAAGCACTGGCCAAAAGAAATTTGGACATACATTTAATAGAGCTGGATGATTCAGTAAATCGCAAATTGAATGAGTACACCGGCGATGCTTTTAGACAGGATTATCTTGGGAAACCTGATTCAGCCCTTTTAGTGATTAATGAAACGGTTAGAAATGAGCCAAAGTTGAAATACGCTCCAAAGATTGCCTTTCATACATTTTCTGCGTTACTCAAAACGTCTCCACACAAGGCCTATGAGTATGGCAAAGCGGTGATAGTAACACCTACCTATACGGAGCCTGCCTATTATTCCATTATTGATGCTATCGAGTGGTATTCAGGCAAACTGAATCTACCGACAGAAATTTACCAGTTAGGTGCTGACGCTTACCGGGCAGAAATTGATGAAATTCCGTATCCGGAACTTGTGAACAAGTCCAAGCGTTATAACAAAATGGCAGAGTGGTATTGGCGTGTAAAAGATAAATCAAAAGCAATAGATGCCCAGCAAAAAGCTATTGAAGCGCTGAAAAGCAAAAAGGATTTTTCCGCGACCGAGTTGACCGCATTTGAGTCCAGGCTTCAGCAATACAAGAAGATGTAGCACGAAGGTGAGGTCATCCCGTTATTGCAAAAATAACATACGGGCAGTAGTGCCTTAAAGTTTCTAAACGTCCATAGGTCAGATTAAGTATATTGTAAAAACAATTTACGAAGTAAAATAACTGCCGCTAACAGTGGGTTTTATGCTATTGGGGCTTGACCAACATACATCGGCTAAAAGCAAAGCCAGTCTTCAGTTTGGGCTTTACCTGCACCTTTGAACATTTGTAAAAACAATGAACTTTTAATTATATATTTAGCAGCGGTACCGGGCAGGACGGAAGTAAATATCCCAACTCATAAAGCCCTGTCCGTTAGCGTCAATTTCAAAAAATGATCCGTTTATAAATGCAGCTATTTAGACTTTTTGCTTTAATGCTTGTTCTTTCAAACTTAATTGCTTGCTTTGACAACAAGCAGCCTAAGCCAAAGACTGTTATAATACCGGTAGACACTTCAAATAATTTGAAAATTCGAAAACAGAATTTTACCGTATTAAATAAAATAGACACATCTTCTTTTAGCGTCGATTTTTTCACACAACTTCCAAGTTCAATTTCAGATAGTAGTGGTGAGTTTTATACTTATGACACAACAAAATTGATTGACAAGAAATATATCTTTCTCTCAGATTTAGCAACCTTTGCTGTTGTCAAAATAAATGGAGCAGAGATTTACTTAGTAAAGGATTATCAAAAATCAGTAGAAACTTCTAAAAATACTTTTCGAGATGTATACTTAGGTAACGGGTATACAGTTCTTCTTACGCTTCATTTAATTAAATATTTAGGTGACGGCAAGTCTTATAATGGAGGGAAATTGGAAGTGCAAAATTCGAAATACAAACTTTCATTCAAGGTACATGGTAATTCGAAAGTATAAAACTGCCACTAACAAAAGGTTTTGTGCAATTCGGGCATGACGTTGAAGCAATCATCGGCAGTGCATACCCAGGCTTTGGTTTCGGCGGACGTAATTCTCTTGGGAAGTAGTTCTTAACTTCAGCTTTAGTTATAAATTTAGCTTTAGTTCTGGGCAGAGAGTTGGTCAATTCCCCAACTGCACAAAGCCCCGAACATTGGTGGCAATCAACAGACCTACTTCAAAATGAACGACATTAATCAAATAATAGACGCTTATCCAGACGAGTATCTCGCTATAAAAAAGCAAGCAAAGAAATATGTTCAAAATGCTTCTAACATTGACGACAATCAAGGAGTAAATATTCTTCATAGACCTTGGGTTGCACGTTTGAATTGGGGACTTATGATTTACAAGGGTGCAGACACGAAACGGATTGACGAAGCAGAGGCAACTATTAGCAAGACAATTCCTAATTTTTATAAATGCTTCTTGACAAATATTAATGGTTGCTTTCTCTACGACATTTCAATGTTTGGGTTAATACATTCTTTGACGCGTTCTTTTTTGCAATGCCATAGTTTGACAACTGCGAACAATGACTGGATAAAGGGATTTAATGTTGACCAAAGTTTTTTTCATTTTGGAGGAGGCTATTATTCTGACAAAGAGAATACAGGCTATTTTTATGGACAAGGCAAAATAATGTCAATACGAAAAAATGGAAAACTTGTAAATGAATGGAGCAGTTTTTCAGATTTTCTAAACGAAGAGTTATTGAGAGCCGAAAACGAAATGCTAAAAGAAGTACCTAAGAAAACAAAGCTCATAGTGACAGAATAACTGCCACCAACAAAAGGTTTGCCGCAAGGCTGGCTGACGGAATAAACATCGGCAGTTGTACAACTATCAGCTAACATCGGGCTTGACCGAATTCTATTTGGCTTTTAGTTGTTAACTTCAACTTCAGTTTTTCAATCGACTTCAGTTGCCGGGCGGACACAGCAACAATTCCAGCACTGCGGCGAGCCTCGTACGTTGTGCTTCACCTTACATGACACTCCGTTAAATAGACAAATTAATTTAAAAGCTCAATGAAACTGTTTCTTCAATTTACTATTATCTTATTTCTTCTATATTCTCAAAACAGCTTTGGGCAGGACACGGCAACATCTATCGAAAAGAATTGGGCTATACTCAAAACTCAGCTACAAAGACGAACAAACATTGTAATTAACTTTATTCAAACTTTGAACAATTCCAACAAAGACAAAAAAGAGCTTGCAAAATTAAAAATGATTGCTACTGGCATTTCCAAGTATCTTGACACATTAAAACAATTCGACAGTCTTTCAATCGACGTGACAATGAAAAAAAATCACTCTCTTAATAAAATATTGACAAAGACAATCACATCAATTGAGAACGACAAAAAATTTAATAAACGAAACGATGTTATGAATCTTATGGCTCAACTTGAAGGAGCTGAAAATAGAATTGTAGTTGCCAGGTATGAATACAATAAAAGTTGCAAAACATTTAATAGACCTGATTTGCAATTTCGGGAAAAGGAAGATGCAAAAGCAGTACGAGTGGAATTTTGACAAGGCGAACGCACAACAAAAGTATTTGCAAAAGCTGGTCGGACGGAATAACAATCATCAGTTTTTATTTGATCAGCTTTAGTTCCGGGCTGGACAAACACCAACGGGCAGCTATACGCAACTTCAACTAATAATTTTAATCAGCAGCGGTACGGGCGGACACAAGTGTATTCCCCAGCCTTCGCAAATACTTGGCTCGTAAGCCGCCATTCACTTTGACAATCTACTTGCTGAAACCGCTTTTTACATTGACACTAATTATTATTACGCTCTGACAACTGACCATGAAATTAATAATTACAGATTGGATAAAAAATGGAAGCATAACTCCTCTGAATTGGGGTGACTCTTCTGAAGAAATTAGTCATCTATTTTCCAATTCATCTGGAGAAATAATTTCATTGAAACAACGACATTATCCATTTATAATAATCGATTTTGTAGAGTTTTATTTTAGTGACGATATTAATTTTGTTGGCTTGAATGAAATCATAATTAAACCTATTTCACTTTACAAGGGAATACAGACAAAGTCCATAGACCCCGGATGGCTAACCCAAGAATTATCTTTTGAAAATGTAAGTACAAAGCTTACCGAGTTACAAGTGCATTGGCATATAGAACGTGGGCCTTATTACGACACTCCTAATATTAGAACTGAATCAGGACAACTTTTTGCCTTTGACCCTGACAGAATGGAAGATAATGATGCCCAACTAATGAAAATTTACTTGCGGGAATAAAACGGCAGCTTACATGTGGTTTTATGCTATTGTGGCATGATCAACTAACATTCTAAAAGCAAGGCCAGTCTTCAGTTTGGGCTTGGCCAGCATCTTGGTTCTTTGGTACAAACAATGAACTTTAATTTATAAATTTAGCTTCGGTTGTGGGCAGACGGAAGTTAATATCCCAACATCATAAAGCCCGATACGTAAGCCGTAATTTGAATGAGCATCCTCAACTTTATAAAAAACATTTTCAAGACAGAATCTGCTCGACAAAAAGAGACAAAGTTTAAGCCCGACTCAAACGCTTATTATTTTCACGAGGACTATTATTGCCAGATAGAATATTTGCCAAAAGAAAACTTTAGCACATCTTCAAAAGTTGCGACAGAAATAATCGAGCACTCTGAAAAAACATTTGACGGTTATGGGTGGAAAGGCTGTTACATACGCAGTGAGGCAAGCGTTCCGACAATTAGCAAAAATATTAAAGTGAGACATTTGGTTGACTTTCTAATTAATGAAGGCTTTTCGGAATATCCGAGTGTGACGACAGGCTATAGTACGACGGTGTTTCCCTGTGACAACATAAGGGCATTCAAAAGGCAATCTATTGTACTTTGCATTGATTTTAAAGGTGACATAGTAGATGATATTTGGCACAACGACTCACCTCATCAGTTAGACAATGACATTTACAAAGAATTTCTGTTAACAATGGCAGACAAATTCAATTTATTACTTGCTGACTGGTGGAAATCAATTGTTGTTGATATTTCTAATCCAGAAGAGATAGATAAATACTTTGTTTATGACGAGTGACAAAAACTACGGCTTACATTGGTATTGCCAATACTGGGGCTTGACATTGAAACAATCAGCAGCGGTAATTCTCCTGTACTTCAGTTCGGGGCTTGACGAATAAAGCCCTGCTTTAGTTCTTACTATTTAACTTTATCAAAAAAACAGATAGCAGTTCCGGGCGGACGAATATAAAATTCCCCGCCATCGGCAATACCTGCTCGTCTGTGCAACCTTTTTTTTGAACATTCCGTTAACTATATAAGTTTTGACAAGACAATGCAAAATTCAACAACCCTTACTATAACAGACGACTCCGGCTTTTTAGGTATTGTCAATACTGACAAATACAATTCCTTTGTAAGTGAAGATTGGCAATTGACGCAATTATTTAATCGCTTCGTTGACGAAATAAACAATGACAATTTAATACTTTGGTCGACCGGCTCTGAAAATACTTGGACTGTAAATTTTGTAAATAAGCCATCAGGCACTAAATCATTTAGAGAGTTTTACAAGACACTTGAAGTCACCAATGGAAAAATATTCCTGACTAATTACGAAGACTTAACAATGGCTGCACAATATGATGACGAAAAAATTCCTGCTAAACATAACACTGGCTTATCTGTTAACTTAGACAACGGAAGACACGTATTTCAAATCAGGCAGTTATTTGACCCGGAAGACTTCAATTATGACCCACAAGGAAAAGTAAATTTTGAAATCGTTGTACGAGCTGACATAAACGAAAAAGCTCAACAAGTTGACAAAGTGTTTTGGTGGACAGAGTAAGGTATGCACATAACATTGGTATTGCCAATAGTGGGTCTCGACATTAGAGCAATCCCTAGCAGTAATTCTGTTGTGCTGTGGCTGGGGGCTTGACGAATAAAGCCCAGCTTTAGTTCTAAATATTTAACTTTATCAAAAAGCCAGGCAGCAGTTCCGGGCGGACGAATATAAAACTCCCCACCATCGGGTAATACCTTCACGTTATGTGCTACTTTACAGCTCATCTACAAAAAAATAAAAATTAATACTATGGGCTTGCTAACTGGATTGTTTGGCAGTAGTAAAAAAGGGTTGCTTCACGACGGTGAGCTGGGTGACTTTACTGAGTTAACACATCATGGAGACGTGATGACCTGGAAAGGTCAGACTAAAGTTTTTAACGAAACAATTTCGTTGTATATGTCAGGAAATTCAGACCGGCTAAACTCGTCAGAAAAAACGAAGTTGTTAAATACCTTAAAAAATGAAGCCGTCATAGAACCGCAAATTAATGAGGTATTACGAATTCAATATGAACAAGGCGATAAAGAATATTCTAACTGGCAAACTCACTTTAATTGTATTACTATGTCGACAATGAACAATGAAGTATCGATAACTTTCGAAGAGAAAGAATCTTTATATCATTTCAACGTTTTCCTTTTAAACAGTAAAGTGGTTGGAGCGTCCATCGACAGCTGAAAATGGCAGCACACAACATTGGTATTGCCAATAGTGGGGCTGGACAATGGATCAGTCAGCAGCGGTAATTCTGTTATGCGGCGGTTCGGGGCTGGACGAATAAAGCCCTGCTTTAGTTCTTAATATTTAACTTTATCAAAAAGCCATGCTGCGGCCTCCGGGCGGACGAATATAAAATTCCCCACCATCGGCAATACCTGTTCGTTGCACGCAACTATCAGCACTACCCTTTTAATCGTAAAAAAGAATTAATTCCCTTTGGAAAATATAGTAATTGACAAAGTAACAGATTGGGGAGGAAACTTCAAACTCCATATTCAAAGCAAAGAAATCAAAGACAATTCTTACGTTTATACAGTTTGTTCATTGTATGAAGAAAATGAGATTGGCTTTGAATTACAAATTCCAACTGACATTAAAACTTTCGGTGAAGGAGTTATATTTAAATCTTTAGGAAACATAAGCGATAATTTCATAAAAGCACTTTTTTCAATTTACGGTCTCTACCCACAAAACAATTTAAAATTTGTAGATAGTATTTCATTTAACTATACTGGACTAAATGATTTGGTTTACAAAAGTGATGGACAGAAACGGCTAAGTCATATAAATTATGTCAAAGTGTTTCTTGAAGGAAATGGAGAAGATGAATATGCGGAACTTTATGTTAATATTGACGAAAACAATGAGACAATTGAATTCGAAGAAAAAGAATATGAATACCGACCATACGTGGCAATGCTTCTTTCAGTAGAATAAGAAGCTGCGTGCGACATTAGGTTTGCTGCAAGGCTGGCTGGACGTTGAAGCAATGGTCATTTTATAGCTGTTGTGCTTCATCTGGGCTCGACCAACATTGTTGAGCTTTTGCTTGTTAATCTGTACTTTTATATCTTTAATCAGCTGCGGTTCCGGCGGACGAGCGATGAATTCCAGCCCTGCAGCAAGCCCTGCCCGTTAGTGGCAACTTTATCGAAACCCTTCTATGTTCAACATATTCAGACGAAAAGAGAGTAAGCGAAATATTAAAGCTAATGCTTTAGCTGACAAATTAGAAATTGCCAAACAACAACTTATTTCCGATTTGGAAAAAAACGGAATGGCATTTTTAATTACTAAAATGGGAAGCAATGAAGAATATTCCGACTTGATTTTAGAAAGACGAAAAATTGATTTTAGTTATAAAAGCGAAGACAGCGTCTCATGATACGCATACGGACAATCAGACAAATTACATTCAGACGAAGATAAAACGGAACTTTTAAGATTACTTACAAATGAAAAGTTCTCCAACTACAAAAAATACATTTATTGCTGCCTGGCAAGTATTTGCTCCAATACCAATGACAAAGACCTTTTTAATTTCTTAATTGACAAAATCCAGCAAGAAGATGATGAAAGTACAAGAATCTCTATTCTATCAAGGCTTCAAGACATTGAGAAAGGTTCAGGTTATAATATAGAACCAATTAAAACAATAGTCAGGGATGGGACGGAAGGTGAAACCCGAGCAGCAATAAGAGCTTTGTCAAATACAAATGATCCTGAAGTTGAAGACATATTTTTAAATGAATTTGGAATTTCAGATAAACACATGAAGGGAACAATTTGCGGACCACTATCAACAGTTGGAACATTAAAATCAATTCCAATTTTAAAAGAAGCTCATAAAAAAACAAGAGATGGCGGCTTAAGAATGCTAATTGAAAACGCAATTGATAAAATTGAAACCCGTACAAAAAGCTGCCACTAACATTGGGTTTTATGCTATTGGGGCTTGACCAACAATCTTCAGCTAAAAGCAAAGCTAGTCTTTAGTTTGGGCTTGACCAGCATTTTTGAACTTTCGTAAAAACAATGAACATTTAATTATAAATTTAGCAGCGGCTGTGGGCAGACGGAAGTTAATATCCCACCAGCATTAAGCCCTGTTCGCTAGCAGAAATTATTTCAACTCTCCTACTATATCAAGATGAGACTTATTGCGATTTTTCTATTTTTCTTTCTCGTAGTGGTAGAAGCCAATGCACAAAAAAATTATTATCCCGACGGATACTATTTCTCTAATTCCGAGATAAAAAAGGGTGACTGGAGTTTTGACTGGCTTGGGATAATGATCGAACCAGCTAAAAACCTCAGAAACTTTGTGTCCGTTAGATTTCGAAATGTAAAGACGGACAAGTGGGCTGATATCGAAACCAAGAGATATTATATTAATCGTGACAGTACTTCTATAACTTTCAATAGTAAATTGATCGGCGAGTTTGTCATCAATGGACGTTTTACCCCTAGCAAAGTTCCTTATAACGACAACCAGATCACAAGTAAGACCATTGTTTTTGTTGGGTCGTACAAACTAAATAATAAAACCTTTCCCCTGACTTTTACATGGGGCGAAGGAGATTAACTTCTGCTAACAACTAAGGTTTCGTTGGGTGCGCAGCACCGACAAGGAAGCCTAATGTTGAACGAAACCGGCAAAATGCTGGGGTGGTATTGTACTATGGAGTTGTCGTTTTGTAAGCTGAGCGTTGATGTTGATAGTAGGGGTACTATTTTTTTCAACGATTCATTTTCTCCGGTGTGCCGGTATTTTAATGCCTCTTTTTTGCTGACAGGCACAGCACTTCCCTTCGCATTGATCAGGCATTGATTTTTCTCCGGTCTTGTATTTCGCTGGTGGACTACGTTTGCCAAAGATCGATATGGTAATCAGCGTACCTGTTTTGCAACAAGGACAGCAGTGCAGTTTTGTTTTGATTTCAATCGCAGGTGCCGGCATTTTTTAAGCACTGTCTTAGCGCAGCAAGCTTTGCATGCTTTTAGGTATTTACTCATAGAGGTTAACCTGGCAAAGATTTCATCTGCGGTCGCTCCCGTCCAATAGAAAATAATTAAGCATTTCCCTCAGCCTACTCTTAAGAGCATAATCATACCTCGATTCAATTTCATGTGTCGTCAGGTTAGTAGTAAGATGCAGGCTGCTAAATGGAATCCGGTGCTTATTTAAATAGCGGGTCTGTATAATCTTACTCACCACGTCAGATTTGTTACCGAAGTCAAATACTACACTCTCCCGCCCGATGTCATCAAAGGCCCAACCGACGAATTTCTGATAAAAAAAATCCGGACTGTTTCCCCAGCCAGGAACCATACCGGCAAAAGTCTGAAAATACTCCACGCCGTTTTTCTGGCAGGCAGCTTCAATTTCATAAACTGAAATCAAATGAAAACACTGGCGTTTGTTTTTGCAGAATATTTTCAGCAGTTCAGTTTTACCAACGCCAACCGGACCAGAAAGCAGAAGCCCCTTTGATAATTTATAACCCGATTTTTCAAAGGCCGGATCATTTGCAAAATACTGGCAGAGCAGGTGAAACATTTTTTCACACTGATGATCCACGTGGAAACCAGGATGGTTTTTCAACACAAATTCCGCCAGCTGATCTGAGGTGAACGGCGTAATTGCTTCCTGCAATTCTCTGGCCTTCCTGGCTTTTTCCTGGCGCTCTTTTTCAACAAAATATTTTTCGCAGCGGGCATCATAAAGCGCATATTCGGTTTCTTCCGGTGTCAGGCTGATCTGATCAAAATCTGGCGGCATGGCCAGCATTCGTTTGTCTCGGCCACGTAAAATATTTCCGATTGGTTGCATGTTACTTGCTTTCATTTTTTTAGTTTTTTTAAATTAAAAATTAGCGGTGGCCATATTCTCTCACCCCACTGCTTTTAGCAATTAGCAAAGCCCCGCCTCCAGTTAAAGCGAAACAAAAAAATGCGCGGGCAGATATCCTGGATTTGGAATAGCACCGTGTTGAAAAGCTAAAGCGCAGCCTGGAATATTTTTTTTCATCAGCGCGCCCATTACTACTACAACAAATACTCTTTACTCTGTAACTCTTATACTCTGTTTATATGCAAAGCGGATAGTAAAGCGGATAGTAAAGGAAGTTGTAAAATAATTTTCCTTCTTTACTTCTTTGTTTGCTTCTTTCTTTACTCTCTTCTTTTGTACTTCCGGCCTTACTTTTCCTGCTTCCACGGTTCACATAACCGATGGCATTTGTTACTTCCACGTTCAAAGTCCTTTTTTATAATCCGAAGAGCTGTGTCTTTTTTTCGGTTTCTTGTAAAACGATGTTAACGGACCTGCCATCCGATGATGGTAAGGTACCGGAGGGCAGTAATTGGGCATCCAGAAAAGAAAATGCCTTCGGGCACTAGGGTAATTATTGTACCACAAGCCGTTGTTCTGGATCATCCACCGCTCAACAGCTTTTTTAAATTCTCCTTCCGGCAATCCGGTCTGCTGGTAGTACTTCACCAAACCTGCATCCCTTTCAAAGACCGGCAATAGAGAGTCGTAGGTTTTCTTTTCTACACCAATTAAAACGTGCAGCTGATCTGTCAGGACTGACGGGTGATTAACATCCTCCGCTGACAGGAAGGCAACATGTTTATCTTGGCTCTCATCAAGTTTCTCCGTACCTCCTGCCGCCAGAATTTTGTAGGTAATGTTCGGATCACCCTTACCCTTCGAAAAGAAGTCAATCAGACCAGATTGCTTCAGGATATTGCGGTGCTTTTCAAGGGTCGGCCGGCTGATATACAATTCAGCACAGACCAACGCGTTTTGACGGCGAAAAGAAACAGGCCTCCCCGTTGCATTCCATACCTTGCATAAATAAAAATAGGTAAGGCCAGCACAACTAAGGGCCCGCCGGTCTTCTTCCCCACAAACCGTCCAAAACTGTTTGAAAGCATCGATCAACGTCAACTTGTTTTCTGTCATCCCAAATTCTTTAACCTGTAAAAAAATCATCTTTCCTTTATCGGTTTTCAAAGGTTGTCTCGTTATCTCTTAAATAAACATTGGTGTTATGGGTTCCAAAACTCAATTGCCAACAACCAACGCTGCCAACGCCGGGTCACTTAAAATTCGCTCCATTTCAGCCATCACAAGGTTCTCAACATCCTGCTTGATCTGCAGATAATTCTGCTTCACCATGGTATTGTCTACCTGTCTGACTACCGGCAAGGGCTGGTAGTTCTCCTGCTCTTTTTTGATGGCGCTGTGATCATTCTGCAAGACAGCATGAAAAGCTTTCAGCTCAATTTTACAATCCGAATCGTCTGCCACCATGCCCACAAATTCCCCGGAACTTAAACCGGCAATGGTGGAAGCAGGAATGGAATTCTCCAGTTGCTTGGAAAAGCTGAATGTGGTTTCATTCCGGTTCACGGTATAACTGGACCTGTCCTGCAGGATCTGGCTGAAGCGATCAGACAGTTGTTTGGCCGTATCGCCCGTTACCTGGCCGCTGACAATATTGCCGGTAATATTCATAATGACATCTGCCTGGCTGGTACCATAATCTTTTTTAAGCTGACTAAAATCCTGTACGCCCAAGCAGGTGGCTACTTTATTGCTTCTTGCGGTTGCAATTAATGTGTCCATGTTGTTCAGGTAGATCGTAGGGAACTCATCCAGCACCAGGCTGCTTTTCAATTTGCCTTTCTGGTTGACCAATTTTACCAGGCGGTTGACATACAAAGAAAGTACTGCACCATAGACTTGTATTTTCTGCGGGTTATTGCCCATGCAAAGAATCTTGGGTGCTTGGGGATTATTGATGTCCAGGCTAAAATCATTGCCGGATAAAACGTAATAGAGCTGCGGAGAAGACAGCCGCGCCATGGCGATTTTACCGCTGGCGATTTGTCCTTCCAATTGCTCTTTTGCACCATGCTCGTAAGCACTCACAAAAGGATTGATCAGCACCTCAATTTCCTTTTCTGTGCGCAGGATGGAAAACAGTTTATCATATTCTACCTGCATCAGTTCAATCACATGCGGCAGGGTGCAGAATTCTCCCTGCTGGTACTTTCGTAAAAACCAGATGACAGCTGTTAAAAAGTTGATGGGCGACTCCACAAAAAAATCACCCTGCTTTTTGATCCATTCCCGGTTTAAGCCCATGAGTATGGTACGGGCGGATTCAGCAGCATCCGTAATATCCAGCATATTTTCCTTATCCAGGGGATTGCATCTGTGCGAGCGGGAAAGGTCATCAAAATTAATCAGGTAAAACTCGGGATGCACTTTATAACAATGACGGTTTTTCAGGAAATGATTATAGGCAATGATGGACAGATCATCCAGTTTAAAATCGTAGACAAACATAGAAAACCCTTTAGCTAAATGCTGCGTGATGACATGCCGGATAACAAAATAACTCTTGCCCGATCCTGGACTTCCGAGCACCAAAAGAGAACGGAATGGATTGATAATATTGATCCAACTTTTGCGTGTCTTTCCTTTTAACTGGTAAACCGCTGGCAGGTTGATGGAGTATTCATTTTCAAGGAACCTTTCTTCCTGTGGAAAGGTTTCATTTTCCCGGTTGGAAACGCTCTTGTTATTGAATCGCATTTTAATCACCGCAGTAAACATGGTGCCACCAGTTAAGACAAGCATAAATCCAAGGCTGGTAATTAGCATATAGATCACTGCCACTGTTTGGGTATCCATATGTAATTGCAATATCCAGTAGTTACCAAAATAACAAAGCAGCCCGGCAATGATATAAATAACGACGGTTCTATATCTTTTTTGCTGATCCTTGGTTGCCCTTGCTCCGATCAGTGAAATCGCCAGAAAAGCAAGCGCCCCTAATTTGGATTTAAGCAAGTTTGTGAACAAGCCTGCCCGGCTGATATTACTGAGCAATCTGTCGGTAATTGCCGATCTCCATCCCCAGGCTTCAAAAGCCCGGTAACAATAAAAATAAAAATGCAGCGCCAGTAAGACCAGGCTGATCAGCCTCGTCATGTCCAGTATCTTGCGCAATCCCTGTTCATCTTCTCCTGTATGCATACAATCCGATTTTAATTTTTAATGATTCAAAGCGATAGGTATTTTCTTTTCTTCTTTTTTTGCAGGAATTCCTGCGGAACAAAATCATTCGTGCGGGAAGGACGCAGCACGGTATCCAGTATATTTTTTGAAGGCTTCTTTGCATGTGGTATAGCACTGCTGCTTTTCTTTCTGATGAAATCTTTTTGCTGACTGCGTTGAGGCTTCTTTTCATCAACTTGCTTTTGCTTTAATAGTTCAGGCTTCAGCGCCATTTCGCCGCATTTTTCCAGCACAGCTTTGGCACTGTACTCCTTCCCCAGCTCACTGCCATTAAAAACCGTTTTGGAAGCATGGTCAACATAGGTGATGCCATAAACCTGGCCTTCTGCTGACCGGCGCAGAACGACATTGATGCGCTGCTTTTCCAGTGACCTTGCAAAATCTTCCAGGCCTTTGAGTTGCTGGTGCAATATCCAGCCAATGGTAGTCTGCAATTTTTTTTGATACGGCATTCGAAAGGCATCATTTTCGGCGAACTTTTTTTCCAGGTTGGCCAGGGTTGGCTTCATGTAAAATGCACTGGCTTTAATGGGTGTACCCACCTTATTCCCTGCCTCATTCAATACCCGGTAATTAAGCCCACGCTGTTTAAACATGCGGGAGTCTTCAGCACCACGTTCGGCAATCACATTGTATAACTGAAGTACTGCATTGTATTCCGGCAGTGAAGTGTATTTGTAAGTATTGTAGACAGTAGCCAGCACATTGCTGATGGCTCGTTTGGTTTCGGATTTGCCATACGATATTTTTTTTGCATCCACAGTCAACAGTTCCTGCGACTGAGCAAGTTTATGATTTTCCGCCTTCACCAATTTAAAATCCACTTCAATTTCTTTCCTGGCTTTTTCCGATTGATTTTTTCCCAGGTTATGCATAGAAATTCGTTTGCCGTTTCTTTCAATATTGGTGCTTACAATATGCAGATGCGGATGACCTGCATCCTGGTGACGGTAGACCAAATAGGGCTGGTGGCCAAAACCAATTTTCTCCATATACACTGCTGCTATCTCCACCATTTTTTCATTGGATAATTTTTCGGTAACATCAAAATTTAAAGACACATGCAGGCTGTTTGTAGAGGCTCTTTCATTCATATTTAAATGCCTTTCAAAATGGAGCATCTTCTCATAAAAATTAAGGTCTTTTGCCTCCTTTAAAAAGTTGGCAGCCTCTAGCAATTCGGCCCTGCCCTGTTGCACTTTTTGCTCATTGTAATTGAGCGCTTTTGAAATGCTTTTTCCGCTATTTATTTTTGCGACCATTGCGTAAATATTTGAGCGATTTTTGAATTGATCTCATCTACTTTTTGCTGGATGCTTTGTTTACTGTTTTCATTGAGCAAAGCCCATGCTTTGATCTCTCTTTCATCCTGCATGGCATTGAGTTTTCTGACTGACTGGTTGAAGTTATTTCCGATGGCTTTGAGCTCATTTCGGAGCAGGATCATTTCCGCCAGAAAGTCATCAAAGGACTGGTTGCGGGTGTAGACGGTGATCGGTTTGTCCAGGACAACAGCCCGGATAAACTCACTTAATTTCTGCTTGGTAGAGTTCTTAAATTGCAAGTTGATCTTATTATAATCCTGTTCTGCAAATCGGATGGTAACTTTCCTTCCAAGGTTTTTTTTATGCTGACTCTTCATATTCATTCTCACTTTTTATCTTAAATTATCTGGGGCTTTACCCTTGCAAACTCTTTCCCGAAGCGACTCCGGAGCGGAAGGCAAAGCCGTTTGTCCGACAAACGTACATCTAGCCAGTTGCGCTATAAGGCAACTTAAGGTATTACCAAAACCTCCTTTCGTATGATTTACTATCGGGATCATCTTTCCATGGTATAGCATTTTTGAAAAAGATAATTTTCGATTTGCGGCTGAAAAAACAATTAAGGTGGTCTCTCTTTCAGGAATGATTTGGGAAGTTTACCCATAGTGACAATCCATTCATTGAGATCTTTATAACCGGCGTAAAAACTACTTTCATCAATGTACTTTTTATTGAGATCAGTAACAGACCGGCTGCAATTTTGTCCGGCTACATCGTTGTCCAGGAAGAGATGGATGGCTTCGTATTGCTCTAGAAAAGATCTTGATTTTTCGAAGAAAGAAAGGGAATTCAGGATACAAAAATCCCATTCTGTTTCTGAGTAATTTTGTAGCAGAAAAACAAATGAAAGGAAGTCAAAAAACCCTTCAAAAACAGCGATCTTTTTCGCGCCGTTTTTGATGGTGGTAACGGCCTTTGGAGCGCCGCTGTTTTTACAAAAAGCATTGCGCATTTCGTAACCTCCTGCGTCATTTAAAAAACCGATGGAGTAATAGATTTTATCGTTCAGTTTGTAATCTATTTCCCTGCAATATTTGTCAGCAAGAATGATCGGAATATTACGACTTTTAATGTACTGTAACAATGCGGGTGAATGGATTGGTTTAGTCTTAAGAATTTGGATCACCGGCTCACCACTAATCTTACCAGTATCAGTGCTTAAAGCATTTGGCTGGTGAAAAGAAAAATTGCACTCTAGTCTCTGGAGTAATTCGTTAATCGAACAACTATAATACTCAACTGCAAAATCAACCAGGTTTCCGCCCTTTCCAATTCCATGATCATACCACCGGTTCAGTCTACGATTGACTTTAAATGATGCTTTCTTTTCTTTTCTTAAGGGAGATAAATACCAATAGTCCTGACCTTTGATTTTTTGAGGCTCATAGCCGGAAGCTTTGAGGTATTCTACTATGTCCATTGCTTTCACCTGCAGGCAGGTAAGCCTTTTCTGATTATTTTTCATGCTGCACTATTTCTTTACACGAATCAGTTGCCGGTTGTAAAATTACAGCTGGCTATATTCAGATGCACATCCTGATCAAATACAGAAGGGGATCATTTCAGAAGAGGGAATTAATTTTGACTGGAAAAAATGATTGTACACTTTAAATGAAATGTTATGTTAGCGAAGAATGAAATTGCCCGGATATATGATACTGTATTAAGCATTCCCGGCATGAATGAAACAATAAAAATATCCCTCAATATTCCCCGAAAAAATGTCTTGTTGCTAAATAAAGTAATTGAACGTGGACTTGCTACAAAAGAGGAAAAAGATGCATCATCGAATGTGCTGGAAATGGTCACTGCAGAAAACGTCAAAGAATTATTGGTACTAGCTGCCGATCTTCTAAGTAAGGCAGGCCTTACCGAAATGAATCAGAAATTGCAGGCTTTATAAGTGAAATAATTTGTTATCGCAACACCGTATGGCGGCCAATTTGAACTTTGAAATGACTGGCGGGCGCAAGTATGGACAGCGTAGTGTTTACAGTTTGGGCTATCTGTTGACGGCTTTCTTCAATAAGTTTAGCAACATCTGCTACTAACTGGTGTTCGTCGTCTGTTTTTTTCAGCTTCGCCATTGTGCCAGCGTTAAAATGGTAAAATTTGCTCTCAAACAATTTCAAAAATAAAGTTGATGGCAAGAGATACAACCTACTATTTTAGAATATCCTTGCAAACAGAAACATTCTGCATTTAAGATCGTTTAGCATCGGCCTGTATCATACCCTACATAATTTAAGACTGATTCCAAAGCCTTTCAATTGCCTGCTTCCCTTCATAACCACCTACAAAATTATTGTAACTGAATTTGATTTTTTGAATGAATAACAATTGTGGCTTGTCTTTAAAGGTTTCAATTTTACCAAAAATGCAAACGGCTTTGCCTTTAAAAAATTCCTCCGGTTTAACTTCAAATGATTGTCTCAGATCAGGCCAGATCACCAGCGTTCATGGGTTGTCCGGATAACTTCCTCCAGCGTTTAAAAGTGGTGGTTGCCTTTCCTTCTGTCTAAAAAAATGTCGCCAGAAATCGTGGTGCAAATTTTAATTGAATCGCCGGGTATGCTTGCTGATTTCACCGACCTCGATTTCTGTTTGGCCAAATGCCCACGTTGAAAATAATAGTGTTGCAACTAAGACGTAAGTGCTTTTCATGTTGGTTGAATTTTATACCAGCAAGTTTACAATATTCGTACCCTAATGTAATTAAGAGTGAAATAAGTATTAGAGATAAAAACAAGAGATCAACCATGCTAATGATTGTGAAATCTTGGGTGACATGATGTCGATACTTGAAACAAAATACAGAGATATAACGCCACTCTTCATATGCAATGTTGCCATAGGATTAGCCCTGCGGGCTATTTAAAGTAAGATTTCTATAAGCGTTTGTGAAGGGCACGATTGCGTCGCAAAGAAAGGACTGTTTTTAATTCTTTTGCCAAATGGAGGTAGTGAATTCTATGTTGTCGAATCGGTTTTTAATTGCTGATACTTTTTTGCCCAATCATTTACCTTACTAAGTAAATAGTCTATATCAAATGGTTTCGATACAAAATCATGAGCACCACATGCAATAGAATGTTCTTTTAATCCCATACTTACTGACACTAGTATAACAGGAATAGCTTTATGTTTTTGTTTAATTTCCTTACATATATCCCTTCTATCTTCGCAACCTAAAAAAATGTCTAATATTATTACATCAGGTTTAAACTCTATTATCACGTTATCTGTATTTTGGCCAGATGATAACGCTAGGGCATTGCATTTTACATTGAGAATAACTGGATGTAAACATTTTTCAGATCAACTGAGTTTTCAACAATCAAAATATTAGGCATTAAGGTAATTTTCAGAAATATAAAAACTTTAGCCTATTATTTCACTGACCGCATCAGAAAATTTATTTTTGCTTTTGTTGCTGATTGCTTCACGAAGCGAACCATCCGATCATGTACGCTTCAAAGTAGTCTGATAATTCATCAAACCTGCCGCTATTTGACTTGAATATCCAACAACCTGCTCCTTCCGAATAAAACATTTGCCCATAGTGATATTTATCTATTGTCAAATGCCACATTCCGGATGCGCCACAACCCGCCCCATTGACTGAATCAAAATGTCCATTGTAAGATTTCCCCTCATGCTCAAATTTGATGGGTACTCTCACAAGCTTAAAAGTTAGTTATGCTGTCAGAAAAACTTATTGAATTATTGATTGGTGCCAGCAAAATATTTCCGGACAAATCATGGACAGGTATCTAATGATAACCAAGATTTTGCTAGATTATTATTTATTTATCACTTTCATACAGCTTCAAATCTTCTGCCGGCACCTTAATCATAAAAACAGTATTATCCTGGCCTTCGGCCATCTCAAATACCTCACTGTCTAAAATTGGCGTTACTGGATAATCACAGTCAGCTTCTTTAATTCGGTCGTCCTGGGGTTTTAAAGGCTCCAACCAATACACAACCTTATCATCTGTGTCAGTCTTACAATCACTATCATCCGCACCAAGTGAAAGTACATGCGTATAACCATTGCCAGCAAGAAACCGGTTTAACGGTTCAGTAAACTCCACATTCATGATTTCATTCTCCATAACGTTGATTTTTTATAGTTCTATTAAATATTTACATCCTCAGTTAGCAGTTGGTGCTTTGCTTTACAACTCCTGTCTTTGATAAGCAATGCTTCGTGCACCGTCCATTTGTTCTTCAATCTTTTTATAAATATCATGCAAAGTCATCACCGTTGCTTCATTTACAATTTCCATCCGGAAGTTGAGGTCTTTTATTTTCCAGTTTTTGAAAAGTTTACTTTTAATCAGCAAGTTTCTTTCCAGTACCATTTCTTTTGTACCGCCGGTTAATTTAAATCTTTGTACCTGGTCAGACGCATAGATTAACTCAACCAGGAAAGAAAAATTTCCGGCTACTTTCCTGGCGTGATCCCAGGTATTCATGGTTATGTTAAATTTCATTTTCGTCGTAGATTAAATCAGGCACTCTTTCATCTTTACAGGGCACTGTAGGGTCATCCAGTTCAAGAAAATTTTTAGGAACCATGTGAGCCTGCATTTCTCGTGATGGGATTTGATAAGATGTAAGTTCAATAATGCGGCGTGGTGACAAATTCGGGTCTGTCCATTCTTCTGCAAGCTCTATTGGAGGTATTACAGGCATTCTGTTCTTGCTATTATGTATTTGCCTCATCAAACTATTAGCCTCTGTAGTACCAAAACTGACAGTATCTACGGTTTCACCAGTCTCTTGATCTGTCCAGGTGTTGTAGATTCCTAAAAAGAAAAAATACGGCCTGTCCTTAACAGTGATATAGTAGGGGAATTTTTCCGGAGTTTTCAGCGGTTTGCCTCGTTTGCCCATTACTTCTATATGCTGATGTTCCAAAAATCCGGTTGACAATACAAGGCAACGACGCTTTAATGCAGCCTCCTTGTACATAAATTTTTCCATCAGTTCTTCACCCACAAAATTCAGTGTAGTATAACCTTTAACCCACTTGCCATCCGGACCTACATAACCGTTTCTGAATTTGGCCACCTCCGCCCGGGTTTTTAAATAGGATGGGATAAAACCCCATTCCATTAACACCAGATCCCAATCTTTACCATCTGCTGAAGGTTTTATAACGGGCCATTGCGTATAATCAAAACCCTTGCGAATTTCCCTTAGCTGGCTACCTTCCATTAACTGCCTCAATTCCTTTTCCTGTTGTTTATAGCTAATAAATTCAGCGTGTGTTACACGCACCCCATTGATATAGCACATAGTTTTTATTATAAATTTACTTCAATAATTTCATTCAGATTCGTAGTGAATCTTTTGGACAAATAAGCCGCCCGCAGCTTATATCCCTCATCCGATTCCTGCATGGCATACCTGACAAGATCCTTGCCGAAACTTTTATTTACCTTATCCATCGCGGACTTTATGATTTTCTTTTTGGGGCTATCGCTATCATCAAACAAATTCAGCTGCACCTGTGCTTCCGGTACCAGGCCATGAACTTCAACACCGCATTTCATGTAATTATAACCCTGTTTAAAAATAAGATTAAATGCCTGAACGGCATGCTTGATAATAACAGAAGTATCATTTGAAGGCGAAGGCATGTGCACAATAATACTCCTGGTATATTGAACATCCCCTTTTCTAAAAGGATTGGTCTGAACAAACACCGCCACCGACTTAGCGCAGGATTTATCTTTACGCAGTTTCAGTGCGCAGGTGGCTGCATAGTTGCACACCGCTTTCTGAATCGTCACTTTATCTTTCAGCATTTTGCCAAATGATTTTGAACTGCAAATGTTCTTCTTTATCCTGGCATTAAACTGCCAATCGATGGACGGAATACCTCTTAATTCGTTCTGCAGCCGCTGGCCAACGACGGTCATATTTTTTCTGATCCATTCTTCCGGCGCATTGCTGACATCGAGGGCCGTTTCAAAACCATTGCTTCTCAGCAATTCCGCGTATTGCTTCCCCACACCCCAGATATCTTCTACCCTGGTGGCGGCCAGTAATTCTTCTACCAGTTTTTCATCAGCTGCAAAAAACACTCCTTTACCGTCGCCATGTTTTTTCGCAAACTTGTTGGCCATCTTCGCCAGCGTTTTTGTTTTCGCAATGCCAACAGAAACCGGCAGGCCGATATTCTTTTTAACAGTATTCCGGATATTGGTGGCTGTCTTGTACACGCTGGCCGTGCTCATGCCACCCATATCAAGAAAAGCCTCATCAATGGAATAGACTTCAATGCGGGGCACAAAGCTGGCCATCGTTTTCATCACCCTCGAACTTAAATCGCCATACAGCGGATAGTTAGAACTGCACTTGATGATTTTATCTTGTACTGCAGTATTGATCATGAATTCAGGCGTGCCCATTTTAACGCCAAGCGCCTTTGCTTCTTCGCTTCTTGCAATAGCGCAGCCATCATTGTTGGAGAGTACCACAACCGGCTTGCCCTCCAGGGAGGGTCTGCCCAGGCGTTCGCACGAAACATAAAAGTTATTACAATCCACTAATGCAATCCACATCTGTTATAATTTTAGCAACTACTCCCCAAATACTGAAATCCATATCATCACTGATCGGAATGGGCTGACAATTTTTATTTGCAGCCACCAGCCGGATGCCGCTGCTATTTTTGATATAATGTTTTACATAAAACTCACCATTGATAACAGCCAGTACAATGGCATTATTTTTTACCCGCAGGCTTCGGTCTATCACAAGGATAGACCCGGGGAAGATGCCCGCTTCTTTCATAGAATGGCTTGTATATTTAACAAAAAACGTGGCCGTTGGATTCGGTGTTAAATAGTCCTGAATATTGATAGCTTCTTCAAAGAAATCTGCAGCGGGCGAGGGAAAGCCTGTCGGCTCAGTATTGATATCCTGTGCAACGCGTTTGCTAGTATCCACTTTTAAAATTGTTGCTTCACTTTCCATAGCCGGTGATTTGAAAGCAAATTACAACATTTCATGTTAAATACTAAATAATTTAGCAATCATTCGCAGATAATGTATAAGCAGGAAGTTGTATAATCTATATTTTAAGGAGAAGCCGGCGGTAAGAGATGCTGAACAATCCAGGCCCAGCCATCGGGTAACCATTTGTTTTGTCTGCGCAGATGTAACTTATTTTTTGCCGGATAAAAATCATAATACAGTTCCAGCGATTCAGCTAAGGGAGCATAAAACGTATAACACATTTTTTTGGGATCATACCAAAAACCATCTTTAAACTTTGTTTTTAACGGTGGGTAAAGCACTCTTTCAAAATGTTTGAACTTACCGGCCAGCCCTGATTTGAGGTTGGCATCTGCAGGAAAGACACTGGGCATTTTTTCAATATGCTTCGTTCTTTCGAGACTGTATTCAACTACTTTTTTGCACTCCTCCACGTCAAAATATCCAATATGCACCTGGCTAATGTGCATACCAAGTTTTTCCGCCAGCCAGGCATAAGCTGCATTCCGCAGTACATATTTTGACTGCTGACCGTCAAGCTGTGACTTCCAGATAGTATCAAATGCGGCATGCGCATTTTTTTTCCACTCCCTCAATTTGGCATTTCCCAGCCTCCCCATTGCCCGGTCAGTGCCTTTATGTACGCTCACCCAGGCAGCGCATGGGTCACAATAATAAATCATGCCCAGGCTTCGGGGATATACTTTGATGCTGTCCACAAATTCAGTTTTACCCAGGCAGTACGGGCAAATTTTGCCTGTAATGATTAATTCATGAAGTTGCTCATCAGTCTGCATACAACAAATTTAATTGCTTGCAAGATGAGAATGGACGGCAAAAAATCCACAAATTATTGACGGATAATTTAACACTGCTTCGGGACTTTTTTGTGGCCAAGCTTCTGTTAATGATAGATTGTAGTAACATTCCCGGGGTTAACTTTGAATAACGGTTTATCTCTCAAAATTCATACATGAATGTAGACACCACTTTTCAGCCCAATCAGTTTAGTGCAACCGAACAACAGGCGCATGCGGTTTTTTTCTCACCTGCATCATTGGTTGCAATATTTAATGCTGCCACGGTTACAAAAGAAGAAAAGAAAATTATCCAGGTGCGTGGGATATTCAAAAAAAGTGGCACTCAAAATTATGGCGGCTACTACTACGATACTTTAAAGGACGAGGCAAGCGATTATTCAATCACACTACTAACCTCTGAATTATTACACAATCAATTAGATGATAATAAAACAATTGAATTAAATGGGTTTATAACACGCAAGATGGATAAGCAAGGCCGCATCGTTATACACCTTAACCTGATAGAATTATTAACCCAAACAGTAAACAAATTTTCGGAAGAAGAAGTAAAAAAAATTCTCCTTATCAATAAGAAAGTAGCAACCGGTTTTAAGGATCTGGATGCTCACATAAAAAATGCAATTTTCAATAATAAGCGTTTATCCATAAAAGTGATAATGGGCAGATCCGGCATTATAGATTCGGATATTAAAAAAGGGATGGAGGCTGCAATCGCTTTATACAACATAGAATACCACCGGGTTTCATTGTCTTCTCCTGCTGAAATCATTAATAAAATAATATCATTAGATACGCCTGATACAGATATAATCTGTGTTGCAAGAGGTGGAGGTGAAAATTTAGAAATCTTTGAAAATCTTGAAATATGCAATGCTATACTGGAGCGCAAAACTATAATTGCATCAGCCATTGGTCACGCAACGGATGTTACTCTATTTGAAAAGCTATCCGATAAAAAATTTATTACACCAACACAATTTGGCAATTATTTAAAGGAGATCCACAACACTACGATTGAAGAATTTCAAAGATCAAAGGCAAAGATTATCCAGGATACTAAAACCGAATTGACAACGGTTTACAACAAACAAATTGAAAACTTACATGAGCAACTCAAGGCCACAAAAGAGCTAAATGAAAAGACGCTGGCTGACACAAAAAAGAATTATACAGAGCAAATGCAAACGCTCACAGATAAATTAAAATCTTTTGAAGAGCTGGTAGGCAAAACAGCAACCGACAAAGCTGCCCTTCACTTAACCGAAGTTAATAATTTAAAGAAGCAAATGGAGGATATTACCGCTTTACACCAAAGCCAGTTAACTCAGATAAATACACTGCAGGTTGAGAAAATGAAATCCCTGAATGACCAAATACAAAATTTGCATAATCAGCAAAGCCAAAAAGATGCAATGATTCAGCAAGCAAATAACCTGGCCACAAATTATCAGAAACAACTACAGGATGCGCGATCAACTTCCAGCCCCAGCATACTGACCATAATAATCGCATTGATCATCGGCTTAATAGTCGGTGCCATTTTATTTTCTAAACAATAGGCAAAGAATCCACAAATTATTGACGGGTAATAAAGTTCAATTAGAGAGGTTGGCTGGCTTCAGTACTTTGGGCTAATGCGGTGGAAATACTCCTGGCAATGGAATTTCTAAAGTCAGGCAAAGGAAACCAGAAGTATTTTTGTTTAGGATCTTCTGTCTCATAAAAGGTGAAGGCAAATTCTTTCATAGGCTCGCCGTAATGAACCCAGATTTGAGGCACCTTATGTACCTGGAATTTACTGCAATGCGCCTCAATTTGCTGGCCTTTGTATGTAAACGTTATATTGAATTCTATTGTTTTCATCACCGATCAACAAAAATAAGTGATAATGGTTGACTGTTGCATACATCCTGCTTCAAATTGCTGATCGTCCGCGTTCGCTGATAATTTTCTTTTCAAACGTGCTGCTGCAGTTTTGTGTTGAACTGTCCAGGGCAGGCTTACAATGGTCTGGGATTTGTATTGCTTCTATTCTAAACAATCCAATTATGTCAGACAATTTAAATAAAACACGTCCGCAGGATGCTGCCCGGATAAATGTCCATGAGGAACATGAAGTTACCTATTGGACAAAAACCCTCGGCATTTCGAAAGAAGAATTGATACAAGTTGTTGCAAAAGCGGGTACTTCCGTAAAGGCCGTGAGAGAGGCACTGGAAAAGAAATAATGAGCAATGACAAGGGCAAGCATTGATAGCCTCATACAGGGTGGCGGTAAGAAGTCAGCGCTCCCTTCAGCTGTGTCACCTATGCTCTGCACATTGGTGAAGGAACCCTTTAATGATCCCGATTATTTGTACGAAGTAAAATGGGATGGCTATAGAATCGTATCATTTGTGAATAAGGGAACTGTGCAAATGAATTCCAGGGGTGGGCTAAACTATACACAAAAATACCCACCTGTAGCAAATGCATTAAAGGCGCTTAAGTTCAATGTTGTGCTCGATGGTGAAGTAATTGTGTTGAATGATGCAGGGCGGCCTGACTTTGATGCCCTTCAAAAATTTAACGGTCATGACAGTCCCCTTTACTATTATGTGTTCGACATTCTTTGGCTGGATGGTTATGACCTGATGGAGCTTCCGCTCTCAGCTAGAAAACAGCTCCTTGCAGCGTTATTTGCCAAAAACGAAATCATCCGCTATAGCGAACATTTCGACGACGGCATGGCCTTGTTTGCACAGATGGAAGCGCTGCAGATGGAGGGTATCGTTGCGAAGCGGCGAACAAGCATCTACCGGCCGGGCGAACGGGCCAATAATTGGCTGAAAATACCCACAGAAAAAAGGCAGGAATTTGTAATTGGTGGTTGGGTGGAATCCGACCGGGGCAGGCCATTTGCCTCGCTGCTTTTTGGAGCTTATAATAACAAGGCTCTGGAGTGGATCGGCCACGGCGGAGGTGGCTTTAAAGAAGCAGAAATGCCCTTTATCTTGAAAAAGCTGAAGGCGCTTGAAGTTCCGGAAAACCCCTTTGTAAATGAGGTTGACACGAAAGGTAAAATACATTGGGCGAAGCCAAAACTGGTGGCGAATTTTAAATTCGCCACCTGGACTAAAAGTGGTAAAATAAGGAAGCCTGCCATCTTCCTCGGCTTTCGTAACGACAAGCCTGCATCGTCGGTTGTAAGAGAATCACCTGTAAATAATGTTGCAGAAAAGCAAAAACCTTCCGCTTTAAAAACGAGTCGTGGTAAACCGTCGGTTATGCCATCCCCAATCGATTCCAATTGGCCGTCCATTGAAAAACAAAAGATTACCAGCAGCGAGCAGTTCGACATTGGAGGTTGTACCATTGAATTAAACAACGTTGAAAAGCAACTGTGGAAGGAGGTTACAAAGTACGACCTTATTCAGTATTATCATTCAATGACCAACTTGATTTTGCCTTACATCAAAAACAGACCACAGTCTTTGCACATAAAACAAGTGAACGCAATAGCCCCTGGATTTTACATCAAGGATATGGAAGGCCATCAACCTGAGTGTGCAGACATATTTACAGATGAGCGCAAGCATAAAATGAAAGGAAAACGCGATCAGATTGACTACTTGGTATGCAATAATGAGGCAAGCTTATTATACATGATCAATCTGGGCTGTATTGATGTTAATCCCTGGACTTCCCGCATACAAAACCCTGCAGAACCTGATTACATTGTTATTGACCTTGATCCCAGTGATGCCGACTTTAAAAAAGTGATTGAGACTGCCGGGGCTGCAAAGTCATTTTTTGATGCACATAAACTTGCGGCCTTTATAAAAACATCCGGCAAAACCGGCATGCATATTTTGTTGCCTTGCAAGGGCATAGCGTTTACGTATGCCCGGACCGTTGCGGAATATATTTGCGGTGAGATCCACCGGCTGGTTCCATCGGTTACTACCACTGAGGTCAGTGTTGACAGCCGCGGAAAAAAACTCTACATTGATCCCAATCAAAACGATTATGCAGATACCATTGCTGCCCCTTATTCGGTTAGGCCGCATACTATCCCATGCGTATCTACTCCGCTTGAATGGAAGGAGGTAAGGGCAACGCTGGATCCTCAACAGTTCACCATCAACAACATGACTGAAAGGGTTAAAAAGAAAGGCGATTTGTGGCAGGATATCCAGAACAACAAGAGCCTGTTGCAAGTACAAATGAAGAACGCTAAAATTTTAAAACGACTATTGGAATGATTGGGTGGTAATGTAAACAGACATGCACTTGACTGCTCGCATTTAAAGCACCATTGTTAAGGACGGGGCAGGCACATTGTTCTATCAAACTTTAAATTGATGACATGTCGGATAAATTAATAAAGGAATTGAAGGCGCTTAATCCCGCCGTACACGAACACGCTGATTTAATCTACGACAGAGAGTATCACCTTTGGCGGCAGGGAGAATATTTAGGAGTTGCTATCTGGACGAGGGATGAGAATGTAGGTGATAGTTTTCAAAAAGGAATATGGGATGAAAAATACCAGTTGGTAATTCAGCAGGTTTATCTTGCCGACAGGTGGAAACTAGTTTAGCCAAATAGCTGATTGAACTGGCCGTACCTGGTTGGCGACCGCCAAGGCAGCATGTCTTCAAAAACAAGTAATCCACAAGTCTTTGCCCGTTTATAAATACTAACTATTTTAGCAAATTAAAACTTAAGAAAATACAATGCTAAAACCTAGTTACAGTCCACCCGGCGAACCCGTGTCCTTCGAATACCAGGGAAAAAAATACACTGGCATACTCTCAAAAGTTTCAGTCGCTGGCCATAGTAACGTTTGGTACCTTATGGTAAATAAATACTATTGGGGTACGCTTTCTTATACAAGCAAATGGGTTTTTCATAACCCCAAAAACGACATGCAAGACTTGGCTGAATTTTTTGGCGGGCATGTTGTGAAATCAGAGGAATAAAATTATTCCGTCGCTTCCATCAGGTAAATTCGTGATGAAGTTTGAAGCATTTATATATATTGCTTCAATTCAAATGATTGCCTTCCTGTGTGAAGCATAACTGGAATTGTTTTGGGTTGCTAAACAACTAACTAATCAATGTAAAAGACGGTTGCGGATTACGTATTGAATGGTATAGTACAAATATCGTATTTCATTGCTGATTAAATGAATGGTAGATTATACTAACAACAATACAAAATGTATAACACCAACTCATTGATTTGTAAATCCAATTTTTTCTATCGCTAACACCTAATATCATATATTTACGTGTTGTACGCTACCTTTTCGCACTTTTCACGAAAACGAAAATTAATTTTTAAAATGAAGATTTGGAACAACGTTTTTGCGACTGCTTTTTATTATTATGGAAGATTTAAGAATCAATCTCAAAGGTTTAGCGCTGCATGTATTGTTTCGCTTTGCATCATGATGCTCATATTACTATTCATAATTGTATTATCGAAAATAATTGGACAAAATTTGATATTGATGGCATTGCCCAACAAATATTTCGCTCTTCCTTTTATTTTCTTACTTATGTTTTTTATAAATCGATATTACTCACCTACAAGAGTAAAGATTATTTTAGCTAGGTATAACACGCTATCTTTCACAACACGTGACATTTGGAAATTTCTAACTGTAATATTTGTTGTTGGTCCAATCATTTTCATCGCCTTTTTATTAAAGAAGTAAGTGATAAGGCAGCGTACAACAAAGGTATTGCTGCAAGCAGGGCAGGACTTTGTTATCTTCGGCTGCAGCTCGCTATCAGCTTCGGTTTGGGCAGGACAAGCTTTGTTGGGCTTTTGCTTGTTATCTTTTACTTTTTATATCTTTATTCATCATCGGTTGGGGGCAGACACAGCAATGAATTCCCCGCCTGACAGCAATACCCGACCGTTAGCTGCAACTCAAATATTAATTCCGTTCCAATTAAATAGGCATGACAAAGATCAATTATTTTATCCTTCTACTTTTTTTGACACTCTCTTATAATTCATTCGGACAAAATAATTGTGGAGTAACTGTTGACACAATCAAAATCCTATTGGATGAAAATTTGGACACCTTTCTTTCAGATTTACAAAGTGAAAGTTTTCAATCCTATACTGACAAAAAGAAACTCCCCGCTTTTATAAAGCAACAACTTGACTGTTTGACAAAGGACAAATTTTCCCTTGCAAATCCAAATGAAGACTATAGATGCTGTTGTACATCATCTGGAAAATTACCAAGTCGAAAATTATTGTTCTTTTCGACTAGCAAAGACATTTTCCTTATAACATATTTGACTGGTGGCATTGGAATATCAACTAGCATTTTAATGTTTAAATTTCAAGGAGACAGAATTATCGACCTTTGGACAGGTTATGGTTTTCCGGAATTTAAATCAAAAGATGACGTGATAAAACATATCAAACTTAAAAGGAAAAAAGAATTTGGACTTCACAGCAATTTTATCTCGATTTAACAATAGACCAAAAAAATGAGTAGCTGCCAACATTGGGTTTTATAATATTGGGGCTGGACCAACAAACATCAGCTAAAAGCAAAGCCTGGCATCGGCTTCGGCTTGACCAGCATCTTTGATCTTTAGTATAAACAATGAACTTTTAATTATTAATTTAGCTTCAGTTGTGGGCAGACGGAAGTTAATATCCCAAAATCATAAAGCCCGATACGTTGGTAGCAATGTTTAGAGACTTCACGTTTATGAAAATAATTCCACGGCTTTTACTGCTTTTAACCATCGGTTGTGCAGACCACAAACCAAAAGCAGACAATCAGACTTTGGACTTTGGCTCATTTTCTATTGTGACACCAAACGGTTGGACAAAAGTTAAAGCACAAGGCACTGACAGTTACGTCGGACGAATTGCAATTGACAATATCGACACAATAGATTTTGACTTAGGTTGGTACTCAAACACGTTGACTGAACGCGAGCCTCAAATTATTGAGCGTTCAATTTTAAAAGATTTAGATGTGCTTGACACTTCTCAATTTTTTATTGTTGATAGCCGTAAAGGCATTGACCCAGACAAATTCAAGAAGAATAATATTTCGTGGGACACAATTGATGGACGCAAAGCCAAAATTGTTTTCCCAAGAAAACCAGGTATTGGAACAACAGGCATTTACATTGACAGTTTATGGCAAGGCGGCGCTGACGTAGACAGATTTAATTTGTATGGTGACAATTTAAAGCCAGCAAACGAAAAATTATTTCTTCAAGCATTAAAGACACTCAAATTCCACAAGACCAAATAACATTGCTACCAACATGGGGTTTTATGCAAGTTGGGCTTGACAAACAAACTTTCAACAAAGTGCAAAGCCAGGCAGCGGTCATGGTCTGACAAATAACTTTCAACAGAAGGTTGTAAATTGAAAATCACATTTTCAAACAACATCGGTAATTGGCAGACGGAATAACAATACCCAACCTGCATAAAGCCCGGTCGTTGTGCGCAATTATACATTCAAATTAATATTTACACATGACTTCATTATTGTCCAAAGTTATTGCCTGCAGTTTGTTGCTTATAGGATGTAATACAAAAAAAGCTATTGATTCAGAAGATATCTCTGTGAACTCTTTTCCCATAACCCTTGAAAACGCCATAGAAATGGAACAAAATATCGGCTCTAAAGACATTTCTTATGAGTATACAGTCGGTATTGACACAAGTCTTTATCCCAATAAGGCACATTTCAGATTAACGAATGTCAAACGGTTCTTGCGGTCATCCGCAGATGAAGGAATGGAATATACATTAGAATACTACGCAACATCCGATGATTCAGTTCGAACAATTTTGCATGAGTGGGATGTTGCTGAAGTTGCTAATGATTCAGTCTCAGTTAATTCAGCCTCGCCTCGAACAAATATTATCAAGACTTTCGACAGAAAGTTTTCTACTCTTGATTTAACTTTTACAAAACTGCTTGGCACTCCATCTGTTAGGAATATAAAAAGTAAGTTTTTAGAAGAAACAGAAAGAGATGATGTGAAATGGCAACGGTTAAACCAACTCAATGCTTATCTTCTGATGTTCAAAAGGGACATAGATACATATAGACAGATTAGGTTAATCGTTTATCCTAAATAGGTAACTGCGCACAACATGGGGCTTTATGCTATTGGGGCTTAGCCAACAATCTTCAGCTAAAAGCAAAGTCAGTCTTCAGTTTGGACTTGACCAGCAAATCTGAACTTTTGTAAAAAAATGAACTTTTAATTATAAATTTAACATCGGTTCCGGGCAGGACGAGCAATGAATTCCACCCCTGCAGCAAGCCCTGCCCGTTGGGCGTAAGCAAAACAGACACACCACTAATGACAAAACGAGTCTTGACATTTTCTGCAATTCAAATTACTGCTCTTCTACTTTCATTCTTTGTTTTAGCATTTGCTCTTGCAGGTAGTCACGGACGACTTTACTTTTCAAATGCAGGCGGAACAGTTGCTTTAATAATGACAGTCCTTCTTAGCATTCCTTTGCTTTATTTGTTTTCGCAAAGAAATAAACTTCAAAGCAAGAAACTCTTATTGATTATAGCTGCACTACTTTTCATTTTGGCCATGACAGCAATTTATGCTGGCTTGCCTAATATGACTAAACAGTTTATTATTGACAAAGACAACATAAACCATATTTCCCTTTACAAGGAGAATGACTTGACAGTAGAATTCAAATTGCAACCAGAAATGTTTGACAGAGTGAGTATCGAAGCGATTATTACCAAAGGAAGCGACATTGAATTTATAAAATTCGATTTGACGATTTACAATGATAAAAATGAAATTGTAAAGCCAGCATTTCGACCGCTGGCTTGGGACTCTTTGCATAGTGAACCCATCCAAATGAATTCCTTTTTTGAAATCAACAACTTTTCAAAAATGAATAAGTTCGCATTATCAGGACAATATTCGATTGAACATACAGAGTCTTTAAAAATGCAAGTTGACTATACTTTTACTAAAAACGGCGAAACAATTTCTAACAACAAACAATTTAGAGTTAGGATTGCGAATCATTTGACTTTAGAGAAACTTATTGAATACTAAATGCCTTCGCGCAACAGTGGGTTTTATGCTATTGGGGCTTGACCAACAAACATCAGCTAAAAGGAAAGCCAGGCATTAATTTCGGCAGGACCAGCATCTTTGAACATTAGTACTAACAATGAACTTTTCATTATTAATTTAGCTTTGGTTGTGGGCAGACGGAAGTTAATATCCCAGCATCATAAAGCCCGATACGTTAGCTGCCATTCAATGACACACTTCGGTAAAAGACATCAATGACAGACATCATAAAAAAATATTTCAGCGATCCAAGTAGTTCTGAAGATTATGGCGGTATCAGTAAATTTTTTCCAGCCGCCGACTTGGACAATATTAAACAGGTAGAAAAGTTACTGGCAATAAAGTTTCCGGAAGATTATATTGCGTTCTTACGCAGGACTAACGGATATAATGGAAAAGTAGGACAATCGTATTCGATATTTCTGCAGGTTGAACAAATCGAAAGATACACGAAAGAGTATGGAGGTGAAATTTTCCCTTGGATTGTTTTTATTGGAACAGACGGCGGTAACGAGATGTATGTAATCGACACTCGAGATGATAAAATGAATTTTGGGATCCTTCCTTACATTGGAGACAAAAATGACTTTATTTCATTAGGTAGTACTTTTGAAATATTTGTTGACCATTTATATCACAACGACTTTTGGAAAAAATAAACGGCAGCTAACATGGGGCTTTATAAGCCATTTTAAATGAAGCTTCTTCTCTCATTCATGTGTTTGTTGACGTTATCCTGTATACGGGACAAACTGGTAATGCTGACAGACCAAAAGTATATTCAGACACTTCAAGTTTATTTTATAAAGGGGCACCCCTTTTTGTTTTTAATGAACGTTTTGACAAGCTAACTTCAAGACCTAATTTTTACCAAGACACAACTAATAGACAAGGTGACGGCCACTCATATATTACTCTTGACAAGTTCTTTTCTGCTCGACAAAGTACGGGTACAATGATTGGGACACTTTACATTGAAACAGATAATCTTCGACAAATTCAAAGAGTTCGTGGCTATTGGGCAATTAGCGTTCAAATGACTGACAAGACAAAACAGGAAGCAATTGATACGATAAAAAAAAGGTTTTTTCCGAATACAACACAAGAATTTTTATTGGCAGAAATTGATACAATTAGACATAATAATTTTATAGAACAGTTTAAGTTTTTTCCATCACCTGACAGTGGTGACATAGACCACGGATATGTACCGCATTGGAGTTTTTATTATGACGCTAAACGTTCAAAAAACGGCTTATAACATGGGGTTTTATGCAAGTTGGGCTTGACAAACTTAGCTTCAGCAAATTGCAAAGCCAGGCATTAGTTGTCGGCTGGACAAACATCGCTGAGCATTAATTCTTAACTTCATCAACATATTTTCAATCAGCAGCGGTTCTGGGCAGACGAAATACTAATACCCAACCTGCATAAAACCCTGCTCGTTATACGCAAACTTATACGAGTTCAAGTTCATTAGAAATTCCATCAATCAAAAACGACTGTATTCGAATATTAAATTATGAAAGTTAAATGTATTGATAATACTGGTGCTGCATTACCAGAAGGCGTTTATTCCTACAACAAAAGCAGTCATTTTGAAGTTACTATTAATAAAGAATATACAGTTTATGGCATAGCGACTTTTAAAAGATTTCAGTGGTATTTAGTATGTGAGGATCATTTCGATGGTGTTGGCGTTAATTATTCAATGTACCTTTTTTCAGGCTGCTTTAAAATATCTGATGGACGGTTGTCAAAATTTTGGAAAGTTGCTGAAGATAGTGATTCGTATACTTATAACGAAAGGACAATAATATTTGGATTTGAAAAGCTGGTTTCAGAAAAATATTTTTATGCCAACTTACTTGAAGGAGAAGAAAGAGAAGTGAGAATTTTTTCAACAATTAAAAGAGTTTTGGATTCAGAATTTGAATGGCCAGCCTAATTCAATAATTGTTATTATGAGTTTTAGTCTTTCTGCGAGAACTTAATTTGAAGATGTACAAATATGTCTGCGTATAACATGGGGCTTTATGTGCAATACAATTTAACCCTTAATGTTAGAAGCATCGACATTTATTTGTTATCTTACTTGGCTAAGGAAATAAGAAATATCAATTTAAAAATATTGGTTGAATTTTTGAATTCACAACTTATTCTAAGTTTGAAGTATTTTACGTTAGTGTGATGAAGATTTGAATATATCAAACTTCAGGCTTTTAATTAGATACCAAGAAATTTGTTTTAAATATCACTATTAATTTATGAAATCTTCGATAACGCTTTTATTACTAACGTGGTTTCTTCTTCAATTCACGGCGTGTCAAAAACCTTGCAATGAATCAAATTATTCTTTTTCAATTACAGCTTCCTTTTTAGGTGAGAACGATAGTATTCCTCTGGGAGACACCCTTTGGTTAATATGTCAAACATCGACCCGTATGCAAGATTTAACTACAAGCAGTGAAGTAGATTTTGTATCAGTAGTAAATCTTGGTACAACGCTATTAGTTCAAGATATAAAAAAGTTTGGTACGTATGAAAGAGGTGCTGTTGATAGTTTTGATTTTGTGAAAGTGGAAGGTGAAATTTACTCTGTTCAAACCTTAGATCCTAAAAGGGTTAAACAACTGAGTTTTTTGGAATCTAACAACAAGTATAATTTGAAAATTGGCATTATAGCTAAAAAGAAAGGATCATATGTGTTTTCAATTTCTGATATTCCGCAAGTTGTGTATCGTAAAAACATGGAGCAATGTGGTAAAGCAAGTTTCGAAATACTCAATGGAAATGGGGATAAGCACTTTTATTTATTTGAAAATATAGTGGGAGCAATAAGTGAATATGATAGAAAACACAGTTATTGCCTTAAAGTATTTTGATTAAATGAAAACTATTTAATCTAGGTTTATTATATAAGGCCTTATCTTCTAAATTAAGCTTCTCAGTTGGGATACACAAATCAATGGGTGAGGAAATAATAAGAATGTTTAGAATCTTAATTCACAAAGTAGCCAGTACTGCACATAACATGGGGTTTTATGCTATTGGGGCTTGACCAACTATCATCAGCTAAAAGCAAAGCCAGTCTTCAGTCTGGGCTTGACTAGCACCTTTGAAGTTTAGGAAAAACAATGAACTTTAATTTATATATTTAGCATCGGTTTTGGGCGGACGAATGGAAATATCCCAACATCATAAAGCCCTGAACGTTAGCGGCAATGGTAAGACAGACCCTACTAATAACAAGTCCCTCAATTCGACTACAATAATCCTTAATAGAGCTACATTCAAAAAAATGAGAATGCTGACTTTTGAGTCATCAATTAAAATTAAAAATTATGACACATCAAAATCAGATCATTTCAGTTAGTCCAATCGTGTTTCAAGTTCCAAACCGTTTGGTAGATTTAGAAGTTAAGATTACAGCACCGGTAAGTGGAGAAAATCTTCCGGTTATTTTATTATCACACGGTCATGGAGCATCAAATTTTCTATCTTCCTACCGGGGGTATGCCCCGATTGTTGACTATTATGCGTCTCATGGTTTTGTAGTGATACAACCAACTCACCAGGATTCAAAAACATTAAAACTCGATCCAACCGGACCCGAAGGCCCCCTGTTTTGGAAATCCAGGGCAGAAGATATGATCTATGTTTATGATCGCATTGAAGACATTCTTTCAGCAATTCCCAATCTTACCGAACGAACAGATAAAACCAGGGTTGCGGCAGTTGGGCATTCTTTGGGCGGAAATACGGTTTCTATGCTTGCTGGTATGCATGTTGCCGATCCTGTTTCCGGTAAAACGGTAAATATAGAGGAACCCCGTATAAAGGCATTTGTGGTTATGGGTGCGCCTGGCATTGGAGTAGACGCTGCAGAATGGGTATCTGAACATTATCCTATACTTAAAAGCACTGATTATTCTAAAATGACAAGAGATGTACTGGTAGTAGCCGGAGACCTGGATAAGAGTGCAATTTTTTCAGCCCGTGACAACTGGCGCATGGATGCCTACAATTTCAGCCCGGCGCCTAAAACTTTATTAACCGTTTTTAACAGTGGTCATATATTGGGTGGAGTTTCGGGATACGATGTTTTAGAAACAGATCAAACCAAAGATGAAAATCCGGAAACCGTGGCTTTTGTAAACGAAATGACCGCAGCTTACATTCGCACAAAACTTTTCCCGGAAAATAAAGCATGGCAAGACGCAGTGGAAGCTTTAGCAAAAAATCAACATCCAAAAGGGAAAATAGATTCTAAATCAGTTTAATTTCCTGTAGATTTATTTCTTATGAATGAAAAAGAAAGTATACCGGTAAAATTTAATTCTTTGTCAGACATACATGGGGTGCTTGGGCTACCAAAGCCTTTGCACCCTTTAATTAGTCTGATCAAACCTTCTGATAACGATGGAGAATTAAGACCGCCTAAAGGGTCGCATATTATGAACTTCTACAAAATATCTTTTTCTGCTGATTCAGCCGCCAGGGTAAAATACGGCCAGCATTATTATGATTTTAATGATGGAGGAATGGTGTTTGCAGCACCTAACCAGGTAATTGGAGATGACGTGAATTACACCAACACTGTTTCTGATTTCGTGCTATTATTTCATCCAGATTTTTTACTGGGTTATCCCTTATCAAAACAAATAAAGCAATACGGCTACTTTTCATATTCCGTCAACGAAGCGTTGCATTTATCTGTTAAGGAAAAAGAAATCATCCTTTCTGTATTTAAAATCATTGAGGAAGAGTTAAACAGCAGGATAGATGAATTTAGTCAAGACGTTGTTATTGCACAAATAGACCTGTTACTGAATTATGCCAATCGGTTTTACAAACGCCAATTTATTACCCGACAAACAGCAAGCAATAATATATTGGATAAATTGGAAGAAATTTTAGATAATTATCTTAGTAAAGAAAAGCCCTTACATCTGGGCATTCCAACTGTTCAATACCTTTCCGAACAATTGTACATTACGCCAAGTTATTTAAGTGATATGTTGCGTTCACTAATTGGACAAAACGCTCAACAATACATACAGTATAAGCTTATCGAGAAAGCAAAAGAAAAACTATCGACAACGAACTTATCGGTGTCTGAAATAGCTTTTGATTTAGGGTTTCAACATTCGCAATCATTCAGCAAATTGTTTAAGCATAAAACTAATAAAACGCCTTTGGAATTTAGAAATTCGTTTAATTAAACAAGCTGACAAAAACCAGTTCCGCTAACATGGGTATTGCTGCAAGTGTGGCTGGGCGTTGTCATTTTCGGCTGTATTTCACTATCAGCAGCAGTTCCAGCGGACTGAATTCTCTTGGGCTTTTAGTTGTTATCTTGTACTTTTAAATCATTATTGGGCAGTAGTTCCGGGCAGGACAAGCAATGAATTCCACACCTGCAGCAATACCTTTTTCGTTAGCGGCAAACTTATGGCAGACCAATATTTGTGGACTCTAATTTACTCAAAATAATAATTGTCTTTTGAAAACAATTTTATTACTTTTCTGCCAAATTTATTTTTATGCTATCAACAACAACAACTGCAGAAAATGTAATTCAACATCATTTACAAGCTCTTGGAAATAACAACTTAAAGGAACTTCTAAACGACTACACAGAACAATCTGAACTTTGGACGCAAAATGGAATAATTGCAGGGATGGAAAATATCTCTTCCTTTTTTTCATACGCATTCACACTGCTCCCAAAAGATAAGTCTAGCTTGGAAATAAAAAAGATGATTTCGAAAGACGAAAAGGTTTATATTGTTTGGACGGCTGACAGCCCAGTCATAAATATTCCGTTTGCCACAGATTGCTTCGAGATAAAGGAAGGCAAAATTACCTGGCAGAGTACTGCATTTCAAACAATTGAAAAATTAACTAATCATAATAGACACAGGTGATAACAATGTTATTCATTTCGAAAAAAGTAAAAAAGCAAATGCCTGTTCGCACTTGAAACTAATAAAATTAAATATTACGTTACAACTACCCTGATCCAGGGTGTTCTTAAATATTTCATTTCACCATTTGCAATTGTTAGAACTCATTCGAGGGAGGATTTTGTTTAAACCTTGTGCGGTCTAAGAGGTGTATATAAATCTTAAAGGTCCATTTCTTCTTTCAGCAGTTGCATTGGTTTAGCCACTTGTGAGGCTTTGCCTAAAATGGTTAATACAATTATTTTAAAAAGACAGCCGGAGTAGATAGCCATAACTAAGCCGGAAATCCCTTGCGAAAATAAAAAAGGAAGTGCAAGCATGAGGATATAGGCAACGTATACCAATGCCGCTATTACGAGCGCCGTAAATGGTTTTTTTGATGCAAAGAAACTAAGACCAATAAAGGAACAAAATAGTAAGACGAACAAAATAATTTCGAAGCTTCCTAATTGTCCGTCTGTTCGGGAATACGAAAGCATCATTGGGATTAAACTTAATCCCGCAGCAAAAAACAAGGCGCCTTTTGCTTTGTGTACTGCATAGTTAAACCTGTACAATTTTTGTTGCTTTTCTTCATTTAAATAGTTAGTGACCTGGTTTGTTTCTTCCATTGTGTTACTGGTTTAGCGGTTTTTTTGATACTTTAAAAAACAGATCCGGTGTCCGGTTGTTGAAAGCCTTTATAATACCCAAAACTTCCACCAGCACTTTTTATCTTTTGCCGGCGGAGTGTAATTATATAATAGAGGTTGTTCCGGATAACGGACCTTTTTTTCTATTTCAATATCAGCAGCAGTATCCAACTTCTGCCACAGTTCAACACTGTCAAAAACGTGTCGCAAATTCTGCTAACGGATAAGTACGAACGTGCCCTTTTTATATATTGTAACTCCGCCGGAAGTATAGGTACATTGGTAAACATAAGCGCCATCTGGCTGTGCTGTGCCCTTGTATATACCATCCCACCCTTTACCAGGATTTTTCATTTCAAACACTGCTTCACCATAGCGATTAAATACCACAAAACTGATATTGTCTATTCGACAACCGTTTATGATCGGGGCCACTTTATCGTTTATACCATCACCGTTTGGAGTAAAGGCTGCCGGTATAGCAATGCAATTTTCTGCAGTGTTACAAGCCTTTGCTTTGAGCAAACTGGTAGCTGTGATGACGCAACCATTGGTGTCTGTAGCACTTAGCTGCACCTGCTGGTTACCTGTTACTTTTATAGCCGCTACGGCACCCTGTGCCGGAATATCCCAACTAATATTCGTTAGCTGGCTGACATCTCCAGTAACACGTAATGTAACTGTTTCATTAAAACAAACCGTGGTATCTGCCGGTGCCAGCTTTAATGATGGAGTAAACTTATATAGAATCTCTACAGACTTATTGTCCTTGCACCCATACGCATCCTGCACAGTCGTGGTATGAATACCAGGCTGAAGCCCTGTAAAATTGCCAGTTTCGCTACTTACGCCGTTGTCAACTGAATAGAGGTAAGGTGCTGAACCACCTTGCAGAGAAGTGACCTTTATGTTACCGGTTACACTTCCACAATAAGCATTGATTGTAGTGAGCGTAAGGATCGTTGGCCCTGCTTCGTTTGCCACCACCAATGGCGATTTTTTAAGCACACAACCATTGGCATCCCTTATATACAGGTTATAACTACCCTCCTGTAGCTGTTTAACAGGACCTGCATTAAAATTAATACTATCAATTGAAAATGTATAGGGAGCCATTCCGCCGGTAACATTGCTTACCTGTATACTACCTATTGCCTGCTTGCAATGATCATTTGCAATCACGTAGGTTGCATCTGAAGCTGCAGTTTCATTGGCAACAACTACTGTTTGCATCAGTGGGCAACCGGCACTATCTATAACCTCCAGCTGGTAAGTTTTTGCAGCAAGATTCGTAAAAATGCCCGTGCTGTTTGTTTGCCCGTCGCTCAAATTAAAATGATATGTACCTGAACCACCCGTGACACCAGTCACCTTTATTTGTCCATCGCTGGCAATGCAGGAACTCTTTTTAATCTCATAGGTTACCGCAGATGGCCCTGCCAGGTTTGAAACAGATAGTGTATCGGTGTACAGGCAACCATTAACATCTTTTATATAAAAATTATAGACTTTAGAACTCAGCCCTGTAAATGATGATGATGACTGGAATGTAGTGCCATCCAGCGAATAACTAAATGGTGCTGTTCCGCCTTGTACAGTTTGCATTTGAATGGTTCCATTCCTAAGATTACAGTTTTCCGGAGTAACAACGGTGATAGCGCTGCTGATGCTGCCCAATGGCGGATCTATCACAAACTTTGCTATGGAAGAAAGATTATTGGCATCCGTTACTTTTACCCAGTAATTACCAGCACACAAATTTTTAGCTGTTGCCAAAGTATCGCCGTTACTCCAGAGATATTTGAAAGGAGCTACCCCGCATTGAGTAGTAACGGCGACAGTGCCGTTGCAACTGCAACCAACAGGGGCTTGTACCTTAGTTTTTACAGAGAGGTCAGAAGCATTTAATTTAAGAAGCAACGCAGAACTATTGCTGTTAGCAAGGTAACAACAAGTACTATCAAAATAAGCACCATTGCCCGGGTTGGTAAGCTGGGGATTAGGCATAGTGTATCCATCCTGTTGATAACAGAATAAATAAACAGGATCACCTTTCGCATCTATCGCCATTTCATTTTGATCATAATATTCGTAAACCCAATCTGCCAGGGATAGGTAACTAAATTCTCCATTTGTGCCCATGGTGCCAAAAATTGGCCCGGTAGCGTTGTTATACGTTTGCGGAAATGACCCATCGTAAAAAAAACTTCCATTGCAGGCTGTGTTAATGGCAGGAAACCCCGCGTAGCTTTCATTCATTACGCCAAGCAATTGAAGCTGATCGTGTACCGGATCATAATTAATCTTATTCCAGAAATACATCTTGTCGGTATTGATCACTTTTTCATAAACCAACCGTGTACTACTATCAAATTTTGATACGGTCTTATCTGTAACAACATACAAATTGCAGCTATCGTCAGCAGTTACATCATCTACCCCATAGGGATAAGGAAAATAGGTCGACCAGGTCATTTGCCTTGCAGGATTAAATTTTGTAACTACAGCGCCCCAGGCTGCAGGGTTATAATAGCCCCCGGCATTTACCAGCGGATAGTTAGAAGATCTTGTATTGCCGGCAAGGCAAATATTCCCTACTCTGTCGGTACACACTCTGGCTCCCAGGTCATCATCGGCGTTACCTTCTATTCTTGTGGACCAGGTTAAACGATTGGATGCGTCAAATTGCGAAATAAATAGCACCTGCGCATATCCGTATTGTGCAGTCTTAACTACATAAGCGTCGTCGCCCGGGTCCACT
>NZ_JAQBNR010000009.1 GCF_028288465.1 Ferruginibacter sp. | reverse complement strand
GTGGGCTATATTTACCAGCACGCCCGGCCGGGCAGTGTTTTTATGCTGGGCAGCCTGGTAGCATTGCTGGGGTTTGTAAACCAGTTCACCAGTGTATTTCACGATATCGCCTACCAGTATACACAGGTAGTTCAGTACAATACCGATGTGCAAACGGCCCGCTTTATTACAGATGCCTACCAGGAACATCATCTGCCTGAGAGCGGTAGTGGCCTGCCGCCGAACTGGCAAACCATTGTTATAAGCGGACTCAATTTTTCGCATAAGGCTGCCTACTCGGCCGCAGAAAAAGCACACAGTCTGCACGGGATAAACATCAGCCTGCAGCGGGGCAAACGCATTGCTTTTATTGGTGAAAGCGGCAGCGGAAAAAGTACGCTGATGGCGGTGTTAAGAGGTTTATATGAAACTGAGCCCGGCATTCGCATTACAGTAGACGATGTGCCGGAGACAGATACGGCCCGCCTTGCTGAAAGTATTACTTTATTTCCGCAGGAGCCGGAGATTTTTGAAAATACGATTGAACACAATATCACACTTGGTCTGCCTTTTGACCAACAGGATATTGATGATGTATGCTACACGGCGCATTTCACAGAGGTAGTAAAGCAATTACCCAATGGATTGCAATCCGGTATCCAGGAGAAAGGTGTCAACCTATCCGGAGGACAAAAGCAGCGACTGGCACTGGCCCGCGGCATATTGGCCGCCCGCAGCAGCGAGATTGTTTTGCTGGATGAACCCACCAGCAGCGTTGACCCTAAAACAGAAGTGCAGATTTATGAAAAATTGTTCAAGGCCTGTGAAGGAAAAGCGGTTGTTTCTACCTTACACCGGCTATACCTGTTGACCTATTTTGATTACGTGTATATTTTGAAGGATGGTTACATTGCCGGTGAGGGAACATTTGCTGATTTGAAACAACACAGTATTTTGTTCAACGAACTGTGGAAACACCAGGAGAAGGAGCGTGATGCGGTGTAAAAGCATGTAAACATGCTATCCCGGGATACAGCCGGATGCTTTCCTCTGCCGCAACGATCATGGAGCCGTATATTTGTCTTTACATGTTAGCAAGGTTCTGCTATTTTTACATTCACTAAAAAATACAACGATGTGCCTCCTCGCCGCTTCCCGAAAAATGCCCGTTTTTACTTTTTTACTTTTGATGATTGCATCACTGGTTACTGCTCAACAGGTAATACAATTGTATCCCGGCAAAGCCCCGGGATCTGAGAGCTGGACCTGGCAGGAGAAAGACAATAATGACAACATGTTTAAAACGCGGGTAGTGTATAATGTTGCACAGCCAACACTTACAGCCTATTTACCGCCCGCATCTGCAGCCAATGGCACGGCTGTTATCATCGCTCCGGGTGGTGCTTTTCATACGCTGTCTATAGAAAGTGAGGGCATTGAAGTAGCCAGGTGGCTCAATGCAAAAGGAGTGGCGGCCTTCGTTTTAAAATACCGGTTGGTGCATAGCCTTACCAATGATCCGGTAGCAGAACTCTCAAAAAAAATGGGTGATTTTAAAAAGCTGGATGAAGAAAATGATAGCGTGGTTACCATGGCTATTGCCGATGGATTAAAAGCAGTCGCATACGTTCGCACCCATGCGGCTGAATACAATGTCAGTCCAAAGCGAATTGGTTTTATGGGCTTTTCCGCAGGAGGTACAGTCACCATGGGCACCGTATTTAATTCAACGGCAGCCGACAGGCCCGATTTTGCGGCACCCGTTTATCCTTACATCACGGCACTTAAAAATCAAACCATTCCGGGGGATGCGCCGCCCTTATTTATTTGCGCCGCAACGGATGACCAGCTGGGGCTGGCATCACACAGCACTAATTTATACAACGCATGGATTGCTGCCAAAAAACCGGCCGAGCTGCACATGTATGCAAAAGGTGGCCATGGTTTTGGCATGCGTAAAAACGACATCCCAACTGATACCTGGATTGATCGTTTTGGCGATTGGCTGGAAGAGCAGGGATTATTATGGCCCGTACATCCAACAGGGTGGATGCCAAATGTTACACCAAAACAGGTAAAGCAGTGGCAAAAGGAAGGTGAAGAAAGGGTAAAAAATGATTGGCCTGATATTGGCCATTTTGCGGCGGACAACAAGCAACTGGTGCCACCCAAAAAAGGAGAACAAAGAGTTGTCTTTATGGGCAACTCCATCACCATTGGCTGGAAAAATATTGACTCTGCTTTTTTTGCAACGCATGGGTATATTAACCGCGGTATCAGCGGACAAACAACGCCGCAAATGTTGTTGCGGTTTCGCCCGGATGTGATTGATTTGAAACCTGCAGTAGTGGTGATACTGGCAGGAACCAATGATATTGCCGGCAATACAGGGCCTGCCACCTTGGAATCCATTTTGGGTAATATCAGCTCTATGGCGCAACTGGCAAAAGCAAGTGGCATAAAAGTAGTGTTGAGTTCTGTGTTGCCAGTGTATGACTATCCATGGAAACCAGGCTTGCAACCGGCAGAAAAAATATTCACCCTCAATAAGATGATTAAAGCATTCGCTGACAAAAATGATTGTATTTATCTGGATTATTTTACACCAATGTCAGACGAACGAAAAGGATTAAAAGCAGGGCTGGGAGATGATGGTGTGCATCCCAACCTGGCGGGCTATAAAATAATGGAACCTTTGGTGGAGCGTGCTATTGCGGTAGCGCTTGATGTTCAAAAATCAAAAGTAAAAAGTAAAAAATAAAATGCAGTGTGCATTTTTGCCAGGGCATAGCAGATATTATACTACTAAAAATAAGAAAGATGGAATACAGAAAATTGGGTAACTCCGGGTTAACCGTTCCGGTATTAAGTTTTGGTACGGCAACTTTTGGTGGCGGCAGCGAATTTTTTAAAGCATGGGGAAGTACACAGGTGGATGAGGCAACGCAGATGGTGAACCTTTGCCTGGATGCAGGGGTCAATTTATTTGACACGGCCAATGTATATTCGGGGGGTGCTGCTGAAGAAATTCTCGGTAAGGCGATCCGTGGAAAAAGAAACCAGGTGTTGATTTCTACCAAAGCAACATTTCCTATGTCGGATGATATCAATGATCATGGTTCTTCCCGTATGCACCTGGTGAAAGCCTGCGAAGACAGCCTGCGGCGGCTGGATACAGACCATATTGACATTTACCATATGCACGGCTTTGATGCAGTTGCCCCCATAGATGAAACGTTGAAAGCATTGGACAACCTGGTACAATCTGGTAAGGTGCGTTACATTGCCTGCTCTAATTTTTCGGGCTGGCATTTGATGAAATCTTTGTCTGTTTCAGAACGATACGGCTGGAGCAAATACGTTGCTCACCAGGCCTACTATTCTCTGTTGAGCCGCGATTTTGAGTGGGAGTTGATGCCACTCGGAATCGATCAGCAAATAGGTACCATTGTATGGAGTCCCCTCTCCAGCGGTATGCTCACCGGCAAGTACAACCGCAACCAACCGCTGCCCGCAGATGCCAGGGTAGCGCAGGGAGGAAGTCCCGTGCCGAGCGAAGCAACCGATCTTGAAAGACTATATACCATCGTAGACTCATTAAAAGAAGTAGCTGCTGAAGTAAATAAAACAGTCGCCCAGGTTTCGCTGAACTGGCTGCTGCAAAGGCCCACCATTTCCAACATTATCATCGGCGCCCGGAACGAAGAACAACTGAAACAAAACCTCGGTGCCGTTGGTTGGAACCTTACACTGGAACAGGTAAAAAAATTAGACAAGGCAAGCGAACAAAGATTAGCATACCCTTACTGGCACCAGGCCCAGTTCCCCATGCTGCAATCTTTACCGGATTTGTATGGTGGAAAGCAGAAGGCTTAAGGCAGAAAGCAGAAGTAAAAATAAAAAGTAAAAAGGTAAAAGCAAAAGCCTGTTTGATGAAACTGATATTTTCAAATTATCTCTCCGCATTGAAACAGTAACTGGAAAAGTCGCTCTCTTTTTCTCCGGTTCAGACTTAGCCGGAATTGAAAAAATGCGCAGCATTCCCGATAGCTATCGGGATTTTCAAAGGGGAAAAGCAGCGGCGTTCCAGTTACGCAGCCCGCCGGCTGGAGGTAAAGCTTCAACCAGAATAGAATAGGCAATAAGTTAGTGCTTCAATGTTTACAACCATCTAGATAACCAACATTTTCATTCGTATAAAACAAAAATAACGATCATGCCAAACAGAAAAGATTTTCTAAAACTTAGTGCCGCCCTTGCTTTTGGTGGACTTGTACTTCCCCGCAATGCTAAAGCTTTATATCCTGCGCCAGCCATGCCCCCGGTTGGATTACAATTATTCACTTTGTTCAATGTAATGGATGATGATGTAAACGGTTCATTAAAGAAAGTGGCAGACATTGGCTACAAAGAAATTGAATCGGCTTTCAGCAAAAAAGGTGGTTATTACGGATTAAAACCGAAGGAGTTTGCGGCCTTGATAAACAGCCTCGGCATGTCATGGAAATCGCATCATGTGCTGGGTGCACCTTTTAAAATGCCGCCCGGTGCAAAAAATGCCAACGGGTGCAGATGGCAAACCACTCGTGATTCCACCCATGCGGAATTTAAGAGACAATATGCAGGCGTTGGTAGATGAAGCAGCAGAAGGCGGAGTGGAGTATTTGGTATGCGCCAATACGCCCATCAATACATTGGATGATATTAAGTCTTCGATTGAAGTATTAAACAAAACAGACGAAGCCTGTAGAAAAGCAGGAATAGGTTTTGCTTACCACAACCATGATGCGGAGTTCAGAGCCGTGGAAGGACAAATTCCTTACGACCTGTTTTTAACACAAACTAAAGTAAAGATGGAACTGGACCTTGCCTGGGCCGTAAAAGGGGGCAAAAATCCCGTAGATATTTTTAAACAAAATCCCGGCCGCTTTCCACTGTGGCATGTAAAAGATCTGGATGCATCCAGGGAAAATATTTTACCTGTAGGAGAGGGCACCATCGATTACAAGCCCATATTTGACGCCGCTTCCATCGCGGGCATGCAACATTTTTACATTGAACACGACATGCCAAAAGATCCCTGGGCAAGCATGACCACCAGCTTTAAAAATTTGACTAAAATGCTGGGATAAATAGTTGTAAGTAATACCACAACTATAGACCGATCGCTGCCATGGTGGAAAATACGGCAACTTAATTGCAAATCGTAACGCCTATAAGCATTATGACCGGGCTATTGCAAATGGATGTTCCGCTGCCGCTATAAGCACTTTACAGACTGTAGCTCTTATCAACAGATAGTACTATATTACGTTATGAAACAGACTGTTTTTTTTACCCTATTGTTATCGGTTATTTTTCTTTCTACAGCAAATGCACAGGTCCTTGAAAGGAAAACAGTACATATGGGTGAGAGCCTATCGGCACAATTCTATTATCGCTTTCCCACATTTGCTGATGCCAGCGTTAAATTAAAAAGTGGTGGAGCCGGTCCATCGAAAATGAACTTTAATTTACTGGTATGCGAAATGCAATTTATAGATCCGCATGGTGATACACTCAGCATTGCAAAGCCACAGGATATAGACAGTATCTCCTTAGGTGGCAGTATCTTTTTTTACAAAGACGGTTACCAGGAGCAGATAGCCTCCACCAATAGTGTGAAGCTGCTGATAATACGAAAAGTAACTTACGAGCCCATTGAAATAGGCGCCATGGGCCTTCGCACCCGTACTGGCGTTGGTATAAAGAATTACAGTTCATTAATAGCAAACTCGGTAGAAAAACAACTAACCCTGAATGTTGATATTGATATTGCAATGGAGACAACCTATTTTCTTAATACCGGCAACGAAATGTTAAAGGCGGGTAAGTCGGCCTTCCTTACGATGTTTCCAAAAAACAGCGACGCTATCCAGGGCTATATAAAAGCGAAAAAGCCTTCTTTCAATAAAGAACAAGACGTAAAAAAACTCTTTGATTATTGTGTCGGCCTGCAATAATCAAAACTGGTTTAATGAAAATAAAAGCCCTGTCACAACTGATTGCAGCCATCTTCCGGGCTATAGTCAATACGCTACCATCAGCCTTTTTAGCCAGTTAAATTTTTCCGTCAAATTCTTACGTTCTGATGAATTGTTAAAATGAAAAAACCATTAGAATATCTGAATTAATTGCATTTACTTTGAAATACAAAGTGCTTTGTATTTATTAATATTTAAAACGCAATTATGAAAACAAGTAAACAATGGATTGAACATTTTGATCAGAATGCCTTAAGGCAGCGGGTAGACTGGCATTTAGAACCAGCTGTTTCGGTAACTGAACTGTCGCAGATTGTACATTCCCTGCAGGCCTGGCAGTTGGGCGAAACATCGGATGGAGCGCATTTAATTCATGCTGCTACATTATATGCCTCCCAAGTTAACGACCCGCATTATGTGCAGGCAGTGCAACTTTTTATAAAAGAAGAACAAAAGCACGGCAACAATTTGGGCAGGTACCTCGATGCAATTAATCAACCAAGAATTGGTAAAAACTGGGGCGATACCTTGTTCAGGAAGATCCGGTATTTTAATACCAGTATGGAAATATGGACACTGGCTGTTATTACGGTAGAAAGTGCGGCGCAGGTTTTTTACCAGGCACTGAAAAACGCCACCAATTGTACACTGCTGCAACAGATTTGTACAGACATACTGATTGACGAAGCATATCACATCCATTTTCAGGCAGAAAGAATGGCCATTATTTTTGACAGCAAAGCGGCCGGTACCAAAATATTCAGCCGCTTTTTTTATCCGCTGTTCTTTTTCGCTACGTCGCTGCTGGTTTGGTTTGCGCACCAAAAGTTATTTAAAGCGGGCGGAACAAACTTCAGTAGATACTGGCGCAGCATGCAATGCAAATACAAGAAAACATTGCATGATGTAGCCTTGTCAAAAAGATTGCTAGTTTCCTCACCACAAACTATAAAATACCAAAATGAAATGGAGGTAATGATTTCCTGAAGATATATCCGGGTGAACCTGAAAGCATCTTATTTACGTGACTTTTCTTGTATCTGTAGAGCCGCCAGCTTTCAAAAGTTGGCGGCCAGAGACGAGCTGCGGCCTGAATAGTTGCTCAACGGATCACAGTTACTTTTAAAAATGTAGCCGGGATGGAGGTTGTATTTTGGGTGCCGGTTTTATTCTGACTGTTAAACAACTGTTCTAACTCCTGTTGCAATGCTGCAGCCTTGCCATTTTTTTCTGCTGCTTCAAAGGCATTCATGGTTGGGCCGTAATAGTTTTTAAACTTGTCAACAAATGTTGCGGGAGAATAGTCAGCGTTGAATGTAAAGGTTTCGTTGGAGAATGAAATATTTCCTGGTGCTATGCCTGCGCTGACAAAACGTTCGGTTACATGATTCGTTACACCCCATAGCATCGGGCTGACAAAACCTTCCGGTGGTGGTGGCATGTAGGCTGAGCTTATTTTTAAGATCTGCGCCACCAGGGTGGGGTCTCCCGGTATCCAGTTACCCATAATAATTTTACCGCCAGGCCGGGTTACCCTAACCATTTCCCTGGCTACATCAACCGGCCTTGGTGCAAACATCGCCCCGAAAATACTCACTACCAGGTCGAACGACTCATCGCGGACACCGTTCAAATCACTCGCATCACCTTCGCGAAAAGTGCAATTACTGAGTCCTGCTGCCTGTGCCCGCTTGTTGCCTGCAGCAACGAGGTTACTGGCAATATCTACTCCTTGCACATCGGCGCCGAGTTGGGCAGAAGGCAAAGCAGTAGTGCCGTCTCCGCAACCCAGGTCAAGCATGTTAATGCCGGGAGTAATACCGAATGTTGCAGCCAGTTCGGCTCCGCTTTCCCGCATGGTTGCTGCTATGCGGGTAAAATCACCTTTTTCCCACAATGCTTTGTTTGGATTCATGTTGTTTGAATTTTAAGATTTGTAATTGGTTTATTTGTTTCCATTTCAACTCTGCTGCCGGATGAAAGAAAAAACCATTGGCTATTTTGAATGATCCTGCGGGGAGCTGAACTGGCCGCATGAACACCTTTTTGTTCATTGCATAACAAAAGTATTCGTCCATTTAAAAACAGCCTTTGCTGCAAAGTCCAGATGTTGTACTTAAAAGTTCAGAAGGAAATTTATTTGGCTGCGGCGGGGGAGATGCCAAAACGTTCTTTAAAGGACCGGCTGAAATGGGAAGGGTTTTCAAAGCCGCTTTCAAATGCCACTTCGCTTACCGTTTTATTCTTGTTGCTAAGCAGAAACCTGGCATGCTCCAGCCTTTTTTCAAGCAGCCATCTGCCTGGCGTATTGTTGAATTGTTTTTGAAAGTCACGTTTAAAAGCAGAGAGGCTGCGGTTGCTCAACAGTGCATACTGTTCCAGCTTCAGGTTAAAACAGAAGTTGTCATCCATTACGCGTTGCAGCGATACCGATTGAGGTTCGTTCATGAGCGAGCAGAAATAGGCAAGCGCTTCTTCATTTTCAGGATTGTCTGCGATGGTTAAAATAAGTTCCCTGAATTTTAGCTCCAGCAACGATTTGTCGGGTTCTGCCGTGCCGGAAAAATATGCGTACATCGATATGAAAAAGGACTTGAGTGTTTCGGTAGAGTTCAACTTCATTACCGGCTGATATATGCTGCCAGTTTTTGCTATGGGGGCCGATCTGTTTTTAAGTGTATTGCAAATAAATTCATCTGGTATAAAAAACAGCACCACACAAAAACCAATATCGAAAAACTGTTCCAAAATGCAGGCGCCCTTTCTTACCAATACACAGCTGCCTTCCCCGATTTCATAAGCACCCTGGGCAGTATGCCATACTTTTTTTCCTTCCAGCACATAAAATATATAATTTTCATGGCACCACAAATCAGCCAGTTTATTTTGCATTAACCGGGCCTCGGGCGGACAATTGAAAATAGTAATCAGTGAATCGCCACAGCTGAACTGGCGGCAATACTGCGGATACGTTAACACTCTTTCCTGGAAATTGACCATGCTATTTTGTTAGTACAGTAAATTTAATGATTGCAGGCAATACCATGAAATGGTTGTTCATCGCAGCGCTAAATCTAACTGACTGTACAAAACCGGATGCCCAATCAGGAAAATGTACCCGTAACGTTGCAGGGTATCTCTTTTATCTGCGATGATCAGCCTGATTTTGGGGAATGAAGTCATCCCGCAGAGGGCACAAATTTTCGCAGCTGTTGTTTTTTGATTACAAATTACAGCAGCAAAAAGAGAACTACCAGGTACTCCGGAAGGCTTGATCCGGTGTTCAACAGCTATTGTATCGACATGTTTTTCGCTATACCTTCTTCGGGACTCCTTCGGGACTTCTTCGGGACAGCTTCGGTAATTCCCGAACATGTATCGAACAAGTCCCGAAGCAGGTGCGTTGAAAGCCTTTTGCCGGGTAAACAATTAATGCCGCAGTTTGAAAAGGGTGCAAGTCTACCTTCCATACAGCAAAGCCTCTTTCGCGGGGTGGAGAACGAACTATTTTTCCTTCGCAACCCAACTAATTATTTTTTGTGTAAAAAAGGAGATATATTAGCTTTCAATTTGTCATTCCCGCTGACAAGAATAAGATCATACATTTCAATACGCATCTTTACCAATCTACTCCCTACCAAACAAATATATTTTTCTCGAATTAAATGCAGCGTTATCCAGGATGCCATTACCGCATGTCACTCGCCAGTGCGAAGTAATTGAGGAAGGCTTAAAGCTCCGTCATTTGTTTACCCCGGAGGTCGTTGCTTTGTCGTGAAAAAATATCAACCCTGGCTTCTATTTTTTAACCCAAACAACTAAACCCGCTTATTATGAAGCAGACGATCTTTTGTTTTATTCTTGTGTCCATATTATTTAATTGTTCCTGCACCAGCCCCGTAAAAAGCAGGGTAGATCAGATAAGTGCAACAGCAGGGAATGATTCGGTAGAAGTAAAGCTTCAGTTGGTAAGTAAAACCATTGCCGCCCCGGTTGAATTGAATGTACTGCCCGGTACAAGCCACCGGATGTTGATTACAGATAACAGTGGTAAAATCTGGATGCTGAAAAATGATTCGGTACTGCCGGAGCCCTTCCTGGTTTGTAATAATAAGCTTGGGCAACGGGATAAAAAATCACCCCTGGGATCCATTTTCAGTGTCGCCATTCATCCGCAGTTTTCATCCAATGGTAAATTGTATGTTTGTTATGCGGCACCCTCTTTGTTACACCCGGCAACAGGCAAGCTGGTTGTTTCTGAATTTACTTCCGGCGGTAGCAGTAAAGATTTGGCAAATGTGCAATCAGAATACCGCGTGTTTGAATTAGAGGGCGAAAACATTACGCACAATGGTGCCCAGGTGGCTTTTGGGCCGGATGGTTACCTCTACATTTCTATTGGTGACGACCAGTTGGGTGATAGCCAGTATGTTTACCATGGACAGGATTTGAATTTTTTTAACGGAAAATTATTGCGCATTGATGTAAATAAAAAGCCTTACGCTATTCCTGCTGATAATCCTTTTGTAACCACCAAAAATGCGAAGCCCGAAATCTGGGCGTATGGTTTTCGTAAAATGTGGCGTTTTTGTTTTGATGCTTCAACCCATCAATTATTTGGTGCAGACGTGGGACAGGAAAAAGAAGAGGAAATTGATATTGTTCAAAAAGGATGCAATTATGGCTGGCCACTGAAGGAAGGTGACAGCAGTTTTTTAAGAATGGATAGCTCTAACCAAAGCATCTTTACGCCACCCATTTATGCCTATACGCACAAAGAGGGTATTTGTGTTATTGGCGGTCGTTTTTATTATGGAAAACAATTTCCCGCACTTGATAAAAAATACGTGTTCGCCGATTTTAATGGAAATATGTTTGCCCTTGTGAAAAATGAAAAAGGAAACTGGTTAAGGCAGCCATTGAAAATTTTAAATAAGCCGAAAGACCCCTTTTTAATTTGCGGGGTTAATGTGGATGAAAATAATGAATTGTATGTAATGGGTTTACTGCAAACAAAAACGGGGATAACAGGGCTCGTTTATAAAATTGTAAAAATATAAAGGGCGATGCTTCATCTTTTTTATTTCGTGTGTTACAAAAGAGCCCTGCCTTTGATGGAGAAGAATATCAGGTTGCCTGTTCAATGCGTTTTGTTTCGTAGTGAAGCGCAATTACGCCACAGGCAAAAGTTTTAGACGCTACAAATTTCAATTGAGTCGCCTCAGTTATATCTTTAAATAGCGGCATGCCCTTTCCCAAAATAATAGGATTAACAAAGAGCCAAAACTCGTCAATGAGTCCTTCTTTTAATAACGATTGTGATGCACCGGGGCTTCCAAAGATGATGATATTTTTTCCGTCTTGTTTTTTTATTGTATTGACGTTGTCTGCAAGCTGGTCGCTGATAACGGTGGTATTGTCAAGACCTTTTTCACCCAATGTTCTTGATAGAACGATTTTTGGAACTTTGTTATACCAGGCCGCATGTTCTTTGTCGTGTTTCGATGCGTTGGGTTGTTCACCGGCAGTTGGCCAATAACTTTGCATCATGTCATACGTTACCCGTCCATAAAGAGCAGCGTCTGCTTTGTCTGTCATGGTAGCAACAAAGTCAAATATTTCTTCGTCTACTTTTATCCAGTTCATTTCTCCGTTAGGCCCGGCTACAAAGCTGTCAAGCGACGTGTGCATAAAAAAAATTAAATTCCTCATGTTGGTATTTGTTTAAATGTTAAGCGAATTTGTTCGTTCGTTTTTACTGTGTTTCTTCATGTTTGCATTGTCGCCAAAAGTTGCTGGTGACATTTTGCTTTACACAATTAAAAATAGTGCATTGCATTAATCCATCAAAAACTGTGTATTACTTAATCTGCTTCAAGGCAGGTTCCTGCAACTTATGCTGGCTGCCTGATTAAAATATTTTGTGCAGAGATATCGCCCCGGAAGTGATTAAATGGAATACCCGGCGCGGTACAAGGTCATAATAAGTGTACATCCAGTTTTTTTATTTTGTCTGCCACAGTACCAAACTCAAACAGCCGGAAAATGGCCGACAGGGTTTTTACAGCGGCACCGGGGTGCAGTATTTGGTTGCTGAAATCCGTTACACTTCTATCCCTTGCAATAATATAGTTTTCCTTTTCAGTTATTCCGCTGCCGGCATTATAATCAAGCGCAGATTGCCACGCGGCGTCCCGGGCAATGTTCATCGAGAAGCCTGCGAGATCATTTTCAAACTTACCCATGTTCAATTGACTGATGAATTTGCTCAACGGCCACATGCTGAATAAACTGGCTTTCACCTCGTTGATCAAATCGCACAACACCGTATTGATTTTGTTGAAATCGGCATGGATATTTTCTATGTTGCCACCAGGTGAAACGGTTGCTGCGGCTATGCCGAGATCAAGCCCGATGTGTGCATTCATACCCAGCAACAGGTGATGCATTACCATGGGCTGCCAGGTATTGCAGGCATCAAAAGCAAATTTCCAGCAGGCGGTACATTTTTTGTGTTGGGTATA
>NZ_JAQBNR010000006.1 GCF_028288465.1 Ferruginibacter sp. | reverse complement strand
CCTTCAATTTTCACCAGTCTTTCCAGTGCTCCGTATCCACGGTTACCGATGCCGACCACGCCAATCCTTACAACGTCCAGCTTTGGCGCAGCGTAGCCACACATGTTGAACTTTGGTGCCTGTTTCCTATCGGCCTGTTCTTTAATCCGGTCTAAGTCTTCGGTGGTGTTGGCGTAAGCCTGCATCATACCCGATACCACCAGGCCTAAACCGGATAAACCAGTATGCTTTATAAAATCTCTTCTTTTATTCATCATTTATTTAAAGGAATTATTTTTCAAAAACACAGTCCGCTAAAAAAGCGGGCTCGTACCCATTGTTCACCGCCCATTGTACAGCCGTAATTATTTTTTCCCGGTAATCGGGTTGATAATTAAAATAGTCGGGATAATAGTATTGTTCATGCACTAAAAAATCAAGGTAAGGTGGCATGTTATTATTCGTCTTATATCCTTCCAGTAACGGAACAATGGTATCTATTTTTTCCCTGTCAATCACAATACTGGTTCTTACAAATACCATATCCGTTTCATCGTCTTTCCACACAAATCTTTTCTCTACCCGTTCTCTTTTATCACCTTGAAGGTAGTAGGATACACCTGGCAATTCATTGTACATCCCAAAATATCCTAACAACCCTTTATAGCCAGCTTCTTTTACAGCACGCACACCCTCTTTGGTTGCTTCGCCCCAATGTATGGTGGTAAACGGTCCCATGGAAGCCTTGCCGGCAAAGCGTTTTATCTGATCATCTACCAACGTACAATCTTCCTTTACCTTATCATAACCAGCATTGATATAAGGCTGATCCGGAAATTCGCCCAGTGCATGAAAGCTCAGCCGTAACCAATTTGCATTGGCTTCCCATTCTGGTTTATACTTATCACTCAATTGCGATAAATCAAATCCTTCCGTTTGATAAAATAAATTCAGGTGAATTTTTGTGCCGTAGGTTTCATGCACATTCTTAAGAAATGCCAAATAAGAATTATCAAAAAGAGATGCCGGATTTTCTTTGTGCAGGTCTCTTAAAAACCAGATGTTATCATCAATCGACAGCCGGTATTTATTGGCAAAGTCGGGCAACCAATACACCGTAATGCTTTTCTTTTCACCGGTACTATTGTCAACAACTTCGATGCTGTTTTTATAATTCTTAAAACTCAGCTTTGCAATAAAAACATCCCCGATCGCTGTGGCAATTTCCCCGTCAATGCTGATGCTGCTGCCTTTGGGTGCTTTGACAGTAACAATCGTCTCCAGCGCCCCATTGATCACGTCACCATCTTTCGCATGTAGCATGTCCCCATCAATGGGACTTATAAAACTGATGCCTGTTGTTTCCATTGTATTGCTTTTTAAGATCGGTTATTATTAGGGTTTTGCGTTTATTAATTATGATTTTCTTTGTTCACCAGCAGTTGCCTTTCATGGCTCCATCGTTGTGTCACTCACTTGTACTTTTATAGCTATGTGGAACGGCCAAATCGAATACACTTCAAAAATCGATAGCAGGCTAGTCGCACGGCTCAAATTTACCTCATCCTCCTTCTCCTTCCCCTTGAGAGGAGGGGGCGGTCCTTTAAATCTTCGCCAAACATTTGTTCTTCCAATTCTTCATTTGTCCTTTGTTCAACAAGTTTATTCTATACCAACACAACAAGTATAGGTGGTAATTATCATTCTTACTTCACAAACTCACCACTCACTACTGACTATTCACTATTCACTATTCACCATTCACCTGTTCGCCTGTTCGCCGCGGTCTGACCTTCGGTGCCGACCGCTGGGTTAAAAGTCCGGTTTAAACAACTCTTCAAACGATTTGCTTACTTCATCATCTTTTAGCTGAATCCTGTGATCCAATACTTTTAAAAACAATTTGCGCCACAATCCCTGCTCCACGTCAAAGCGGGCCAGCATGGTATTTAAGCGGTAGGGCTGGTATTCATCGAGCCAGGCTTTTTCATACACCGATTTAAGTTCGCCACATTCATCCATCATGTCTACCAATAAACCATGGCAACTGTAAGTGATGTCATAAATAACAAAATCATCTTTTTTATCCGGCAGGGTGGATTCTTTCCAGCGGTCGCAAATTCTTTTGGCCCATATAAAACGGGTGGCGGTATAATTAATTAACCGGGCGCTAACCAACAAGGAGTTGATAAAAGAACGTTGACTTTTCGGTGCCTTTTCCTGTAAGCTAATTAGTATCCCTTCTGCTTCTTCACTCAATTTCCTGCAAGCAATAAAATCATCCAAATGTACTTCGGTATTTTCAAGGTAATAAGGTTGAAATGGATTCGACCAGCTTTCTACAATGGTGCCCCTTGGCAGGCCGCCCGTATTTTTTCCCAAACATTTTCCCAAATATTCCCCACTTGCTGCAATGGATGAAATGGCTTGGTTCATATCTGCTCCAATGGAAGCATATTCGACCGAGCTGTAGTCCGAAGTAAAGGTATTTTTATCCGGCACCTTACCTTGCCAGGCTCCAATGCAGCCATAAGCCATAAACAACCAGGAAGGCCGCACAAATGGCTCAACCGGATCAGTCCATACAGAAGTAATAAAACCCAGCGTATTGTTTGCCATGCCTGCTTCCAGGCAAAGATTGATATTATCAAAAGTGTAATTGGTGTTGGGATATACATGGCCCCAGCCCGATACAGCAGGCTGTATAAAAAAGGGGCGCTTTTCTTTCAGCACTGGTCGAAGATAATGGTTGATAGCTGCAGTATCGGGTGTATATTCCCAGATTACCGGTATCACCTCTTTCGGAAACCTGGCCAGGATATCGGGGTAAAAATTATTCATATCCGTCCAGGCCAACACCGTTTTGCCGTATTGTTTTAATTCGTTGCTGATGAAAGTTAGCTGCTTTATAAAAAGCCCTTCAGGATCAATCTTTTGCTGACCTGCACGTTCGGAAATCTGTTTTGTCTCCCAGGTTTCATCAAAGCCAACATGTATAAACGGACTTTCAAAAAGTTGGGTGTATTGTTTGATCCAGTCATTCATTAAAACACTCACCTGCAGATTGGCCGGATCAATTTCATGACCATACTTTCCAATGGCCAATGATGCATATTTTTCATTGCGGATCAGCTCGTGCAAGTGCCCGTACATGGCAACGAATGGGATCACATCCATATGCCTTTCCTTTCCGTAGGCGATGATACTTTTTATTTCTTCTTTGGTATAATTGGCGCCGTAATTCAGCGTTGGATAGCCTTCCATTTTGATCGATACTTCGTTGTAGAAATAATATTGGTTGGCTTTATACCGGGCTAAAAAATCAATTTGAGATTTGATCTCTGCCACAGTTAATAAACCACCGTGTGCAAAATCCATCATCACCCCACGAAATGGCAACACAGGATTATCTTTGATCGTTACCGCAGGTAACACCGCTGCTTTTCCCTGCCCTTGTATTAATTGCCTGATGGTTTGAATGGCGTAATACAAACCTGCACTTGTATTGGCTTCGATTTTTATTGATGTGGAACTGATGTATAAACTATAAGCTTCTCTTTGGTTGGCATGATTGGTATCGGCCACCACCGGCAATTCCAAGCCTTTGTTTTTAATGCTGTAACTAACCTTTGCCAAAGAAGGTAAGCTTACGATCCTAACCTTTTTGCCCAAACGTTCCTCTATCACCTGCTTTAATCCCATCATTGCAAATGAAATATCTTTTGAGGCGCCGGCTGGTAAATAAATACTACAATCCTGCAATGACAAGGCTTTGGCCGACAGATCATATTTCATTGCCGTTGGTTGAGGAAGCAGCACCGGCTTTTCCTGCGCCTTTACCCCGCCAATTAAAAAAAGAAACAGCAGCCAAAAGAGGTGGACGTTTTTCATATTTATTTTCCGGTGAAAAATTAAGTGCCCCATAAATGTAACAATGCGTACCAAGAAATAAAATTATATTTCAGTCATCGCGGCTCGTTAAATGACTTCTCCAAAAATAAAAATTACAAAGCAACTATAAGTTTGAAAATGCAATGAAAACTTATACTTTTTTAACAACAAACAATTTTTCAAACACCTCAGCTTTTCAAATGATACCCTGCTTCATCCGTTATCAGCGAAATATCTCTCAAAAGCAAATGGCCAATTTTTTACAATTGACCACTTACTTTAACCATACTAAACGACGATGCTGTTATTTTAAATAAATCGCTGTTAGTCTTTATCCCACCAAAGCCTTGTGGCGGTATTATCCGGCCCTCCCAGCATCTGGACTGCTTTTGTAACTGCATCTCCATTGGTTAACGACTCGATATCAAGGAATGGAATTCTTTTGATAAATGTGCCCTGTGGCAGATCACTGTTTTCACTATGTACAACAGGATACAAAGCAGGCAAATTTGTTCTGCGTACTTCCGCCCATCCTTCCATACCATCAGGAAACAACGCCAGCCATTTTTGCTGAGCCAGTTGCTTGCGTTGCATGGTTGTATTGTCAGACCACTTAACAGGATAGTCATTCACAGCAGGCGAATTCTGGCCATCCTGCGGCGCAATCGGTGTTGCTGTATTGGCAACATAAGCATCAATAGCGGCGCCATCTGTAACGCCCCATTGGGCCATTGATTTTCTGATACCTGTTTCATACAATTCCTGGGCACTGCCACCGCCCATGTTCCAACCGTTCAATGCACCTTCTGCTTTTAAAAAGTAAGCTTCGGCACAATGCATGATATCTTGTGGTACGCCGTAATTTGTTTTCCAGTCAGCATTTACCCAGTTACACCAGCGGGTACCAAGGTTGGAATTGAACAACCTCGAATTAATATCAATGATTTTTTCAGATGTATACAAACCATTCCTTACACCTTCATAAGTACTGGTGGCAACAGAAGGCTGAAAAAATATCGGCAGGCGTGGATCGCTGTAGCCTTTCAAAATTGATTCCATGGTGGCGCTCATGCGGATATCATCCCAGCCGGCGGTAACTGCCAAACCATTGTACTCATTGTAATAGCTGGTATTTTTCGGCATATAAGCATCATCCGCCAGGTCTGTCATTACCCCGCCTGCAACGGCCGCCTCCGCTTCCGTTTTAGCCGACGTTGGGTTTACACCGGATATTCTTAACGCCAGCCTTAAACGCAATGTATTCGCAAATTTTATCCAGTTGGTTACCGGCGAAGCTGTTTTACCATACACTAAATCATATGCACCAAAAGGCTTTTCTCCGGTGTGATTTTTTAATGCGGTAGCGGCTTCATCCAGCTTTTTAAAAAAATCAAAATAGATAGAATCCTGCGGTGTGTATTGCACTGAACGTTGCGCATTGCCTGCATCAAAATAAGGAATCGGGCCAAAATGATCTGTCAGCCTGTGAAAGCACCATACCCACCAGATTTTAGCAATCGCTGTTTCTGCAGAAGCTGCATCGGAACCTTCCATGATTGTTTTTAATTGTGGTACCGCCTGTGTATACACCGGGTTCCATATAGCAGGATCCCATGCCTGCACAATTACATACCGGTCAGTTGGAAAAGATTGTGCGGCCTGCGAATAGAACTGGGAATATACGCCGGCAATGGTTCCCTCGCCTACTTCAAAATTATCCGGGCTAAGCGTTGGCGCCATCAGAGCGTAAGAAAACATAAACGGATATTCAGTTTTGGAAACACTGCTCAGTTTTGTCTTGTCTGTATTCTCATCGTCGAATTTTTTGGTACAACTTGTAAAACAGATGATTGCCGACGCTAACAATAAAAAGGAAATTTTCATTGTATAATTTGTTTGATATCTTTTATTCATAAAATAAATTTTTTAGCCTTAAAATGTAAGTTTCAGATTCAATCCAATACTACGGGTGGATGGAAGATTGTAGTATTCAATACCCTGGTAGTTACTGTTACCAAAAGAAACTTCCGGATCAAAATCCATTTTACGTTTCCCTATTCCCGGTATATCCAGGATTGAACTTCCGCGGTAAAGGAAGAAGAGATTTCTTGCTACCAGCGATAATTTAATGGCTTTGAAAGCGGATGGCAATCTTTTGAATTCATACCCAAGCGACAATTCTCTTACCCTTACAGTAGTGGCATCAAAAGTGAAAAATTCAGCCCAGTTGTAATCGCCCTGCGCTACGGTTTGCCATAGTTTTTCGGCATTGATAGGCGTTGCATTTTTTGTACCATCTGCTAACACACCAGGCAATAACAGTGAGCCGGCATCCCTGTATTTGGCAGTGATGGCTGCGGTTCCTGCATACGCAGTCTGACCAGCAGAACCGGAAGCAATTTCGCCACCGAATTTACCATCTATCAATACACTTAATGACAGATTTTTGTAAGTAAATGTGTTACCTAAAGCCAATGAAAAATCCGGATTGAAATTGCCTATTTTTTCAATGGCAGTTCCTTTAACGGGTGCTCCATTCGCATCCACTACAAACTGGCCATTTGATCTGAGCCATTTGTACCCGTACAAATCTCCATATGAACCACCCACTGTTACAACCGGGATGGCTGTACGCACGTTGGCGGAGGTACCCAGCGGAAGAATAGAACTGCCGGGGAATAATTCGATTATTTTGTTGGTGTTTTTTGCAAAGTTCACAGACACATCCCAGTTAAGACCACTGCCAACGATTGGCTTTGCCGTTAACATCAATTCTACCCCTTTGTTTTCAACATTACCCGCATTGATGTAAGCAAATGAATAACCAGATGGGGATGGTGTATTAACCTTGAATAACTGATTTTTTGAATTGGTTTTATAGTAACTCAAATCAATGCCCAGCCTGTTTTTAAAGAAGCGCCATTCTGTTCCCAACTCCAGTGAGGTAGTGAGCTCTGGTTTTAAATCGCTTATCAGTTTTGTATTGCTGCTGCCGATGTAGCCACCGAAGCCCCCTGCTATGTAAGAGTAAGTCTGAGAGAGCATATACGGGTCTGCATCGTTACCCACTTTGGCAACAGAGCCTCTTAGTTTAGCATAGCTGATCCAGTCAGGCATTTTGGTCATGTCTGATAAAACCCAAGACAAGCCAACTGAAGGATAGAAATATGAGTATGGACTAGGCAATGTACTGGCCCAATCGTTTCTTGCAGCTACATCCAGGTAAAGGTAATCGTTGTAAGATATTTGTGCTGTTCCATACACAGACTGCAAATCTCTTTTGTACGTAACCGCCTCTGTCTTTAATGCAGAGCTTGCATAACTAAGATCATACTTATTTGGGAAAGCCAACCCATCCGCCATGATATTCCTGTGCCTTAATCCTCTTGTTAATACCGAAGCTCCGATATTATAATTCACTTTAAATGCGCTGCTTATTTTATTGTTACCAGTTAATAACACATCTGCATTTCTTTCAGAAACATAATCTGTTCCTTCCGCATAATAACCACCTGGCTTACGTGCATAGTTAACGGTGTTATTGGCGTATTTCTGCGTGATATAATCGTTGTAACTATCGTTGCTTAAACGGCCTTGGAGATTCAGCCAATCGGTCAGTTTATATTTTAATGAAATCAGACCGGTTAACCTGCTGCGTCCTTCATCGCGATGGGTATTGTTGATGGTCCAGTAAGGATTCATGTACACCGGATCTTTCGACGTCCAGTAAGTAGGTGTTTCAATACCGGTTACATCCACATCCTGGTAGTGTTTAATATCTTCCAGGTTTACTGATCTTGGAATGCGGTAGATATTCGCTGCCACCATACCATCACCACCAATACCCGGTTTATCATAAATATTTTGCAGCGTATAAGTAACTTTCGCATCGGCACTTAACCTGCTGGTAATATTGTATCCAACCCTTGCATTGAAGGTATGACGCATTAAATGGTTATACTGCACAATACCGCTGGAAGCCGTGTTAGTATAAGAAAGATAGGATTGTATTTTATCTGTAGCTGCACTCATGCTTACACCATTGTTGGTAGAAACACCCGTACGGAAAAAGTCTTTAAAGTTGTCCGGGTAAGCTGTCAGCTTGGTTGAATTACCTGTCCAGTCTGTTACTGTTTGTCCACTTATTTTTGGACCCCAGCTGTTACCGGTATTGGTAGAAAAATCACCTCCTGCACCCTGACCGTAGGTATTTTGAAAATCGGGCAGCAACATGGCTTTGTCCATGGTTACACCTGAATTAATATTGACTGCAATTTTGCCTGCTTTTCCTTTTTTTGTGGTGATAATGATAACACCGTTTGCTGCACGGCTGCCGTACAAAACCGAACCTGCTGCGCCTTTTAAAACAGAGATGGATTCAATATCATCAGGGTTGATATTGGATACCCCATCACTACCACTATGACCGCCGCCATTGCTGCCCGCATCGTCCGTTACCTGTTTAACAGGGGTTGAGTTATCGATGGCAACACCATCTACAACAAACAAGGCATTGTTGGAGCTGGCGATGGAACGGTTGCCACGAAGCAATACCCTTGTAGCACTTCCGGGACCGCCTGCTGATGAAGTAATAGAAAGACCGGCTACTTTACCGGAAAGCGTATTGGTAAAATTGGCATCCCTCATTTCATTGATCTGATCACCGCCAATTTTTTGTGCGGAATAAGTAAGCGATTTTACAGAACGCTGAATACCCAATGCGGTAACAATCACTTCGCCCATTGCTTTCTGATCACTCTCCATTGCCACGTTCAAAGTACCGGTGTTGGCATCTACCACCCTTTCTACTGACTGAAATCCTACAGAGGTAAATAGCAGTGTAGCTTTGGCAGATTTAACAGTGATGCTGAAAGCACCGCTGGCATCTGTAATTGTTGAAGTGGATTCCCCTTTCACTTTTACGGTAGCACCTTCTACCCCTTTACCTGTCGCCTGATCAGTTACAGTACCACTGATAGTGAATGCATTAAAATCAGGAAACAGATGGCCATTTTCCGGCCTGTTTTCTAAAGTACCGGGATTACAGACAGCCTTTAAATGAAATGACGAAGCCAACAGGAATACGAATAAAATCTTCCCGTAAGCACGCATTGAAACAAACATTTCTTTACTCCTGTTTGTTTTGCCTGCTCCTTCATCAAAGCGTGATTTAAAAATGGATTTTAAGTACATACAATGTAGTGTTTAGGTTTATAAAGCAGTTTGTTAGTTCTATTTTTTATTTACAGAATCAAGACCAAATAATATACTATCCGTCTCCGCCAGGATAACTGACACGGCTGATTGATTCGTAAAAAATCAATACAAATTAGATTATACAAAAAAGGAAAAATACCAACTAAATAATCCGGGCTGCCAAGAGAACTGGGTTGCAATAACGGGTTAAAATTTATACTTTATCCCGTTTGTAATTGTTCTTCTGCAGATAAACAATTACAAAGCAATTTAAATTCTAAAGCGCCGCAGGCAAGTGTTTCGTCTGTTTCGTCAAAAAGAATTTTTCTTAAGCAATATCATTTTGATGAAATAAAATTATGTTATTAATCAGGCTAAAAAATTCAATATTCGATTCAATATATATACTTTTTTAACAAATTTTATTCTCATTAAAGTTGTTATGTTACAACAAACAATCAATCTGTATTTAGGCAATTATCAAAAGCATCTTTATAATTACAACATCGCTGCAGCGCTTTTGATTCTTCCCCATCATTATTGTCTTTAAAAAAATAATTGCAACCTGTATTTTTTACGAGGATAATCAGGCACTTTATAGTTTCAGGCTTTGACATACATCCAGCAATTATCTGAAAATATCAACACGGTATTTCAATATTGAAAAACTTTTCCATTGGCCATTACTTCCTGCGTAGCTTCATCAAATGTCGCCCTGGCCCCGGTTCTTACCGCTGCATTCGTCATGATGTTTGCGATGGAATGATAGTAGCCTGCTTCAACAGGTGCATTGGGTTGCTTTCTGGTGCGGATGCATTCCATCCAGTTGCGCACGTGGGCCGAGGTGTATTCATCCCCACCCGCATTGGCACTGGCATCGATCTTTACTGTCCGGTCTACCAGGTCCATGCCGGGCAATATGTTCACCTGCATATTCATTTCTTTTGCAAACTGTTCTGTCAAACCACCGTTGCCCGAAATTTTATTGGTATTCAGATTCAGCTCTCCGCCGTTTGAATAATAAATCTCCTGCGGTATTTCTTCTCCGTTGCTCATGCGGCTCATGAACACCACCTGGAAGCCTTTGCCTGCATCATCCTGCGGACCGTAATCAAAAACAGCTGTTGTGGTATCCCAGTTTCTTCTGCCATCTTTCCATTGATAAATACCACCGTTGGCCACCACACTTCTGGGATGATTGTAGCCGGTATACCAGTGCACAGTATCTATCTGGTGGCTCATCCACTGGCCAGGCTGACCGGAAGAATACGGCCAGAACAATCGGTACTCCAGGTACTTTCTCGGATCAAAATTTTCGTATGGCCTGTTGAGTAAAAAACGCTTCCAGTCCAGGTCTTCTTCTTTACACTTGGCTACCAGCGCAGGTCTGCGCCACCTTCCGGGTTGATTCACGTTCCATGTAAGTTCTACCATCTTTATATCGCCGAATTTGCCCGACTTGATAAAGTTTTCAGCTGCTCTATAATTTACCCCGCTCCTGCGTTGCGATCCTATCTGTACAATTTTGCCGGAAGCCTTTACCGTTTTCAATGCGAGTCTTGCATCTGCCATGGTTTCAGCAAAAGGTTTTTCGCAATACACATCACAGTTGGCATTGATGGCTTCAACCGTGTGCAATGCATGCTGGAAATCCGCGGTGCTTATAAACACACCATCCAGGTTTTTAACCCTGTACAATTCATCATTGTTTCTGCAGGCAATGATATCATGCCCCAGCTTTTCTTTTAAAAATTGTTGTCCCTCCTCTCTTCTTAATTTCCAGATGTCCGAAACGGCTACAATGTCAAAATTCAATTCTTCATAATGCTGCAGGTAACTGGGAAAATGGGCTGATCTGAAACGATCGGAAAAACCCACTACGCCCAGTCTTACCCGGTCATTGGCACCCATAATTCTTGCATAACTTTTGGCACTTACACCGTTAGAAGCAAGTACAGTACCCGCTGCAGCAATCGCCGTGTGCTTTATAAAATTTCTTCTTGAGTATGGCATAGGTTTATTTTTGAGTGATGAACTGTTACAATTTACCCGATGAACCGGTATCCACTACATGAATTTGGGCAGACATCTTTTCCGGTACCAAGCCTGTTGTTTTTATCCGGATGTTTTTAAAGTACACTTTCGTTCCTGGCTTTTCAACATCACCTGCTGCATGCACCTGCAGACCGATTAACCCCGTTCTATCCACCGGATCTTTCAGGTAAGCAGCCGGCACATGATTTATCCAGGTCTTCATTTCGTCGCCTATGCATTCAATTTTAACATGATTGTATTTACCAACAGTAAAAGCTTCTTTTGCAGGCACGTTTAATGTAAGCGGATACAACCATCCCCTTCTTTCTTCGTCATAAATTCCTCCGGTCCACTTCCTGTTGCTGGGGTCAATTTCCATCTGTCGTCCATACACTTTCCCCGCATGCTGACTGCCTCCAAAGTGGCTACGGGTTTGAATTCCGGAGTTACTGAGTTCACTTTCAATCATTACATCCAGTTCCAGGACAAAGTCACCATATTCTTTTTCGGTTACCAAAAAAGTGTTGACCGAATCAACTACGGAAGTTCCCACAATGGCGCCATGTTCCAGCGCAAACAGACCACCACCGCCCAACTTTTTCCAGCCCTGTAAAGAATTATTTTTTATCAAATCAGTCCACCCTTTTTTGCTTTGGGACTGCACCTGAATTACCAAAAATTGCAAGAAAAAAAGTAAGGCCAGGACAGCTATTTTATCAAACCATTTCTTTTTTATATCCAAACAACAGCAGCCCATTTTTCAATTTTTCATAAAAATAGGCAGATAGCCTGCATCATTTTTTCTATAATCGGTTAATAAAGTGTACTTTTTTAACATGCAATACCGACCGGTCTTTTTTGAATAAAAAGTAAATAAAACAAGTCAGTTGGTGTTTAAGGAAGATGTTCTTATACAAAAATGCAGTTGTTGCGCCTGTTGGTAGGAGATTGTTTGCTACGCGGCTGGTAAAACATTTGTCAGAGACAAATTATCAAAAATCGTACAGAGGTTTCAACCATGTGCAAGCCGAAACCTTCTATTCAAATGGAAGCAGATCGGGCTCAATAAATTCTTTTCTTTCGATGTCTGCATTGTAAATGCCCTGGCTGTAGTGACAAGCCATCAATGCTTTAAAATCATATTTCAGCCGCGGCACCTCCATGATAAAATCATTAAAATTCGCTGTATCGGTTTTCTTTTTAAAATGTGCTACTGCCATGATTGCGGCAGCAGTGAAGGTTACATTGTATTTATCCGCAGCACCAACATGCCGTGTAAAGCCTTTCAACTGGTTGCAAATGTTTTCAATGGCCTGCCCGGTGCCATATTGATGAATGTGTATCCAGGCAAGTCTCAAATGGGCTTCATGATTAAACAGGTCAGGTGAAAGGGTACAATTTTTAAACTGAGTTTCAAACTCTTTGTCCGTTAAGTCAGCATGTGTTTTCACATCAAATTATTAATCTTCGTACATGAAATTTGCAGTTGCATACTGGCGTTGCTGGTACTGACATGCAGAGCCAGGCACATCATAGATATTTTTCCATCTTAATATTCGCTCTCTCGTAAAGCCCCGGCTCCAACGCAACTTCAACAAAACCAAAACTTTTATACAAGTGTATTGCCGTTGCCAATATAGTATTTGAATATAAAATCAGTCGTTCAATAGAAAGTTGCTTCGATACATTCACACAATGTGTTATCAGCGCTTTACCAATACCGTATCCCTGTGCACTTTCTGTGATAGCCATTTTACCAAGTTCAAACACAGTTGCTGTCTTTTTCAGCAGTGAGGCGGTTCCGACAATTTCACCATTCATTTTGGCGTAAAAGATAAAACCGCCTTTTTCGATAATTTCCTTTGACGGGTCCGACAAGGCAATTACATCGCCGGGCTCTACACGAAAGTATTTTTCAAGCCATTCGTAGTTAAGTGTTTTGATGGCAGGTTTTAAGTCTTCGGAATAATCAACTATCTCCACCCGGTCACCATGCGAATGTGGCGCTGAAATTACAAGAAAATTTAAATCAACAGGGTGCAGGTTAGCTATGCAGTGCAAACTTTTTTCCGGCACATGAATGGATTCATTTACTGTCACAACCTGGCGCTGCCCGTTTATTTCAAAAGTGGCGGTACCAGATAAAATAAAAAATACCTGCTGTGCCTTTGTGTGATAATGCAATTGTTCAGTGGTGTCCGGAGGCATCCGTTCCTGTATCACACCCAGGCTGTCCGACTTTAGTAAATGCCAGCCAGCACAATTGTTGCCCCAGTTGTAATGTGCCGTGTTTTCAATTGATCTGATCATCTTATTTTACTTTTCTTCATTCACTTTAGGTAAGATGCCGCTAATGTGTAAATATCCTTACAATGCTTTTCCATCCACTTATCCGGACTTGCAATGGCCGACCAGCCAAATTGCTTATATAAACCATGGGCGTCGCCGGTTAATAAAATCCACCTGCGCAAACCCTGTAACTGTGGATGGTTCATCACTTCCTGCATCAGCATTTTCGACAGTCCTTTGCCACGGAATTCAGGCAAAATAAAAACATCACCTAAATAAGCAACGGTGGCAAAATCAGAAACAATGCGGGCATAGCCTGCCTGTTGGTCGCCATCATAAATTCCAAAATTCAACGAATTAGCAATGGCCGCCTCTACAGTACTCAGTGGAATCCCCTTACTCCAATAAGCCTCCGTAGAAAGAAAATGATGAATCAAATCAACATCCAGTTTGGCTCTGTCTGTTGATATAGTGAAATTGCCCATACCGCTTTTTAAGATGATACTACGTTTGAAAAAAATAGTTTTAGTCTGCCACTGACAATAAGCGCCGGTGATAATTTATTTGCCCCAGGTGATAATTTAAATGCGTTAGCAGGTGGATCAACGTATATCCCATTTCAGTTGGCTTGTCCCAAATCACTACCGGAAAGTCTTCCTGCAGCTGATTTTCAGACATACTGTTGAGTCCCGTTTCCACCACCCGCATGGTATCTTCTATCATTTTTATCAACTCTTTTTGCGGGGTATTTTTTTGAGAAAACTCGAGGTCTCTATATCGTACATAGCCGGTTTTGGCAAGCCCGGCTCCAATGTATGCATTGAGGTTACCGATTAAATGAAGGCATAAATTGCCTGCTGAATTGGCAATTCCCCTATCTACCAGCCAAAGACTTTTTTCATCATTGTACAATGCAATTTCAGTTTTCAACCTGGTGAGATCCCTGCTGTACAAATTTTTAAAATCTGTTATCATGATTGTATTGTTTATGCCACAAATGTCCACATAATTTTTCAATCAGTACAGATACAAATCTGTATTTTTAAACCAGTACAGTTTAAAAATATTAAACAATCATTGTCACCCATCTATTTCTTTTTAACCAACACGATCCGGCTCAGTACAAATTTATTTTTATCCGCCGATGTCTTAAATCTAAACGATATTGACCGGTTATTATCCGTAACTATAATACTCCCCGCTTTTTGCATCAGCAGTTTTTCGTCGGCAGGACCATTGGCATCAATCCAGGGACAGATCTGCGTTTGCCGCTGCCACAGAGAAAACTGCGCAGCGTTGATGCCTTTGTGATAGTCCACATACACATCAAAATTGCCCGGTGGAATTTTATACAGCAACATCTTTAATAGTGTTTCGTTACTTACCGTATAATACATTGTTTTGGCAGGCGTGCCGTCCCATTTGGCCTCTGCTGCCATTTTTTCGTCCATGGCGGTATACATCAGTTGCGGGTAAATTTCCAGGGTATCCGGCATGTATATTTTGGTGTTGCTGTTATTGGGTAAAATAAATTGTGGATTGGTCCGGTCGCAATAATAGTAACATACCGAAGTGTAATCTGCAGGCCATTGATTACCCTCCGGACCATGCTCAATTGAATGCTGTAAACTTTTGGCAAAAGATATTTTATCATTGATAAAAAACCGGTAGCCACCGGTACGTGCCAGCGGGATAGAATAATCCAAGGCACCTGAAAGCGGCAGGCTTGTGGCATCATCCCAGCGATCGAGCAAGGCATACCATCCACCGTTAAAAAAGTCTTCCGAACCCGTACCATGATACCGCAGTTCACCGTCCACCACCGTAGAATCATCGCCTTCAAAAAAGCCGGTAATGCCCGGCACCAGGCCCTGTGACTGCAATGCCACACCTGCTAAATGCCCCCTGCCTTTCACATCCAGCATGGTAAAAGGCTGACCATTGGGAACAGGATTTCCCCTATGCCACATGGCGTAAAATTTGCCTTCATTGGCGACATCTCTTTTTTTACCCGATACATAAAATGTGGTGAGGAGCGTTACATTATTGAGTTCGCTGCCGGTGGAAGCTTTTCTGTAAATCAGTTCAATTTTTGCCGCTTTATCATAAGGCATGGGGAACATCGAGTAATGCCTTTTTCCATCAGATCCGACCAGCAATCCCTGCATGGATGCTTTACCAAAAGCATAGCCAAAATAGTCTGCCAGCGGGCAGTACACCGCCGGAGTCTTTTCATTGTCCCAGCTTATTTTAATTTCGATATTTTTTGCAATGGTATCCATTGCAGCAGCCGTATTTAATTCGAAGCCAGCTATGCGGCCGCCGGTTACCGCCTGGAAAATAGTAACTGTTTGCCCGGGTTGCAGGGTGAATGTCTTTTTAATTTCGCTGATAGGTGTTTCGCTTTTGTAAATATTTTTTACTGCCACAACCGGCCTATTCCAAACTGATTTTATTTGTTGTAATGATGCCTTTTCATTTTTGTCCAGCTCCATTGAAAAGCTTTTCATCAATAGCTTTGGATTATATAACCTGTACCCTATCTGGTGGAACCGCGTGGTTTTTGCACGCAATACTATTTTGCAGAATTTATTAAACGGAATGGGAAAGTAACAATAATATCCACCCAACTGGTTAGCACAAAGTGGCGCAATAAACGGGAAAACTTTACCCGAAAAAAGGTCCATGTAACAAATAGAAAATGTGGGTACAGAAGTATCATCAATGTAAAAATCCATCGTATCATTTGTAGGTGTGGGTGTCCAGAAACGGTTGATAACGCCGGGACCTTTCTGATCAAAAATTACCAGCGTACTGTCTTCATTCCGGCGAACAAAAGAATAAGTTCCATTAAAGCCGTCATTGTTCATTCCTGTCCGGTCGTAGGTAGATACTTCTGCATCGTATATACCAGTTGTATATTCGGGAAGAGAGGAAATATCATACAGACTTTTTAAAAAGTAGCCAAGATCAAATTCTCTTTTATAGTCGCTCTGTTTTTGAGCAAAAGTCAGCTGGCTGACAAATAGCAGCACCAGTAAGGCTATCGTTTTATGGAGCATCGTTTTTTTACAATATTATAAATTTAATACCAGTTACTGTGCTGTCATTTTTATGAATGATTTTACTTTCTTTTGGTCCAGGTGTGTTACTGTTGATTTATACCTGCTTTTTATAACCTATTCCGAAATTGGCATTGTTAACAATCCAAATAAAGCCCTTTCTTTAAATTCCTGTACATTTATTTTTGATGACTTACCCTGTTAGGCCGGCGACATTGTTGTAATTTAAACGCTGTTCCGCAAGCCAAAGCAATCCTTAATAAACGGAGCGTTGGACCATCAGTCACCTCCATAAAAGAAGCTAAAAAATTGATTGACGTATGAACCTTGATGAAGTAAAACCCAGGCCAATGGGCGATGTGGTTATGATCAGGCGAATACGTTTGATTTTGCCGCCAAAATTTACCAGGCAAGTTTCAGGTTACTGGAATCGGCAGATGAACATATTTATGGACACGACCTGTTTAAATATCACTGGCCTTTGTATGGACTGGAGCTTTCGGATACAGTGCTGCAAAAAATCTATCATGATAATGCCATGAAACTGGTTAAACAGTAAAGCAGGATAATTACTATCTTTCATCAAAGTTTTTTAATGAGATTTAAAATCAGATAAAACGTTCTCAATTTATACAACCACACCATGATCCACAAAAATTTATTCCTTGCATTTTTCTTTTTACCACAGTGTTTGTTTGCGCAAAAAGCCACCATCACCGAGGAAAGCAGGGAGCTGCTTACCTACCCTTTCAGTGATGCCAACCCGGTGCCGATTTTAACCGGCAGCCATAAAAATATTTATCCCTACCATAGTTTTGACGGCTATGCTGTAACCGGCAAAAAACAGGCATGGAAAGTAATAAAAATGGAGAACGATTACATTGAAGTGTATGTGTTGCCGGAAGCTGGTGGCAAGGTTTGGGGCGCCATTGAAAAATCTACCGGCAAAGAATTTATTTACCGCAACGAAGTGATCAAGTTCCGCAACATCGCCATGCGTGGGCCATGGACTTCTGGTGGTATTGAATTTAATTTTGGCATCATCGGCCATAACCCCGGCACTGCCAACCCCGTTGATTATACTACCAAAGAAAACAGCGACGGCAGCGTAAGTTGTTTTGTCGGCAACATGGATTTGCCATCCCGCACACAATGGCGGGTGGAAATCCGGCTGCCAAAAGACAAGGCTTATTTTGAAACCAAAGCTTTGTGGAACAACCCTACGCCATTGACACAATCATATTATAACTGGATGACGGCCGCCGCCGTTGTTACAGACGACCTTGAATTTTTCTACCCGGGCAACCAGGCGCTGGAACACAATGGCGAAGCCAATCCATGGCCGGTTAATAAAGATGGCCACAACCTGGCGCCTTACCGCAACAATGCTTTTGGTTCGCATAAGTCGGTACACATTGTGGGTGAATACAATGATTTTATGGGCGGCTATTATCATAAATCTGCATTTGGTTTTGGCCACTGGGCTTTGTATGATGATATGCCCGGGCACAAATTGTGGTTATGGAGCCAGGCAAGGGAAGGTGCGATTTGGAAAGATTTATTGACAGACAGCGATGGCCAGTACATGGAGTTCCAGGCTGGTCGCGGATTTAACCAGTACGCTGCTTCCGATGTCAGAACGCCGATTTCGGAGATGACTTTTCCCCCAAACCAGACCGACCAATGGAAAGAAATGTGGTTCCCTGTAAAAGAGATCGGCGGCTTGCAGGAAGTATCGCAATCGGGTGTATTGAATGTAACGCACCAGGATGGCACGCTGCAGATTGCCATTAATGCGCTGGCATTTGCTGATGCAAAAATTGTTGTACAGTCAAACGGTAAGGTAATTTATACACAGGATAAAAAGTTTGCACCAATGGAAGTCTTTAAGGCTTCAGTTCCATTGGCAAAAGATGCGCCGTATGAACTGGTGGTGGAAGGCATGGACCTGCAACATGGTTCTGAAAATAAAAATGAAGTAAAGCGGCCGTTTAAAACAACCATTCCTGCAAGTGAAAACAGTGCGGCTAATTTTTATCACCAGGGGATGGAGCTGAAAGAAGCGAGGAATTATACCGGAGCCAAAATCAGTCTTACAAAATGCCTGCAAAAAGATCCATTGTACCTGGATGCGATGGCTACGATGGCAGAATTATTTTATCACAGCAATCAATACGATTCTGCTTTGTATTTCGCTAACCGGGCATTGCAGTTAGATGCTTACCATCCGGCGGCAAATTATTATGCCGGCATTAACTACCGGGCGAAAGGGGATCTGATCAATGCGCTTGAAACCTTTGGCTGGTCGGCCCGTTCAATGGAATTCCGTTCTGCTGCCTATGCACAAATGGCTGGTGTGGAACTGCAGTTAAACAACCTGCCGTTGGCAGAACATTATGCGTTGCAGTCGCTTGATTTTAATAAAAACAATGTGGTGGCACTGGAAGCATTGGCCATTCAATACAGAAAATCTGGTAAGGCTCAGATGGCAGATAAAATTATTGAACAACTCAATCAACTCGATCCGCTGAACCATTTTGCACATTTTGAAAAATACTTATTGCATCCTTCGGCTGAAAATTACACACTGTTTTCTTCCAGGATAACAAATGAATTTCCCTACCAGAGTTATTTAGAAGTGATGCTGAATTATTTGGATGTTGGTTTAAAAGAGGATGCGTTAAAAGTATTGGAGAAAGCACCGGCACATGCGCTATTAGCCACATGGAAAGCATATCTAAGCAATGATGAAACCATGTTGGCAAAGGCTGCCAATGAATCACCTGCCTTTGTATTTCCTTACCGCACCGAATCCATTGCTGCACTGGAATGGGCCGTATCAAAAAATCCCAGCTGGAAATTTAAATATTATCTTGGCCTGAATTACTGGGGTATCGACCGGTTGAAAGAAGCAGTAAAATTATTCAAAGCCTGTGGCAATGAACCAGACTACGCACCTTTCTATAGTTCACGGGCTTTTCTGTCCAAAGGCGATGCGGCGTCCGAAATGGCCGATCTGCAAAAAGCAAAAACAATCACCCCATCCGACTGGCGCAACTGGAACAGGCTGATAGAATATTACGAAAGCACCGGTGATAATAAAACGGCCTTAACACTTGCGACGCAGGCCAGTCAGCAATTTAAAGGCAATTACAATCTTGCATTGCAGTTTGCACGTGTGCAGTTAAACAATTGTCAATATGAAGCCAGCACCAAAACGCTGGATAAGACTATCATACTTCCTTTTGAAGGCAGCACTTCCGGCAAAACGGTGTATGAACAAGCCTATATCAATGTGGCACTTGATTTAATGAATCAAAAAAAATACAAGCAGGCTTTTGACAAACTGGAGAAATCAAAAGCCTGGCCCGAAAGTCTTGGTGTTGGCTCACCGTATGAGCCTGATAACCGCCTGCAACAATACCTGCAGGCCATCTGCATGGAAAAAACAGGTCGTAGAAATGAAGCCAAGTCTTTTCGTGATAGCGTGATAAAATATACTATGGCGGACGAAAATTTCATGCACCCTTCATTTAACAATTTACTGGCTCTGCAAATCTTAAAAAAGAAAGGTGCCCCGGAACAGGCAAATAATTTAGTTGAAAAGATCAAAGCTTCTCCGGCACACAATAATGCGGCGCATCGATATACAATCGCTGCATTTTCGAACGATATCAACACGACGGATAGTCTTCAAAAAGATTTGGTGGCCAACAACTATTACAAAATAATCAAGCGAATAGAAGCAGTAGAAAAATAAAATGATTTTGTTTGAATTACTCAACTTAGGTAACTGGTATAAGATAATAAACACAGTTTTTGCTTTTTCTGAAACTAAGCATAAATTGCTGCTGATACCAACGATTGACAACAAAGAAACCGCATTGCCACCAATAAAATACAAAGCAAAAAGCAGATATGAAAAACATTCCTGTTCGCACAACCATAGTCGGCAGTTATCCCTTTCCCGGCTGGCTGGAATTTTCTACACAAAATTTAGACAAGTTTGGTAAGGCCGATATTGAAGAAATGATTGAAGACGCCGTGATTGCTGCAGTACATGACCAGGTCACCGCCGGGTTGGATGTGATAACGGACGGCGAACAAACCCGCTTCGATTTTAACCTGTCTTTTTATGGTTATATCAGCGGCATTCAAAACAACGATACCGAGACAAGAAAATTCGGCCCGCCAGCTCACGACCAGCGGGGGAAAAATAATATTGTAGGCGAGCTGACCGCACCGAACGGACTGGGCGCAGTAAAAGAATTTGAACGTTTAAAAAAACTGGCGCCGGAGGGCCCTGTTTTAAAAGCCAGCATCCCCGGGCCTTATACATTAAGCGGCAGGCTGTTGCCAAACGACCAATACAAAGACCGCTACGCTATTACGGAAGCCTTGATGCCCATCATCAGCAAAGAGCTGGAAGCATTGGTGGCAGCGGGTTGTACAGAAATTACCGTAGATGAACCCTCTATGAGTTGTTATGCTTATAAAGAAGATACCAAACGTTTTGTAGACATCTTTAACCGCACGTTGAAACCGATTGTGGGTAAATGCAATTTGAGTACGCACCTATGTTTTGGCAACTTTAAAGGGCGGCCGGTAGGTTACAGAAGCCTCAAACCCATGCTGCCCGATTTCCTGGAACTGGCCGTTGATGAAATTCATATTGAAATGGCGAACCGCGAATTTGCAGAGATAGAATTGTTACAGCCTTTCGCAGAAAAAATGCATGTGGCAGTGGGCATCATCGATGTTAAAAATTATTATATCGAGACGGTGGATGATGTGGTAGAAAGAATACAGCGTTGTCTGAAATACATTCCTGCTGAAAGATTATCAGTAGCACCGGATTGCGGTCTTAGCCAGACAGCAAGATGGGCTTCCAGGCAGAAATTAATCAACATGGTGAAAGGCGCCAAAAAAGTAAGGGAAAGCTTATAATGGAATTAATAAAAGCCATCCAAAAAAATGAAGCACTGGTTGCAGAAATGGATTCCTTGCTGGAAGACAAAATAAATTTTCATGCCTGGTGGCTTGGGCAAAGTGGTTACCTGTTGCAATGGAACGGTAAGCGGGTGCTCATTGACCCTTACCTCTCCGATTCACTCACCAAAAAATATGCAGCAACCGACAAGCCTCATACCCGGATGAGCGAACTCGTGATACGACCGGATTTATTAAAAAATATTTTGATTGTCACTTCAAGTCACAATCATACTGATCATTTGGATGCAGACACATTGATACCAGTGTTAAAAAATAATCCCGGCATCAGTTTCCTCATTCCCGAAGCCAACAGAAATTTTGTTGCAGAAAGAGCACAATGCGAAAAAGCATTCCCCACCGGGATAAATGATGGCCTGCCTGTGACAATAGATGACTTTACATTTTACGGAATCCCGGCCAAACACAATGAAATTGAAAGGGACGAAAATGGCAACTTAAAATTCATGGGTTATATAATTGAATTTGGCCCCTACAAAATTTACCATAGCGGCGACACCTTATGGTTTGATTGTATGATTGATTTACTAAAGCCCTATAACGTAGACCTGGCAATGCTTCCTATAAACGGCAATAAGCCGGAAAGGAAAGTAGCGGGCAATCTTGATTGCACGGAAGCAGCGAACCTTGCAAAGGCAATCAACGCCAAATGTGTAGTGCCCTGTCATTACGATATGTTCAGTTTTAACACAGCAGACGTGAATGATTTTATAGAAGCAGCAGAAAAAATAAACCAGCCATATAAAGTTTTAAAGGGCGGCGAACAATTCAGCAGCAACGCATCATTTTAAACTACAGAATCAATCGAAAACAGCATGCAACAACTGCTTGAAGCAAAAAAAATCGTCATCATCGGTGGTACAACAGGCCTCGGTTTGTCGGCCGCAAAAGCATTTATTGCCGGCGGCGCAAAAGTGGTTGTAGTGGGCAGAAATATGGAAAGTGTTGCAACAGCAAAAGAAATTTTAGGTAACCATGCAACTGTTGTCAGTGGCGATGCCATGCAGCCGGATACAGCGGTTAAAGCCATTGACACCTGCATTGAACTGTTCGGCGGCTTCGATGGTTTGTACCATGTAGCCGGTGGCAGCGGCAGAAAAATGGGTGACGGGCCTTTACATGAATTGTCGCTCGAAGGCTGGAACAACACGCTGGAACTGAACCTTACTTCGCTCATGTTATCCAACCAGGCCGCCGTAAAAAAAATGCTGGCATTGAACTCGGGTGGAACTATTTTAAACATGGGTTCGGTGCTGGGCTACTCTCCTTCGCCACATTTTTTTTCAACACATGCGTATGCCGCGGCAAAGGCAGCCATCATTGGGTTTACAAAATCAATCGCAGCTTATTATGCAAAAAATAATATCCGCATCAATGTAATTGCACCGGCGCTTGTTGAAACACCCATGGCACAAAGGGCCGCAAAGGATGAAAGCATTTTATCTTTTATAAAAACAAAACAACCGCTGGATGGCGGCAGAATCGGCGCACCGGAAGACCTGGATGGACTGGCTACTTATTTCATGAGCGACCTGTCAAAATTTACAACGGGGCAGGTTGTCGCGGTGGATGGCGGATGGCATGTAAGTGAAGGACAATACCCGGTCTGACAAAAAGTAATTTGTGCACCGGCAATTGTTTTTCAATTGAGCATCGTTGTGTCACTCACTTGTACTTTTAAAGCAATAGTGAACAATAAAATTGAAGCGCCGGCATTAAGTCGAACAACTGCATATAGCAGAGATATACTGTTGTAATAGTGAAGATGGTTTACGACATCAAATTATTGCAACTTCCTTTTCAACATTAAATAAAAATGCAAAAAAGAATCATTGGCATTGATTTAGGCGGTACAAGAATAAAAGCGGTAGCATTGGATGCCAACGGTCACCTGTTGCATGAAACCTACCAGCCAACCAATGATGGCGATGATACCAGTTGGAAAAATGCCGTTGCAGTTGCAGTAAAAGAATTGCAGCATTTGTTAAACATCAATGAAACAGTCATTGGACTTTCTGCCCCTGGTCTGCCCAACATAGATAATACTGCTATTGCCTTTATGCCCGGCCGTCTGCAGGGCCTCGAAAATTTTAACTGGAGTAACTATTTGCAGCAACCCACTTATGTGCTGAACGATGCCGTAGCAGCCATGATGGGCGAAGCCACTTTTGGTGCCGCCATCAACAAAAAAAATGTGGTAATGCTAACACTGGGTACAGGTGTGGGTGGCGCCATCCTGATCGACGGAAAGCCTTACCAGGGCGGATTTAATAAAGCCGGTCATATCGGCCATATGGTGATTGACGATGAAGGCGATTGTGACGTAACCGGCATGCCCGGCAGCCTGGAAGATTGCATCGGCAATTGCACCATTGAAAAAAGAAGCCGGGGCAAATTCAACTCCACCTATGCCTTGCTGGAGGCGTATAAAAACGGCGATGCATTTGCAAAAGAAGTCTGGTTAAAATCGGTGAGACAACTGGCCATTGGGCTGGCTTCCATCATCAACATTCTTTCGCCTGAAATCATTGTATTGGGTGGGGGCATCACACAGGCAGGTGATGATTTATTTGAACCATTAAATAGTTATCTTGACCAATACGAATGGCGGCCGGGTGGAAACAAGACAACCATCGTAAAAGCAACGTACGGCGATTTTGCAGGCGCCATTGGTGCCGCCTGCTTTGCCATGAGTAAACAGACTTTATAAACAACAACACATGACGATCACAGAAGATTATTTACAAAAATGCGCCGGCATTATTGAAACGGTGAAGGCCCAGCAACCACAAATTCAGCAGGCCGCCCAATGGTTTGCAGAAAGTATTTTAGCCGGCAGAATGGTGCACCTTTTTGGCAGCGGTCATAGCCGCATTATGGTAGAAGAAATGTGGCCTCGTTACGGTTCTTTTCCCGGGTTTAATCCCATCGTTGAATTATCGCTTACCTACCACAACAATGTAGTGGGTGCCAACGGACAGCGGCAGGCCATGTTTTTAGAAAATGTAAGCGGTTTTGCAGCAAGAATTTTGCGGAATTTTTCTTTAAGCGAAACAGATTGTGCGCTGGTGATTTCTTCCGGCGGCTGTAATATTGTACCCATTGAAATGGCTGAACTGTTTCAGCAGAAAAAAATAAAAACGGTGGCGCTGGTAACCTCCGCACATTTGGCAAAAAGCAAAAGCAATCGCCCCGACGGCAAAAAACTGGCCGATTTTGCCGATTTAATCTTAGACAGTGGCGCCCCGGTGGGTGATTCCATGATTTATATAGACGGGCTGGAAACCCCGGTAGCACCGGGTTCTACAGTAGGCGGTGTGATGATCATTAATTGCATCAAAGCAGAACTGGCCAGGCTTTTAACAGCAGCAGGCAAACCGCCTTTTGTACTTACAGCTTCCGCCATTGTGGGACCTGAGAAAGCCACTTCTTTATTCGAAGCTGCCTACGATGAACATGCACACCGGCTCTCGGCACTTTATAAAGATGTTGGCAAATAGCTGCACGACTGGCTCACCCCAAAAGTGAAAAGCATTTCGATGCAAGAGTGTAAGGGTGGGTCACCCCAAAGCGAACAGCTTTTCAACGCAAAGCCTGTGCATTTGGGTGGCTCACCCCAAAGTGAATAGCATTTCAATATAAAGAGTGTAAGGGTGGGTCACCCAGCAACAAGGCAGTCAATAAAAAAGAGCCTGTCTCATACGAAAATCATTTGCAAAAATAATTGGCAGTCCACCGTGAAAAAAATTCAATACTAATCACCGGGTGAGCCACTCTTGAGGAGTGACCCACCCGGTAAACTTCAAAAACATGAATAAAAATGCTTCTGCTTTTATAGCCCTGTTATCGCTGTTTTGCTTTAGCCGTTGCAATCCCGGTGGCGGCAAAAATACCATTGCTACAGATTCTGTCAGCATCGCCGCAGGCGAAGCTTCTTTCACCAAAAATTGCAGTGGTTGCCACAATTTTAAACAGGATGGCATCGGCCCGCAACTGAGCGGCGTTACTGGTGCGCTGTCTCCCGACTGGTTGCTTCACTTCATAAAAAATTCACAGCAAATGATTGCCTCAGGCGATCAGCAAGCCAATCTGTTATTTACCAAATATAAAAAGTCAGTAATGCCGCCGTTCGACACATTGCAGGATGGAGAAGTCAATCAACTGATTGCTTATATCCATGCACAGAAAGCAATTAGTTCCAAGGCAAGCAAAAAAAATAATGGCATACCGAATCCCATTCCGGAACAAATTGCTGTTTCTAACCTGGTGGTCAATCTGCAACAGGTTACGCAATTTCCGGCTACCAGCGATAAGCCGCCACTGGCCAGGATTACAAAGCTGGGCTTTCAGCCGGTGAGTGGTAATTTATTTATCAACGACTTGCAGGGCAGGCTGTACAAAATGAAAAATGATAAACCCATTATTTATCTGGATATAGCAAAACTAAAAACCAAATTCATCAACAAACCCGGACTGGCAGCTGGATTCGGCAGCTTTGCCTTTCACCCTGAATTCGCCAGCAACGGGTTATTATATACTACGCATACAGAAGCCCCGGGTTCAGGCAAAGCGGATTTTGGTTATGCGGATAGCATCAAAGTTACCATGCAATGGGTGTTGACACAATGGAAAACAACAATGCCCAATGCCGATTCTTTTGTAGGTACCAGCAGGGAAATGCTGCGGGTAAATATGGTGACGGGTATTCATGGCGTACAGGAAATCACGTTTAATCCGCTTGCTAAAAAGGGTGACAAAGACTACGGCTTATTGTACATTGGCGTAGGCGATGGTGGCAGTGCCGAAGCTGGATTTGCTTTCCTGGAACACAGCATCGAAAAAATATGGGGCACTATTATCCGCATTGATCCAAAGGGAAAAAACAGCGTCAATGGACAATATGGTATCCCGTCAGCCAATCCTTTTGCAAACAGCAGCAACAATAAAGCGGTGAAGGAAATCTATGCCTGGGGCTTTAGAAATCCGCACCGCATCACCTGGACCAAATCAGGCACTATGCTGTCCAGCAATATCGGCCAGGCCAATATTGAATCGCTTTACGAAGTGCAACCGGGCCATGATTATGGATGGCCGGTCAGGGAAGGCAATTTTGTATCGGCAGAACTCACGGATAATTTAGGCAATGTGTACCCGCTTCCGGCAAACGATAGCGTGTATAAAATCACCTACCCTGTTGCCGAGTTTGATCATGATGAAGGAAAGGCAATCAGTGGTGGCTTTGAGTATTGGGGCAATAGCATCCCGGCACTGAAAGGCAAATTTTTATTTGGTGATATTCCTTCCGGCCGGTTATTTTATTTGGATGTAGCCGATTTGAAACAAGGCAGAATGGCAACCATTAAAGAATGGAAAATCACCATTAACGGTAAGCCTGAAACGTTGAAATCAGTTTGTGGCAGCGACCGCATCGACCTTCATTTTGGAAGAGATATGCAGGGCGAATTGTACATCTTAACAAAAGCAGATGGGATGCTATATAAAATGGTTGGTGCTACGGACTAAGGTTATCGACCTTTTTGAGCTCGTTAGCTTTTGGTAAGGTCGACCAACAACAACCGTCAGTGCACGACTTTTTTTGTATAGAAAATTCCTGTTGCTTCGTTCTAAATCGCAGTGCGCTATTTTTTTTAGTAGCTCACTGGTAAAAAAATACTATGAAAAGAAGTTTCATTTCTTTATTGGCGGCGTGCATTTTATTTATTGTCAGTACATCATGTTACGCGGATGTATTGCCGTCTCCATTTAAAATTTTACCCTTGCCAAAAAGTGTGCAGTTGCTAAAACAACCAGGGCTTTCGTTTGGTACCCTGCAGTCCATTACCATCAAAGGCAGGATGAGCATGCCTGTGTTGGGCCAACTACTTTCACAACTACCAACAGTACCCCGCACATCCGGTAAAGGCGTACTTACCCTCAGGCTCGATACCACCCTGGCCGCCATGCCATCGGATGAAGGATATCGGATCACCATCCACACAAGTAATGTTGAAATCATCGCAAAAAGTGAAGCCGGCATATTTTATGGCTGTCAGTCACTGGAACAACTACTGGAAGATGCCAGGGATTTCAACAAGCCTATCCCTGCCTGTATCATTACAGATTACCCTGTGCTGAGTTACCGTGCTGTACATTTTGATGTTAAGCATCACCTTGACCATATGAATTATTATTACGAAAGTATTGACCGGCTGGCAAGGTATAAAATCAATGCGGTGGTATTTGAGTTTGAAGATAAACTGCGTTACCAGTTGCAGCCCCTGGTGGGCGCTCCGCAATCCATTAGCATTGATGAAATGGCCGCACTTACAAAATATGCCAAAGAAAGATTTATTGAAATAACGCCGCTGGTGCAGGGCTTGGGCCATGCTACCTTTATTTTAAAACATGAAGAATATAAATCGCTGCGGGAATTACCTTTTAGCCACTGGGCATTTTGCCCCATGGATGAAGGCACCTACAAAGTGCTGTTTGATTTATACAGCGATGCCATTAAGGCAACGCCGGGCAGTAAATACCTGCACATAGGCGGCGATGAAATCGGTAACATCGGCTTGTGCCCGAGATGCAAACCTACTGCAGATAAAGAAGGTATGATGGCCCTGAATTTACACTGGCTTAAAAGAGTATGTGCGTTTGCAAAAGAAAATAACCGCATCCCGATTTTTTGGGATGATATGCCGCTACAGGAAGCAGGTTTGTATACAAGTACCTGGAACGATGAGGTAACTTCAGCCCAGGCAAATGAAGCCTGGAAAAAAGGTGTTGCAAAACTGGACAGCCTGCAGAAAGACTTTCCTGGTAACTGCGTGTACATGCGCTGGAATTATTCCATGGCCAAACAACCCGGCAACATCCTGGCGCTGGACTGGTATAAAACACACGGCTTAAAAGCAATGATTGCCACCGCCACCAACACCGAAGGCGGCATGTTGTTTCAGCAGGATGAACGGGATAAGGGCATGGCTTCTACTTGCATCAGTGTTATAAAAAGTTTTATAGAACTGGCTGCTGAAAAAAATATTTCATGCATGTTGTGTACAGCATGGTATGATAAGAGTCCGCACATGGAAAATTA
>NZ_JAQBNR010000052.1 GCF_028288465.1 Ferruginibacter sp. | reverse complement strand
TACCGGGGCTTTAAAATGAATGCTACGGGCAACAAAATAGCCCTTGGTATTGTACGCCGGCACCGCTTGTGGGAATTTTTCCTGGTGAACAAACTGGGTTTTGAATGGGATAAAGTACATGCCATTGCCGAAGAACTGGAACATGTAAGCAGCATGGAACTGATCAAAAAGCTGGATGCCTTTTTAAACTTTCCGCAAACAGATCCGCATGGCGACCCGATACCGGATACCAATGGCAAAATCACGGTGATAAAGCAATTGAGCCTGGCAGATATTGCGGTAAAAAAAAATGTAGTAGTAAGTTCCGTAAGCAACCAAAGCCCTGAAATGCTGGAAATGCTGAAGCACTACCATATCGGCATCGGCACCAGTTTAAAAGTAAACAAACATTTCATCTTTGACGGCTCAGTAGAAATTAAAGTTGTTCAGCAAAACCCCTGCGTCATCAGCGAGCAGGTGGCCAAAAACATATTTGTGCACCATGACTAATTTTTCTCACACAGACACTTCCCTCAGCGAAGTGCACCAAAGTATTGATACCACTACCGGTAAAAAGACAGGCTTCCGCAAAATCCTGTCTTTCCTAGGGCCGGCCTACCTTATCAGTGTCGGCTATATGGACCCCGGCAACTGGGCTACCGATCTTGCAGGTGGCAGTAAGTTTGGTTATACATTGATCTGGGTGTTATTGATGAGTAACCTGATGGCGTTGTTGTTGCAGGGCCTATCTGCAAGGTTGGGCATTGTTCGCGGCCGCGACCTGGCACAGGCTAACAGGGAAGCTTATCCGAAAGCGGTTAATTTTATTCTATACATTTTTGCAGAAATTGCCATCGCCGCCTGCGACCTTGCAGAGGTGCTCGGTATGGCCATCGGTATACAACTGTTGACCGGTTTGCCGCTTGTATGGGGTGTATCTATTACTGTACTGGATACGTTCCTCCTGTTATTTTTACAACGCCTCGGCATGCGGAAGATGGAGGCATTTATCATTACGCTGGTTGCAATAGTAGCGATCTCTTTTTTGATTGAAATTATTTTTGCAAAACCTGACCTGGGAGAAGTAGCGCTTGGTTTTATACCACATGCTTTATCAGATGAAGCACTTTATATTGCAATTGGTATCATCGGTGCTACTGTAATGCCGCACAATTTATACCTGCACTCTGCATTGGTACAAACCAGAAAAATTGACCGCACAGATGCAGGCATAAAACAAGCGCTAAAATTTAACCGCATTGATACCACCATTGCATTAAACCTTGCATTTTTTGTAAATGCTGCTATACTTGTTTTGGCGGCCACCGTGTTTTTTAAAACAGGCAATTCGCACGTGGCAGAAATAAAAGAAGCCCATCGCTTACTGCCAGGCTTTTTAGGCAACCTGGCACCCAAAATATTTGCCATCGCCCTCATCGCCGCCGGCCAAAGCAGTACAGTTACCGGTACCCTTGCCGGCCAGATTATTATGGAAGGCTATTTAAGCCTAAGGGTCAATCCCTGGGTACGCCGTTTGATTACCCGGCTGCTGGCCATTATACCAGCCCTGCTGGTCATTATTATTTATGGTGAAGACAATGCTGATGGACTACTCATTTTCAGCCAGGTTATTTTAAGCATTCAATTGGGCTTTGCCATTATCCCGTTGATTCATTTTGTGAGTGATAAAAAAACAATGGGTAATTTTTCTATCAATACCATTACAAAAATTGCTGCATGGGCCATCGCTGCGATACTGGTTTTTTTAAATTTAAAAATGATTATCAACGAGGCTTCCGGCGTTTTTTTAACCGGCAGTTTAATTGCCAAATCAGCCCTTTCGCTTGCTGGTTTATTGTTCACTTTTCTATTGCTGTACATTATTATTTTCCCCTGGCTTGATAAAAGAAAAAAGAAAGCATCCATACAAATGCATGCTGATATCAATACGATTAAAGAACTGGTTATACCTCAATTTAACCGCATCGCCATCGCTCTTGATTTTAGTGAAAACGATGAAAAACTACTGGCCTTTGCTTTGGGCCAGGGAAAGCAACAAACCAGGTATGTGCTGGTGCATATTGTTGAAAGCGCCTCGGCAAAACTGTTGGGTAAAGAAAGTGATGACTACGAAACACGCAAGGATCAGGAACGAATGGATTTTTATGTGGACTATTTAAAAACCCTTGGCCACTCCGCGGAAGGCTATCTTGGTTTTAGAAACAGGTCCAAAGAAATCGTACGGATTGTAAAAGACATCAATGCAGATATGCTGGTTGTGGGAGCTCACGGCCATACCGGTTTAAAAGATTTTATTTATGGCGAAACGGTTAATACAGTCCGGCACGAATTAAAAATACCCGTATTGATTGTGAATGTTTAGAACCGTTTCATAATGGCACTATAAAATTTAAGCTATTTTTTGGCCGGGCTAAGAAGCTTTGTGGTACGTCAGTGGCGTCGCACTCTTGTACATCATACATTATTGACCCTTGGGCTTCACCAGGTGGGCCATCCAAAAAATGGTGGCCCACCTCTGGTGGGTGTTATTTTTTCCCTGCCTTGCTTCGCAACAACTCCCGTGTTTTAATGCCCGACTCTTTGAGGTCATCTGTTTTCCAGTTGCCAAAATCAGATGCACTTTTATTGAGTACTGAACAGGTTTCATCTTTATCCGAAACTGACCAGGTGATCCAGCTTAATTTTCTTGCATCCATCCATTTGATCCATTTATTCCATTCATCATAATCAATCGGGCCATTGCCTGTAGCCTGCATGCCTGCTGATTCTGAAACAAAAATGGGCAGGCCTTTTGCAATTGCCGCATCTGCCTTATCGCGTAAAATTTGCTTGTGCGTACCTGCATAAAAATGCAATGAATACATCAGGTTTTTGAAGCCTGCGATAGGGTCCTCTGCAGGCAGATTAACATCCTGATCCCAATGCGGACTGCCAACCAAAATAACATTGTTGCTGTCAATGGCGCGGATGGTGGTAATTAATTCAGTGGAATATTTTTTTACTTCGGGCCAGGTTTCATAATCGGGCTCGTTGAACAGTTCATAAATTATGTTGGGATACTTTCCATAAGTAGTAGCCATCTCTTTAAAAAATTCATTGGCTTCCTTTTGATTGATGTTGTGGCTGTGCCAGTCTATAATTACATATATGCCATCAATGATCGCCTGGTCAACTACAGTCTTAATCAATTTTTTTTGCGTAGCTGAATCCTTCAAATAACCCTTTTCTGGCTCAACTCCGAGTGCTGCCCTAACAACACTGCACTTCCAGTCTTTGTATAACCACCTTACCGCAGAAGCGGTATAAAACCGCGGATGAAAACAACTCCAGCCAAAACTCATGCCGTTCAATACTACCGGCTGGTTGTTTTGATCTACCAGTTGCGTGCCTTCTACTTTTAACTGGCCGTGTATTTTGACAGGCTGCGCAACAACGCGGGTAATGCTGATTAAAAAGATAATTGCAATGGATAGTCGTTTCATAATTTGATGTCTGATTTTTTGATGTCTGATGTCTTTCGAGACGAAGCTGCTTTATCAGTTTGTTATCTCCTTCTATTCGTGATACCTGAATTTTTAATTTTGATTTTTTACTTGGTTTTTCATTAACCCAAACCCACTGGCATCAAAATTTTAAACATCTCCTCCGCCACCAGCTGATTGCCTTTATCATTTAAATGCACGCCGTCAGTCGTTAATATCCCAGCGGTTTTGTTTTTTGAATTATATGATCGCTCATAATTTTTAAAAGCAGAACGCAAATCTACCAGCGGGCACTTAAGTTGTTTTGCCAAATTGGTCACTACTGCTGAATATTCATCCAGGTCTGCATCCTGGGTATTTTTTTGCTTTTCGCCAATCACCGAAGTTGTACAAAGAACAACACGGATGTTTTTTGACTGCAATTTTTTTATAATGGCCCGGTAAAATTCCTCAAATTTTTCAATCTCTGTTCCTACACCTGCCATCTTATGCCACACATCGTTGATCCCAACATAAATAACGACAATATCCGGATTGAAATCAATTACATCAGCCTCCAGCCGAAGATACAAATCGTAGACTTTGTTACCGTTGATTCCAGCACCAATCATTTCAACCGCATTCCCGCCTGTATTAATTTTATTTTGCAACAGGTCAATATAGCCTTTGTTCAGTGTACCTGCTTTTGTTATAGAATCGCCGAAGAATATTATTTTCATTTTCCAGATTTAAGGCTGCAGCTACCAAGTTTTAGCGAAGACAATGCGAATCCGCCGCAACTGCCTTTAAAAGTAATCTTTTATCATAAACAGCTGGCGATATTCATCACAAAATTACAGGTCCGTATTGATTCTTCTTATCACTTCCATGCAGGCCCGGCTGTTATGATACGGGCATTTCCATAAACCCACTTTATCCTCTTTCTGCATCGGCTGATTGTGCTCATCCAACCCCCAAATCCATTCGCCATTTGTTGCCTTAATTGACTTTTTTATAAACTCCCAGCTGTCAACAGAGTGCTGTAAATACTGCTGGTTTCCGGTAATCTGCCAGGTGTTGTAAAAACCAATCATCGCTTCTGCCTGCGGCCACCAATGCTTTTCCTTTACCAGGTGATCGCCGTCTTTTTCATACCACATTCCTCCATCTGTATCAAGGCCCTCAATGGCCGCATTGGCTATGTTAACAGCGATTTCTTTTAAATCTTCTATCAATGATGCATCTCCTGTTACTGCTGCAGCTTCCAGTAATAACCAGGCGGCTTCAATATCATGTCCGTAAGAAATAATATGACTCTTTACCTGCCAGGTTTCATTAAAAAATAAATTGAGATGCCAGGTATTTTTATCAATAATGTGACTTGTGAAATTATTAATCAATAGTACAATGCTCCGGTGTAGTTTTTCATCTGGCCAGATGCGGTATAAATTGGTATACGCTTCCAATATATGCAGGTGCGTGTTCATGGTCTTTTTTTCGTTGGCATCCTTGCTGCTCAAACGCAAGTCACCGATTGGTTGCCAGTCACGGGTAAAGGCTTCCAGGTAACCGGTTTGATGGCTATCAAAACTATGCTGCTCTATTAGATGATACAACCCTATGGCCCTTCTTTTAGCATCTTCCAGTTGCGTACTTTGGTAATATTCGCTGTAAGCATATAATAAAAAAGCAATGGCATACACCTGTTTTTTTGTATCAGCCGGTTCGCCTTTAAAATTGACAGACCAAAAAGTACCGCCTGCTGCTGTATCAATAAAATATTGATTGATGTATTTATACGCCCGGTGTGCCAGCGGGAGATATTGCACATTGCCTGTACAATTGTATGCAGCAGCGAATGACCATAAAATTCTTGCATTTAATACAGCGCCCCTGGGTGCTGTTTCATCTATGGTATTGGCATGATCAATTTTTCCATAAAAGCCGCCATGCTTTTCATCCGGAGCGTATTGCATCCAATACTTTAAAATCTCACTTAATTCCTTTTGCAGTTCGCTGCTGTATCGTTGCAGCAAATGGGTCATCATCGTATGAAATGTATTTTAAAAGAAATGTCAGCAACACAAAATTATTTACTGAAGCAGCATTGCCGAACACCTGCAACTGCCTTTACTAAAAAATTATTCCGCAACTTGCAAATGCAGTTTACCATCTGATTTAACAGCTTTGTTGGCGTCAATAATCTTATTGATCAGACTTACCGAAGCCGCTGAACACCAGCCATCCGGCGATGTATGGGTAACATAATCCACCAGCTGTTCAACAGTAGATGTGGCCACATGCATCCTGCTGTCTGAAGAAGCATAGTATATAAAAACAGTTCCGTTTTCGTCTGCAATCCAGCCATTGCTGAACACTACATTGCTCACATCACCCGTACGCTCATCGCCTTCCGGCGCTAAAAAATAACCGCCCGGTTTGTAGATTACTTTGGTGATATCATGCAAGTCGGTCATAAACATGTACAACGTGTAACGCAGTCCGGCTGCAGTATTGCGTACACCATGCGCCAGGTGCAGCCAGCCGCTGCTGGTTTTAATCGGCGCCGGTCCAAGCCCGTTTTTCATTTCAAAAATTGAATGGTATACCCGGGGATCGATCACCGTTTCTTTTTTGATTACCGCATTGGTGATATCCGGTGCCAGGCCAAAACCTATACCACCACCCTCACCTGCCTCAATAAAACTATCCTGTGGTCTTGTGTAAAAGGCGTATTGCCCCTGCACAAATTCAGGATGCAACACTACATTTCTTTGCTGCGCAGAAGGTGTTATCAGATCGGGCAAACGGTCCCATTTCAGGAGGTCTTTTGTACGGGCAATGCCGCATTGTGCAATAGCCGCAGACTGATCACCCGGTGCAGCGTTGGGATCCTTTCTTTCTGTACAAAAGAGACCATAAATCCAGCCGTCTTCATGTGCAATAAGGCGCATATCATAAATGTTAGTATCCGGCACGGCCGTTTCCGGCATATTAACAGGATATTCCCAAAACGTAAAATTATCAATGCCATTGGCGCTTTCTGCAACCGCAAAAAATGATTTCCTGTCGGCACCTTCTACCCTTGCTATCAATACATATTTCCCGTTCCATTTGATGGCACCGGCATTAAAAGTGGCGTTAATACCAAAGCGTTCCATCAGGTAAGGATTAGTAGTTGCATTTAAATCGTACCGCCAAAAAACAGGTGTATGGGCTGCAGAGAGTATTGTATTTTCGTAGCGATCGAATACCCCGTTGCCCCCTGTAAGTTTTGTGTTAGGTTTTGTTAGCAACAGTTGGTGGGCCTGCAATAACTGTTGTAGTCTGGTATTAAATTGGCGGTGCATATGGCTTTATTGAACAATATCAGGTTGCAAAATATTGTTGAAATGTTTATAATGAGTAAATATTTATTAAATGAAACCGGGATTGCTACTGTTGATATAGTTTGTTCTTTCTTGCCTTGTTTTCAAAAATGAACTGGTTCATCAAAGCCAACCGTTTAAAATCAGTGGCAGATAACTGGCCTTTGTAAGGCACATAAAACTCTGTTTCCTCCGCCGACTTTTGTCCAGCATTTCTCCAGGCCAATGCATAGGCGATGGCGTGATTTTTCAATGCCCGGGCAAAAACATTCGTCCACCATGCTGCATCGGGAACGGCATTGTATCCAAACTCAGTAAGCGCCGGAATTTTAGTTTTGGCGGCCGCTATTTTTTCAAGCATAGTCAAACTCCTGTCTGTTTCAGCAATAAACGGGTCATTCGCTAAAATGTCACCTTTCTGATAAATATCAAAGCCGATCACGTCAACAAAATCGTCGCCAGGGTATCGTTCAAGGTATTCCTCTTCCGTTGCAAAACGGTCTGTATTATAAGCGTACAGCAGGTTGTGTACATTTTTTTTATCACGTAAATAGGTCTCTGTAAAACGGTACAATTGTTTCAGTTGATCCGGCGTACAATGGCTTTTACCCCACCAAAACCAACTGCCATTCAGTTCGTGAAACGGGCGAAATATCACGGGAATTAATTCTCCTTTTGGCCCTTTCAAATCCAGCATAAAAGCGGCTACTTTATCCAGCCATGTTGTATACAATTGATTTTTTTCGCCACCGGGCAAAATGGCTGCAACAGTGCCGGGTGCAGGATCCCAGGCCGTTTTACCGGTTAACGGATTGTTTACATGCCAGCTGATGGTTATTACGCTACCCTTTTTATAGACCTCTCTTATGTACCCTTTCATTTTCTTAAATGGCACCCCATCTAAATTTACGGGTGCATCCAATTCAAGCCTTCCGAGTTCCCATCCGTACACTGCTGGGTATTGTTCTGAACTTTCCTTTACATCGCTACGGCCTGGCTGGTATTTCCATCCTACACCATATGCCAGGTCATCCTGGTGACCAAACATAATGCCGTTGTTTTTTTGCTTTTGTAAATTGACAAACAACAGTTTTGTTTCTTTGGTTGCCTGCTTATCTGCTGTTTGGGCAAACACTGATAACCTTAACAACATTGCGCCAGCTAAACAAAAACAAACAATACCTTTTTTCAAAACGGCGATTTTAGCAGGTGATAAGTAAAAGATAACAAGTACATTAAAAATGCCGGGATAAATTTTTGTAAACGGGTTAAATACGATGGCAACAAAATTAATGAGAATACTTGCCTGTTTGCTAATACTATCTTATCTTATCATTGATTTAATTTGATTTGAGGTAAACTTTTACGACAAAGTCTTTCCTCTTTTAAAGTAGTTTTATTGATATAAATTGGGTTGATTTGGCAAAAAAGCGCTGGTACTATTTTAGTTATTATTTTGTATTTTCACTTAGCTGTAAACGATTTTCCATTAAAGTTGTCATATAAAAAATGCATAAAAATATAGTTAGAGAAATTACACCTTTAACGCAAAATGACTGCTTCACTATTTTTAGCAGGGTAAAAAAAGAGTTTAATTTTCCACTTCACTATCACGAGGAATTTGAACTGAACCTCATCATCAACGCGAAGGGTGCCAAACGGATCGTGGGCGATCACATTGAGCTGATTGACGACGTTGAGCTGGTATTGGTTGGCCCTAACTTATCGCACGCCTGGTTTACTGCCCAGTGCGAAAGCACCGACATAAAGGAAGTGACCATACAGTTTCACAAAGATCTTTTTGACGAAAAATTCCTTCGCCGCAACCAGTTAAGTTTCATCCGTAAACTGTTTGATCAATCGGCCAAAGGCATTTTATTTTCCAAAGAAACAGCGAATGCCATTGCGCCCCGGATAGTTTCGCTGCACCAAAAAAGTGGTTTTGATTCTGTGATGTCGCTGATTAACATCCTGCATGATCTTTCGACCTCGCGTAATATCAGAACCCTGTCGGAAGCCACATTCAACAACGAGTTTCAGTTTAATTTCAACAGCCGCCGAATTGAAAAGGCTTTTGAATACATGAATAAAAACTACGACAAGCCAATCACGCTCGGCGATATTGCCAAGCTGGTAAATATGACGGATGTTTCCTTTAGCCGGTTTATAAAAAAGCGCACGGGCATTACGTTTATCGACAGCTTGAATGAAATCAGGCTGGGCCATGCCAGCCGTATTTTGATTGACACGACCAACTCCATCGCCGAAGTAAGTTACAGTTGCGGTTTTAATAATATCTCCAATTTTAACCGCTTATTTAAAAAGAAAAAAAACTGTACACCAAAAGAATTCAGGGAAAATTTTTCGGGCACAAGGACATTTTTTTAGAAGCCATTTGAAAGTATTTTTGCCCGGGCCAGGAAGCTTTGAACAACGGAATTGGCGTCGCACTCTTTTACTGCATATTTCCAGGCAGCATTGCTTTCCAAATTGCAGTATATCAGTTTAACGAAGTTGTTAGTTTTGAAGCAAATTATTTTACTTCCCCCACCAAAAAAACACTGCCACAAACAATAATAACATCGTCTTTACCAGCAGCATTTTTTGCACTGTGTATGGCATCATTTACATCATCAAAGCAATTTCCTTCTAAACCCGCAGTGGCAGCTTTTGACTGCAGTTCTGCAGCCGGCAGTGCCCTTGGTATATGCGCATTGGTAAAATAGTAACGTGCAGTTGAAGGCAGCAGCGATAACACTTTGCTTACCTCTTTGTCTTTCACCATTCCCATAATAAAATGAATGGTCCGCTTTACCGAAGTATCATTTTTGCCAATCCATTTTATTTGCTCCAGCACTTGCTTTATTCCGTCTTCATTGTGGGCCACATCCATCACCAGCATTGGGTTTTGGCCGATTACATCCCAGCGGCCATGCAGACCTGTAATTAACTTTGTATTGGCCAACGCATATTTTTCTGCTGCTTCTGTTATTGTAAATCCGAGTGTCGTTAAAATACCTTCGGCACACAAAACAGTGGCAAGGTTTTTCGATTGATAAATACCATTCAGGTCGAGCGTAAAATTTTCTTTTACATCGTTGGTAATATCGGTAACTGTGCATTGCAATGTTTGTGCAGTTACTGTTATATCACCTACATTATATTTATCCTGTGCAAAATAAATGGGCGCATTGCATTGGGCGGCTTTATTGTCAAAAACGGCTTTTGTTTCCGGGATCCATTCGCCGATTACTACCGGAATGTTTGGCTTGATTATGCCTGCCTTTTCAGCCCCAATTTTTTCAAGCGTGTCGCCCAATATATTCATGTGATCATAACCGATATTGGTAATGATGGACAGGATGGGTGTGATAATATTGGTGCTATCCAGCCGGCCGCCGAGGCC
>NZ_JAQBNR010000047.1 GCF_028288465.1 Ferruginibacter sp. | reverse complement strand
TTTTATCAATGATCCCTGTTTCCATTTACCTGCTCCCCCTATCATGCATTTCCAGCGCACGCTTCCTTTTTTACTCATGATGCTGGTGTAATCCTTATTGGCTTCATAAGGTTCCAGGCAAAAGATTTCGATGACGCCACCGGTTGATTTTTGAAATAAGATCCTGGCTGGAATTACCTTGGTATTATTGAAAACAAGCAAGCTTTCAGCAGGTAAATAGTCAGCAATATTTTTATAAAGATGCTGCTGCATATTGCCGTTTTTATACACCAGTAATTTGGATGCATCTCTGTCTGCAAGCGGAAATGCGGCAATTTTTTCTTCGGGAAGCGAGTAGGTATAATCTATAATAGCAATATTTTGCGGATGCATGCGGTAGTTAGTTTTTAAGAAAGTCTTGCACTTCACTCAGCCATTTTGCATTTTCTTTTTCACATAAAGATTCATGGCCTGCATTATCGTATACAACCAACTTTTTGGGGGCAACTATGTTAGCGTAAATCAAATCCGTTTCAGCCTGTGTAACACGCGGATCCTTGCGGCCCCACTGCAGTAAAACCGGGCAGTTTATTTTTTTTACAAACTCGGCTGGTTTCATACCAAAGGCCCAGAAACCATGTTCGGTACCACCCCAAAAAGTAATGAAGGCAGCCAGCGGTTCCGGTGGTAACTGCATCATTTTTATTCTGCCTTCAGCAGCTTGTAAAATGCTGCCAAAGGGCATTTCCAGTATAATCTTGTTCGCCGGCAAATTATAGTCATTGATGGCTTTTGAAACAGCGGCTGCACCCATGGATATTCCCCATAGCACGATATTTTTCTCTCCCTTGTTTTTTATAAAATCGTAGGCAAGCTGCACATCTTCAGCTTCATAATACCCGATAGTAGTAGTGTTGCCGCCGCTGTTGCCGTGCGCCCTGAAATCCATCAGCAGCGTATTGTATCCCATTTTTCTAAACTCTTCTGATTCCAGCAAAATTCCGGCCTTGGTGCTTCCGTGGCCATGAAATAAAATAACCGTGCCTTTGGCGGTGTCCGTGGTTTTGATCCACCAGCCTTCCAGTTGTATACTGTCTTTTGTATAAAGATATATTGTCTGCGATGCTACTGTGTTTGTGATAGAATCTGGCTTTTTGGCCACATTAATCCCGAACAAAATATCTTCTGTTTTATCCCACCCTGTTTTTTGTTGCTTTACGGCAACATCTGCTGCATTATAAAAATGAGTAAACTTATAGGCGTGAAACGCAGTAATGATATTAACAAGAATAAATATTGTCAGCAATGTGCGCAGCAATATTTTAATCAGCAGTTTCATTTGCTTAGTGTTTTGGAGGTAAAAATAAGAATGTTTTGAATGGTATTTCTGTATGCGGTTTATAATGTATTTTTAGAATTCACCTTCTATTATTAAATGTTCTTTATGCAAAGCATCAAAAATGTGTTGATTTTATTATTGTTGTTTACGGGCAACACCCTCTTTTCTCAAACTGCTGGTCATGAGTGGAAACAAGCCACCAGCAACGGGTACACTTATAAATACGTAACTGGCGATCCGGCAAAGGCCAGGTTTTACAAACTCAAAAACGGACTTACCGTTATCTTAAGTCCCACCGCAAAAGACCCCAGGATACAGTGTTACATCGCCACAAAAGCAGGCAGTAAAACTGATCCCGCTGATCATACCGGGTTAGCGCATTACCTGGAGCATATGCTCTTTAAAGGCACTGATAAATTCGGTTCGCTGGATTGGGCAAAAGAAAAACCGGAATTGGATAAGATAGACGATTTGTATGAGCAGTACAATCATACAGCAGATACCGCTTTACGCAGAAGTATTTATCATAGCATTGATTCCGTTTCGGGTAAGGCTGCCAGTTTTGCTATAGCCAATGAATACGACAAAATGATGTCGTCCATGGGGGCGCAGGGCACCAATGCCTTTACCTCTTTTGAACAAACCGTTTACACAGATGATGTACCGTCCAACGCAGTTGATAAATACCTGGCAGTACAAGGCGAACGTTTTCGCAACCCCCAGTTCAGGATATTTCATACCGAACTGGAAGCAGTATACGAGGAAAAAAACCGCACTTTAGACAATGATGCCAGGAAGGTACGGGAGAAATTATTTTCCGGCTTGTTTAAGAATAACAATTACGGCAGACAGACTACCATCGGAACAATTGAACACTTAAAGAATCCATCACTGCTGGAAATCAGGAAATATTTCAACACTTATTATGTACCCAATAATATGGGCGTAATTATGTCGGGCGATTTTGACGCCGATGTCATGATTAAAAAAATTGATAAGGCTTTTGCCTATATGCAAAATAAACCTGTGCCGCCCTACAAGTTCGATCCGGAGCAGCCTATTACGGCACCCGTTACGGAAGAAGTTGTTGGACCAGATGCTGAGAGTATTTCAATTGGCTACCGTTTGCCGGGCAACAAATCGAAAGATGTGCTGCTAGCAGATTTGGTGGGGCAGATACTTACAAATGGTAAAGCGGGGTTGATGGATTTGAACCTTGTAAAAAAGCAAAAATTATTAAGGGCATCTGCATCCGCATTTACATTGATTGATTATGGCGTATTATTTATGCAGGGAACACCAACACAAGGGCAGTCGCTGGAAGATGTGAAAGCTTTGATGCTGGGAGAAATTGATAAACTTAAAAAAGGCAACTTTGATGATGGCCTCATTACATCCATCATTAACAATCAAAAGAAAATTAAAATCCTGGCAACAGAGTCTTACGATTCAAGGGCGAGCGATTTAATGGATGCATTTACTTCTGAACTGGACTGGAAAGACCAGGTAGCCTACACAGATCAATTATCTAAATTGACTAAAAAAGATATAGTAGCTTTTGCCAACAAATATTTCCAGGAAAATTATATCGTGATTTTTAAACGCAAAGGAGAAGATAAAAATATAGTAAAGGTTGATAAGCCGGCTATCACACCAGTTGAAACCAACCGGGATTCACAATCTCCTTTTGTAAAAGCCGTTAACAGCATGCCTGCCGCACCGCTGAAACCTGTTTTTCTTGATTACACAAAAGATCTGCAAAAAGGCAAACTGGGACCTGCAGAAGTGTTGTATGTTCAGAATAAAGACAATGCAATTTTCAGGATGCAGTATAGGTTTGATATGGGCACCTGGAACAATAAAAAATTGGGACTGGCAGCACAATACCTGCAATTTTTAGGAACTGGTAAGATGAGTGCGGAAGACATCACGAAAGAATTTTATAAAATTGCGTGTAGTTTTTCTGTCAGCGCGGGCGCTGAATTTACTACAGTAAGTATTGAAGGCCTGCAGGAAAATTTTACCAAAGCCGTAACGCTTTTTGAAAGCTTGCTAAAAAACTGCCAGCCGGATGAAACAGCTTTGGCAGCTTTGAAGGCCCGCATTTTAAAATCAAGATCGGATGCCAAGCTGAACAAGGGAGCCATTATGAGTGGGCTCGTTGCATACGCACGCTACGGTGCCACTAATCCATTTAATTACTCTCTGAGCGAAGCAGATTTAAAAAATACAACTTCTGCAGAACTGGTGGATATGCTGCATGATTTAAACAGTTATTCGCACAAAATTATTTATTATGGTCCGCAGTTGCTGGCTCCTTTAACTGCAGGTTTAAAGCAATTGCATGTTATACCGGTTGCATTTAAAGCAGCTCCTGAAAAAGTGAAATTTACCAATGCAACACAAACCAAAAACCAGGTGTTGTTTGCCGACTATAACATGGTTCAATCTGAAATCCGGTGGGTACGCAACACCAATACTTACAATGCCGACGAAGAACCGGTGGTTGATATTTTTAATAATTATTTTGGTGGTGGAATGGCCGCCCTGGTATTTCAAACCATTCGTGAATCAAAGGCCCTGGCTTACTCCACTTTTGCATTTTATGCGATACCAGATAAAAAGGAAGATCCTTTTTATACCCTCGCTTACGTGGGCTGCCAGGCGGATAAATTTAATGAATCAATTGTTGCCATGAATGAGTTGCTGAATGATCTGCCGAATGTGGTAGAGAACATCAAGGTGGCCAAAGCAGGCATTAAAAAAGATATTGAAACAGGCCGTATTACCCAGGATGGAATTATCTATAATTATTTAGCGGCGCAACGCAAAGGGCTCGACTATGATATCCGCAAGAAAACCTATGAGGCTGTTGATGGAATTGGATATGACGAACTGAAAAAATTTCACAGCAGTTATGTTGCCAACAAACCTTACACGTATTGCGTGGTAGCATCTGATAAAAAAGTAAGCGATGCAGATATGTCAAAATATGGCGAAGTAAAAAAACTAAGCCTGGAAGAGATATTCGGCTATTAATAAATTGAATTATTTTAGTAATGGCCGGTAGGAACACCGGCCATTACTTATTTAAAAAACGAATGTATGAAAACAGATACACCGGTATTTATCAGATTACAGCCAATAGCATTAACTGCAGAATTTCTACGCATTCTGTTGGCAAACGGATTTACAAAAGAAAAAGCAACCGCATGTGCAGAAGTTTTTACAACCAATAGCATTGACGGCGTGTATTCGCACGGTGTAAACCGATTTCCTAAATTTATTGAGTATGTAAAATCCGGCGGTGTGTTGCCAAATGCTGAACCAGTCAACGTTTCCGGCTTTGGCGGTATTGAACAATGGAATGGTAACCTGGGGCCAGGACCGCTGAATGCATTGCAGGCGACTGAAAGAGCCATGGTGCTTGCAGGCAAAAATGGCATCGGCTGTGTAGCGCTTGGCAATACCAATCACTGGATGCGGGGCGGCTTGTATGGCTGGAAAGCAGCAAAGGAGGGGTTTGTTTTTATCGGCTGGTCAAATACCATTGCCAATATGCCGGCATGGAATGCAAATGATAACAGGTTAGGCAATAACCCACTGGTGATAGCGATTCCTTATGCAGGGGAAGGGATTGTGCTTGACATGGCCATGTCGCAGTATTCTTTCGGCGCAATTGAAATGGCCTCATTAAAAAATGAACAACTGGCGGTAGCCGGAGGATACGATTTGGAAGGCAATGTTACCCATGATCCGCAGGTGATAATGCAATCAAAAAAAGGCTTGCCGATGGGATATTGGAAAGGTGCAGGATTATCTCTTTTACTTGATATGCTGGCTGCTTTGTTATCCGCAGGCAATGCGGTAAAAGACATCAGCAAACAAGCAATGGAAACCGGACTTTCGCAAATTTTTATCGCCATTGATTTAAAAGCACTGAATAATTTTAGATCCATCGATTTACTGTTGCAGCAAATCATTGCCGATTATCACCAGTCCGTGCCAGTGGAGCCGGGCAAAAAAATCATTTATCCCGGCGAGCGTGTAATGATAACCCGTAAAGAAAATCTGGAAAAAGGAATTCCTGTAGCGGAAAAAGTTTGGGAGAAAATAAAAGCTTTATAAAATTGCTGATCTTGTTTTAAAATTAATATCCGGCTTTACAAATAGGCATGTGGTTCTTTACAGAATCCCGCAAATTAAAATCCATCCAATATTTCGGGAATACCTCTGGAAGTGTCCATCGTGTTTTCGTTTTTTGCTTCTTCGTGTAAATAATCTTTTCTTTTTAATTCAAAGTTTTTACCGAGGTATAATCTTCTTACCTGCTCATCACCGGCCAGTTCTTCAGCGGTACCGTGTTTAAATATTTTACCATCAATCAGCAGGTAAGCCCTGTCGCAAATAGAAAGCGTTTCGTTTACGTTATGATCTGTAATCAGGATGCCAATATTCCTGAATTTTAAGCGGGCAACTATGGTTTGTATATCTTCTACGGCAATAGGGTCAACGCCTGCAAACGGTTCATCCAGTAAAATAAATTTAGGGTCAACCGCCAGCGCCCTTGCTATTTCAGTCCTTCTTCTTTCGCCGCCACTTAACGTATCACCATTGTTTTTTCTTACCAGCTGCAAACGAAATTCATCCAGCAGTGATTCCAGTTTGTCCCGTTGTTCCAGCTTGGTAAGCTTCGTCATTTCCAGCACAGCTTTCAGGTTGTCTTCTACACTTAACTTTCTGAAAATGCTTGCTTCCTGCGGCAAATAGCCAATACCCATCTTGGCCCTTTTATACATGGGCAGTTTTGTTATGTTGATGTCGTTTAAAAAAACTTCCCCTTCATCCGGTTTAATCAATCCCACCACCTGGTAAAACGATGTGGTTTTACCTGCCCCGTTAGGGCCCAGCAAGCCAACAATTTCACCTTGTTGTACATTGAAGCTTACATTGTCAACAACCGTACGGCTGCCATAAATCTTTACCAGGTTTTTAGTGTAAATAGTTAAACTCAAAATGATCGATTTGCCACAAAAATAATGTAAACCGCTATAAGGGCTACAGGTCATTTATATTTAACAGCAGTTTGTGCTTTATTGCTACTTAACTATGTTTGCAGATATTTTGAGATCATGAAAATTACAGAACACATTGAACAGGCTACCAAAACGCTTGTGTCTTTCGAAATTTTACCGCCGTTAAAGGGTAAAACCATCCAGTCCATCTACAATCACTTAGATCCTTTAATGGAGTTTAAGCCATCGTTTATAAATGTTACCTATCACCGCAGCGAAACTATGTTTAAGAAAAAGGCTGACGGTACCTTTGAAAAGGTAGAAGTGCGCAAGCGGCCTGGTACAGTAGCTATTTGTGCGGCATTAAAAAATCATTATAATATTGATACCGTACCGCATTTAATTTGCGGCGGGTTTAGTAAAAGAGATACTGAAGATGCACTGATTGATCTTAACTTTTTAGGTATTGATAATGTATTGGTGTTAAGAGGCGATGCGGCTAAAAATGAAGCCAATTTTGAACCAGAACCCGATGGAAATGCTTATGCAGTGGACCTTTTAAGGCAGGTTGTCAATTTAAAAAACGGCATTTACCAGGAAGAAGACATCAAAAATGGTGGCAAGCCTGATTTTTGTATCGGCACCGCAGGGTATCCGGAAAAACACTTTGAGGCACCTAATTTAGAAACCGACCTGATGCATTTAAAAGAAAAAGTTGATGCCGGCGCGGACTATATTATGACGCAGATGTTTTTTAATAACCAGAAATTTTTTGATTTTGTGCAGAATTGCAGGGATATGGGCATTCATGTACCTATCATACCAGGTCTTAAACCCATTACCAATAAAAAGCAGCTGACTATTTTACCAAAAGTATTTCACGTAGATATACCAACCGTATTATCCAATGCCATTACAGCGGCCAAAACGGATGAAGAGGTTGAAAAGATCGGTACTGAATGGCTTATACAGCAATCGAAAGAACTAAAGCAATCTGGTGTACCGGTGTTACATTATTATACATTAGGCAAGCCGAAGGTGATTTATAATGTAGTGAAAGAATTAGTATAGCAGCGATCGGGCGTTTCTGATGCATGTTATTCATTGATAAACTTAAATGCTATTTGTACAATTATTGATGATTTTCAACAGTTAATTTAAAATGTTAAACAGTTTTTAAACATCCTATATTATATTTGTCATTCACGCAAGCTTCGTAGATATATATGTTCAATCTTATACTATTTGGTCCTCCCGGAAGTGGAAAGGGTACTCAAAGTGAAAAACTAATTGCCAGGTACGGTTTAAAACATCTCAGCACAGGAGATTTATTGAGGGGAGAAATAAGCCAGCAAACACCACTTGGTATGGAAGCCAAAAAAATAATGGATAAAGGCCAGCTGGTGCCGGATGAAGTAGTAATAGGAATGATCAGTTCTGCGCTCGACAATAACCCGCAGTCAAAAGGATTTTTATTTGATGGGTTTCCCCGCACCGACAAACAGGCAGAAGCGCTCGACAAATTGCTGGATCTTAAAAAGACGTCGATTGCAGTGATGCTGGCGCTTGAAGTTAGTGAAGAAGAATTGGTAAAACGCCTTGTAAAAAGAGGAGAGACAAGTGGAAGAAGTGACGATAATAACGAAACGGTAATAAGGGCAAGAATTGCTGAATACAACAGTAAAACCGCTGCTGTGGCTGATTATTACAGGAGATTTAATAAAGTAGTATTGATAAAAGGAGAAGGAGGAGTAGAACACATTTTTGAAGTATTGTGTACTGAAATTGATTCGAGGTTAGACTGATTACAGATAGTTGCATCAGAACATCTATTTTGATGATATTAAAAAACGCAAGCTCTATGGCTTGCGTTTTTTTTGTTATCCTGAATGGAATAAATCATCTAAAAAGCAATAACAGCTTTCAATGACTGCTTCCTTTTGTAATGCAGTCAGCTTTTTCTATTACCATGGTTTTGTTTCTTCCATATTCAAGACTGTTATTTATTATTTGAATTTACATTATCCAAACCGCTTTTGGTTGTAGATTTATATCCGAAACGATTGATACCATCATTACAGCCGGGCAATTATATCAGCATATTTGTTTGCCAGTGTCACCACAATCTCCTGCGAAATAGCTGCCGTAAGTGCAATGAAGACATAATTGTGATTGGCAACAATATTGATGATAATCAGTAGTTAAAACTGACAACCTAAAAAATAAAATCCATGTTACAGGAACTAAAAGAAGGGTATGTACAAACAGAAACCCACCAGGGCATTACAACAATTGAATTTTTTCATCCCAAAGGCAATTCTTTACCCAATAAAAATGTAGAAGCCCTGGCGAAAGAAATTCATTTTGCAGGATCGCATGCTGAAACAAAAGTGATTATTTTAAAAAGTGGTGGGGATAAATCTTTTTGTGCGGGGGCAAGTTTTGATGAACTGGCCGACATGAAAACAGAAGCTGAAGCAACCCAGTTTTTCATGGGCTTTGCAAACGTAATTAACGCCATTCGAAAAAGCAGCAAATTTGTAATTGGCCGCATACATGGAAAATGTGTGGGCGGGGGCGTAGGAATAACCGCAGCGGTGGATTACGCCATTGCTACCGCACATGCAGACATAAAATTAAGTGAGCTGGAAATGGGCATAGGACCTTTTGTAATAGGTCCTGCAGTTGAGCGTAAAATCGGAACAGCCGCATTCAGCGCCCTTTCCATAGATGCCACCATGTGGCGTAACAGTGACTGGGCAAAAAGAAAAGGCATGTTTGCAGAAGTGCATGAAACTGTAGAAAATATGGATGAATCTATTTTCCGGCTTGCCAATCACCTTTCGCATAATAGCCCGGACGCCATGGCGGAAATGAAAAAAATGTTATGGCACGGAACGGAACACTGGGATGAGCTGTTAAGAGAAAGGGCCGCCATTAGTGGTAAACTGGCCCTGGGATCTTTTACCAAAAAAGCCATCGAAAAATTCAGAGCAAAAGTGTAGACTTGCTTTGTTCCCGTACTTTTTTCAGGAAATGGAAATATCAATTGTTTAATTTTTACAATCATAAATCAGCCCTGGTAAGCCAGGGCTGATTGCTTTTTTATTGCCTTTGTATAATGGAATCTTTTTCAGAAAAGAATTTTATAGCGCTTTGTGATCAGCTGGCGTCACTTGATCAGGACCTGAACCTGGTTATTCAGCAACATGGTTATCCGCCGTTATGGACAAGGGCTGCCAGTTTTGAAACGCTTATACACATCATTTTAGAACAACAGGTTTCGCTGGCAAGCGCATTGGCGGCATTAAAAAAAATTAAAGAAAAAATTGTTGATATAACACCGGAGAATCTGCTGGCATTATCAGATGCGGAACTAAAAGCCTGTTATTTCAGCAGGCAAAAAATTGTGTATTGCCGGCACCTGGCAAGTGAATTCATAAGGGGTGAACTTAACCTGGATCAGTTGCAATCGCTCAGCAATGATGCAGTAAAATCAATACTAACAAAGATAAAAGGGATTGGAAACTGGAGTACCGATGTTTACCTGATGATGGTGTTGCACCGCTGCGATATATTTCCATTAGGTGATATCGCCTTACTGACAAGTGTAAAAGAAGTAAAGAATTTATCAACGGAAACAGGCAAAGAGTCCATTGCATTGATTGCAGAAAAATGGAAGCCTTATCAATCAATTGCCGCTTATATTTTATGGCATGCCTATCTCTGTAAAAGAAACCGGCAAGGTTAACATTACTGCCGCTTTAACTTTTAAAGATCATTGTATTTGTAAAGCGGATCAATTTCAGCATTTGCTTTCATTTCAAAAACAGGGTTAATCAATCCATCTTTTAATCCATATACCCAACCATGTAAATCCGGGCTGTTGCGCTCCTTCCAGGCTTTTTGAATAATGGATGTTTTCGCTAAACGCTGCACCTGTTCAATCACACTTAATTCTGTAAGCCTGTCTGTACGCAAATTTTCATCTGCTATATCGTTCAGTTCTTCCTTGTTGTGCCGGTAAACGTCTTTTATATTTCGCAGCCACATATTTAATACCTGGCTATAATTATTATTGCTCATAGCAGCTTTTACACCTCCGCAACCATAATGCCCGCAAACAATAACATGTTTTACTTTTAAATGCACCACAGCGAAATCCAGTACGCTTAATAAGTTGACATCGGTATGTATAACCAGGTTGGCAATATTGCGATGCACAAAAATTTCACCCGGTTGTGTACCAGTGATTTCATTTGCCGGCACCCTGCTGTCGCTGCAGCCAATCCATAAAAACTCGGGTGTTTGCAGTTCAGACAGTCGTTTAAAAAAATCGGGATCAACAGCCACTTTTCCTTTTGCCCACGCTTTATTTTCATTCAATAATACTTCGTATGTTTTCATGTTAATGCCTTTACACAAAAATAGCAGTTAATCATTTTAAAAATGCAGCGGAGTGTAGTATGGTTTTCGGGATGCGAAAATTTATATAGTAAACGGGTAAAAACTGATGTGATAAACAAATAAAGCAAGAACAGATAGATGACGATGTAAACGCAAAAAATGTTAGAAACATAGTATCAGCCAGCATTTCAGAATATACTATTGTTGTTCCTAATCACGCAACAAAAATTTACCTCAAACGTTAAAATATGCAGCCCATAGAAAAACGGTTTGGTTGCAACAGACTAAATTGCTAATTTGCGGCTGATAAAATGAAGAGTAAAAAGTCATATACACTATTTAAAAAAGCGACCGCCATCTTTTTGATGATGACATTGCTATGGCTTACGGTAAGTACTCCATTTGTTTTATCTGTTCAGCAAAAACTTGCCAAACAACAAAAAGCTTTTTCGGTTACTCCTTCCGCAAACGATGACCAGAATGAAACCGGCGATGAAGATGGGAGCAATTCTGTAGAAGAAAAAGCGCCTGTCAGCAGTAATTTATCAGAAGAGTTTTTGCATGCACATCATGCTACTCATATTTTCTTCACCGTTGTTTCCCTGTACCATAAGCTCGAAAATGCCGGTACCTACATCGCCTTTCATGGCGAACTCCTCGTTCCTCCACCTAATGTGGCCTAATTCCATTTGAATTCTGATTAACTGAGCCAGGCTTATTACTGGCTGTTCCTGATTATTTATTTTAACCAATTATTCATTGTGGTACTGTTACTGTTTTGCGGTAGCTGCCACCTAATATTTATATACATGAGAAAGCATTCACAAGAATTCTTAGACAATCTTACGCCCAGCCAGGCTTACGAATTATTGCTGGAAGGCAATGAAAGATTTATCGGTAATCTTAACAATGATCACGACCACCTGGAGCTGATCAATCAAACCAGGGAAGGCCAGTACCCGTTCGCAGTAATATTAAGCTGCATGGACTCCCGTACATCCGTAGAGTTAATATTTGACCAGGGGCTCGGAGATCTTTTTAGCATAAGGGTGGCAGGCAATATCGTAAATAATGATATACTGGCCAGTATTGAATATGCTGTAAAATATGTAGGTTCAAAAGTATTGATGGTGCTGGGGCATACGGAATGCGGTGCTATTAAAAGTGCAAAGCAAAACGTAACAGACGGCCATATTACCGGCCTGTTAAAAAGAATCCAACCTTCCATCAGCAAATCGCTGTTATATGACGATAGTTATTTGTTCAGCGATAAAGTGGCTTATGCCAATGTAGAAAACAGCCTGGAAGAAATACTGAACCAAAGTGAGATTGTAAAAGACATGTTTAAAAAGGGAGAGATTGGCCTTATCGGCGGCGTGTACAATGTAGACAATGGCAAAGTTGATTTCTTTAAAAATCTTACTAAAAAACAACAGGAAGAAAAACTATTTGCTCACGTTTAAAACTGATTACATCAAATGCAACTCAATACAAAAAATTTCAAAACAGATTTGCCATCCGGGTTGGTGGTATTCCTGGTGGCGTTGCCGCTGTGCCTGGGTATTGCACTGGCATCGGGGGCTCCATTTTTTAGTGGTATTATTTCGGGTATTACAGGCGGTATTGTGATAGGCCTTTTGAGCAACTCCCAGTTAAGTGTAAGCGGACCGGCCGCAGGCCTGGCGGCGCTGGTATTGGGTGCCATTACAACCATCGGCGATTTCAGGCTTTTTTTATGTGCCGTATTAATCGCAGGCATTTTGCAGGTGCTGATGGGCATTGGAAAAATGGGGGGTATTGCCAATTATATTCCTTCCAGTGTTATTAAAGGCATGCTTACCAGCATCGGGATATTAATTGTCGCCAAGCAGATACCTCATGCTTTTGGATACGATAAAGACGAAAAGGGAAATATCACCGAGTTGTTGCCCTACGGAAGTGAAAACATGCATGAGTTTTTACAGCCTTTGCAACATATTGAAATGGGAGTAACACTTATCTGCATCATTTCTATCGTCATCATGTTGTTGTGGGAGAAACCAGCCATCAAAAAAAGACTGCCTTTTATACCCGGTGCACTGGTTGCGGTAATTGCTGCTATTTTAATTAACCAATTATGGATTAGCACAGGCAGCATACTCGCTGTACAAAATGAGCACCTGGTGCAAATAAAAGCAGCGTCAACACCAGCAGAGTTTCTAGGTTTTTTTACCTTCCCGGATTTTTCCGGCTTTGTTGACAGCAAGATTATTGTGTATGGTTTTGCTATTGCCATCATTGCATCACTGGAGACGTTGCTAAGCATTGAAGCAATCGACAACCTGGACCCGGAGCGGCGTGTAACCAATACCAACCGGGAGCTGGTTGCGCAGGGAATCGGTAACGCTGTGGCGGGATTAATCGGCGGTCTGCCCATTACCAGTGTAATTGTGAGAAGCAGCGCCAATGTGAATGCCGGAGCAAAAAGCAAGTTGTCTGCTGTTTTTCATGGTTTGCTTTTGCTGGTAAGTGTTATTTTAATCCCTTCTCTGTTGAATAAAATTCCTTTGTCGGCCCTGGCGGCAATTTTATTACTCACTGGCTATAAATTGGCTAAGCCTGCAGTGTTTACGCAAACCGTTAAAAACGGCAGGTTTCAATACATTCCTTTTTTTGTAACGGTTATTGTAATTATTGCCATCGATTTGTTTGGGGTAGTGCCGGCCGTAAGCGGAAAAGGGTTACTGATAGGTGTAATAGCCGGAATAGTTGCAGCCTTTGGCGCCATCCTGCATGGCAATCTTAAAAATTCCTACTTTTTTCATAAAGAAAAGCACCATGAAGGTGACCTGATAAAAATTCATTTGTCAGAGGAAGTATCGTTTTTAAATAAAGCAGCCATCAGGGAAACGCTTGATCAGCTACCAAAAAACGCAACGGTAACCATTGACGCAAGTAATACCACCTATATAGATTTTGATGTGCTGGAACTGATAAAAGAATTCAGGGACATCAAAGCACCAATAAAAAACATTAACAGCAAGCTGGTTGGTTTTAAAGAAAAATACCAGATAGAAAATGAACTCAATGTGCAGTCTGTTCACTAAAGGCAAAAATAAAAAGAGGCTGTATCGTGGTTTTGATATAGCCTCTTCATTTCTGGTAGCTTAAATATTCAACCCACCACATGCGCTGATAGTTTGCCCTGTAATATAGCTGCTTAACTCACTTGCCAAAAACAAGGTGACGTTGGCAATATCTTCGGTGGTAGCAAAACGGCCCAAAGGAATACTTGCTTTATATTTATCAGCAGCGGCGCCATCCTGTAAATAACTCGTCATGTCGGTTTCAACAAAACCCGGTGCAATGGCATTGCAGCGGATATTGCGGCTGCCCAATTCTTTGGCAATGCTTTTTGTAAAGCCAATAACACCGGCTTTGCTGGCGGCATAGCTGCTTTGACCGGCGTTACCCATTTCGCCAATCACGCTGCTCATATTAATAATGCTGCCGCTCTTTGCTTTCATCATCGGGCGTATCACCTGCTTGGTCATGTTGAAAACACTTTTCAGGTTAGTCTGCATCACATCATCCCATTGGTCCGGCGTCATGCGCAGTAACAAATTATCTTTTGATATACCGGCATTGTTTACGCAAATATCTATTTGTCCAAATTCTTTCAAAACATCATTTACAAAAATTTCGCAGGCTGCATAGTCACCAGCATTGGTTTGGTAAGCTTTTGCTTTTACACCCAAAGCTACCAGTTTTGCTTCCAGTGATTTCGCTCTTTCCGTGCTGCTATCGCTTACATAGGTAAATGCTACAGACGCACCCTGTTCTGCAAACTTAATTGCAATGCCCTCGCCAATACCGCGTGCTGCGCCGGTAATGATCGCTACTTTTCCCGCTAATAATTTCATATAAATCTTTTAAGTTGGCAACAAAAGTAAATAAATCAATCATTACAACCTTAACCACACTGAAATTGCAGAGGCAGTGAATTATTCAACCAAGCTTTAACCTGAGGACATAACGTCTTCAACATCTCATAATAATCTGAATGAACCTAATAGCGATGTTAAACGTAGCCAACTAAGCCTGTACAAAAAATAAAACCAGCATTCTGCTAAACTAAAAATATTTTTGCTCATCAATACTCCATCTGCAACATGCATTTAAAAAACAGAACTACTATTATCTTGATACTTGGCTTCCTGTCGGCCATTGCACCTTTTTCAATTGACATGTACCTGCCGGGTTTCCCGGCCATTGCAAAGGACCTGCACACTTCCATCGAAAATGTAGCCTATTCGTTGTCCAGTTTTTTTATTGGAGTCTGTATCGGCCAAGTGTTGTGCGGACCGTTGCTTGACCGTTACGGAAGAAAAATGCCTTTATATACCGGGATGATTTTGTATATCCTGGCTACAATCGGCTGTGTATTTACCACATCGGTAGAAGTATTGATTGCATTGCGTTTTTTGCAGGCAATTGGCGGCTGTGTCAGCATGGTAGCGCCCAGGGCCATTATCAGGGATTTGTTCCCGGTGGAAGAAAGCGCAAAAATATTTTCTTACATGATTTTAATTTTGGGCGTATCACCCATTATTGCACCTACAGCCGGAAGTTATATCATCACCCATTTTGGCTGGCATGCGATTTTTATCATCTTAACTATTTTGGCTGTGCTGCTTGTTGCGGCCATTGCGATGGGCCTGCCGGAAAGCAAACAGCCAGATCCGACTTATTCGCTTAAGCCACAAGTAATTCTTTCAAGCTTTCGCATTGTACTATGGCAGCCGCAATTTTTTATATACGCAGTTACGGGTGCTATTTCTTCTGCCGGCTTATTTGCTTACCTGGCCGGTTCACCTTATGTATTTATGAAATTTTTTGGCACAACTGAACAGCAATACGGTGGTATTTTTGCTTTAATTGCTACCGGATTAATTACCTGCAGCCAGCTCAATAACCGTCTGTTAAAAAATACAGTAGTCAGTCTATTGTAAAAATTACGCTTGGTATACAAACCATTGCCGGGATATTGCTTTTTGTAGCAGCGACTTTTAATTGGTTGAATGTGTACAGTACCATTGTATTAATTTTTGTATACCTCAGCTGCCAGGGATTCAATTTCCCCAACGCTTCCGCCTTATCGATGGCGCCCTTTTCAAAACATGCGGGCAGTGCATCGGCATTAATGGGCGCCATACAAATGGGTATGGGTGCATTGGCATCTGCCGCTGTGGGAATGTTTACACCACACAATGTAATGCCGCTGGCAGGTGTGATGGCCTTCTGTGTTGCAAGTGCATGGTTGCTGCTTTTTTTCAGCACCCGAAAAGTAGCTTTTACTGTAAAGGCAGAAGATGTAGAGGAACAGACTTTGGATATGATTGAAAAGTATTAGGGGCGTTTTGTAACAACCTTTTCATAAACAATTATTTACTAAACCATACAAGCACTAAATCATCCCGCCGATGTTTTTTTGCGTAATATTCATTTTATGCTGCATTTTATAAAGAGAAGTTTACCAAACAGAAGTATTATTGGCAGTCTTTGCCTGTTATTATTTTTTACATGTAGCAACAAAAATGGGTTCAGTCAGCAACAAAAAAAAATGAATAGTATTTATGGAGGCTATATTTCTGAAGTGCCGGAGCCATCTATCAATTACGATCATGTTTTCAGCTATGGAAGGGTGTTTACCAAAAGCTACCGCATTGGTTTATCTGTTTATAATAATTAC
>NZ_JAQBNR010000095.1 GCF_028288465.1 Ferruginibacter sp. | reverse complement strand
GGCCCAGGTACCGTAACTACCTGAATCTAGGCAGACCGTCTGCCCGGCTGTGGCAGCCGCGACCTGGCTAGCGAAGGTCCCTGTAGTGGCGGTGAGGGTACAACCAGCACCACCGCCACCTCCCGTGATTACGGCGGCGACAACTGTGCCGCCTGCAATAGCACCGGCTACCAAGATAGAGGTAATACCTCTACGACCTACCATTCGGTATAGCCCACCGGCCCTGCGGTCCCGCTGGCTTCCATGATGTAACTCACAGCCGCAGTCGTGTACCAATATCCCGTCGCCTTGGAAGGCAAGTAGGTACCGGTGCCCGCTGTCGCTGTCGCGCCGAAGGCCAGCCACACGCCGCTTGCACTACCATTTCCTACCTCAACACAGGTGCGTGAAGCGTTAGTGGTAATGAGGGTCTGAGCGGTGGCCGAGGAGGTTCCTCCACCCTTGCCGAGTGCTGAGCCCTTGACGGGCTCGCGCACAGGGAAAGGGGTGGTGGAGGTAACGTCCGTAGCCGTTCCATCCACTCCCCACGTTGGCTTGACTCGCTGAACTAGGACGCCACCGCCAATATCATCGGCGGCAGCAACCGCTCCACTACCTGGAGTAATCCCAATGTTATCGGCCATGGTCTATTTAGTTGTTGTACTGGATAGTCGGCGTGACCTTAATAACGTCGTTGGTCGCGATAGTGACCGCCGTGACATCATCGAAGTTCGCTGCGAAAATGCACTTACCACCGGCGAAGGTGGCCTGGTTGCGCAGGTGGAATCCCTTGATCGATAGGGAGCTTGGCCCTGTCGCTGTTGGGAAAGTCACCTGAGCAGCGGTCGTTAGACGGCCACCGGTACCTGCGCCAATCGCTCCCCACGATGCTGCAAGAATAGACTGTGCAGCATAAGAAGCAAAGTCTGTCTCCGTGTAGGACGTAAGGGTCTGCGATGATGAACCTACCGTCGACGCAGTGAAGGCGCTGTGTAGGCCTAGATACGTCGTGGTGAGGTTGGTTCCTCCCTTAGGGAAGATGTTCAAAATAATGTCTAGCCCCTCATCGGGGAAGATTTCAGCCATTAGGCTCTCCGTTTCTTACTAGGGTTGGTTGTTAGGGCGATCTGGGTGGGCCGTGCGCTTCCTGCGGACTTGCATGCTGTACAGAACCATCGATCTCCGGACAAGAACAGAACGGTACGAACCCGCTCACACTCTGCACATACCGTGATCTCAATCGGAGCCTGGGCTAGGCGATGCGCTTCGACCTTGGGATGGCCACTAATCTCTCTAGGAAACATGTCATTAGTTAACCAGCGAGATTTATTGAATTAGAGCTTCCTGATCTTAAAAGGACCGCATAAAACAAGATCGGTTGATCCCTGAGGATCAGTAAGGAAGAGTTTGTAGAAACCGCCGGTCCAGGTGAAGCCTGTAGTGGTCGGTCCAGAGAGCACCACGTTGACCATGCCGTTGCTCAGGGTGACCTCACCTGAGGTGGTGGAGATGTCCAAGAGGGTGGCGCCCGTATGTGGATTAATCACGGTGAACTGGGCCGTGTAGCCACTCAGATTGCGAGGCGTTACGCCGTCCGATGTAAGGAGTGCCCACGCCTTCTTGTAGGTCGCGCCCTTCCATGCTGTTTGGCTTAGTCGTACTGGCTGAACGCTCATCTACACCTTTCGTCAGTGTTTTTAAACCAAAAAGAGGGCCGCTATTTCTAGCGGCCCTCCTGATACCCTGGTTTGAGCGCCAAGCTACTTCTTGGCGGTGTTAGTCCTCTTAGCCTTGGGGGCTTCCTTCGCCTCTTCATCCTGCTTCTCTGCCTCTGTGGGCAGATCGGAGTCGGCATTACCGGCAGGCTCCTCGCCAATACCTTCGCCTAGACCACCCTGGCCACCATCAGAGGCAGCGGCTGCGGAGTAGCCTGTCTCCTGAGCGGGCTTAGACTGGACTGCCGGATCAACCTCAACGTCCGGTGAGACTTCTTCGTCAGCCTGCTTCTGGCGCTCCTCAGCAAGCTTCTTCAATTCATCTTCCTGACCGTTGATGTGTTCCGCTTCCTTGGTCAACGGATGATCCGCGACCTCGGCCTGTAGCTTCTCTAGATCTTCTCCCTGAATCCATGGATCAGTCATTCAGTTCTCCTTGTTGTTGTTGGTAGATGCTTCGACTTCAGCCTTTACTACCTTAAGACCGGCTAGGCCAGCTTCAGGTCCATCTACTGTCTTATTACGTGCTACCCAATCTGCCACTTGTTCAGGCGGAATATCTGAAGGAATTTCCGGAAGTGGCTGATCTACTGTGCCTGGTGCCCTGAATCTAGTAATTTCTCCGCGATCTGAGATAGCGGCGACCGGAGCACGAGTGTCCGGTCCCTCTTCTTCTACAACAACACCACGTTCATACTCTTCACCCTTGGCGTTACGGATCAAAGCTAGTGCGGGATGCACCACTTGCTGATTTGTGGTCTGCTTCCCGATCACGTCCTCTGCTTCAGCAGCGGGGATGACTTCAAACAGAAGTCCCACGTTGCCTAGAAAAATCTCATCGCTCATCTCGTCCTTGCTGACTGGCGCGCAATCTCCCCGCTGACCTCGCGGTTGAAGATTAATTCTGCGCCCTGTACCTAAGCGTACTCCGACAGACATGTAGCGGGTGTTCCTGATGTACTTCTGGGTATTACGGGGTGTTGGCTTCTTAGCTGGGGGCACAGTGGCTCCTTTATCTCGTATGGTCACTAGACTATCCTGCTCCTCTTACACCTGGGAGAGCGGGTCAAATCAAGCCTTGACGAGAGCCTTTGTGCCTGCTAGGATGGTCTCTCATAGATTCGACTGCGGGGCTTTAGGATGCCCCTGGCGTGTGCGAAGAGGCGGGAACCTCTGCCGGTTGCACCTAGTCGCGTGGCGCGTATAGGACTAGACTTTATCTTTTGAGGAGAGTCATGAGTATAGATGAATGAACCCCACCACGTTAGTAGCTCGTCTCGTTGGGCGACGACGTTAAGGATCGTCGCAGGTTAGTAATCCTGCGGTGCGCAAAAGAACCATAAGTTCGGGAGACGGAGTTCAGTCAGCGGTTACTACCCGTGGAAACCCGAAAGCGCGAAGCTGTGGTAGCAGCTAAGCGGCGGTTGAGCGTAGACGGCATATAGCGGAAACGTGGTGTACAATCTTCTTGGGAATCGCGTCGGAGCCCCGCTACGGTAAGGGCTCGCTGGGAGAACCGGACGCGCCCCATTCCACATCAAGAGTCTCCTGAGAGAGCTTATGGGAACGAGAGAGGGCCGCTGAAAAGCGGCCCTCTTGTCGTTCAGCTAGGCGAGTGCGGCTTAGTAGCCAGAAACGTCGAGCTTGCCTGGGACAGCGGTGGAGCCAGCCTTCAGGATACGGGCAAGGCCGCGTCCGTTCAGGACCAACATACCGATCAACTCGTCCATGACCCATCCCTTGTAGAACTGCTCTACCTGATGGTTCTCCTCAACGTCGAGAGAGTACATGACTGGCATGACTCCGACGAATTCAGGATCGGCCGTCAGGAAGAGTTCGCCCTGAGGAATGATGATGGAGCGCTGGATCTGGAACTCACCGAACGTGGTGATCTTACCGCCAGCGAACACTTCGTCCTTGAAGCGGAAGCCCGTGACGTTGATGTCCCATGTGTAGAGGTCGCGAATGTCTGCCGGGTGGGCAAGCACGCGAGATGCCTCTAGCTGGTTGATCTCGATCTGGGTTACCGCGTTGTAGAAGTCGCCGGGCTCAAGTGAGTTGCCTGCGCCGACTAGGACGGTCTGCTCGTTTACTGCACCGGAAGGTCCGGCTGCGATGCCCGTGGCCACACCACCGGTCTGTCCAGCACCAATGGTGTTGGAGAAACCTGCGACGTTGCCTCGTACTGCGCCTAGGTCCGTGATAGCGTTTTCAAGGAGGATGACGAGACGTGCGTCCTCCTGCTTCTGGATTGCCTGGCGAGTTTCATCCTGTGCGTACTCCACAGCGTTGACACGCAGGTAGTACAGGTCTTCCTTACGGATCCTGGGGAAGGATGCGATACGGAAAAGCTGCGGGAAGGCCTGCTTGCCTTCGAACGGAGTGATCTTAACCTCTGAGTCCGTGCTGTTAAGCACGTACGCACGACCAAGATCGTCCAGGATGTCGTACGGCATGAGCGGTCCACGCTCTAGCGTGTCCTCAACCAGAACATTACGTACAATACCCTCGTAACGTAGACGGATCTGGATAGGACCGATCATTCCCTGACCGATGCGCTGCATTGCGTTCTTCTTGTCGGCAAGAATTGCCTCAAGACGCTTCGTCTTCGCCTGCTTTGTAAGCTTCGGAAGGTCCTTCAACTTCTCCTCGTAGTCGGCAGAGGAGATAGCCTTTCGTCCCTTGTATTCATAATCAGACATATTTATCTCCTTATACCTTTAGGTC
>NZ_JAQBNR010000016.1 GCF_028288465.1 Ferruginibacter sp. | reverse complement strand
GGGAGTATGAAAAAGGTTGTAAAATGATCAATACATCACATAATTTTAAACAATAAAATTGCCACATAATAAAAAAGTATGAAAAAGAAACCAGATCAAAATTCACGCAGAAAGTTTATCAAAAATGTTTCTGTTGCAGCTACGGGATTCTTTATTGTTCCCCGCCACGTATTGGGCAGGGGCTTTATAGCACCCAGCGATAAATTAAACATTGCCGGCATTGGCGCCGGCGGTAAAGGCGAAAGCGACTTATCTGAATTTTCAAAAAGTCCGGCTGCTAATGTCATCGTTTTGTGCGATGTGGATGACCGCTCGGCTGCCAATTCAAGAAAGCGTTTTCCCAATGCGAAGTACTATAAAGACTTCAGGGAGATGCTGGCAAAGGAAGGGAAAAATATTGACGCTGTGTCTGTTTCAACGCCAGATCATACGCATGCAGTAGCAGCGCTTGCCGCCATGCAAATGGGTAAACATGTGTACGTGCAGAAACCTATGACACATGATATTTATGAAGCCAGAATTTTAACCCAGGCTGCAAGGAAATATAAAGTGGTAACGCAAATGGGCAACCAGGGCGCATCCTTTGATGGTGTTAAAAAAATGCAGGACTGGTATAAAGCCGGTTTGATTGGCGATGCCGTTGATATCCGGTGCTGGACCAACCGGCCTGTATGGCCTCAGGGCTTTGGCAAGCCGACTGGTAAAGAAGAAGTACCGCCGGAACTAGACTGGAATTTATGGCTGGGGCCAACCGCCTGGGAAGAATACCACAAAGGGTTTGTACCTTTTAACTGGCGTGGCTACCCGAGCTTTGGCACCGGTTCATTGGGAGATATGGGATGTCATATAATCGATCCTGCTTTTAAAACGACTGGTCTTGGATATCCATCTGAAGTTGAATGCAGCGCCGTAGATTTATATGAACAAATGTGGAACCCAGCTTATCATCCGGATAGTTTCCCTGCAGCCTCTTCATTAAAATTAAAATTTCCCGGTAAGAATGGAAAGCCGGATTGTATACTGCATTGGGTAGATGGCGGATTATTGCCTGACCGGCCTGAAGAATTATTGCCCAACGAATTAATGGGCGATGACGGTGGGGGAGCCATCATCACCGGTACAAAAGGTAAAATGATGTGTGGCACCTATGGTAACAACGCCATGTTATTGCCAACTGAACGTTCTAAAGAAGTAAATGTGCCGCAGGTAACCAAAAGGGTGCCCGAAGGTCATTACATACAGTGGGTAAATGCATGCATTGCAGGTTATGGAAAAAATGAACTCAGTTCTTCCTTCGACTATGCCGGGCCGTTAACAGAATCTATCTTAATGGGTAACCTTGCGTTACGTTCCTGGAATATTAAAGAAGGAAAAGGTTTCCCCGGAAGAAAGAAGTTGTTGTGGGATGCGGAAAATATGAAGATCACGAACTACGATCCTGCCAATCAGTTTGTAAGAAGAACTTACAGGGATGGTTATAAATTTGAATTGTAACAGTAAAAAATAGCAATAAAAAACCTCCACTTTAAATGGAGGTTTTTTATTGAGCCTGTTGGCGATATTACATTTCAAGTAACTTATACATTTCTTCCAGTTTGGGAGATAAAATAATTTCAGTCCTCCTGTTTTTGGCTCTTCCTTCAGGCGTGGAATTGCTTTCCAGCTGATCATAAAAACTATGTCCGGAAGCTATTACCCTGGTGGGATCTACCTTGTAGTTATTCACCAGTACCCGCACTATCGCATTGGCCCTTGCTGTACTCAAATCCCAGTTGTCCTGGTATTTACCCCTGATAGGAATGCTGTCCGTATGTCCTTCAATATTTACCGCTACATCAGATTCCAAGTTTAACACTGCTGCCAGTTTTGACAAAGCATCTACGCCATTTTTATTTACTACCGCACTTCCGGAAGGGAATAATAGATTTTCAGAAAGGCTTACGTACACCTTTCCGTTTTTTTGTACAACAGAAAGGTCGTTGGAATTAAAGCCTTTTAAAGCTTCGGCCATTTTGTTTTTTAATAATAAAGATTGATTCTTTTGCTGCGCAAGCAATGTTTGTAACTGTTGTAATTTTTGTTGCTGTTGTTGCAACGTCTGCTCTTGCTGCTGCAAAGTTTGCTGGCTCTGGCCAAGCTTGCTTTGCTGATCGGCGGTTTGTTTTCCGAGTTGACTGTTTTGTTGATTGAGATCTGCGATCTTGCTGTTCAGGTCATTCATCTGGCTTTGTAAATGAGTAATTTTATCAGCCAAAGCCGTACTGTCTGCCCGAAGTGCAGAGGTTTGCATCTGCGATTGCAGTAATACTTTTTTAGAAACACAGCCGGAAAGGAGCAATAGTCCGATTGCTACGGTACAATATTTTCTCATGGAATTAAATTTTAACTCTCTTAATAGAAAATTATGCCGGAATTGGTTTCGTTGAATAAGGTGATGAGCTAATAATTATTGGGGACAAACTTCCTTTGATTGACGAATATAGTGCCCGAACAAATGAAGATATTAGTTAAAGAGTTATACAAAAAATAAAGGCTGGTTTATCAAAGAGAGCTATCTGATTTAGCATCAGGTATGATTATTTATCCATTGCAATAAATCCTGCAACACTTCAGCACGATTAATTTCGTTCATCATTTCGTGCCGACCGCCCGGATATAATTTATAAGATATGTCTTTTACTCCCGCAGCTTTCCAGTTGCTTATCAATTGAAGAAAGCCTTTCCCTTCCAATCCCACCGGATCCTTATCGCCAGCAAAGGCATACACCGGAATGTTTGTTGGAATTGACTGAATATTATTATCAAAGGCCGCTTGTATCCCCTTAAAAAAATAGTAGAAAAATTGGGCGCTGCAAACAAAGCCGCATAAGGGATTTGCTATGTAATCATCCACTGTTTTTGTATCACGGCTTAGCCAGTCAAATGTCGTCCGGTTCGGTTTAAACGCATTATTAAATTTGCCAAAGCTAAGCTTGTTGATGAGCTTGCTCCGATAGTTTGCACCAAGAAGTTTCATTTGCAAACCGGCAATAAGAATACCTGCGCCCATTAACGGATCTTTCTTTCCGTTGGTAGCCGATAAAATTAAACCATCAATGCTGTTGCCATGCAGCTGAAAAAAACGCTGGCATAAAAATGATCCCATGCTATGCCCCAGTAAAAATAATTTACGTTCCGGCCATATTTTTTTCAGGTGCAGCATCAGCAAATGCAGGTCATCAACCTGTTTATTAAACCACTCTTTTTCTCCCAGGCCGAGGGCATTCGAACCAGCAACTGCTTTGCCATGTGCCCGCTGATCATGTGCATACACGGCGATACCTTGTTGCACCCCAATAGTGGCGATATCATTGTAGCGTTCCGCGTATTCGGCCATGCCATGCGCAATATGCAAAATGCTTACGGGCGGCGCATCCGGCAACCAGGCATACACCGGCATCAGGTGGCCATCAGCGCAGGTTAAAGTAAAAGATTGCTTTTGCATTTTATTGATTGTTGAAAGCTAACCCCAGCTTAGCAAAATTGATAACCTAAAAATAAAACCTTATTACCACAATGCAGATAAAACGGCACCAGGTAATAAGGTTTCAAAAAAAGTGCTTAATAAAACAGGCGATTTTTATTTTTTCAATCCTGCTCTTTTTTGCATTTCAGCAAGCGGCATGGCAATCATTCTGCCGATTGGCTTATTGCCCCTGTACGTAATTACTTTCATCATTACGGCATCTTTTGGCGGCGTTAATGGTGCTGTGTATTTTGGATAATACTGGTCAGGGAAGGAATTATCAAAGCTGTAATAGATATCCAGTCCTTCAATCTCTGTTGCCAGTTCAATCTGCAATTGTCCGTTGGTATTTTGTGCAGTAAAAATCGGATCGTACATGCTGGGTGCATATTTTACCTGTTCAATATCGTACCGTTTAAACTGGTCTTCTACCTTGGTAACAAAATGGTTCCAGTCTTTTTTTTCCTTCGGGCTCCATACACATTCCGCAATGGCGAACGCTCTCGGCCAAAGCATGTATTGCATATGGCGAACATTATATAACTGCTCCGACCACAAATTGGCTTGTCCGCCTTTGATGTATTTGGGATCTACACCAGCAAGCAGTGGTTCAAATTCGTACGATTTTTTTAAACGCAATGTGGCATAGATGCGGGGTTCTATTATTTCATCTCCCTGCATGTAATCCAGGTAAGCGTAAGTAGTTGGGCTCATTACCACATCATGTTTTAATTTGGCTGCTTCAATACCGCCCTTCTCTCCGCGCCAGCTCATCACAGCCGCGTTGGGGGCCAAACCACCTTCCAGTATTTCATCCCAACCCATGAATTTTTTGCCTTTGCTTTCAACAATTTTCTCCAGCCTTTTTTCAAAATAACTCTGCACCTGTTCCATCGTTTTCAAACCTTCTTTTTGCATCAGCGCTTTAATGGCATCGCTTTGCTCCCAGAAGTTTTTGGGGCATTCATCACCACCAACATGGATGTATTCAAATGGAAAAAGGCCAGCGATTTCCGTCATCACCTTGTCTAAAAAAACATATACTTTTTCATTGGCAGGGCAAAGGGTATTATCCTTTAAAGCTATTGGCGGCGCACCGTGCGACCAGTCCATAAAACTTTCTCCTGCAATAACATCATACTTATCGGCACCGGGCGTACAGGATAATTCAGGGTAGGAGGCTACAGCAGCCATGCTATGACCCGGTACGTCCACCTCCGGTAAAATATTTATAAAACGGTCTTTTGCATACTGAATAACTTCTTTAATATCATCCTGTGTATAAAAGCCGCCGTTGGTTTTAGGTTCATCCGGTAAGGGCTGAGAGAAGGTTCCAAAATAACCGGTTTTTGCTACACTCCAGGCACCTTTTTTTGTCAGGTTGGGATAGCTTTTAATTTCTATTCTCCAGCCTTCATCGTCTGTTAAATGCCAGTGAAATAAATTGTATTTATACTTTGACATCTGGTCGATAAAATCCTTCACTTCTTTCTTTGTAAAAAAATGTCTTGATACATCAAACATTAAACCCCGCCACCCCACTTTTGGATAATCGGTTATGGTTACACATGGCGCCTGCCATTTTACATTTTGTACAACTGATTTGCTTTCTATTTCCGCAGGTAGTAATTGCATCAGCGTTTGCACGCCATAAAATAAACCGGCAGGTTGGTTGGCCGAAATGGTGATATTCGTTGTGCTTACATTCAGGCGGTATCCTTCAATACCAATTGTGGCATCGGCCGTTTTATTTAAAGAGAGTTTCAGAATGGCTGAAGGCATTTCGTTTCCGAACAATACTTTATAACCGGTAGCCGCCGATAAGCGTTGCTGCAACATATCAAGTATTGGTTTTACTGCGGGCAGTATGGGCGCTTCAATTGTTATGGTTGAAGGCAGCGTAAATACACCGGCATTTTGTACCATCTGCACAGGCTCGGGGATAATTGAAACCGGCGCAGCCTGCTGGCAAACGGCGACTATGCCTGGGAGGCAACCGGCTAATAAAAACGCAAATTTTTTCATAAAACAAACAAGATTTGATAATTTAAAAATGACAACTTTAATTGTCAAATGTAAGTATTATTAAGGTTGAATGTTACGCTGTTTTGTATTGCCGGAAGAATGCCTGTAATACCCAATAAACGGACAGTCATTTTGAAAAAAAGCAATTCATTTTTAATCAAAATAAAGGATGCTTATTATCTCTTAAATATTTTATTTACAAAAAAGTATAAAAGCAATAATCCTGTAATGATGCCATATAATAAAAACAACACAGGTCTTATCAAATTAAATTTTCGTTTAGCTTTTGGTACACTCATAGTAAAATTTGTTCGTGTATGTTGATTGTACAATGTAACAGGCGTATTGATTTTTTGAATTTCATTTAAGAGGTTAGTGTAATCAAAAAGCCTTGCCTGATCAATTGATCGGGCAAGGCTTGAGGGTTACCAGAACCTGTTTTTTACCGCACAGTCACTGCTTTAACAAATGTGCCCGAGGCATCGAATTCAACTGCGTATTTTGTGGCATTGGCATCTATAAAAACAACATATCCTTTTAAGCCACTGCTGTCATTTACGAGGAACGCCTGTTTAAACACATAATTAGGATAAGTAGTTGCCAGGTAATCTGCAATTGCTGAAGGCAATGCCGACTGGGCTATTGTATTAAAATCGCCATGATGTGAAGGCAATTGTGTTCTTTGAATAAATACGCCGCTGGCATCAAAAAGGGTAGCATAAACACCATTGTTAATGCTAAGCACTACAATACTGCTGTCGTTGTTTTTAAAGGCGTGCATCAGCGTATCCTGCGCATAGTTGGCGGCAAAATAGGATATAATTGCAGACGGCAAAGATGGTATCGCGATGCTGTCATGTTTCATTCCACCGCGGTCATCAAAGTGGCCGCCCTCGTGCCAGCCATGGCCCACCAGGTCGTGGCCTTCACGCTGTTCCAGTACTTTCACAAAAGTTCCGGTTGCATCAAATTTTAAGCCTACCGGCTTGCCATTGTATTCTATAATTACCACATAGCCCGAAATTGATCCGGTTGAATCCTTGTCTGTAAAAGCTTTTTGAGCAGTGTAGCCGGAATAGTTGGCTGTAAGGTAATCTGTAATGGTGGATGGCAAACTGCTGAATGCAACAGAGTCCGTATGATGGTGGACGGCGCAGGTGCCGATAACGTAGAGCGAATCAGTGCCCGTTATCCTGGAACTGGTAGTACCTACCGCGATGGCTTGTACACTTGCTACCACAGACTGCGATACAGTTGTGGTGTTGGCTGTGGTGCCGGTTAAAGAATTTTCTTTTTTGCAGGAACCCAACACAAATAATACGAGACCGGCAATTAGTGAATTTTTTACATTGCTTATTTTCATTTTTTTAACGAGTTTAAAGGTGAGGTGTAATTGTAATTTTCAGAAGTGATTGTTCTAGAATTTTTGTCATAGGCTTAATCAGGTAAGATTTTTTTAGTTAGTAATAATTTATTTATACAGCACACAACGCCCCTAATTGGTGAATCCTTATGTTTTTTGATGTGTGCATGATGTCATGCTGGTCAGTAAAGATCACCGCCACGTCCTGCATTTGATTAATCAGTTCAAGGCTGTTGTTTAACCCGATTTCTAACAGGTATGGGTGAAGCGAACACGCCATTTCTGCACTGCTGCAAATGACAGTAGCGCTTTGAATGCCGCAGCCGGATGCTGTTTTTCTTGCCTGTAAATGCATATTTCTATGTCTTTCGACAACAGGCTGTGTGTCATATACTCCGGAAGTAACAAAAGCCGGCTCACTGATATTAATTCCTGAAAACACATGCTCACCCAATGAAGAAATACCTCCTTTAACGGCTCCTGCCCGGTAATTTACACCGCTGCCCCAGGTAACAATTTCGCTGGCTGATTTTATGTATCCGCTATCCACGCCATTTTGTTTTAACAAGTTTTTCGCCCGGTCTTTTGCATAGCCTTTTACCAGGTTACGGAGGTTTAAGTGCAGGCCTTTTTCATTTAAAAAAACAGAACAATTTTGTTTATCGAATTCAATATGGCTAAATAAATCCAGTGCATTTTTTTTGGGGGGAAAGAAGCTGTGTTCTGAATCGCCGGATACAGCCCGATGTTTGGATTTAAAATCGTAAATCATTTTAAAAGCATTCTGCGTTAACTCCAGCACATGCATACACCTGCTGATAACATCGTATATCTCTTTACTGACTTTAACAGGTTTAATTCCCGCCTGTGCGTTAATTTGTTTTATTGGATTCAATACATCCCTTGTTGTAAAAAGGTCTTCAATTCTTCTCATCTCGTTGGTCGCACTTTCAAGTAGATTTCCCGGCCATTGCTCCTCATCGCTCAGCATACTTATTTCAACCTTTTCTCCCATTAATAAAATTTGCCAGCTGATGACATCTTGTTTTTTATGATATAGTCTCATAAATAAATTTTCTTAGGTTAATAAGTAAGCAGCATAGTTTAAAAATTGCAATGATTTATAAAAACAATGGCTTAGGTTAAAGCCGGCGATTTCATGACCGGAAACAATTTTTTTCTTATTATCTGTTTAGGGTATTCAATATTTGTTGTTGTTTATTTAGATACGTTACTTTAAAAAAGGGTTGGGTTGAAGACGTTAAAGAAGTGACTTTTTTGTTTTTTCTTTTGATAATCTTGGCGCACGAATTATTGCGGGAATGCAACGTGAGTATGGATTTACGGTAAACCGAACCAAAGTGCCGATGAATCGTCAACGGTGTACTAGATACATCATTATGAATGATTGAAAAGGAAAAGAAGTTGTTGAACAAGCCCTGTATTTAGCGTAATAATTAAGCAAGGAAATTTGCAAAAAAGACATGTTAAAATAACAAGTAAAATTATTTTAATTTAATAAACGGTAGCAATAAGGCCTGACCGATATCAAGATTCAACAATAAAATTTTGACAGGTAATTAATATTTATAGCGGTATCTTTTAATTATAAAATTGACATGTAAGATTTTAGGAGAAAGAAAATTCCTGCTTTATTTTTGGGATAGTAATTGCTGTAGTTCTGTTATAAAAGCTGCTTGCGAGGAATTGATTTTTTGCATTGCTTCTTCAAGAGAAAACCATTCTGCTTTATCTATTTCAGGAAAGCTTTTTAACTGGCCGGATTTTGGCGGCCACTCTATTTCAAAATGGTTGCTTTTTATAGCTGTTGCATCAATATCTTTTTCAACTGCCCATGCATAAATTAATTTACCACTTTTTTGTTTTACCATTGTGAGGGGTAGCATTTTTTCTTTTTCAGTAATCGCAAAGCCAGTCTCTTCTTTGAACTCCCGCCTGGCTGCTTCCCGTGCAGATTCTTCATCAGTAAACTCGCCCTTGGGTATAGACCAGCTACCCAGATCTTTATTTTTCCAGAAAGGTCCGCCCGGGTGTACGAGCAACACTTCTATTTTTTTAGATACTCTTTTAAATAATAATATGCCGGCGCTTTGCTTCATTGACGAACTATTTAAACGGCAGATTGCATGCATGAATAATTGAATGAAAACTTAACTGAATGTACGACAGTTTTTAACGTCGATCGGTATATGGAACGTAATTCAATGTCGTTTTATCGTGGTATTTTTTTCACGGCTGTTTCCAATTTATTCCCAACACAAGCTTTATTTAATCATACTGTTTAGTCAAGGTGTTAAATCATTGATGAGATTATTAAACATTCATGAAGGCATACTATTTGAAAAATAATTAAAAAATAAAACAATGAAAAAAGGTGCTAAAAAAAATAAGCTTGGCGTAGAAAACTCTCTTGTTAATAATATTAATGCACGAAAAGAAAAAGGCGTTTCGAGGAGCAAAAAAGATTCAACGGTAAGTAAAAAATCATACACTAAAATGGAAAATAACTGGAAAAAATGACCTTATAGCAAAGTTTAAAATTTCAGCGGGAACAGCTAAAGGAAAAACATGGAAGGCCACGGGCACCAATCCCGAACCAGGCAAATCTATGACCATCCAGGGCAGCCAGAAAGGGACACCGATAGGCAAGCAAAATCCGGATAGCGAACATTCTTTTGATGCAAGACATGATGCAATGTCTATAACATTTAGAAAATACATCAATAAATTACGCTGGGATAATAAGGTGCTAATGGATGCAGTTGTCGAGATTCCGGATGTGCTTTTTAAACAAAAGAAAAAGGCTTTCTGATATACTTTTCTTTACAACTCGTTTTAAATGCAATTCCTGTGTTTATTTTCGATTGAAAAAATGATCTTCTCAGTAAGTCTTTACCGGGTTGAAGTTTCAAATTAAGTTACCTCTTTTACCTTTCAGCTATTTCAACAGAAGGAAGGAATTTATTCTTTAATCGTAAGCAATTTTAAAGTCATTTTAATTTATTCTTCGCTTTTAAAAGTGCTGTTTATTAGTTGGGCTTTTGACTGAATGTATTTACAACATCAGTTTCTTCTATATTATTTGAATAGTTGTTTTGCCCAGGTTTTCGCTACCAAAGTGGCAAACATTGTAGCAAAATAAAAATTGCTCACAAAGTAAATTCCACCCTAATTTTACATTGTCATTCGGTTATTATATTAGAGTGTTATTATAAGGCAGGTAATAAATAATGTGATAGGCGAATAACACGATCGCCAAAATGTTTGCAGGCATCGTATTATTTTCATCTTAATTTTTTAACCATGAGACAGCTGTTTATAAGCATAACCTTGCTTTTGGCTTTTTTTGTTACCACTGCACAAAACCTTCAATCGCCGGACGGAAAATTTTTTTTAACTTTCACACTGCAGGCGGATGGAACGCCTGTATACAACCTCACATACAAAAGTAAAACGGTAATCAAACCCAGCAAACTTGGCCTGGAACTGAAGGATGATAAAAAATCTTTACTAAATGATTTTACTGTCACAAATACAAAAAACACAACGTTTGATGAAACATGGAAACCAATTTGGGGAGAGGTGAATTCCATCCGCAATCATTATAACGAAATGGCGGTAACACTCAATCAAAAAGAAACCAACCGCCAACTGCTGATCCGTTTTCGGTTGTTTAATGACGGGCTTGGTTTTCGCTATGAATTTCCGCAGCAAAATAACCTGGTGTATTTTACTATAAAAGAAGAACGAACACAGTTTGCAATGCCCGGCGATATTACTGCATTTTGGATACCAGGAGATTATGATACGCAGGAATATGATTATACGCGGTCAAGACTTTCTGAAATTAGAGGCTTGCAGGAAAAAGCCAGGACAGCTAATTTGGCGCAGACTTCCTTCTCACCCACAGGTGTCCAAACATCACTGATGTTGAAAACAGATGATGGCTTGTATATCAATTTGCATGAAGCAGCTTTAATCAATTATGCCTGCATGCATCTGAACCTGGATGATAAAAATATGATTTTTGAATCCTGGTTAACGCCTGATGCAAAAGGAGACAAAGGGTATATACAAGCTCCTGCAGTCTCGCCATGGCGCACCGTGATAGTAAGCGATGATGCCCGGGATATACTTGCTTCAAAAATAACCTACAACCTGAATGAGCCGTGTAAAATACCTGAAACATCCTGGATAAAACCAGTAAAATACATGGGCGTTTGGTGGGAGATGATAACAGGAAAAAGTACATGGTCGTATACCAATGATTTACCTGCAGTGCAATTGGGCGTAACAGATTTTACAAAAGTAAAGCCCAACGGTACACATGGCGCCAATACTGCCAATGTAAAAAGGTACATCGACTTTGCTGCGCAGAATGGTTTTGATGCGGTGTTGGTAGAAGGCTGGAATGTCGGATGGGAGGACTGGTTTGGGCATTCGAAAGATTACGTATTTGATTTTGTGACCCCTTACCCTGATTTTGATGTGCAGGAATTGCATAATTATGCAGCGTCCAAAGGCATTAAGATGATTATGCATCATGAAACTTCGGGTTCTGTTAGAAACTACGAACGGCATATGGACACAGCCTATAAATTCATGAAGGCAAATGGTTATGATGCGGTGAAGAGTGGCTATGTGGGACCTATATTACCAAGAGGTGAAAATCACTATAGTCAATGGATTGTAAACCATTACCAGTATGCCATTGAAAAAGCGGCCAGCTACAAGATCATGGTGAACGCACATGAGGCGGTGCGCCCAACTGGCATTGCACGAACCTATCCTAACCTGATAGGCAATGAGGCCGCAAGAGGAACGGAGTACCAGGCATTTGGTGGCTCAAAAGCCAATCATGTAACCGTGCTGCCTTTTACAAGACTCATCGGCGGACCAATGGATTATACACCCGGTATTTTCGAAATGGACATCAGCAAGATCAGTGCAAGCAATCATTCGCATTGCAACAGTACTTTGGCAAACCAGCTGGCGTTGTATGTAACGATGTACAGCCCGCTGCAAATGGCGGCGGATTTGCCGGAAAATTATAGCCGGTTTATGGATGCATTTCAGTTTATTAAAGATGTGGCAGTTGATTGGGATGACAGCAAATACCTGGAAGCAGAACCCGGGGAATACATTACCGTCGCACGCAAGGCCAAAGGAAAAAACAATTGGTTTATCGGAAACGTTAATGGCGAACAAACCAGAACATCTGCCATTGCACTGGATTTTTTAGATGCCGGTAAAAAATACACGGCCACCATTTATGCCGATGCTAAAGAGGCACATTACAAAACCAATCCACAGGCATATACCATTCGTAAAATAACAGTAACCAGTAAATCAAAACTGTCAACTGTTAGTGCGCCGGGTGGCGGTTATGCCATCAGCATTATACCAGGTGTTAGCAAGTGACAATCTTTTTTAAGCAGCTGTTTCAGCGGCGAATGCCGTCCTTTGTGTGATTTTTATTGGTATCATCTTGTGGTTAAAAAAAATACTGGTCATTTTTTACAGAAACATAAAGCTATGCTTGCTGAATGAACTGGAAGTTCAGACGCCAGATTATTGCAGTGCAGTTCAGGAACGCTGAAAGAATTTGCTAAAATTGAACGAAAGCGAATGTTTTAGCTTTCGATGCATATAACATACACTCGAATAAACGGGGACGTATTGGTTGTTTAAAGCAGAAATTCAGTAGTGGTAAATTGTAATATTGAACTGTCCGGATTTAATTAGGCCGTTGACCTGATATTGACTCCGGATAATGATTTTGGCGCAAATAAAAATGGACAAACCGGGTTAAATGTCGGTTTGTCCACTTTGTGTTACCCGACCTGGATTCGAACCAAGACAGGCAGAATCAGAATCTGCAGTACTACCATTATACTATCGGGCAAAATTTCAGAGTGCAAACTTAAAGAAAAAATAAAACAAACCTTTTTTAAAATATTTTTAATTCTGCAAAAAAGATAGCGTGTTGCTTAATGGGTTACAATGAATGCCGGCAACAATTTTTATGAAGAGGCCCGTGTGTTGCAATAAAACTCACTATTATAAGTTATAAACTGGTTGTTAATATTTTATCTTTTTTTACATTTTATCAAACAGGTAGTTATTTTTGCACCGTGAACAATGTAACGAGTTATGCTTATGATAAAAGCTATGGATGGGGCGACGCCTGGCAGGACAGGTTGTTTCGTGCAAAGCTGATTATCGTCTTTGTGCTTTTTCTAACACAGCTTCTTTTGCTGCCTTCTTTTTTTGCTTTTATTGAAAAAAGAGATGGGGTAGTTTTAAATGACTGGTTGTTACAATATATTCCGGCACGTGATTTTTCGGTAGCTATTTTTATTTTAATATGGTCCGTTTTTTTGCTGGCCATTGTCCGCAGTGTGCAGGAGCCTGCAATTTTTTTACCCTTGCTGGCTTGTACTGTAGCCCTGCTGATGTTAAGGATTACCACGATCTACCTGTTTGCACTTGATCCACCAGAGGGATTAATTGTATTGAAAGACCCACTTACCAGCCTTACATATGGTGGGCGTGGACTGTTTATTACTAAAGATCTTTTTTTCTCCGGCCACACCAGCAACCTGTTTATGGTTTATTTACTACTTCCCAAAAAAAGAGATAAGTGGTTTGTGCTTGCCTGCTCGATAGCAGTTGGAGTGCTTGTCCTGATTCAACATGTTCACTATTCGATGGACGTTGCCGGGGCATTTATTATAACTTTCTTCCTGGTAAAAGGTGTTCGTAAATTTTTTGTTGTTTAGCCCGCGGTGATTTCTTTTCATAAACTGCTGTTGTTTAGTCAGATTCCCGTACAGATTACATGGTTATTAAAGAATGTGAATTTCTGCTGCCTGACAATCCAAAATATCGCATTCAAAGTCATTACTTGTATATCGGATGCAGTGCACCCCCTTATGGTTTCTTTGATACTTCCGGCTTCCAAAAGCCTTTAAGATAATATAATAAAGCCGTTGTCGTTTCAGTGTGGTTATTTAAAGGACAGGTGATTCCTTTTGTGAATTGGTTGCTTAATATTAAACTAAAGAAGGAATTTGCACACGGGTGCATCGGTTTGCACCGGTTGATTGTTATATTTGTATGGTTTTAATACAAGACGCAGTTATATTTTTCTGCGAACATTGTCCAGTCGCTGTAGTAAACATGTTTTAATAATGATCCGTTTAGAAATAGTTGTTAAGAACGTTACAATACTCTTTGTTTTATTTCTGCCGGCGCTAGCTGGCAGAGGACAGGATGTGTCTGCTGATAATCTACTGTCCATGACGGATTTACCTAAGTCAAAACTTTCATCTTATATCATAAAGAAGGGGTTTAAACATACCGGTAAAGATTTTATAAACGACACTTCATTTAATTTTTATCAGTTCAGAAAGCAGAGGGAGAAGGGTGATACAACTGTTGATTCTTCACTTCACTTTATAAATGAAGCCCAGTTAAAAGATGCTAATTGTATCATTTATCAAACTTCTCAGTTTACTGAATTCGGAGACCTGGTAAACCAATTTAAAAAGAAGGGGTTTTACACCAACCAGTCCGCCGACTCACTTTCCACACAACCGCTGATTTTTCAACACAATCAATATTTGGTACGTACCTTTTTTACGTTAAGCGACAGCACAAAATTGTTCAACTTAAGAGTGTCAAAAAATGTATTTCCAAATCCTAAAGATGTTGTGTATGCGGATGACTTGCTGGCCTTTACATCGCATGAATCGCTGGTATATTATTTCGGGAAAAATAATGTAAAGAGTGATGTGTATTTCTTTTCTGAAAACGAAGTGAACCGTTGCTCGGTTTTATTTTTAAATACCAGCCGGCAGGTAGTATATATCTGGAAAGATGATATTAATAAATGTGGCATTGATCATTTGCTATTCGGAGGACAACAAAAATTAGCCAGCTTGTCTACAAAAGATAACTTTGTTGCTGAAAACAACTGGCTTTTTAAAAGTGGTGTACATGCCGGCATGAGCCTGTATGAATTAATAAAGCTCAATGACAACGACTTTAAGTTTTACGGAGCTAACTCTGCTAATTCTGGTTTAATATTGGCAGATAATAGCGGCAAACTGAATTTTAAAAAGGAAAATATTGTATTAAGCTGTATCAATTGCCGGGATGATAAATTTTCCAAAACGCCTGTTATAAGTGCCAGCGATGCGCTTAGCGAAGAGAAGATTTTATTTGTATTAACTATCTCCCTTACTCCTGAAACAAGCACCGTTCCCTGATAAAAGATAGATGCGTATTTGATTTGTTTTTCGCTGCAATATGTCGTCGGAATGCAAAGCCGCAGATTACTTTAGCAAATGCTTTTTCACTTTGCACTAAATTGTTTAATTTCAAAATCTTTCCCGCAGCTTTTAAAATCATTATATGCCAACGACCCAAAAAAGTATGTTGTTTCTGCTGGCAGGAACATTTTTTATTATGAACACAGTGAATGCGCAATTGCAATACCCCGTTACAAAAAAGATAGAACAAACAGACGATTATTTTGGCACCAAAGTAAGCGATCCCTACCGTTGGCTTGAAGATGACAAAAGTGAACCCACCAAAGAATGGGTGACCGCAGAAAATTTAGTTACGCAAAATTATCTTGGTAAAATTCCTTACAGGGCAAGCTTCCAGGAAGCAATAGAAAAAGTATTTAACTATCCAAGATATTCAGCCCCTTTTAAAAACAATGGATGGTTTTATTTTTACAAGAATGATGGTCTGCAAAACCAAAGCGTATTGTACCGGCAGTTTGGCCTGGATGGGAAACCGGAACTGGTACTTGATCCCAATAAATTAAGTGCGGATGGAACTACCCGTCTGCAGCTTTTTGACTTAAGCAAGGATGGGCGTTATGAAGCGGTAGGACTTAGCAAAGGAGGCAGTGATTGGCAAACCTATTATGTGCGTGACATGAATACCGGAACCAATTTGCCCGACGAATTAAGCTGGGTAAAATTTAGTGGAGCGGCATGGAAGGGTAATGGCTTTTATTACAGCCGGTATCCTGAACCGCAAAAAGGCAGCAGTGATCTGAGTGCAAAAAATGAAAATCACCAGGTGTATTTTCATGTAGTGGGTACCAACCAGAAGGAAGATAAACTGGTGTATGAGAACAAAGAAAATCCGCAGCGCTTTGTTGGAGCCTCAACCAGTGAAGATGAACGTTATTTATTTTTAACCATCAGCGACAGGGGCAAAGGATTCGATGGCAATGCCGTTTATTTTAAAGACCTTTCTCTGGCAACCGACACAACATTCATCCCAATTGTAAAAGAAATTACCAACAGCGATTACCAGGTAATAGACAATACGGCAGACCAGTTTTTTTTGAAAACAAATGATGGTGCACCGAACAGTAAAGTGATAGCAGTGAACATTGCAAAGCCCGATATTGCAAATGCGAAAATAGTTATACCGGAAAAGCCGGAGCCATTGCAAAGTGCCAATACCGCCGGCGGAAGACTGTTTGTTGATTATTTAAAAGACGTTACCAGCCGCACGTACGTTTATGATTTAACAGGAAAATTATTGAATGAAATTAAATATCCCGGCCTGGGTAATGGTGGCGGTATAGGTGGAAAAGCAGATGACAAATTTGTGTTTTATGTGTTCACATCTTTTACTATTCCACCTACCATTTATAAATATGATATTGCCTCTGGCACAAGCACTGTATTTCGCCAGCCGGAAGTAAGTTTTAACCCTGCAGATTACGAAACGAAGCAGGTTTTTTATCCATCAAAAGACGGAACTAAAATACCCATGTTTATTGTCAGTAAGAAAGGTGTTAAGCTGGATGGCAACAATGTTACTTTGCTATATGGATATGGAGGTTTTAACATCAACCTGCAGCCTGCTTTCAGCGCAACCTTGCTGCCGTTTTTAAATGCCGGTGGTGTGTATGCGCAGGCTAACCTGCGTGGTGGCGGCGAGTATGGAGAAAAATGGCACAAGGCAGGGATGATCCTTAACAAGCAAAATGTGTTTGATGATTTTATAGCGGCAGGTGAATATTTGATTCAGCAGAAATATACGAGCAATCAAAAACTGGCTATTCGGGGCGGCAGCAATGGCGGCCTTTTAGTTGGTGCTGTTATCAACCAGCGACCGGATCTTTTCAGGGTGGCCATTCCGCAGGTGGGTGTAATGGACATGCTGCGCTTTCACAAATTTACCATCGGTTGGAACTGGATTGCGGACTACGGCAGCAGTGAAAAGGACGAAGCCAATTTTAAAAACCTGTATGCTTTTTCGCCTTTGCATAATATTAAGGCTGGCATTAATTACCCGGCGGTATTGGTAACAACGGCGGATCATGATGACAGGGTAGTGCCTGCGCATTCTTTTAAATACATTGCCACGCTTCAGGAAAAATACAAAGGCAGTAACCCGGTTCTGATACGCATTGATACCAACAGCGGACATGGCGCCAGCAACACTAAAAAGAACATTGAAACACTGGCCGATATTTATTCTTTCATTTTTTATAACATGGGCGTAACCCCTCAACTGTAATGAAAATTTTAATAACAGGATCTAACGGATTACTGGGTCAGCACCTGGTAAAAATGATACTGGACACAACTTCGTATGAGGTAATGGCCACCAGCAAACGGGAACCGCGGCTGGTAATACAGGATAGCCGTATTCATTATTATTCGCTCGACATTACCGACGGTATGGCGGTTAATTTATTGCTGGAAAAATTGCGCCCCGACACCATCATTCATTGTGCTGCATTAACGCAGGTGGATGAATGTGAACAGGACCCCATCAAAGCATGGGAGATCAATGTGACGGCCACCCGTTTTTTGGTGGAAGCAGCAAAGCAAATCAATGCTTTTATGATTTTTGTTTCTACCGATTTTGTTTTTGATGGCATACATGGTCCGTATAAAGAAACGGATGAAGTAAACCCGGTAAGTTATTATGGCAGTACAAAAGTGGCGGCAGAAAAAGCAGTTGCTGAAAGTGGATTGCCGTATGCTATTGTAAGAACCTGCCTGTTGTACGGCAATATCTTATTTGGCACCCGGAGCAATGTCATCAGTTGGGTAAAAGAAAACCTGGAGCAGGGGCAGAAGATAAAAGTAGTAAGTGATCAATGGCGCACACCTACTTATATTGAAGACCTCGCCAAAGGTATTTTGCTGATTGCAGAAAAAAAAGTCACCGGACTTTTTCATATTTCCGGGAAAGATTTTTTAAGTCCGTATGATATGGCCATGGCCACAGCGGAATACCTGCATTTGGACGCCTCCCTGATTGAAAAAGTGGATGCGGCTGTTTTTACCCAGCCAGCTAAAAGGCCCGCTACTACTGGTTTTATAATAGATAAAGCGAAAAATGAACTTGGCTATGAGCCACTGAGTTTTAAGGAAGGGTTACAAAAAATGTTGTCTTGATAGAAACGTTGATGACGCTGATTTAAACGGATTTTTTTATCCGATTTATCCGTATTTGTCCGTCTGATCAGCGTGCCTATCCTACATTCTTTCCGGCACTTTTATTCCCATTAACTCCATACCGCTTTTTAATACATTGGCTGTCATAACGGCGAGCTGTAAACGCAGTTGTTTCTTTTCATCGCTTTCTGCATTGGCGATGGAGTGCTCTACATAAAATGAATTGAATGTTTTTGCCAGGTTGAAAACGTACATCGCAATTGCAGAGGGGTTGTGTTCTGTACAAGCTTGCTCAATTGCATCAGGATATTGCTCCAGCAATACAATTACTTCTTTCTCCAGTTTAAGCAGGTCAGTTGCTTCTATTGGCTCCTGGCTGATGATTGGTTCCTTGCGTAAAATGCTTTTAATTCTTGCATGCGTGTATTGTACAAAAGGTCCCGTAAATCCATGAAAATCGATGCTCTCTTCAGGATTGAATACCATTGTTTTTTTAGGGTCTACCCGCAACAAATAAAATTTCATAGCGCCCAGGCCAATGGTTTCATAAAGGTCTCTCAGCTCGGCTTCGGTAAAGTCTTTTACTTTGCCGAGTTCTTCAGTAAGGCGCTGCGAAGTGGCGATCATTTCATCAACCAGGTCATCGGCATCTACCACTGTTCCTTCACGGCTTTTCATTTTGCCGGTGGTTAATTCTACCATGCCGTAACTTAGGTGCAAAATATTTGCGGCGTTGGGCATGCCCAGTTTTTTGCAGATCAGCTGCAATACTTTCATGTGGTAGTTTTGCTCGTTGCCGATTACATAAATGCTGCTGTCAATCTTAAATTCTTCATATTTTTGAAGAGCTAAACCAATGTCCTGGGTAATGTAAACGGATGTGCCGTCTTTGCGTTGTACCAGTTTTTCATCAAGCCCGTCGGCTGTTAAATCTATCCAGATGCTGCCATCTTCTTTTTTAAAAAATACGTTTTTATCCAGGCCCTGCTGCACAATGGATTTGCCCAGCAGGTAGGTGTTACTTTCATAATAGATCTTATCAAAGTCGCTGCCAATGCGCTTGTAGGTAATGTCAAAGCCTTCATACACCCAGCCATTCATTTTTTTCCACAGGTCAATTACTTCGGGTTTACCTTCTTCCCAGTCCAGCAGCATTTGTTTGGCTTCGGCAATGACTTTGGTATTGTTCCTTGCCAGTTCTTTTATTTCGTCATGCAGTTTGTCGATTTTTTCTTCATCTTTTATTTCATCCAGTTTGGTTAAAGCGATGAGTAATTTATCCAGTTTTTCCAGCGCTGGTCCGCTAAAATCGGTCAGGTCGGCCAGGTTAATTTTGTTGATTAAAATCTGGCTTTCGGCTTTTAAGTCATTTTCAAAACGCACATAATAATCACCCACCAAATGATCGCCTTTGATGCCGGTAGATTGCGGTGTAGCGCCATTGGCGTACTTCTGCCAGGCAATCATGCTTTTGCAAATGTGGATGCCACGATCGTTTACAATGCAGCTTTTAATAACGTCGTATCCGCTTGCTTTGTAAATCTCTGCCACGCTCCATCCTAAAAAATTATTTCTTAAATGGCCTAAGTGCAACGGCTTGTTGGTGTTAGGGGAGGAGTATTCCACCATAACCTTTTTGCCATTTTTTTCTTTATGTCCGTAAGCAGCATTGCTATAATTTTCCTGCAGCAGATTGCTCCAGAAAGTATCCGGAATGGAAAGGTTTAAAAAGCCTTTGATGATATTAAAATCAGAAAATAAATCGGGGTGATGCTGAACAAGATAGCCCCCCAATGCATCACCGATTACTTCCGGTGAAGTTTTCAGCGACTTCACCAGCGAAAACATTACAATGGTATAATCTCCTTCAAACTCAGGTTTGGTTTGGTTGATTTGAAAATCTTTTTCTGTATAGGGATGATTGTATAGGGCAGACAATGCGGCCGTTACATGCGATTTGATGGTGTTTACAATTGACATGCTGCAAAAATAATGAAATGAGGTTAGATGGTTTTGATGTTGTGGTTGTTACGCTGGTAATCAGCAGCGATGCTGAAGCGGCCTGTTCAAAATTAAACTTCGATCCATGGGCAACGGCTGCCAATTGCGTTGTCGCAAAAGAGGGCGATGCAAGTATGTTGCCATGGAAAACAATGCCCGGACTCAAAAAAATGCTTTTGATTATTCATTTAAACATTATCCATTATCCATTATTCTTTACCTTTGCCGACATTTTAAAGTTATGATAAGTGCAAATAATGTGACCCTGGCCTATGGCAAACGGGTTTTGTTTGATGAAGTAAATATTTCTTTTACCAAGGGAAATTGTTATGGCGTTATTGGTGCCAACGGTGCCGGTAAATCTACTTTTATAAAAATACTGAGTGGTGAAATTGAGCCCAACAAGGGAACGGTAAGCATTTCGCCCGGCGAGCGTATTGCCATGCTCAGGCAGGACCACTTTGGTTTTGACGAAGTATCTGTTTTGCATACCGTAATGATGGGCCACAAAAAAATGTGGGACCTGATGAATGAAAAGGATGCTATTTACCTGAAGGAAGATTTTACAGAAGCAGATGGCATGAAGGCGGGAGAACTGGAACATGAATTTGGCGAAATGGGCGGTTATACGGCTGAAAGCGATGCCGCACAACTGTTGAACGAGTTAGGTGTAAAAGAAGAAGTACACCAGCTAATGATGAAGGATATTGGTGGTAATGTGAAGGTGAGGGTGCTATTGGCGCAAGCGTTATTTGGTAACCCGGATATCTTATTGCTGGATGAGCCTACCAATAACCTCGATGTGGAAACCATCAGCTGGCTGGAAAACTTTCTGGCCGACTATCAGAACATTGTACTGGTAGTGAGCCATGACCGTCACTTTTTGGATGCGGTTTGTACGCATGTGGCCGACGTGGATAAACAAAAAATTAAAATTTATACCGGTAACTATTCCTTTTGGTACGAGAGTTCTCAACTGGCAGCCAGGCAGGCGAGTGACAAGAATAAAAAGCAGGAAGAAAAGAAAAAAGATTTGCTGGAGTTTATCGCCCGCTTTAGTGCGAATGCTTCTAAAAGTAAACAGGCAACCAGCCGTAAAAAGGCATTGGATAAACTGGTTTTTGAAGATATCACGCCAAGTAACAGAAAATATCCCGGCATTATTTTTAAACCGGAAAGAGAAGTGGGTAACCAGATTTTGAATGTAGAAAAACTTTCCAAATCGGTTGACGGCAGACCGCTTTTCAGCAATATTACTTTTGATATTAACAAAGGGCAAAAGATTGCCTTCCTCAGCCGCGACCATGTGGCACTGACTTCTTTTTTTGAAATCATCAATGGCAGGATGAAGGCTGATCATGGCAAATACGAGTGGGGTACTACTATTACATCGGCCTATTTGCCCAACGATAACAGTGAATTTTTTACCGGCAGCTTAAACCTGATGGATTGGCTGCGCCAGTTTGTGCCACCCAATACAAAGGATGTGGATGAAGATTTTATCCGCGGCTTTTTAGGTAAGATGTTATTTAGTGGAGACGAAATTTTAAAGAAAACAAATGTATTGAGCGGAGGTGAAAAGGTGCGTTGTATGATCAGCAAGATGATGTTGCAGAATCCTAACCTGGTTATATTGGATGAACCAACCAATCACCTTGATTTGGAAAGTATTACTGCGTTTAATGATGGCATGCTGACCTTTCCGGGTATTGTATTATTAACCACGCATGATCACCAGTTTATGCAAACGGTAGCCAACCGTATTATAGAAATTACACCAAAGGGTGTGATTGACAGGCTGATGACCTACGACGAATACCTGGCCGATGAACGGGTGAAAGCATTAAAAGAAGAACTATATAGTTAACACAAATATTTGCCAGTCTCCTGATATTGAGATAATTAAGATGTTTCAATCGTATGATCTGGCATGATTTTTACAAAACATTCAAAAACCCAAATTAAATACATGAGAAAAATTATTTTAAGTGCAGTTGTTATGCTGCTTGTTTCTGCAACAGCCTTCGCTCAAAGAGGTGGTCATACTGATTATAACACATCCGATAGTTATACGACTGCTGTTGGCGTTAAATTTTACCCCGGCGCTTTAACCATCAAACATTTCGTAAATGACAATACTGCACTGGAAGGCCTGGCATATTTCTGGAACAGGGGTGCAAGAATCACCGGGCTGTATGAAATTCACGGCAATATCAATGGGGCAGATGGTTTGAAATGGTATATCGGTCCGGGAGCGCACGTTGGTTTTTACAATACCAAATATGGCGGTGGTTCTTCTATCGGCGTTGATGGTGTTTTAGGGCTTGATTATAAGATTGGAGGAGCACCTATCAATTTGTCGCTCGACTGGCAGCCGTCATTTGAGTTTGGCAACAATTATGGCAACGGCTTTAGTGGAAACTGGGGCGGGTTTGCCATCAGGTACACATTTTAAATTAATTAATTTTTATTTATTAAACAGTTCTGCCCCAATGGCAGAACTGTTTGCATTACGGATACTACTCAAAATAATTATCTTCGCGGCGATTATATTTTTATGAGGGATGTTATTTTCGCACTGATTGATGTATTTTATCCGCCGTTCAGTAGAATTATGCCAAGGCAAACTTTTCGATATGCAGCTTGTGGCGGCGGAAATATGGTACTGGGGTTCTTAGTTTTTACAGGCGTATTTCATTTTATTGCCAAACAGCAGGAGGTGAATTTCGGCTTTATTGCTTTCAAATCCTATAGCTTTTCCTTGTTTTGCTCCTCTACAGTAGTTTTTATAATAGGCTTTCTGCTCAACAAATATGTTGTCTTCACTTCCTCAAACCTTAAGGGACACATACAATTATTCCGTTATTTTCTTGCCTCCATCTCCAGCCTTTGCATCAATTATGTAGTGTTGAATGGCCTTGTACTTTACCTCCATTTATATCCTGTGCTAGCCCAGGTAATAGCCACCGCTATAGTGGTAACCATCAGTTTTTTTATGCAGCAATACTTTACTTTTAAAGTTAAAGGAGAAATACCGCCGCAGATTGACAATAACTAACGTCATCGAAAACGCCTGATTCCCCCGCAATTTTTACATGGTTGACATGTAATTATTAACCCTTCACCAAAACCAGCAAGAAGTACTGCCATTTTTTCATCCAAAACCTTATGGCATAATCATTGAACATCTACCTTGAAACAAAAAAATAATCAATCATGGGTAAGATAATAGGAATAGATTTAGGAACTACGAACAGTTGTGTTTCCGTAATGGAGGGCAGCGAACCTGTAGTAATTGCGAACGATGAAGGTCGCCGCACCACACCTTCTATTGTGGCTTTTCTTAAAAATGGCGAGCGTAAAGTAGGGGATCCTGCAAAGCGCCAGGCCATTACCAATCCGCACAATACGATCATGAGCGTGAAACGTTACATGGGTCACAAATGGAATGAAGTTACAAGTGATATCAGCCATAGTAGTTACAAAGTGGTAAAAGGTGACAATGATACAGTTCGTATAGACATAGATGGCAGGATGTACACGCCGCAGGAAATAAGTGCCATGATTTTGCAGAAAATGAAAAAAACTGCAGAAGATTATCTTGGTTCAGAAGTTACTGAAGCCGTTATTACTGTTCCGGCATATTTTAATGATGCACAACGCCAGGCAACAAAAGAAGCCGGTGAAATTGCGGGCTTAAACGTACGCAGAATTATCAATGAACCTACCGCAGCTGCACTGGCTTATGGTTTGGATAAAAAGCACCAGGATCAAAAGATTGCCGTGTTCGACTTAGGTGGTGGTACATTTGATATCTCCATCCTGGAATTGGGCGAAGGCGTTTTTGAAGTAAAAAGCACCAATGGTGATACGCATTTAGGTGGTGATGATTTTGATAAAGTGATCATGGATTGGTTGGCTGAAGAATTTAAGAAAGATGAAGCCATCGACCTGCGTAAGGATCCAATGGCTTGGCAGCGTTTAAAAGAAGCTGCAGAAAAGGCTAAAGTGGAATTATCTTCTTCTTCTGAAACAGAAATAAACCTGCCTTATGTTACCGCTGTTGACGGTGTGCCAAAGCATTTGGTTAAAAAGTTTACCCGTGCACAATTTGAAAAATTGTCCGATGAACTGTTTTCAAGATGTTTAAAACCTTGTGAGCTTGCACTGAAGGATGCTGGTTTAACAATCAACGATATCAACGAAGTTATTTTGGTAGGTGGTAGCACTCGTATTCCAAAAGTGCAGGAAATTGTAGAAAAATTCTTTGGCAGAAAAGCCAACCGTAGTGTTAACCCGGATGAAGTAGTTGCAATCGGAGCTTCAATACAAGGTGGTGTTTTATCAGGCGATGTAAAGGATGTTTTGTTATTAGACGTTACGCCATTAAGTCTTGGTATTGAAACAATGGGTGGCGTTATGACAAGGTTGATTGAAAGCAACACCACAATCCCAACAAAAAAATCTGAAACATTCAGTACCGCAAGCGATAACCAGCCCGGTGTTGAAATTCATGTATTGCAGGGGGAAAGGCCTTTAGCCAATCAGAACAAGAGTTTGGGTAAATTTAATTTAACCGATATACCTCCCGCACCCCGTGGTGTACCACAGGTAGAAGTAACTTTTGATATTGATGCAAACGGTATTTTACATGTTACTGCAAAAGATAAAGGCACAGGTAAAAGTCATAATATACGGATTGAAGCAGGCAGTGGCTTAAGCAAAGAAGAAATCGAAAAGATGAAGAATGAAGCTAAGGCAAATGAAGCGACTGATAAAGCTGAAAAAGAAAAGATTGAAAAAATTAACCAGGCTGATAGTTTAATATTCCAGACCGAAAAGCAATTGAAGGAATATGGCGATAAAATCAGCAGTGGTAAAAAAGCACCGATAGAAGCCGCCCTTACTAAATTAAAGGAAGCTCATAAGGTACAGGACCTGTCACAAATTGATTCGGCCGTAGCAGAAATGAACGCAGCATGGACAGCAGCCAGTGAGGAAATGTACAAGGCAACCCAGGATAACGCAGGTGCGCAACAACCACAGGGTAATGCCGGCGGAGAGCAGGCCGCGGGAGATGGTAATGCCAATGCAGAAAACGTTACAGATGCTGAGTTTGAAGAAGTGAAGTAGTGTTGTGATGAAAATAAAAAGGAAGACCGCAGCGATTAAGTTGCGGTCTTTTTTATTCGGTTGATTTAATATATGGAGAGGGTAATTGAATTTACAATGGCAGATCCCTCACAGCGCTGGAACGGCCGCGGAGTAACAACCAGGTGAATCTTCGTTTCCGGACACCAACACCAGCAGCGGCAGAATTGCTTCTAACTTTACGGGGATGATAGAAGGAGCTTTAAATAAAAATACTAAGTACTCCTTGTGCACGCAATGTTTTCCTGATGCCGCTTAATCTAGTAGTGGAAAGCATGCCGGAAAAGCCGGAAGTGATCCATGCGATGTACCCGGTACTCATCATTTTGCCCATTTCAGTCAAATGACATATCTTTACATAGTCTGAAATCTTACCCAATCACACCTGCGTCCTTCCTGTTATTTTTTTATTGGAAAATTATATAATGTTATGAAGATTCAATTTCTTCTTAAGCTTCTTTGTGCGGGTACCTTTTGTGGCTGGTATTCTGCAGCTGCACAAAAAAAGGTGGTAATCATGGGCTCTTCAACGGCGGCTGGTTTTGGATCAAGTACCTATCAGTTGTCCTGGGCAGGCAGGTTGGAAGACAGTTATAATATCAACAAAACGGATGGAGAAGATACTGTTTTTTACAATCTCGCAGTGGGGGGGTATAACACTTACCAGGAATTGCCGGCTGGCTATACCCAACCGGCGGGTCGCCCTTCCCCCGATCCATTGGCGGATGTAACCAAAGCCCTGGGTTTCCATCCTGATATTGTTATCATCAATTTGCCCGGCAATGATGTCGGCGCCGGTTTTTCATTGACGGAAACGATGTGTAATTTTCGGCTGATGTACAATACAGTCACAGCCGCTGGCGCAAAATGTTATATCACCACTACTCAGCCAAGGAATGATTATAATATTGCACAACGTCAGGCCTTGCTGGTAATGAAAGACTCTATCCTTGGCGAGTTTGGAAATTTTGCAATAAATTTTTGGGATGATTTGGTGACTGGGGATGGCCTGAATATGCTCAGGGAGGACAGACGGAGCCTTGGCGGCCTGGTGCATCCGAACGATACAGGACACAATTATCTTTTTAAGAGAGTAAAGGATAGAAATATTTTTCGTGCCACTTCTGTAAATAGTCTCATAAATATTACTAAAATATATAGGGAGAATAACGGTGACAATTTAATAGCAGAGATTAGCTTAATTGGCAACCAAAATGTTTTGATGACTATTTACAATATCGCAGGTATATTGATGCAGCAAAAAAAATGGTATTTACCTCAGCCTTCAGAAAGGATGATTGTGCCGATAGCAGCTTTACCAACCGGAATATATTTCTTTAAGCTTAGCACTGGTAATAGTACTGATGCAGTAAAGGCTTTTATTAAATAATGAACTATAAATTCTATGATGATTGCTTGCCCGGTTTATTTTTAGGTTTAAATATTTAAAACGGAGGCAACATTACTGATGGTGACCGCAGTTGAGTAAAAAAACTGTCAAAGAATTATCGTACCAACCAAATACCCCATGTAAATCTTCAAACCTTCAGCATAGCATTGACGAGGGACGCATGGAGGCAATTGTATTGCCGTTATTGTGCCGTGGTCATCTTTCCGTTAATATCCATCTTAAGAAAACCACCAATTAAAAGGTCTTGCATCAGCATAAGTATGCAATTGAGAGGACTATATCAGATGATAATACCCCTCCAACAGTCAGCTGGTTGTTTCTTCACTATGATTTCTTTTGTAATCATAATCATCATAAAAATATTCGTCAAAGGTCCGTTCTGATGGTGTACCATCTTTTAGGATTTTATATACCATCCACAGTAATAAGAAAGGAGAGGCCAGGTACATTACGGCGATTGTATTGTCAGAAAAGCCGAGGAGTGACGCAGACTGGTAAATAATCAGATAGCTGGTTACAATCGCAATGGGCCATTTAATCTTTTGCATAAAAAATAGTTGAGTGGTTTAAAAATGTATTGAAAATAAGTGTGATAAAAGTTAAAATATCAATTGGTATGCCGCTGTTAACCCTTTCCTAAATCTCCACACCTGTTTATTGAAAAATCTCAGTTTGTGGTTAACTTGCCACAAATAAGCCATCGCATGAAGCAACTTTCCTTAGCAATAAACATTTTACTTACAGCAGCCGTGGTGGTACTGTTTTACCTGCATTTTGCAGGCAATAGGGGCAACCTTACCGAGGCTGAAAAACACACCAGCAACTATTGGGTTAAAGACAGCTGCGGTGACAATATTCCGGTGGTAGCTTATGTAGAGCTGGACTCACTGAACAATAATGTGTCGTTTATTAAAGTGCGTAAGAAAGAACTGGAGGCCGAACAAAAAAGCATTGCACAGGAGTACGAAAATGCTTACCGCTCTCTGACAGCAGAAAAAGATGAATTTTTAAAAAAGGGCAATGCCATCACACAGCAGGAAGCTGAAGCGTTCCAGGCAAAGCTGGGCCAAAAGCAACAGGAGATTGAAAATAACCGCCAGGTGAAAGGTCAGCGACTGGCAGAAAAAGGAGCTAAAATTATGGAAGATATGCAAACCCGGGTAAGGGCTTTTATGAAAGAATATAACAAAACAAAAAACTACAGTTATATTTTAGCAACTGGTACCGGATTAGATTATTTATTTTTTAAAGATTCAACCTTAAATATTACCAATGATGTAATTAAAGGTTTAAACCAGCAAATGAAGGAAACGGTTAAACAATAATTCCGATCAATTTATATATCTTCATTCCCGTTACAATGTAGCGGGATTTTTTATTATACAAGATTTTACCAGCTTATTATGGATGAAAAAATAACTTCGTTTAAACCCACCCTGAGTTTGTTTGATGCTACGATGATTGTTGCCGGCTCCATGATAGGGTCCGGTATTTTTATTGTAAGTGCAGATATTACACGAAATATAGGCAGTGCCGGATGGCTTATTGCTGTATGGCTTATCACAGGATTTATGACGCTTACAGCAGCATTAAGCTACGGTGAACTGAGTGCTATGTTTCCTAAAGCAGGCGGTCAGTATGTGTACCTGAAAGAATCTTATAACCCGCTGGTGGGTTTTTTATACGGCTGGAGTTTTTTCGCCGTGATCCAAACAGGCACCATTGCAGCCGTTGGGGTAGCTTTTTCTAAATTCGCTGCCTATCTTATTCCAGCCTTAAGCGAAGACAATAAAATAATCCAGGTACAAACTGGCACAGATGCCTGCAACGCACCCGTTTTTTTCAGCATCAGCGCAGCGCAGATAGTAGCAATACTGCTGATCATGCTTTTAACTTATACCAATACAAAGGGGGTAAAAGGAGGTAAATGGATTCAAAATATTTTCACTTCGGCAAAATTATTATCACTTTTCGGATTGATCCTTGCCGGCCTGCTTGCTTTCAATCCGGCAATATGGCATGCCAACTGGGCCAATGCCTGGCATGCTACCAAAACCTCGTTGCTGGATGTATGTAACTCCAGTGCAGGTTTTTCTGTTGCAACTATTACCGGTACTGCATTACTGGGCGGTATTGCCGCGTCCATGGTGGGGTCGGTATTTAGCAGCGATGCCTGGAACAATGTAACTTTCATTGCCGGCGAAATTAAAAATCCCAAAAAAAATATTGGCCTCAGTTTATTTTTAGGCACACTGATCGTTACTGTATTATATGTTTCTGCCAATTTGGTTTACCTGGCAGTTTTACCGATGGATAGTATTGCGCACGCTGATAAAGACAGGGTAGCTGTTGCTGCCAGTAATGCAATCATGGGTAATATTGGTACTTACGTGATTGCAGTTATGATCATGATTTCAACCTTTGGGTGTAATAATGGATTGATATTGGCGGGGGCGAGAGTATACAATACAATGGCAAAGGATGGACTCTTTTTTAAGCAGGCCGCTACACTTAATAAAAATGCTGTTCCGGGTTTTGCCTTGTGGATACAATGCCTGGTGGCAGCCCTGCTGTGTTTAAGCGGCAAGTACGGTGACTTGCTGGACATGATTTCGTTTGTGGTAGTAATGTTTTATGCACTCACCATTGCAGGTATCTTTATCTTAAGAAAAAAGATGCCCGATGCAGAAAGACCATATAAGGCCTTTGGTTACCCCATACTGCCGGCCATCTATATTGTAATGGCCATCTCTTTTTGTATTTTGCTGATTGCGTTTAAACCGGCATTTACCTGGCCGGGGCTGATAATTGTACTCATTGGCATCCCTATTTATTATATTGCAGTGCGAAATAAAAAAGTAAACGGATAATTTTTTTAGAATGATGATAAGTGAATTGTGCAATACTATTTTCGACCGCAGTATTAATGACTATCATGTGGAGGATAATGTAGAAACGCAGGTTAAAAATCCATTTACTGCGGCTACTTTAGAGCACCTGTTGTACACAAAGAACTGGATAGATACCGTACAATGGCATTTGGAAGATATAGTTCGTAACCCGGATATTGATCCTGTAGACGGTCTTTCTTTAAAAAGAAAAATTGATGCCTCCAACCAATTGCGGACAGATATGGTAGAATATATCGACAGTTATTTTTTAATCCAGTACAAAGATATTCAGCCCAAAAAAACTGCCACCATTAACACAGAAAGCCCCGCCTGGGCAATTGACCGTTTGTCAATACTCGCCCTTAAAATTTATCACATGAATGTGGAAGTACACCGCCGCGATGCCAGTGCAGAACACATCATAGCCTGCACGGATAAACTGGCCATTTTAATGGAGCAACGAAAAGACCTTTCGGCTGCCATAGATGCATTGCTTGCAGATATCGCAGGTGGCGATAAATACATGAAAGTGTACAAACAAATGAAAATGTACAACGATCCCGGATTAAACCCTGTTTTGTACCAACAGCAAACCAAGTAGTGCAGCAATCCCAACATATACTGGTAATCCGTTTTTCAGCAATGGGTGACGTTGCAATGACTGTACCGGTAATACAATCCGTCCTGTTACAAAATCCACAGTTAAATATTACCATTGTATCCAATGCATTCTTTCAGCCACTTTTCCACGGAATAGAACGTTGTCATTTTTATCCTGCCAACCTAAAGCAGCAACACAAGGGGATGAAGGGCATTTTCAGGTTGTATCAAGAGCTTAAAAAGTTTACTCAAATCAATGCCATCGCCGATTTGCACAGTGTTTTACGTTCCTCCATCCTTAAGTTCTTCTTCCGTTCCGGCAGTCACAAAATTGCTACCATTGATAAAGGCAGGGCAGAAAAAAAGGCGCTGACCCGAAAGGAAAATAAAATTAGTCGTCCGCTCACAACCACCCATGAACGTTATGCAGAAGTGTTCAGGCAACTTGGTCTTGTTGCGGATATAAAAAAACAATTGCCCGTATTTGATGTGCGGCCTGTTCCTGCCGGTGCAGCAGCAATGTTTGAAACAGGTAAAAAAATAATTGGAGTAGCACCCTTTGCACAACACAAAGAAAAAATGTACCCGCTTGAAAAAATGCAGACTGTAGTCCAACAACTTGCGGCTAAAAATAACAAGGTATTGCTTTTTGGCGGTGGTGAAAAAGAATCAGCTGTTTTGCAGCAATGGGAAAATGATATCGAAAATGTACATTCGGTAGCTGGTAAATTTTCATTTGCAGAAGAACTTGCTATCATCAGCAATTTAAGTACAATGGTCAGTATGGATTCTGCCAATATGCACCTAGCGGCTTTGTTTGGTGTTCCGGTAGTCAGTATTTGGGGCGCTACTCACCCCTATGCAGGGTTTACCAGCTGGGGTTTATTGCCTGAAAATATAGTGCAGGCGGATTTATACTGCAGGCCGTGTTCCGTATTTGGCAACAAGCCGTGTTATCGCGGCGACCACGCCTGTATGAATATGATTGCACGCGAAATGATACTTGAAAAAATAATACGGATGTCTGACGTATGATTTTTTGATATCTGATTTGGTGCTGCATCCTGAATGACGGATAAATTTAAGTGCTGCAAGGTTACAAGAAATAAGCTATTAGTGTCTAACCGTATTTTAGTTTCGACAGAAATCAGGTGTCAGCTATGAAAAACCAGGCACATAAATCAATTTCCAACGGTAACTGTTACTTTTTTAAACCCGGAATTCTGTAAAAAATTTTCCATAATCAATTTTGCTTTATCTCCCGCCTTTTGAATGATGTTTTGTCTAAGCACTGTGATGATTAGTTTGTCTTTTAGTTTTTGTTTTACAGCTCTTACTTCATCATCTGTCCAGGTACCGGTTTCTTCAAACGTTTCAAAATCCGACGGATTGAGAATAACCTGTAACAGCAGGGCCTTGGGCAGATGTATTGCCACTGAATCGCCCTTTACAAATATATCTTTATCTGAAAGTTTGGATAACTCTACGCCTGCCAGTACTTTTCCTTTTCCAATCAGTATTATTTTTTTATCAGGGAATTTTATGCCCGGTAAGGAGGGTACCAACGGACCGGAAAAAACAGGCACTCCCTTTATGGTCTGTTCAATTACCACTTCATTATAGGCCGTGATGGTAATCAACTGCGCCAGCGCATTTACTTCCTTTATTACCAGGGGCGTATTGTCAATTTCAAGTGGCTGACTTGTAAATACATCTTTGAAAGAGGGTAACCATTTTATTTGTTGCAATAGCAGCACCGTTGCCAGTAAAAGCACTATTAGCCATAGGTACCTGGTAATGGTTTTACGCATTTAATTTTTTGTATTGAGGACGTTACCAAATTGAATCACTATTTTTTCATATCCCAGATGGTGTAAAAAGCTGTTGACAAACAGGGCTGCATTTGTTTCGGCGGTTTGTAAAATGCCCAGTTCGGCAATACTGGCTTTTACCTGGTTTTCGGCCTGTATAGCAAGGGCGTTTCTTTCTTTTCCCGTAAAAGGTTGCCGTAAAACGTCAATGGATTCATATTCCTCCACAATGTCTTCCGGTTTGATATTTACGGCCATCATTTTAGAGTGCGGTAGTATAAGTGTAATATTTTTCCCCTCAATGTTTATATTTTCTCTTTTAATGGAAGAAAGATCAATACCTGCTGTCAGCGTGGCTTTGCAACTCATCAATATTTTTCTGTCGCCTATTTTATACCAGGTTTTATTATCGCTGGCTTTAATAATTTTAGTAACAACATACTCCACCGTAGCAAGATCGCTCATTTGTTGCAACGCCATTACCTGCTGTAATTGTTGTTCTTTTTTATTGCAGGCTGAAAAAAAAAGAACCAACAGCAAAAGGGGACTGTATCTACAAAAAAACATGGTGCAAAATAATTACTAATATTTATTGTACCCGAAAAATTATAATTTTGTAGTAATGAAAAAAGTAGCAGTAATAGTGGCCGGCGGTAGCGGCACAAGAATGAACAATACAATCCCCAAACAGTTTTTGCTTGTTAAGGGTAAACCCGTTTTGTATTATACACTCAGGACCTTTTTAGATAGTTACAAAGATCTTGAAATAATTTTGGTACTGCCGGAAGAGCATATTGCGGCAGGCCAGGAAATCATAGATGCATTTTTTGATTATAAAAGAATTCAGATTACAGCGGGCGGACGCACCAGGTTTCATTCTGTACAAAATGGGCTTGCTTTGATAACTGATGAATGCATGGTGTTTGTACATGATGGCGTAAGATGCCTGCTCACAAAAAAGCTGATCAAGGATTGTTACGAGGCGGCCCTTGAATTTGGTTCTGCAGTGCCAGTGACAGAATGCAAAGATAGCATCCGCCTTATAAAAGAAGATGACAACGAAGCTTTTGACCGCAACAGGGTAAAACTCGTGCAAACACCGCAAACCTTTCACAGTAAAATTTTATTACCTGCTTTTAAAATTGACTACAAAGATAAATTTACAGACGAGGCAACCGTTGTAGAAGCTTTTGGTTTAAAAGTATACCTGGTAGAAGGCGAAGAAGACAATATCAAAATTACCCGGCCAATTGACCTTGTAATAGCCGAAACACTATTGGCTGAATAATCTTTCCCGGCAGGTTGTTGCTATTTCAAATACTTCAGCGGCCAGGGCAAATGATTGTATCGCAGAAAGAAATAAGGTTCATTAACAGCTCCGAATTTTTGGTAAAAGCCGGCTATGCCGGGGATGGAAGAACCTTCAAAATCCAGCACAAAATCCTGCCCGCTGAATTCCTTTATCAATTGATCAAATAAAAAATGATTGGCTTCGCATTGCCTGCCCTCTTTTGTAACAGTTGACATGAGATTGTACAAACGTTGCTTGTCCTTCAACAGCAGTCCAACAGCGATCGTAGCGCCATCGTCATTTATAACCTTTCGTATCAATAACAACCCTTTTTGTTTTGCAGACTGGCAAAGCACCGAAAAACGTGCATAATCATGCTGATGCACATGCGGCATTCTTTGTGCGTAGTGAAGCTGGTAAAGCTGTATAGCCTCTTGTATATCGTGTGACGAAACATAGCTGAGATGGAATTTAGCCGCGTGTTTCAAATTTTTGAGTAAATCATTTTTGTATTGCTGCCGTGTTATTTCGTATGGCTGTTGAAGCGGTAAAATAAAATTCACCTGGGCTGTACCGACAGAAAAATTGACAAATATTTCAGCAAACCGGAATCGTTGTTTTGCTCCGGTAATAAATAATTGATGCAGTATGTCATCGGTGTTTGCCGGGGCGAAAATACCTAGTTGTTGTGTAAACGGCGGCTGGTACAAATAAGCGATGCCATATTTTTTATTCCAGGTCAATGGCATTACAGCTTCATAATCATTTAGTACAAGCGCATCCCAGTGTTTGGCCATGGCATCCAGGTAAAACGAACGGGCATATACCAGGCTGTTACAGGCTGACTCGATACAGGCATCCCATTTTTGTTTATTGATTTGCTGATATGGAATGTATTGAACAGGCACAGTTAAAATGCAATTTGAGGAACAACTTTCTTAAGGCTGAAGTTTTGTATGTCGATGCTGAAAGAGATATTTTTTAAGAATCGCTTTTCAGGTATCGTTGATTTAAAATAATCCCTGTATACCTTACTGTACAGCAGCGGAACATACACCTGTACTACATCTTTAAAGAAAGATAATTGCAGGCCGGCATCATAAATAAAACGGCCTGTTGCAGCATTTTTTTGCCATGATTCTGCGTAAGTGCCCACATCCACGAAGGCTTTTAACGGAATTTTTACCGGCAACAACTGTAAAATATTGATCGCTTTAGGTATGTCGGTTGTAAAGTTGGCTGCCATCAGCCAGTTGTCTGTTTTACCAACTTTGCTACTCAGCAAATCGGTCCTTACTTTAAAAAAGCCATCGCGGTTCATTATTTGTTGTGATGCCCACCCGTTGAATTCGTGTCGACCCGCAAAGTAATTGCTGTATGTATAGTCTTCATATCCTTTTGGTCCACTCATGTTCAAATGGTAGGCATCTGTTTCAAATTGTTTTAAATAAGTCTTATCACCCAGGTAAATAAACTTGCCTGCAAATAGGCGTAGGTTTAAGCCACCTTCCTTTGCATAGTTAAAATAATAGTTACCTGTAAATGCCAGCCTTAAAAAACCTTCGCCCTGTTCCGTAAGTAATTCGGTGTTATATGGATATAGCACCCTGCTGTTTGCCAGCACAAAACGAAGTTGATTCAGATAACGGCTGGCTGTCGGATAGGTAATTATGTTTTGTTGGTGAACAGTATCTTTTGTAAAAAGAAGGCCCTGTTCTTTAATAATAAATGTTTTCCATTGAATAAATTTGATGGTTGTATTCAAAGCATTTTTTCTGCCAAAAGTATATTTTACAGAAGGCACCAGTTTGCTGAAGCGAAATGTTTTTTTGTTGCCGGCAGAGTCTGTGAAAGAATCATTGCTAAATGTCTCGCCGGAGAAGGATATTGCTGTATTGGCACCATTACTGCCATTGTACCAATGATAACTGATTCGCCCAAGCCCATTCAACTGACGGCTTCCGGTTGCGTACATGGGAGCTAAAAAAAATTGAAATTTTTCTGCAGGCAAAGTATAATTATGTATCAAAATACCCATCATCAGCTTGTCATAAATATTGGCGCCAATAGCCGGTGCAACAAAAATGTAGTGATGCTTATCCGTATTGTTGAAACTAAATAGGGATGTAAATTTGATATCTCTTTTTACTGCTTTTTGCGGAAGCTGTCCTTTTTTATTGAGCAGGTTAAAGTCGGCCTCCAAATCCTTGCCGCTCACTGCTTCAAATACTTTTTGCAAGTCTTCGGGATAAGGATGTTTAAATTGCCAGCGCTGGTAATAGGTATGCATACAACTGTCAAATATTGCCCTGCCTAAATGCTCTTCCAGCATCTCCATCCACTTGCCTGTTTTATAGTAAGCGATGGTATTATAATTGGGTTCATTAAAATTCTGTGATTCAGTTTCAATGGGCTGGTCTTTTTTTGAATCATATAAATTTGCTGCTATAAACTGGTCATGGTCTGCCGGCATCTTGCTTTCCAAATATCTCCTGTTTCTTGCATCTTCATTTTGGGGAACAATGTTTTTACCAGCGCTGTAATAGCGGTTGTCGTAATAGGTATTGATACCTTCATCCATCCATGGATGCATTCTTTCGTTCGTCGCCAGGATACCATAATTCCAGTTGTGGCCCACTTCGTGTTCCAGTACGCTTTCCAGTGCTGCGCTGCTTTTGACGGGCGAAATGGAAGTAATAGTTGGATATTCCATACCGCCGTCAAAACCCATTTCCGCTTCAACCGCTGTAACTGTGCTGTAAGGGTATTCACCCAAAAAACTACTTCTTGTAATAACTGCTTGTTTGATATACTGCAAACTATTTTTCCAAATGTCTGCTTGCCCGGGCTGGTAATATGTTGCCACCTGGATGACTCTTCCCGACGGCAACTGCAAACTGTCTTTTTTTACAATAAAAGATTTGTCAGCAAACCAGGCAAAGTCATGCACATTGGCTTGTTTGTAAACAAGGGTTTTGGTATTGGTTGCAGATAGAATGGAATTGTCTGGAGCCTTCTTTTTTTTAAGAAACGGAGGATGCTTTGGAGTGGTAATTACCTGTTGTACAAATTTAGTTTTTAAACCAACGGGTGATGTGGTCTCACTGACTAGTTCGCCAGTAGCGGCCACTACATAATTGGCAGGTAAAGTTATTTGTACTTCATAATTTCCAAACTCGCTGTAAAATTCACCCTGATCAAGGTACGGCATCGTATGCCAACCCTTACGGTCATACACCGCCGGTTTGGGATACCATTGAGTTATTTGATAAGTCTGCCCAACATGGCCTCCACGTGAAAAATTGTAAGGCAGTTTGACATGAAAAGGCGTTTCAATTTTCGCCGTGCTATGTGGTGTAAGTGGTTGCGGCAACAGTAGTTTAAAAATATCCTGGTGCTCCGGATGATCCTGTAACGGTGCCAGTTGTCCGTTCACCTTAAAATCAAGCCGGTTAATGTAGCCGCGTTTATCTTCATTGCTAAAATAAAAATCGGTTCGTCCATTATGCAGCAACTGATCGCTAAAGGCCGTTCGATCGTTTTTATACGCATTGGGCCAGGCGTGTATCCAGATGAAAAAAAGTGTATCAGGCGAGTTGTTAGAATAATCCATTTTTACATACCCATCCAGTGTATGGGCAGTGTCATTTAAAGTAACATCGATTGTATAATTTACCTGCTGCTGCCAATAGTTAGTTTGACAAAATATTGCTGAAAAACAAAAACTAAAAAGAACCATTAACAGGATTGTTTTTTTCAAGACAGTTGGGGTTTATCCAAAAATAATAAAAATGTTTCGCACTGACGGGTTTCACACCAAGTGAACAACGGATACAACGGGCGCCAAGGACTTTTGTTGTACTTTGATTACAGATGTTTTCAGGACAAAGCCTCATGCAGTTATTTTCCTTTTCCGGATAAAATAATGCGAATGCTGTGCAGCATAATTTTCAAATCTAAGATGATGGATACGTTCTCTATATACATAATGTCATAGGGCATGCGTTCAATCATTTCGTCAACGGTTGAAGCATAGCCAAACTTTACCATACCCCAACTTGTTAAGCCGGGTTTTACTTTCAGCAGGTATTTATATTCAGGATGTTTAGCCACAATCTGGTCAATATAAAATTTTCTTTCGGGGCGGGGGCCCACCAGGCTCATTTCTCCCTTTATAATATTGATTAGTTGAGGTAGTTCATCCAAGCGCCATTTGCGCATTATTTTCCCCCACCTTGTAATACGCTGATCATTGGCACTGCTTAACATCGGCCCATCTTCTTCCGCATTTTTATTCATGCTCCTGAACTTGTAAATAGTGAAAGGTTTTCCCTTATAACCCATTCTTTGCTGAAAAAAAATGACCGATCCTGCAGATGAAAAGAGTGTTCTGACGGCGGCGTATAATAATAATGGAAAGAGTATTACCAGTCCCGTAAGTGCGATCGAAATATCCATCAGGCGTTTGATATTTTTTTGCCAGGATGGCAATATACCACTATGTACATCAATTAATGGTATCCCCATTACGTTGGTTGCCTGCACAGCACCACTTATGATATCAACGGCATCAGGTGTGATTTTAATATTGACATCTTTATCACTCAGCAGTCTTAAAATGTCAGCGAGCAGATCCCGCTCGTTTTTTTCAACAGTAATAATAACTTCTTCAATGGCATCGCCGGCAATAATATCGTCAATGGCAGACAGCTGATTGTATTTATAGACTGAGGCAGGTAAGTCAATGCCTGCATTACCATTAATATTTAAAAAGCTTGTTATTAAATACCCTGAGTGAGAATTGGTAGTAGTAAACGTATTAAAAAAACGAACAGCATTTTTACTGGTTCCAATAAGCAGCACATTAAAAAATACTTTATTCTTTTTTAGCTGCAAATTAACGGCTCTTAAAAATAAGAGTCTTGAAACAATGGTAAGGAAAAGTATCGGAATCAACAGGCTGTAAAATTCAGCGTAATAATTAAAATTATTTTGCTGGGGATTTTTTAATATAAAGATAAAAAGCAGCACAAGAGCCCCAATCAGGCTTACAACAATTGTTCTTAAAACCTCAGACAATTTTGATTTGTGATAGATATCTTCATATGCGCCGCTTAAAAAATGCAGACTTAACCAACCAGTGGTGTATAAAAGCAGTCCGAGATAAAACCCGGCAGGTAGTGTAAAAGGATAGTGGTAAATAACGGTTCTAAGAAAATAGAAGCAAAGCCATGTAAGTATGGCGATACCTGCATCGCTGAGTATATATAAGGTACTATTTATCCTGGGTTGCTTCAAAATGCAGCGTGAATTATCTTATGGAAAAAAATGAAAGTCTATACGCCGCCAATTTTATCCAGTATCTGGTGGGCCACATCCATTGCTCTGAAACCATCTACTACATTTACCGGTGTATCTGTATTTTGTACAATGGCCTGGTAAAATGCCTGCAGTTCCATCTTTATGGCATTGCCCTCTTCAATAACCGGGTTGGCAATGGCAATCGTTTTTTTACCATTGTTGGTTTCAATATCAAACGTAAATACATTGGTGTCGTCCGGTGCACTGAGCTTAATAATTTCTGTTTTCTTTTCTAAAAAATCAATACCAATATAGGCATCTTTTTGAAACAGGCGCATCTTCCGCATTTTTTTCATGGAGATACGGCTGCTGGTAAGGTTGGCAACACATCCATTATCGAACTCTATGCGTACGTTGGCAATATCCGGCGTGTCACTCATTACAGCAACACCATTGGCATTGATTGATTTTACATTGCTTTTTACAAGGCTTAAAATAATGTCGATGTCGTGTATCATCAAATCCAGTATCACACTAACATCTGTACCCCGGGGATTAAATTGTGCCAGGCGATGCACTTCAATAAACATGGGTTCCAGCCTGCGATTTTTCAATGCTAAAAAAGCAGGGTTAAATCGTTCCACATGCCCCACCTGGAATTTTATATTGGCTTCTTTGGTAAGTTTTACGAGTTGCCTTGCCTCATCCATTGTGTTGGCCAAAGGTTTTTCAACAAACACATGCTTGCCTTTGGTAATAGCTGCTTTGCACAAATTAAAATGGGTGATAGTAGGTGCTACAATGTCAACGGCATCACAGGCGTCCATCAATTCTTCCGCATTATCAAATCTTACTAACTTGTATTTTTCAATAACCGCGTTGGCTATTTCATCATTGGGGTCAAAAAAACCAACAAGTGTTGCGCCTTCTATTTCCAGCCAGTTATTTAAATGAAACTTTCCGAGATGGCCAACTCCTAAAACACCCACTTTAAGCATATCAATATTCTTTGTTCAAAGATACCATTGTATCGTTTAATGTGCAGTTATTAAGTTTGTTACGCTGTTCACATCACATGCCCACACTAACAAAGCTGTCGTACACATACTCCACCTCGCTAAAATCAACTTATCACTTACCACCTATAACTTATAACTATCTAAAGGTTTCCTTTCTTTAACTCGTCCACCGCATAATTAGCCGCTCTTGCTGTTAAAGCCATAAAAGTCAACGATGGGTTTTGTGTACTGGTTGAAACCATGCTGGCGCCATCGGTAACAAAAACGTTTTTACAATGGTGCATGGCATTGTTTTTATCTAACAAGGAAGTGGCCGGATCTTTACCCATCCTTACACCACCCATTTCATGTATATCCAATCCCGGCGCCTGTTTGCTGTCGTTGGTGCGGATATTTTTACAACCTGCTTTGGTAAGCATTTCCTGTCCCTGCTCTAAAAAATCTTTTAATAATTTTTCGTCATTATCATCATAAGCAACTGAGGTTACCAGCAACGGGATGCCCCATTCATCTTTTTCATCTTTGCTTAAGCGCAGATGATTAGATTCTTTCGGAATCGTTTCCCCCTGCATCATCATAAACACGCCCCAGCCGCCCGGTTCAGACATCGCATCTTTATAAGCGCCGCCAATATCTTCTTTGTTACTGCCATCACCGGTTCTTCTGCCCGCGCTGTAATGAACCATATAGCCACGCAAGAAATCCATTTCCTGTTTGTGTACATTTCTAAAATTCGGCATCATGGCACCTGTTGGCTTACGGCCATAATAATATTGATCCAGGTGTCCATCCACATCCGCTGTTAAAGTGCCACGGTAATTGTGAAAGGCAACATATTTTCCCAGTAGTCCATTGTCGTTACCCAATCCATTCGGAAAGCGACTTGAAGTTGAATTCAATAATACCAGGTTAGAATTTAAACAGGCTGCATTTACAAATATCACTTTGGCAAAATATTCAGTAGCAACTTTGGTGTGTGCATCAATTACCCGTACACCCGTTGCCTTCTGTTTTTTTTCATCATAGATGATTGAATGTACAACCGAATCAGGCCGCAAGGTAAGGTTGCCGGTCTTCTCAGCCCACGGCAGGGTAGAAGCATTGGAACTAAAATAACCTCCAAAGGGACAACCACGATCGCACATGGTTCGGCCCTGGCATTGTTGCCTGCCCTGGTCAAGATGAATTTGATTGGGTTTGGTTAAATGCGCACAACGGCCAATGATAACATTGCGGTCTTTATAATTGCTGTTTATTTTTTGTTGTAATTCCTTCTCTACGGTGTTCAATTCCCACGGCGGTAAAAATTCACCGTCCGGCATTGTGTCCAGTCCATCCATATTGCCGCTGATGCCTGCAAACTTTTCTACATGACTGTACCATGGCGCCAGTTCATCATATGTAATCGGCCATTCTACTGCAAATCCATCCCTTCCCGGCCCTTCAAAATCGTATTTGCTCCAGCGCTGCGTAGCCCTTGCCCACAACAAAGATTTTCCTCCAACCTGGTAGCCACGAATCCAGTCGAATGGCTTTTCCTGTACGTAAGGATGTTGTTTATCTTTTACAAAAAAATGTTCAGTCGCTTCACTCAGTGCATAGCACCTGCTTACTATGGGGTTTTCTTTTTCCACTTTCAGCGGCATGCGTAAACGATGTGTAAAATCCCATGGATCTTTGGTAGCGGTAGGGTAGTCTTTTAAATGCACTACATTTTTACCTCTTTCCAGTACAAGCGTTTTTAATCCTTTTTCACATAGTTCTTTCGCAGCCCATCCACCACTTATTCCCGAACCTATTACGATGGCATCAAAAGTGTTTTTGGCAGTACCGCCTGAATTGATGTTGATTTGTGTTGAATCGCCCGGCATAGTTTGTAATTAAAAATTAATAATTAAGAATTAACAATTTTTTCGAATCAGCAATACAGAAATAAGTAAAAATTCAAAAAGAAAAATTCAAAAAGAGCCTGTCAATCTGATCCCTATAGCTGATCACTTTTAATCTATGACTTTGTAACTCATAACTTATCACTATAACTCATAACTCTTTAAAGGTTTCCTTTCTTCAATTCTTCCACCGCATGGTTGGCAGCCCTTGCTGTTAATGTCATGTATAATATCGACGGGCTTTGATTGCCTGTACTTGTCATGCAGGCGCCGTCTGTTACAAAAACATTTTTACAATGGTGCAACGCATTCCATTTGTCCAGCATCGAATTGTTGGGATCGTTCCCCATCCTGCAACCGCCCATCTCGTGAATATCCAGTCCCGGCGCCTGTTTGCTGTCGCTGTGCGTAATATTTTTTACGCCGGCGCCGGTAAGCATTTCTTCTGTCTGCGTAAAAAAATCTTTCAATAATCTTTCATCATTGTCATCATATCCAACAGAGGTAACCAGCAATGGAATTCCCCACTGGTCTTTTTTATCAGCACTTAAGCGAACATGGTTGATTGCTTTCGGAATGGTTTCGCCCTGCACATACGCATATACATGCCACGGACCTGCTTCCGTCATCGCCTCTTTGTAAGCTGCCCCGATTTGTTCAGGGCAACGGTCGCCATCACCTCTTTCACGGTAGGCGCCGGCGAAGGTGGTAAAGCCACCCACAAAGTCAGTATCTATTTTATGTAAATTTCTATAGTTCGCAATTATGGTATCTGTTGGATTTCGGCCGTATACATACTTGTCTTCAAAGCCATCAATGTGGCCACTCATCCAGCCACGGTAGTTGTGAAAGCAAACATATTTTCCTAAAATGCCACTGTCATTTCCAAGTCCGTTAGGAAACCTTGCAGAGGTTGAATTCAGCAGAATTAAATTGCTGTTTAATGCAGAGCCGTTTACAAAAATTATTTTAGCAAAGTACTCTGTTGTTTCTTTTGTAACGGAGTCTATAACCCTTACGCCGCTTGCTTTTTGCAGCTTATCATCGTAAATAATGGAGTGCACAACCGAGAAAGGCCTGATGGTAAGATTACCTGTTTTGGCAGCCCATGGAAGGGTAGAAGAGTTGCTGCTGAAATAACCGCCAAACGGACAACCACGCATGCATAAATTTCTTGCCTGGCATTGCGCACGTCCCTGGTCTAGATGTATTTGATTGGGCTTTGTTAAGTGCGCCCATCGTGCATGTACCAGGTAGCGGTTGCCATAATTTTTTAAGAAACTATCTTTCAAATGCTGCTCCACCACATTCAAATCAAAGGGCGGTAAAAACTCTCCATCGGGCATAGATTCAATGCCATCCTTATTACCACAAATACCAATAAATTTTTCAACATGGCTATACCAGGGAGCTACATCAGCGTATCGAATCGGCCAGTCCCATCCATAACCAAACCGCTGCGGGCCGGTAAATTCAAAATCGCTCCAGCGCTGCGTAGCCCTTCCCCATGTAAGCGATTTGCCGCCCACCTGGTAACCCCTTATCCAGTCAAAAGGTTTTTCCTGCACGTAAGGATGGTCTTTATCATTTACAAAAAAATGCTGGTTGTCTTCGCCATAACCAGCCGCCTTTGTTATCAGTGGATTTTGTTCATGTGTTTCCTTGGTAATTCTGCCGCGGTGTTTTAATTCCCATGGGTCTTTGGTAGCAGTAGGATAATCCTTGTTGTGTTCCACATTACGGCCTCTTTCAAGCACCAGTGTTTTCAATCCTTTTTCACACAACTCTTTTGCCGCCCAGCCGCCACTGATGCCGCTGCCGATCACAATGGCATCGTAGGTATTTTTTTCAGCACCGCCACTGTTAATATTCACTTTTGAAGAATCACCAGGCATCGTTAATATTTTTATGTACCCAACTTATGTATTTCAATTAAGCTGTATTGGCGTCGCACTCTTGTACTAAAACAGCAACGGGCAACTTTTATCAAAGCGTAGCGGGTGTTTTAATATCTACACAGAAAAAATAAAAAACTGGGATTATTAAACACCGGCAGCTTCCGCGGGCAACTCATTCCAGAAGCCCATTTTTCCAAATTTTACAATGCGGTCAGCACAACGTTTTTCAGCAGGTATCTGTTTCAATTCTTTTATAATTGGTATCAAATGTTCTTTTAAAATCCGGCCTGCCTCATCATAATCCCAGTGACTGCCACCGGCGGGCTCTGGCACCACGCCATCCACCAGGCCAAACCGCATCATATCCGGACCGGTTAAACGCAATTGTTCAGCTGCTATTTCTTTTTTATCCCAGCTACGCCATAAAATGGAACTGCAGTTTTCCGGCGATATTACAGTGTACCAGCTGTTCTCTAACATCAAAATCCTGTCACCAACACCTATGCCTAGCGCACCACCACTGGCGCCTTCACCAATAATTACGCAAATCACCGGTACCTTCAACCGCATCATTTCGTAAATGTTGCGGGCAATGGCTTCGCCCTGTCCACGTTCTTCAGCTTCCATTCCGGGGTATGCGCCCGGTGTATCAATTAAGGTAACAATAGGTTTATTAAACTTCTCGGCCAGGCGCATTAACCGCAGGGCTTTTCTATAGCCTTCCGGGTTGGCCATACCAAAATTCCGCAGCTGACGCATTTTGGTGTTGATTCCTTTTTGCTGCCCTATAAACATAACGGTTTCTCCATCCAGCTGGGCAAAACCGCCCACCATGGCTTTATCATCTTTCACATTTCTGTCGCCATGCAGTTCAATAAAATTTTCCGTCATTTTATCAATGTACTTTAAAGTATACGGTCTGTCGGGGTGCCTGCTGAGTTGCACTTTTTGCCATGGAGTAAGATTGGCGGTCAGATCGCGTTTAGTATCATTGATTTTTTGTTCCAGTGTTTGTACATATCCGCTTACATCAGTCTTGTTTTTTTCAGCGGATACTTTTATCTGTTCTATCTGGTCGTATAAGTCCTTGATTGGCTTTTCAAAATCAAGGAATTGTCGTTTTTTAAATTCAGGCATAAGAGCAATTTACAGCTTTGTGTGTAAGCAGTGAAAAATAATAAATCAGCGTTGCAAAAATAAGTCTTCAAAATTTTTAATAAAAGTTTTGGCTCAGGAAATTGAAAAACATATCTTTGCAATCCCGAAAAACAAAGCAGGATTTTTAAATGAATTTTGTTGCTGTAAAAAGGGAAACGGATTGGTAGTTCAGTTGGTTAGAATGCCGCCCTGTCACGGCGGAGGTCGCGGGTTCGAGTCCCGTCCAGTCCGCAGAGTTACTTACTCAAATACTTCAAACGCTCGCAAACTCAATGGTTGCGGGCTTTTTTGTTTTTCCACCTTCTCAAAAAGTATCAAATAAGCTCAAATTTCTGAGGCAAATTCGGTTACCCGCATTTTTCCATTCACCGGGTAACCGAATTTCAATGAAATGCAGTACAGGCGAGCAGTCCATTGAATGGACATCTTGTTTTAAAGGCTTTTAAAATTTATTTTTAACTAAAAGAAAAGGAGGAAATTATGGACACGAAACTGAGTATTCTTTTTTACAGCAAAACATCTAAAAAAAACAAAGACGGATTGGTTCCTATTTACTTAAGAGTTACCATCAACTGAGTAAGATTTGAACAGACAACACAGCGGTATATAAGCCCGGAAAAATGGTCTGTTGATACGGGCTATGCAAAAGGCAATACCGAAGAAGCAAAATCAATCAACAGCTTTTTGGATGCGCTAAAACAAAGGGTGTATTCTTACCAAATAGAGATCGTTATGGAAGGCCTGCCTGTGGATGCTAATAACTTTCGAATAAAATGGTTCGGCATTAAAGAGAAGGTTTTCACTTTGCTGGAAGTGTTTAAAAAACACAATGATCAGATGTTTGAATTGATCGGAATTGACTGTTCCAAAGCAACCCATGGCAAATACAAAACGACTTATGATCATACCAAAGCGTTCCTGGAGTGGAAATATCAATTGAAAGATATTGAAGTACAAAAGCTGACCTATAATTTTCTCACAGAATTTGAATTTTACCTGAAAAGCAAACAAAAGTGTAACCACAATACAACGATCAAATATTTGAGCAATCTGAAAAAGATTGTGGGTGTTTGCATTAAGAATGGGTGGCTGGCGAAAGATCCCTTCTTTGGTTTTAAAATGAGTAAAAAGGAGGTTATTCGCCAATTTCTCACACAAGAAGAAATACAGACAGTTATAACAAAAGACTTTGGCAATGATCGTTTAAACCAGGTAAGGGACATTTTTATTTTTAGTTGCTATACTGGTCTTGCATATATTGATGCACAAAGACTAAAACGTGCCGATATAGGCATTGGTATGGATGGAGAAAAATGGTTATTCACTAAAAGAAAGAAAACAGATTCACCAACCCGTGTGCCATTGCTGCCTGCAGTACTTGACATTTTGGACAGATATAAAACGCACCCTCAATGTATCAATAAGGATTCGTTGCTACCAGTTCCCAGCAACGTAAAATTGAATGCCTATTTAAAAGAAGTGGCTGACATCTGTGGTATTAATAAACACCTCACTTTTCATATTGCCCGGCACACCTTTGCAACTACAGTCACCTTGAGTAATGGAGTACCCATTGATACGGTTAGCCAGATGCTTGGGCATAAAAGTATAAAGGTGACGCAACTTTATGCGAAGATACTTGACAGACGGGTAAGTAATGATATGCAAGTCTTGAGAAATAAATTTGCTGAAAAAAAAAAGAAGTTAAAAGTTGATTCATGATTTACTAGGATATAGCAGGTCATTTAAAAACTTTCCACCCAAACTAAAATATTGCTAATTCACGTGATTTCAATACAGAAGAAATGATGTTGGTTTTTTAATACAGCTTGCCTTTTCTTTACCAGACCTGTTTGCAAATGTTTTTGCACACTTATTATCGCAGATGGAATTCAACCGAATAATTACAGGTAGAAGCAATTTTTCAATCATTAGAAAAGGAGTTCACCAATCAGATGGGTCAGTTATAACAATTGATGTTCTCGATCCGCTGGCGATATTATCAAATGGTCCAGCAGCTTTATATCCAGTAGCTTTCCCGCATCCTTAATTCGCTTTGTCAAATCAATATCTCCTTTTGACGATTTCATGTTACCAGATGGGTGATTATGTGCCTGCAGGACACTTGTGAAAGATATTGTAAGCGCCACAGAAAAGATCAATCTTATATCAGCAACGGTACCTGTCATTTCACCGATGTACATTGGATAGACGCCTAAAATGCGGCTCATCCCGTTCATGTACATTACCATAAACGATTCCTGCAAATTGATGGGACTATCATCAAAAAACGGTTTAAATATAAGGTATGCATGGAGGGAGCTGATGACAATTGGTTTGTTCGCAACTGCCGGACGATAACTGACGCTGATCTCAGCGACTTTTGTATTTTCTTTTACCATGATTCTATAAATTAAAATGTCCGGCGTCCGTTCTTATAATAAAACGGACAACCGGACAGTGGTTAAAAATAATTCCTGATGCATTGTTGCACCAGGGACCGTTAAGTGTTTTTTGTTTTTTTTATATGTACGGATTTCATTGAAGGACCACATGGTATTAAACCTCGACGACAACGAAATTTAACTGGATTGAAATTGCATCAAGTGTGTTTATTGCCGAAATGATGGTAATCAAGAAATAGACTGATACCCATCATTTTTAAAACTAAGTAAGTTCACTTTTTTTGTTGTGCTTTTTTTACTCCACACAGTTCTCCCTTTATTACTGCAACATTTTTAAACTATAAATTCACTTTATGAAAAAGATTGCAATGGTTACTATTTACCTATTATGTTTTTTATTTCTGCACTCACAAGGAATTTACAAAATTTGGGGAACGACGTCGAAGGGCGGTTCTCTTAATAAGGGTGTACTTTTTTACACAGACGGTAACGGCAATCATTTAAAACCCGTATATGATTTCAGTGATAGCACGCAGGGGGCAGAACCCAGGTCAGTGTTGACCGAATGGAATGGAAAATTATATGGATCAACCCTATCGGGGGGTAAAAATAACAAGGGAGTTATATTTGAATGGAACCCGGAGAAAAATACATACACGAGAAAGGCAGATTTTAATGGGTTAAATGGCGCTAATCCACATGCTGGTTTAAGTTTGTACAACAACATATTTTATGGTACCACCTTAGCCGGCGGACTTTATAACAAGGGAGTTATTTTTGAATGGAATCCTTTGACGAATACACTCACGAAAATGATGGACCTAAGTGATACCACCGGTTATAGCTATGAGTTGGGTGGTCGTATGACGCTCAAAGACGGAAAATTCTATAGTGCAGCAAATCAGGGAGGATCCTTACACGGCGGTGTTATTTTTGAGTGGGATCCCGTAACAAATAGCTATCTTAAAAAGATAGATTTCAATTATCAATACCAACCACCAATCTTTGCTCAAACCAGGCCACAGGGTACACCCTTATTATTAAACAATGGTAAATTCTACTCAGTGGCGACAGATATAGTGAGAGGTCATACAAATAGTATTTGTACGTGGGACCCATTAACAAACCTTTATACTGACAATAATTTTATCGGTTACTATGTTTTTTCAATTGGTAGTTTAAAATTCCATGATGATCATCTGTATGGCGTATCCACAAGTGCGGGTGATTTTTCTGGTGGTACAATTTATGCATGGGATCCGGTTACGAGAGAATATGAAAACAAAGCAGGCTTTGATAATGCTAATTCAACTGAATATTCCCCTGCCGGAAGTTTAACAATGAGTGGCAGTAAATTTTATGGGATGATGAAAGCCGGGGGTACTAATAATCTCGGAGCGTTCTTTGAGTGGGATCCGGTTACCAATGTATATACTAAAAAGGACGATTTTAATGGCGTCAACGGTGCATCTCCACAGAACAATGACCTTACACTCGCCGCAGCTCCTGTTACTAAAGGGCTTCCAGGTAGTTGCATTACTGTACCATCAATAGCGATTGATCAAAATAATAATAATCAATGGGTGCCTATCGTAGATGAACAGGGAAATGCAGTAGCCGAGATAAAAGCTAATGGTAATAATCTTGGTGTTGTTAGTACATCTATCTTCATTAACAATGCAACTGTAAGACAAGATGAATCCCAAAAGTTATACCTTGACAGGAATATATCTATAACATGCCAGACACAACCAACATCTCCTGTAGACATACGTTTATACATTAAGGCTACAGAATATTCAGCTTTAAAAAACGCAGATAATTCAAATGGTCAGTCATCTGGTATTAACAGTATAAACGATTTAGGCATTTATCAAAGTGACAAAGGTTGTCAAAGTCAAATTTCAGTTTTAAAAAATGCTGTTGAAACTAATGCCGCTATCTGGGGGGCAGATTATGTTTTCTCTGCAAGCATCCACTCTTTTTCTTCATTTTATATCGCAGGTAAATGCTTGTCCGGAACGCCACATATTTCAAACGTTTGTGTAACACCCGCAATACTATGGCCGCCGAACCATCAGATGAAAAATGTAACGGTTAATTACAACGCATGGAGTGATTGCGGAGCTATCAACAGTTCGCTTTCAGTTACCAGTAATGAACCAGCGGACTGCACAGAAAATGGCGATGCATCACCGGACTGGATAATACTTGACAATCATCATCTACAATTACGTGCAGAAAGATCAGGCCGCGGGAATGGAAGGATTTATACCATTACCATCACCAGCACCGATGCTTCCGGTAATACTTCCACAGAAAAAACCAAAGTGGTGGTACTGCATGATAAAAATGGTAATGGCGGAGACGACGGTCTTCACCATCATTTTGATTGTAAAATACTGCCCAACCCAAGCAACCATTATTTTACAATACAAGTCACCTCAACCAACGCCAAAAAAGTGGAAGCTTTTCTACTTGATTTGAATGGAAGGTTAATGTTAAAATTAAATACAGTAAAAAATAACACTTTTCGGTTTGGCGAGGATTTAAGACCTGGCGTTTATATGGTTCAAATAACCCAGGGAGATCAGCGCAAAACAATAAAGGTGATAAAACAATAAGAAATATTTACAAATCCTTTCTGTGCCAATGCAGGGAATTTGTTTCACCAACGCTTTTAATTTCATTAAAATATCGAGAATAAAAAAGCTCCCCCATTTTGAATAGTTAGCACGGATAAAATTCCCGTCTATTCATTCTGATCCAAATTAATGTAAGATGCTTACTGGCATTTCAGGGTACTTCATATTTTAAAATAGCAAAACTGCGATAACTTTTTTGGACAACAACGTGCAATGATGAACATCAAGATAATCTCTGACAACCATCATTTGATTCAATAGTACTTTTATATTAGTTTGTTACTCAAAATCCTTTGTAGCTGCAGGTATTTTCTTTCTGATTGGTGACAAACAAAAACTAAAAAAATGAAAAGTATCACGTTATTTGTTGCAGTTTTCCTCATGTTTAGTGTAACCCGGGCACAGGTTGGTATCGGAACAGCGACACCTAACACATCAGCGCAGTTGGATCTGAGTTCAACTAGCAAGGGATTTTTACCACCAAGAATGACAGCTGCACAAAGAGATTCAATTGAGCATCCTGCGCAGGGCTTGATGATTTATTGTACAGATTGTGGAGACGGTGAACCAGAATATCTGAATAACAGTTCAAAATGGGTAAATCTAACAGGAGGACCTGTAGCACCACCTTTAGCAATTGGATCGGCATTTCAAGGTGGTATTGTTTTTTATATTTTACAACCAAGCGACCCAGGATATAAGGTTGGTGAAATACATGGTTTAATTGCTGCTACTTCAGATCAAAGTACGATAGCTACTAATTGGAGTGAGTGTCCTTATGATACTATTTCTGACCCTGCTAATCAAGATCCTCCCAAAGTCTGCCCACTTATAGTACCAGAAACAGAAAATTCAATTGGAACAGGGTTATCAAATACTAATGCAATCATAAAATCTCTGGGGCAACCATCCACAAGCTATGCAGCTGGGTTAGCAAGAGCGTATAATGGTGGCGGGTATACAGATTGGTATTTACCGAGTCAAGATGAATTAAATTTGTTGTTTTTAAATAGATCGGTTGTTAGCGGCTTTTATAGTACATTATTATTGCCAGCTTTGCCAAATCTCTTTGTAACGAAATATTGGTCATCATCACAAGCGGATTTAAGGGCTGCATATTTACAGAATTTTGACGGTGGTCAACAACTACCGGACTATAGGTACTACGGATACGCTGTTCGGGCTATTAGGTCTTTTTAATTATTTTTCAATTGAACCCGCAAAATCCTAACCCGGCATTTCGGGTTGTTAAAAAATGAAAAAGCTCCACCAGTTTATTAGTGAAGCTGTTGTTGTCGTTATTGCCGCAAAATAGTAAAGCACCAGTACACATACCAGTTCCCGGTTATCCGGTAGCACATTTTGTGTTCTTTGTGCAAAATAATTCTTTCAATGAAAACGGTGGTACCAACAGGTATTCCTTTAACAGCATATTTACATACTGCTGGTATGGGAACAAACAGCTGGAGTATTTTACCTGCCGGGTTGATCACCATCATTGATCCGGCGTTCATGTATATCGATTCTGGAGGGTCTATATTAATGATTTAGAAGTTTGTTTTCTCTTAGTTTAAATACCAATTGCTGCTTCTTCCTTCAAGCCCGGACCGTATCTGTTCAACGAAATTATGTGCACCAACGGAGCGTTCCAGAAAGCTATCAATATAGCTACTCTTATTGGCGCCAGTGAACAGATTATGCAGTTTCCAGAGGTTGATGTTCCCGTCATTATCCCTGCAAAAGCTCTTGTCTTTGTAAAAGTCTTTCACAACGGTTGACATTAGCATGAAATAGACTTTACAGCCTACGATGTGATGGATAATTCAGTTTTTTTTATACGCCCCGGCCAGGTGCACCAGTTGGGATTGAAAGCATGTTGCACGGGATATTTAGTTGAGTTCAATGCTGAATTTTATCACCCTAAAGACAAGCTTTCAATCCAGCGCTTAAGAAAAGCAAGCAATAAAAATTATTGCGAATTGGAAATAAGCAGGTTTAATAAACTGCAAAACATTCTGTCCTCTATGCTGGATGAATACACTTGCAAAGATGAAGGATACCGGGATGTTATAAAATCGAGCCTTGACATTTTCTTTATTGAATTTGGAAGACAAAGTTCCAATCCCAGGGGAATACAAACAGCTGCTAATTCCTATACACATGAGCGCTTTGAAGAATACTTAGAATTACTGGAAAACCATATTGCCACTCATAAGCAGGTTGCCCAATACACTGATTTGATGAACCTCTCTTCCTACCAGCTAAATGAAATCGTAAAATCATCTATTGGTAAAACGGCTTCAGATATGATCAATGAACACATTATCCTGGAAGCTAAGAGATATTTATTAGCAACTCCAAACCAGGTAAAAGATATTGCTGACCAACTAGGGTTTGAAGACACCTCTTATTTTATTCGCTTCTTTAAAAAGCATATAGACCATTCGCCTGAAGCGTTCCGACAAAGCTTTAAATAAGTCCTGCATAACTGCGGTATCGTCCTGTTATACTGCCTTGCGGTGAATTTACTTTTGCGTAAATAAACTTTAAAAATTTACAAAAATGAAAATTATCATCGTTGGTGCATCAGGCACTATGGGAAAGCATTTAACAACAGCCTTTACAAAAGATCACGAAGTAATCACAGCAGCTTCCAAAGGATGTGATGTGCAGGTAGATATTACTTCAACAACATCCGTTGAAAATATGTACAGGCAAGCTGGCGCATTTGATGCATTGATTTCAACTGCAGGTCCAACCTTTGTTGGTCCCTGGAAAAAGCTAACTGATAAAGAATTTCGGCAAGGCGTGGAAGGTAAAATGATGGGGCAGATTAACCTTGTATTAATAGGCCAGCATTATATTAATCCAAAGGGATCATTTACATTGATAACGGGAGCTCTGTCACATGATCCGCAGAAGAATTTTGCCAATGCATCGGCGGCCAATGGAGCGGTAGAGGGATTTGTGAGAGGAGCGGCTATTGAGTTGGAAAATGGTATCCGTATTAATGCAGTTAGTCCAACTGTTATAGAAAACTCCCCGCAATATTTCCCCTATTTTCCAGGTGATATTCCCGTAACGATGCAGCAATTAGAATATGGATTTCGTAAATCTATATTTGGCGCAAATACCGGCCAAATAATTAAACCTTATTAATTACAACATTCAATCAGCTTAAAAAAAGAGCCCGGATTTTTAAAAGCCAGGGCTCATTTTTTACATTTATATTGAGTATTATAACGCTCAAAAAGGTATCGATTACCATGTTGAGTATGCTAAATGTTAAATTACTTTAGGATTAGCCTGCACAGTTTGCTGTCCGTTTCTCTCTTTAAAAACAATTCCTTTATTTACAAATATTTTGATAGCAGAATAATGCCCTCTGTTATTTTTTATAATTCAATTTGGGCATCTTTATCAGGTACCTATTATTGGTAATGAGTTTTAAGGCTGGAAGCAGCACCGCCCCATGTTATTGTTTCTGAAGTTTTTAAAAAAGCCGTGGATGAAGGTTATGTGCCGATGCCGCCGCTAAACCTGGTTACACTGGTTTTAAAAATGTGCTATACAATTGCACGTTTGTCCTACTACGGAAGCCACTGCAAAAACTACTTTTGTGCCAGCAAAGAAATCATTCACTTAAAAATATTTATCATGAAAACAAAAATGAAAGTGATCGCATCTTTAAAAATCTGGATTGCTATCTATCCTTCTATCACTTTGTTTCTTTACCTGTTTGGGGAAAAGCTGGCTGCATTACCATCGTACCTGCGAACATTTCTGTTAACCATTTCATTGGTGTCCTGGATTGTATTTGCTGCTGTTCCATTTATAGATACAATACTTAAAAGAGTTGCATCTAATAGTTAGAACCGAAAAAATAAAACGCGTCGCTACTATGATGCAAATACAAAGACGTGACTTTATAAAAATGGGTACGATTGCAATACAAACTATTGCGTTACCATTTTCTTCTTCAACAATACTAAATATAACATGGCACCCGAAAATAAATTTGATGTAATCATTATTGGAGGCAGTTACTCCGGCCTTGCTGCCGGTATGGCACTTGGCCGGGCCTTAAGAAAGGTATTAATAATCGACAATGGAAAACCGTGTAACAGGCAAACACTTCATTCGCACAATTTTCTTACAAACGATGGAAAAACACCCACTGAAATAACAGCATTGGCCAACCTTCAGGTAAGCAGGTATGAAACCGTTCAGTTTTTCAATGGTCTCGCTGTTGCGGCAAAACAAATTGAAAAGGGCTTTCAAATACAGGTGGCCACCGGCGAAATATTTATGGCAAAAAAACTAATTTTCGCAACAGGCATCCGTGACATGCTTCCTGCTATTGAAGGGTTTGCACCATGTTGGGGAATTTCTGTGCTCCATTGCCCGTACTGCCACGGCTACGAAGTAAGAAATGAAAAGACTGGCATATTTTTAAATGGTGATGCTGCCTTTGATTTTGCCAGGCTTATAGCTAATTGGACAACGGATTTAACTTTGTTTACTAATAAACCTTCTACTTTATCTGCCGAACAGTCTGCAAAGCTCGAAAGTCACCACATCAAAATAATTGAAAAGCAAATTGAAAAATTAGCTCACGTTAAAGGGCATCTTGAAAGCATTGTTTTCAGCGATGGTACAACAACACCCTTAAGCGTTCTATATGCACCCGCTCCATTTGAACAGCACGGCACAATATCACAATCATTGGGGTGTGAACTGACTGAAGATGGATACATCAAAGTGGATCATTTGCAGGAAACTACCATAAAAGGTATTTATGCTGCTGGCGACAATGTAAGCCGCATTCGGACCGTAGCAAACGCAGTGTCGATGGGAACAACTGCCGGCATAGCCATAAGTAAGAAAATGATTTTAGAAGAATTTTAAAACAAATAATTATGAAAAAAAGCTGGGATGAAATGTATAAAAATATGTGGGATGAACGCTATAAAGAAACGACGTATGCTTACGGTAAACGGCCTAATGTCTTTTTTAAAGAATGGCTTGAAAAATTTACACCCGGTACCATTTTAATGCCTGCGGATGGTGAAGGCCGCAATGGAGTTTTTGCTGCACGTTTGGGCTGGAAGGTAACCTCCTTTGATTTGAGTATTGAGGGAAAAACAAAAGCATTGGCACTGGCAAAAGAGTTTAATGTTACGCTAGATTATATCGTTGCAGACCTGGAGCAACTCGACTTCAGCAATGAACCTTTTGATGCAATCGGGCTGATCTATGCCCATTTTGCAGCCGATAAAAAAGCAGCATTTCACGCTAAATTGAATAAATATTTAAAGCCGGGAGGACTAATTATTATGGAAGCTTTTAGCAAAAATCATATTGCACTCAATAAGCACAATCCCGGTGTTGGCGGCCCGAAGGATATTGACATGTTGTATTCTAAAGAGGAAGTATTGAAAGACTTTGATGGCTATCAGGTGCTGAAATTGGAGGAAGAAGAAATAAGTCTGAATGAAGGGAAGTACCATAACGGACAGGGTTCGGTAATAAGGTTTGTTGGAAGGAAAAGATAATCGTCGAATGTTATTAAAGAAACAATCCGATTCGCAATTTTTAAAGGAAATGTCCCTGGTTGTTATTTTTTGTGCATGAATTGACCTTTACCAGTATGTGACGGAGTCTTAACTAGTTGGTTTCTATATGGCCCGTTCGTAAGTCTTATTATTTATCTTTTTTCAAAAACACCTGCAGGTTTAGCCTTGCTTTATGAAAATTACTTTTGAGGTACCTTCGGAAATGTTGAGTTTATTAGCAATTTCCGCATGCGAATAACCTTCTATGGCATACAAGTCAAAGACCATTTTATAAACTGGTGATAACTGCTGGATGCAGTGGATTATGTCTTTGTGCTGTAATATTCCCACGGCATTTTTACAGGTATCTTCAATTGCTACCTTGGCGGGCTCCACTATTACCCTTCCTTCCTTTTTATTATACTTCCTTAAGTGATCAATGCAGGCAAATATTATTACTTGTTTAAACCACGCCATAAATGAAGCAGCTGTATTCTCATTTCTCGGCGCAAATTTTTTCAGCTCCCTGAAAATTTTAAAAAATCCGTCATTTACCATTTCTACTGCATTATCATAATCTGAAGTATATCTAAAAGCAATTGACATGGCATATCTGTAATACCTGTTGTACAATTGTCTTTGCGCCGCTCCTTCATTAAGCCTGCAGCCATCCAGGATCATTTCAAATTGTTCATGTTGTGAATCTACCCGTTCTGTTTGTTCCTTAAGAATGATCTTTTTCATAGTAAGAATTATTATAGCAGTCAGAAAATAGCAGAACTAATTTTTCAGTAATTGTAATTTTTAAGCCATGCAGCCTGGATCAATAAAATTACCCGGGCAATTTTTTAAACGGCAACTTTTTGCAGTTTCGCCGGCATAGGTATAGACTAAAAAAAGGTTGCTTTGCAAGGCAGAACATTGTGCACAGCCTGGTTAAAATAGTTGCAACAAGATTTGTCAAAACCCGTCCAGCAGGCAACCGTGACAATATACTTGCTCATCCACCGGAAGCACGCCTGAAAAAGGCCCACCTTACATTTTCAAAAACACGGATCGTAGTTGATTTAAAAACGGCCTTTGGCGCTTTTTCTTCAGGTGAAAGAATTGTTGGTATTTGTGGTTTTATAAAAGTGCCACGATTGAAACAGACCATCGGGAAGAGATTGCACACGTGTCTGTTAAGACACAATATGCAAGTCAGGGAGTCGGTACCAAATTACTTTAACTGATCATTAATAAAGCTTTTGACAATAGGCAGCATGAGCAAATAATACTGGGCGTTGTTTATACAAATGACAATGCAGTAAATTTTTATCAGCAATAAAAAGTAAGGTAATGAATCTTCCAGTCCTGATTCTCGCCTGTAAGAAAAGTTGTTTTAACCAGGAGCAGGATTTAACTCTAATTAATCAGCAACCGGGGCTGCCTCAGTTTTTTAAGATTCGCTGTAATTGTCTTGCTGTTTTAAAGCCGCACTGGGAGGCGATATATTCAATAGTATAATCAGGATTATTCAGCATTGTATTAGCATACTCTTTTCGTAGCAGTGTTAAATATTCCAATACCGTAGAGCCCGTTTTTTCTTTAAACACCCTGCTCAGATTTCTTGGACTCATACCCACCAGCGACGCCAGGGATTCAATACTGTTCTCTTTGGAAAGATTATCAATCAGGTGATCCTGCACCTCATGTACCTGGGGATTGATGTGATTCCTGTAGTCGAGGTATATGCTTTGTTGCTTATGCCTGCCGCTCCTTCTGTGATAAACAACCAGTCCACGGGCAACTTTATGCGTAAACAGTGCACCTTTTAAATCTTCAAGAATGGCTAATGCCAGGTCAATACCGGCACTGATACCTGCGCTTGTGTAAACATTGTTGCTTTTTATGTATAGGATATCTTCAACTACTTTTGCCTGTGGAAACTGTGTTTGTAAGGCCTTCACTCTTCTCCAGTGCGTGGTACATTCGGTATCTTTCAGCAGTCCTGCATGCCCCAACGCAAAAGCACCGTTGCAAATTGAACATACAATTACTTTCTTTTCCGAACATTCTTTCAGCCAGTTAAAGAATGCCCTTTCGGCTTTAAATGGAATACTGTTAATATAGTCGTTGTCCATGCCGGGTACAAAAACAAAATCTCCTTCTTTTAATTTTGCTTTTTTATAATTTTCAATTTTACCAAATCCAAGGCCGGCCGTGCTAACGGGTTCCTCGCTGTACTGATAAAATTCCATTTCTATTTCGAAACCATAAAATTTAGCTTCTGTAAAAACCTGGACAGGACCGGCAAGGTCCAGCAGTTCGACCGCAGGAGGGATGATAAAGGCTACCTTTTGCATATTATTTTGTTCTTTAAATTATTTAATAAAGGTAAAGCGATGTTTTGCTGAGAGCCGGACAAGATGGTGTCAATTACAGACAGTTAAATTGCTTTCAGTTTCACGGATATTTTAAAATTACCGGATAAATATTTAAGCTGCCAACCGTGTAGCAAATTGAACCCGAATCCATGGCTTTCCTTTGCAGCTTTAGCCATATCAGCGATCGTTTTTCACTTCATCAATTTCGTTCTGTATTCTTTTATTGATATCAATCTTAGCCTTTATAAAAACAAATATGGTTGTTCCATATTCCCTGGCAAAAGAATTTGTTATTGCCCCTGCTACATACGCAGTGTCAAAAAAAGGACTTGATTTTTTGAGTTCACTGCCTACGCCCTCCACTGTTTTTACCCTTATCAGATTAACAAATTTTGTATCCAGTACAAACCAGTTGATATAATCTGCATTAAAAGAAACGGCCCTGTTGTTTTTATTTTTTGTATAGTAATTGATAGCCCCGGCCTGGCCATAATTGTCACAAAGAATGAGCGTGTGTTCACGCTCCGGAAGCGTTGAATCAATTGAGTCAATCTTGTGCGCCAGCTCTTTCCAGCCAAGCATGTCTGCAAAGTCCTGTGGCAGGGAATGGTCTTTGCCGTCTTCCCAGCGTAATAAGCCCCAATTTTTATATGCTCCTGGATGACCTGCAATATAGGCGGGGCTTTTATTTGGAAATATTATTTTGTATAGAGGGATGAAAAATAATAATGGCAGGGCTATTACAAGGGGCTTTAAGTATTTTTTCCAGCCAGGTTGTAAAGTCCTTTCGAGGTAAACGGAACCAAAAGCTATGTAAACTGGATATAATCCGATGGCATAGTAGCTTTTTGCTTTCAGGTAAGTAAAAATTGCCAGCGTAAAGCACAGTGTCCAAAAGAAAAACCTGTATTTTTTGAACGGCGGGTAAAATAACAGTGCATACAGTGCTGAAAAAATCACCAACAATGAGCCGATAAAAAATAGCAACTGATCTTTTAAAAAACTCCACCTGTTTACATTAACCAACTGTGTTTTAGCCAACTGTTCCAAATGGTGAAATACAGGAAAGTGGTTGTTATACTGCCATGCAAGATTGGGTGAAATCAATGCGAGGCCAGGTAAAATTGAAAGGTAAAAATGTTTATTGGTAAAAACCGGGCGCCTTGTTAGTATGAGAGCGGGCACAAGTCCTGCCAGCAAAAAGACAATATTATATTTATTTAAAAAACCGATAGCAAACACAGTCATTGCTATGTAAAACCATTTCGGATGTTCATCATTGGAGTATTTCACTAGAACAAAGCAAAAGGTGGTCCAGCAAAGTACATCCAGCGAATTGGGATGATATAATAAGTTCAATCGCAGAAGAGCGGAAAATAATACGCAGGTGGCGCCTGATATCAATGCAAAAAGATTTCCGTTCAATGCTTCAATGGTTTTCCAGACAACTACTATTGTCAGCGCACCAAATAAAGCAGGAAAAAATCTAACCCAAAAAAGGGAGTTGCCTAAAAAGATGATGATGCTGGAAATCCAGCTTGTAACAGGAGGTACCGAGGTATATCCCCAGGCCAAATGTTTTGCCTGGTCAAGATGTAAAAACTCGTCCCTGTGCAACTCATATTCCTGGCCCACTACCATGTATTGCAGCAGCAATTTCGCAATTACAAAGAGTATTAAGATGTTTATTTTCTTTTTCATTCATTTATATTTTAACCCTGCTACAGCTAACCTGTGTCAAGTTAATTTAAAATTTCACATTTAAATCCCAGGTTATTCAGATCTTTTTCAAGTTCCTCTGTATGGGAATTTTCCTTCCATTTAATCAAAAAACTTTTCGGAATTATGCAAGTCAAAATTTACCCCGGCATCAGAAAATACTTTTGTCACGCTAAATTATATGCATTTTGCAGCTGCCTTACTTTGACCATTCATCTATCGTGGTATAAGTATTTATTTGGTGAGCCATTTATGTCTGAACTTATTTTGATTTTTACAGGTGCTCTGAACATAAAGTTATCCGTAATGGGATAATCCGGGAAGACAAACTTCTGTCATAAACAGACATAAAAAAAGCCGCCCCTATAAGGAACGGCTGGAGGTTGCTTCAACAGGATTAACTTACTTACAATTTGCACAAGTACAGTCAGCACCGCAGTTGCAGTTAAGACAGTCGCAGTTTGGGTTACTGCATTTTACATTTTGTGCGCCCTGGTTTTTTGTTGTCGTTGATTTCATGTTTTTATTTTTTAATTTTTATTTGATATCACAAAAGTAGTTGGAGAAAGAGGGGTGGTTGTTACATTACTTTGGGTAAACGTTGTACAATTTTGGGTTTAAATTTTATCCAGCGATTTACGCTTTGCAATACCAATCTCTTTAAAGTAAGTAGGCGTTAGCCCGGTTATTTTTTTAAATTGGGAGGAGAGATGTGCCGTACTGCTGTACTCAAGATCAAAGGCAATTTGCGATAAAGTCAGTTGCCCGTAAATTAATAGCTCTTTGGCTTTTTCAATCCGCTGTTCAATAAAATAATTTTCAATAGTTCTTCCTTCAACAGAAGAAAATAAACTGCTCAGGTAAGTGTATTCATGACTCACTTTTCCGGTAAGATAATGTGACAGTTTTATTTTACTTTCCCTTTCGTCAACTTCATTCCGGGCCCGTTTAATTACAACCTGCTTAATTTTTTCAATGAGTCCGCCGGTATAATTGTCAATCAGTTCAAAGCCAATTTTATCCAGCTTATTTACCAGCCGCTCCTGTTGGTCCGGCGATAGGTTTTCCACCAAATTGATCTCACCAAAATTTACATTTTGAAAGGGGATTGATTCCTTTTTTAAAATGTCCTCCACCGCAAGTATGCAGCGATGACATACCATGTTTTTAATAAGTAATGTTGTTGAAGTCATAACGATGCTATTTTAATTATGTGCCTTCATTTTCAAGTTTCGCTTGTTAAGAATCAAAAGGTATACAGCAATGGTAAAGTCGAGCGAGGAACAAAATAAATCGTAGTGCGGGGGAATTAATCCGGGGTCCTGAAAATAGTGGTATGCAATATCCCAGCAGCCATGCAGGAAATACCCTGCAGCCAAAAAGTTGAGGCTCTTTTTAATTCCATAATAGGCCAGGAACAAGAACAGGATTGCCTGCGCACAATTTACAACGAGTGCCTGCAAATTCGTCCAGGCAAAGCCAACGTAGAGAAATCCAATTCCTGCAAGTGCCATGCCATAAATTATCTTTTTATCCAGTTGTTTTAAAAGACCAATCAATAATATTATTAAAAGCCCCGAAGAAATTCCGATGATTGTTGCAGCCATTGTTTTGTCGTTTAATATGTCAATGTTTTTATTTTATTCTTTCAAAATATTCAGTGCGGCCAAACAGAGAAATGCCAACATATCCTCTTACTTTAAGTTTATCGCCTTCCAGGTTCATTTTGCAGGAGTACGTTTTACCAGTTTCCGGATCATATATTTCACCGCCACTGTATACCCCGTTATTGTAAGAAAACTTAGTTAACAATTCCAATCCCAGCACATCCCTGCTTTGTAATTCTTTTGCCGGGTTTTTAGTGTCCTTTTTGGGTGTTGCCAGCCATATAAATTTCCCAAAGTATTGCTGCCCCTTTATATAAATTTCAATTTTTGCATCTTTTTTAGGCGACCAGTATATCCCGATAATTTCATTGGGAGAAATATTTTTCATCTCCATAAATGCCTGTGAAAATAGTGACAGTAAAGTCAAAAAGATAACTGTGTGTAGTTTTTTCATAACCTTTATTTAAGTTTATCGTTAGTGATTATATTCTTTTTATTGATTTTATTTTTGCGTTAACTTATTAGTTGTAATCCAGCGATATTTTTACAAATTCGCCGAACCGGGTTCCATATTGCTCATTGATTCTTTTCAAACAAATATCAATCGGGTATTGGGATTGGACTGTATCGTAACAGATTATTTTAGCATTGTTAAAAATCGATCCGCCAACTTTTGGAAATGAGGAGGATTTCAATAAGTGCACTTCATCCAATCCTTTTAACCGGGCTTTACCTGTATTTATCAATGTCAGTCCATATTTTGTATGGATAGTAGAGTCGTTTAAATTGAAAGTGGTAAACGATGCCGGGAAAGTGCGGCCATAGGTCTCTATGATGCTTGCCATTTCAAATTCATTCATTCCATTGTCGAGCAGCATACCTATGTTCCTGTTCTTTCTAAACATAACTTTTTTAACCACAGTAAATATATTGCTGCCACCGAGTGCCACACTTGTATGTGCTGTTTTTATTGCATTGCCGGGGTAAGAGATACTTGTCAAAACGGTTTGCATTGTTTCCCTGCCAAACAATTCATTGATAACCGTAAGGCTGCCTTCCACAGCATTGGATACACCCGCGGTACTGTAAAGATTGCCGCTATTTGCAACCGCAACATCTTTTATCCAATCCGGTTTACTGAAGTGTTTTTTCAAACCGGTAAAGTCAGATGCATGACAGGTTAATGGTTTGCCATCGTAGAGCCCGGTGGCAGCTGCAGTAGATGCGCCATCACATACGGCCAGCATTTTAGTGGTTGGTGTAAAATGGGTTTTTATCCAATGGATGATTACCGGATCCTGCTGCTCATCTCTTGTTGATAAGGCCGGAATTACAATAACATCAGCCTGCAGTTGCATAGCATCGGCTTCGTCAAAAGTTAATTGTGGTGCTACAAACAGGTCCCGCTTTATTAAAATGGGCGTTTTGTCTTTTGTAATGATATACACATTGGCTTTTTCAGTTGCATTGAATAAATAGAATGGAGCCAACATATCAAACAGTACGGTCAATCTGGAGTCTGCTATGATGAAGACATTTTTTTTTGTCGTATCATGAACCAGCTTTTTGATCTCAAAATTACGTTCACCCTGCCAGGGGGCTGGCGGATGTGTAAGATTGCGAACAGGTCCGCAAGCATTTAAGCATATTGCTGCTAACAATAATAAGCTTACTGCTAAAGCTGAAGTTTTAAATATTTTCATGATGATGATAGTTTTTGATGGCAAAAAAATGCCTTGTAATTAATATTTTTTCGGAGAATCTGCCGTCAAAAACAGACGGCAAAAAATGACAGCCATTCTACTGACTAAGTATTGAATTAGTAGTCCTGAATTTCAGATTTTGCGAATTGCTTTTTAAAAGCAAAATGATACCGCTCACTTTCACCAATGCGAACAGGATAGGCGTTAATGAATACCCAACCGTCTCTACTCATATAATTCATGGCATCAATAATGGTATTAAATTTTTTAATTTTTCCACCATAAGTTTTAAGCCTTGTATCCCGCCAAAAACTTTTCTCTTCACCAAAGTCAATATCAATGGTTACTTTGTTGCTCAATAGTCTTTGAGTAGCGATTAGCTGGCAATATTGTTCAATCGTAGATGTGTCCCGCTGGGCATTTGAAGCCTGGGAATACAATAAGACTATCGCGATTACTAATATCTTTTTCATGTTATTTATTTTGTTTTATTTGATTTATATGATTGAACACTCCAAGATTGCCGTTGGTATGTGAATTGGGTTTTGAAATTTGCACCGCAATATTTCCAGGCAATCTCCCAGTGCCCGGCTTTATTTCAAGTGATACACATTTCAGAAATAAAGCAACGGAGCCGACAGCCTGTAATCCAAATAAGATTTTTTTCATGTTGTTTTTATTTCCCTGCTATTTGATGATGTAAAGGTATTGTGGCTTTCAGCGCCTTAAAGGACAGCATGATGTCAAAAACGGACAATCCATTTTTACTACTTTTACCGAAGAGATGCTTTTAGATTAGTTATAGAAAGAAGGGATTGTAAAACGCTGATTTTAAAAAGCATTAAAAAAGTTATGCTCCAGCCGGATAAAAAATCCATTTGGTGCGGTTCTTAATAAACTGCTGCTTACTTGTTTTCTATAGCCTATATCTATCCTGCTTTCGCTGTTAAATATCAATTGAATGGAAGGCGCAATATCCAGGTAATATTTTCCTGATCCGGTATTAACCTGGCTTAAGGTTTCTACCATCAGGTTTATATTTGTCTGATGGTAATTACTGTATTCCTTCGGTAACATTAATTTTCCAATTGATAAACTGTAGTTGATTGCCTTGTTATTTTTTGTGCCATATACATATTTGTTGTTGTTGCCGTTGTCCACCGCTTTTGCCAGTGATATGGAAGAGGATAAAGCAACCTTATGTAATAATTGAGTAACTACCATGCCTGCTTCAAAACCGGTGTTATGGCCGTACATATTGATTTCTTGCTGGTGAATATCACTGTTATTAAAACTCATTGTTCCAAAAGCAGCCACACGGAAATGCTTTTGTACTGCATCATTACTAAGGAACCGGTACTTGGCATAAATACTGCCTCCTTCTCTTTTAAGTTGTTTGGTCCGGTTACTGAAAAAGGCGTTGGCGTTAATCATCAGTTTCTTTAATACACCGATCCGTATTTCGGGAATGAGGTGATAGTTTATTTTTGAAGAGTTGGTCTCATCCATAATAGAATTATCAATCCTGAAACCAATACTTCCGGCAGCCATATTACTGGCCGGTTCCGTCATTGAAAACAATTCCTGGGCATGACAGGACAGGGAAAGAAAAAGCATTCCCAATAAAAGTAACTTCGTCATTGTTTAAATTTTTATGGATGATATTAACAAATCTGATGGCTACAGACTGACATGAAAGGTTTCAGGAGGTGAAGCTATAAAAGAATTCATTTTATATTCCTTTGGTGACACAAAGCCCTTGTCCAGTATTTTGACTTGTTTGTCACCGTTTAAAATATGCTCCCCGGTATTTACAAAAAGAAATGTTTTATCCTGAAATATGACAGGTTGCCGGTCCTTCACCCGGACATTGTCAAAATGAATATTGGCAACAAAAGCGCAAACAGTAAAGCCTGCGCTTTCAACGCTTTTTCTTAGCATGTCAAAATTGATAACACTGTTTGGTTTAAATGAAATTTCAAAAGTGGATGTCTTAATTTCTGCATCTACCTTTTGAACAAAATCGAGTTTCTTCAATGCTTTGTTAATTGCATTACTGCACATGCTGCATGTTAAACCACTTGCCTGTAAAGAAACAGTCCTAACCTGTGCCCTTGCCGTGAATGATGCAGCGATGGCAATAAAAAGAATAATCTTTTTCATCTTTATAAGTTTTTTAATTTTAAGTTTTAAATTTTTGGTGCCAGTAATTTGTATAGAACAGGCGTTACAACCCTTGAAAGAATTAATGAACTAATCAGGCCACCAACCAATACCCATGCAAGCGGAGAATATAAGGGAGAGTGCTCCAGTATAAGTGGAATTAAGCCGCCGATGGCTGTCATAGTGGTTAGAATGATCGGTAAAAAGCGTGTTTCACCTGCTTCATGAATGGCTTCATCCAATGTCTTTCCTTCACGGCGGAGATGGTTGGTATAATCTACTAACAGGATTGAATTTTTTACCTCAATACCTGCGAGTGCAATGATGCCGATGACCGCAATAAATGAAAGGGTGTTGCCGGAAATTAATAATGCTATTACAGCTCCGATGATTCCAAGCGGTATAACAGAAAGCACGATCAGGGTACTTTTGAAAGTTTTAAACTCCAATAATAAAATTGCCAGGAAGCCAAATACGGTAATGAGTATAATTTTTCCAAGGCCGCCAAAACTATGGGCCTTGCTTTCTACTTCGCCCGCAACCATATAACTAAAGCCCTCAGGCATACGAAGTTGCTCAAGTGATTCCACCACTTTATTAGTAACGGCTTCGGTGTTGAATCCCTGGGCTACTGAACTTGAAATAATGATGTACCTTTTTTTATTGTAGTGTTTGATTGTAGGAACAGAGGTTTGAAAATTAAGATTGGCCAGTTGATTGATGGGCACCATGGTACCTGAATAAGATGGTACATAAATTTTATTGAACACATCCAATGTTTGATTTTTCTCCCTGCTCAGACTTACCGAAATAGGATAATCATCTCCTTTTTGATCTTTATAGTTGGCGATATTGATACCTGAAACACCCAACCGGATGGTTCGGTCTATTTCTTTCAGCGCAATGCCCAGTAAGGCTGCTTTATCCTTGTTGATATCTACTTTAATATCTGTTTTATACGTTTGTAAAGGGTTATTCACATAAAGTGTTCCTTCGGTAGATTTGATGATCCCTTCCACTTGTTTTGCCATTTGCTTTAACGAGTCCAGGTCTTCACCAAATATCCTGATCACAATGGGTGCTTCAATCGGCGGGCCCTGCTCAAATTGCTTTATTTCAATTTTGGCATCCGCCACATTGCTGAACCTGCTTCTTAATTGCTGAATCAATTGTTCAATCTCCGGGAAATCCATTTCCTCTAACCGCACAAACAGTTGAGCATAATTAGGCGATTCATTTTTTTGAGCAATATTGTAATAGATACGGGGATTGCCTTTACCTATATTGCTGGAAACTGATTTTACTTTTTGTTGCGCTGCTATTACACGTTCCACCTCATGGGCAAGACTATCCGTTTTATAAATGCTGGTACCAAGCGGCGTTTCTATATTAACCAAAAACATCGGTTTTTCCGATCGTGGGAATAAACTGAATCCAACAACTTTAAACAAAAAGAGGCTTCCAACAAAAAGCAATAAGGCAATACCAAGCGTTGTTTTAGGTTTAGACAAAGCCTTGTCAAGCAGTTTGGAATAAGAGCCTGCAATTATTTTTTGCAAAACCTGCATAAATATATTCCCTGCCGGGTTGTGATTTTTTTTGAGCAACCTGCTTGCAAGAAAGGGGACAATGGTCATGGAAACAAAAAGAGAAGCCAATACAGTAAAAATAACAGCCATTGGCAGGCAACGAATAAAGTCGCCCGAAGTTTCCGGAAGAAAAACGATTGGTAAAAATGCAACAATTAAAATGGCCGTGCAACCCAGTACTGCGATTGCAATTTGTTTGGTTCCCTTAATCGCAGCATCCATTCTTGAATAGCCATTGCGTAAGTACCGCTCTATATTTTCCACCACTACGATGCTGTCATCTACGAGCAAGCCCAATGAAATAATTAAGCCTACAATGCTCAACTGGTTAATGGTATAGCCGAAACTATCCAATAAAAATAATCCGATAGCTATTGAAAGCGGAATGGAGATCATTACAATTATTGATGCCCGGCTACCAAGAGGGATCAGTGTTATAAGTACGAGCAATACCGCTATTAAAAAATCTTTTGAGAAATGAGACAGCCGCCTGCTCACATCCTCAGCTTGCACAAAACCTCTTTCAAGTTTTACAGAAGTTGGCAGTGAAGCAGTAAAACCGGACAAGAGTTGCTCCACCTGTTTGTTGATGGCAATGATATTCGTTTTGTCTTTTTCACTGATTGAAACAAACAGCGCTTTTTTTCCGTTGAAGCGGGCTATGTAGGTCTCATCCGCATGTTTCATTTCAACCGCAGCAATATCTTTTAAATAAACAATCCGGTCGGCTGTAGCCAATACAACCGTATTTTTAATTTCATCCAATGAAGCATAATCGCCACTGGTTTTGATATTGAATTTTTTTCCTCCTGCATCAACGCTTCCTCCCGGAATATTTTTAGCATCGCTTTGAACGGTGGCCAGTACAGCATTCAGGGAAAGTTTGTTCTGAGCCATCTTTTCCAGGTCTATTGAAATCCTTACCTGCTCCTGGGGATAGCCATTTATTTTAACCTTCTTGATATCGCTGATTGTTTCCAGGCTTTTTTTCAACCGGTCCGCTTCATCATAAAGTTGCCGGTAAGTGGCACTGTCTCCCACCAAAGCCAGTTGATAAGTATTGATATCAGATGCCGTAATTTTCTGAATATCTATTGACAATAAATCCGCAGGTAACGATGACCTCAGAGCGTTCATTTCTCTTACCACTTCATTGTATTTTTCATCCGGATTTTCTTTGTACATGAATTCCACTTCGGTAACACAAACCCCATCATTGATATCAGAACGGATTCTTTTAATATTATCCAGTTCATTTAATTTTTCTTCAATAGGGTCTGCCACCAGTTTCTCCATATCATTCGGACTGGTACCCGGATAAACCGAAACAACGACAAATGTGGGTGGCGTGAATGTTGGATCTTCGCCTCTTGGCATGTGTAGTAATGATCCGAGACCCAGTGCCAGCAGCAATACAAAAATGATGATGGTAAACTGGTAATTTTTAACCGAAAATTCCGTGATTCTCATGACTTAAATTATTAAGATGATTAATGTTGAATTGCTAAGGGGAGCTTATCAGATAAGTAAGCACCCCCATCAGTCACAACCTCCTGCACATTTTCAAGACCTGACCTGGCAGCAACCATATCCTTTAATATGTAGGCGACTTGAACCTTGTGAATGGTTGCCATTTTTCTATTAAGGGATACAGAAAAAACGTTTGCGCTTTTTGCATCAGCTTCGTGAATTGCGGCAACCGGGATAAGATATACTTTGTCTGTTATTGTTGGCAAAATCTGTACTTTACCAATGAGGCCGTTGGCAAATTTTTGTGACCCCGGATTGATTTTTAACTCAATTGCAAAAGTTCCAGAACCCTGATCTGAAGCTTGTGCTATATTGGAAACCGTGGCAGGAAATATTTGTCCGGGGTAAGCATCTAATGTTACTGCTGCTTTATCTCTTAAACGAATGCGGGCCCAGTCTTTATCAGCTACTCCAACGCGAATTACCCAGTCCTCTTCATTGGTAGAATTGATGATATATACGGGCGTACCAGGCGCCGCCATTTCGCCCTCGTTGCCCAATTTACTGATGACCCTTCCGGACACAGTGGAGTAGATCGCAGAGTACTGTTTGTTAAACGAGGCTATCTTCAGCGATTCTCCACTCATCTGCAATTCTGTACTGGCATTTTCCCATTGTTCCTTAGTAGTCCCACTGTCTTTTAGTAAGTTATCAGCCCGCAGAAAATCCCGTTTTGCTTTTTTGTAAGCAGATTGAAGCTGGGTAACCTGGGCATCAACCTCCGTCATATTTAACATGGCAAGCAGTTGCCCCTTGTGCACCATCTCGCCTTCTTTAACATACATGCGGGAGATAACTCCACCGGTTTTAAAACTAAGTCTTGCTTCAATTCCGGAACTAACAATTCCGCTGCTGATAACCGGCACAGCATACTCTTTAAACTCTACCTGTTGTGTTCTTACGGCAATAGGCTGGGTTGGCTTGTCTGCAATTGGTTTGTGGTGGCAGGCCTGCAAAAGCAACACCATCGCCATCAATTTTAATAATAGTTTCTTTTTCATTTTTTGTTGTTTATGTATTTGGGAAAATGTAAGATGCAGTTGCTCTTTCAACCTCTGCTTGCTTGATTAATATCTCTGTCTGATTCGTTTCAAATTCAAGCCGGCTGTTAATCAGCTGTGTGAAAGCATCCAGTAATTCGATACTTAATGCCTGGCCCTGGCGATACCGTAGTTGGGTTTCCCTGTAAATTTCTAAAGCGAGTAGCTGATTGGATTTTGACGCGGTTAATTTAGCCAGGGCAGAATTTAGTTCCAGCTTTTTGTTGATAGTTTCTAACTCAATCTGCCGCGTTGTTTCAATTAATTGTACCTGGAGCATTTGAAAATCTGTGGCCGCCTGTTTTGCTCGGCTGGATGTTTTTGAACCATTGTAAATAGTCCATTTTAGTTGTACACCGCCAAACAGGTATGCATGATCCGAATTCATTTTATAAGTACGCCCCTGGATGCCTGCGTTGAAAAATGCCCCTACCTGTGGTAACCAGGCGGCTCTCTCTTTTCTTACTAACAGCGCCGATTGCCTGGTCAAACTTTGAACAAGACTGATTTCTTCTCTGCCAAACCTATTTTCTTTTAAATTGTCATTTGCCGCAAGATCAGATGTTTGGTAAAAACCAGCGTCTGTGACAATCGATGCATCCAGTGGTGCATTGATCAAAAAATTAAAATAAGCTGCCGCTGTCTTCGATTTATTTTCTGCTTCTGAAAGCAAAGCGGCGTTGCTTGAAAGTTGTACCTGTACTTTCAGCAGACTACTTTTTAAAGCCCTTCCATTCCTTATCAGCACTTCGGTGTACCTGATATTATCCTGCAATAACTCACCGGCATTTTTATAAATTCCGATCAATTGCTGCGCCAGCAGATAATGATAATAAGCTACCTGGATATCTTTTATCAGTTCCCGCTTATACACATTTACCGCTGCCTGTTTTTCTGTAATTGCTTCTTTTCGTATCAGGTTAAAATACCTGATCTCCTGGTTTACCAGGGAAACATTTGTTTGAATCCTGGTATCCTGGAAAACAGGTTGCATCAAAGCGAATTGTTGATTCTGCACCATCTTAAAATCACTGGAAGCAGTTAATTTATTAAGACTTGCATAAGCACTGTTCAGCAAATCACCAAGGGGCAGATCTATTGACCGACCTCCTTTTGCTAAATTGTAATCACTTTGAAAACTAATGGTTGGTAAATAAAAACTCCTGGCTTCCCGGAGGGCAAGGTGCGATTTCTGAAGGTCGAACTGCTTCTCCTGCAAGGCTAAATTATTTTTTAAACCAAGCCTGATATATTGTTCCAGCGCCTTTCCAGGATTTGCTACTTGCTGGGCAAACAACATAAGGTAACCAGGCCAAAATAGGAGAATAATGACGCCCGTCAATTTTAAGGCTTTCATGATTTGTAATTTTAAAAGTGGAGTAAATCCGTTAAAAACAGCACCTTGTCAATATTTTCTTTCGGCGTTTTTACTTTGGACTGGGTGCTTGTTTTTGTTGGATCCTTAAAAAAATTCCCCGATGTATTATTTACAGGAACTGTTTCACTTCCGCGATTTAATTCAGCTGCAATACATACCGGGAACATTGCTAATAAACCCAAAACCTGGATTGCAAATACTACTTTTTTCATTTTTATTTTATTTAGTTGTTATTTTATGATGTAAAGGTAGAGCGGCTTTCAGCGGCCGGAAGGACAGGCTGATGTCAAAAACGGACAAAAAAAAATAAGCGTGTTGGGGAATAAAAAATATCCATTTTGAGATGGATATTTTTATGCAGATTGGATGGCAACTGGCAAATTGAAAAAGCTATTTATCGTTGGTACTAAGCGATGATATAAATCAGTGTAGATTAAATACAGGCCGGGGAAAAATAAAAAAAATCGAGGCGTTTATTATTGAATATTTCCTTCATTGCAGCTTTAATAATCCTTTCAATTTATTTTATCCAGACTGCACTTGTTGGTAAAAAATCACTTTTGGTTATTGATATTCTATATCGTTCCGGAGCTAGGAATATTGTTTTTAGCATGCACAATTATCTTAACACGAATGCCTGAAATTACTAATTGCACTGCTATGGTTTTTCTTCAGAAATAGATAGCGTATAGGTTTTTATATTAGACTTCGATTGCAACATTTCCTTTCTTATGTCCTTTGTCAACATAAGCGTGCGCTTCTGCAATTTGCTCCAATAAATAAGTCCTGTCAATTACTGGTTTCAATTTATCTGCTTCAATAAGCACCTTTAGAAAATTAATATCTGCTGCTGTATGACTGATTATACCGGTGATTACCTTTTTGCTACTTGTCATCGAAACCCAAAAGCCTTGCAGCATTTCTGACATTCCTGCGGCGCTAAGAATCATGATGCCATTTTTATTAAGTGATTTTAAACTTCGAAAAACAGGTATTGTTTTCAGTGTATCAAAAATGATATCATAAGTTTCCCCATCTTTGGTAAAATCCTCTTGTGTATAATCAATTACTTTATTTGCTCCGATCGATTTTACTAAAGCAATATTTGCAGTGCTGCAAACACCGGTAACATTGGCTCCAACTGACCTGGCCAATTGAACGGCGGCACTTCCCACTGCACCGGAAGCGCCTACTATAAGCACTTTTTGCCCTTTTTTTATTTTCGCTTTTTTTATAAAATGCAATGCTGTAACTCCACCAAAAGGAATTACTGCTGCTTCCTTGTGAGAAATGTGAGCAGGTTTTAAAGCCAAAGACCCATTTTCTGGCAGACATTTATACTCGGCATATGAACCAAAACTCATATCCGTATGACCAAACACAAAGTCACCGACTTTAAACTTTTTTACATCTTTCCCGATACTTTCAACTTCGCCTGAAAAAACACTTCCAAGAATATTAATTTTTGGCTTTATCAAACCGAAAAAAAATCTCACTGCAAATGGATCGGCTTTTCGCAATCTCACATCACCTGAATTGACTGCGGTGGCTTTAACCTTTAATAGAATTTCATTATCCTTTGGAGTTGGCTTTTCAACATCATTAACGTGGAGCACCTCTGGCGAACCATATTGAATGTAAACTGCTGCGTTCATTATTTTTGTTTTATTTAATTATTTAAATGGATTAAAGCAGATGAGTCATTTACTGCTTTCGTTGACATTGGTTAGAAAATATAAAATTACTTTTAGAGTCTCGCCAATCCCTATACGTTAGCTGAGATTTTATTGTAAGTAATCGTTTACTTTAAGCAATTTGTATTCCGGGGAAGCGTCGAAAAATGAATTCAGTAGGGTCATGTGTCCCGCACCAAAAATAACCAATACTCTATCCGCTGGTGTTGTGCTTATTTTTTGAATATTTCTGAAAATTCTCAAATTTCTATTGAACCACCAACCTGTAACAAAGTCTGGCCCAAAAAATTTATTGTCGGTGGTTTCATACTTGAAAATGCCAATCAAATAGGTTCCCAGATCTGAGTTGATATTTTTGGGATCATTTTTTTGTATGAGTTCTGCCTTGATCCCTTTTGTTTTGAAAATTGGTTTTGGAAAATATCGTTTTAAAGTATCCGCACATTGATTAAAATAGTTCATGAATTTTTTATTCTCCATGCTGTCCTTTCCGTCCAAAACTTTGTTCAGCGCCTCATAGTCTGTTCCCCAGGCGTTAACACAATTAAGTCTTTTCAGGTTCATCATTTTCGCAATCCTGAATCCAATTTGTTCTTCTTCACCCCGTTTTAAATTATAGTGACCTTGCAAATATTGATTATACAGTGAGTCATATTTAGCCTGCTTTTCCGGATCTTCTTCAATGGCGATAACGGTGGGTTTAAACTTAGCAATCCGTGCAACAATGTCTTCAATTTCCTTTTGATATTTAGGGTCAAGAACATCAATCTGGTCATCTGCGGTAGTTTTGATTAAGTCTAAATTGTGAAAAGCAAAATGGAATGACCCCAATGTCAATACCTCCACCTTTTTTTGTGGCTGTGCAAGTCCAGTAGCGATGAGTAGTGACAGTATCACAGTTAGATTAAGTTTCATCATGTTTTATTTAGAAGCGTTTTTAGAATTGGTTATAGTTACTCTTTCGGCAATTATATCAACAGGTAGTTTAGTTACTCAAATTCAGGCTCAACAAAATTGTTAGCACAGTTTTTATTTAATTTTTATGCCTGCACCAAACTCCAGAGCAATATTATTGATATTACCATCCACAGCTGAAATATTAGTGGCTTTAACAGGCCAGGGATAAAGAGGTACATACATGCGAAAACTGAAAAAATATTTTTTGACTCCCTTCTTCAGGCTGTACATCAATCCATAATCAGGACTGAAAGCATTTACGCCAGCACTTACATTTTTGTCATCGGGATTAACTAAACTTTCCTTGAAGGAAGTGTATTTTACACCAGCCATTAATAAAAATGTATTGGAGCTTCTTTTTGAATAGAATGTAGTACCTACGCCAAACTTTTGATTAACGGAATAATTGTGTTCGGTCTTGATACCATTAAAATTTCGCTGAAGTAAATTATTGATATTATAAGACGAATGTGAAGCAAAGGCAAGATGTTTCTTAGGATTCCATTGAACCAGGTTTGTGATGAGTAAATCTGTTCCAAAATTGGAATGGATACCAATGCCCGGCTCAATGGTTAATTGCTTTACTGCAAAGTGTTTTACTTTTATTGATTGTTTTTCGGTTTGGGCAAAACTATTGGTAAAGCTTAAAACTGAGAAAATGATGAATAATAATTTATGCTGTTTCATATAAATGATGTTTTGGAAATAAACTAAATGAATGTTGGCCTGGCGTTACCTGTTTTGAAAATAGAAATGGAGGCCTTTTTCTATATTGGGATTTCTTGACCCCAGGTGGTCTAAATTCCTTTCACGATTTTTTTCGAGTTTAATATCAAAATAGTTTTTTTGCAGTGCCTGGTAAAATGCCTCGAAAGGAGCTTGCATCCTTCCTGCATTTTCTGCTTCGCCGATGCCCATAAATACCAATTGTTTTCTTGTTTTGTTATCGTTCCGGTTATCCTTTTCCTGCCGTAAAGCAACAAGATCATCGAACCAAAATGAAGGGCTCAGTAAGATATAATTACCAAACAACTTATTATGAATACTGAAAGCATATCCACCAAATAAACCTCCATAAGAGTGACCAAGAATTACCCTGCTGGCTCTGGCAGTATCTACCTTATAATCCTGCTCAATTTTGGGTATCAATTGCGTTTCAATAAAATGCAGGAATTGGGGAGCACAGCCGCTTATTGAGTTGATTTTTGTTGGAGTGTAATCCAGGCTGCGGTCTTGCCCGCAGCCAATACCTACAACCAATACATTTTTAACACCAAGGTCATTTGAAATTTGTTGGCACTTGTTCGCTACGAAATCAAAAATTTCATCCCCGTCCAACACATAGATAGTTGCATATTTTTCCACCACGGGATTGTAATTGGAGGGTAACCCAACCTTAATTTGATAGGAGGCGCCGTTTGTAGCAGATTGTAAAATAAACTCTTTTGTTGCACCTGAGTTGAATGATTCTTTTTTGCATGAGCCAAGTAGAAAAAGCAACATAATTGCACATGCTGATGCAAAGATTTGTTTGAGTAACATTGCTTTATTTTTCATTTTTTATATTTAATTGGTTATCGTATGATGCAAAGCTACAGCGGCTTTCGTCCTTCGAAGGGACAGTTTGATGTCAAAAAAGGACATGCTGGAAAAATGCCGGTTGCAAACAGTAGATTATAAAAAATAGTGTTTGTGATGGAGCCTTTTTTTAATTTTTACCGGCGAGTAAGGGCAGTGGATTTTCCGTTTTCTGTTGGCACTGCTGTAAACGCAACTCCAGGCTAGCAGCAAAGCCTGCAACCTTTTCCTGCCGCAGAGGTACTTTAAACGCCTCTTCAAATTTTTATGTAAGCATGGGTTTAACAGCTGGTTCTGTAGTAACAACCAGCGGTCACGGCGTAAGCAAAGCGGTTTACCTGAATGATACTGCCAGCAATATCCAGTTTTATAACAAGGTCACGAGATACACCCGTTTATATTATGCAGACATACCTTTGCTGGCCTTCCTTAAAATGGGAAAACGATGGTCGGTTGAGGGTGGTCTCCAGGCATCGGTATTATTAAATACAAACAGTAAAGAGTCCATTGGTAAATATGATTTTCAGATGAGGGTGGCCAATGTGCCACAAAATACTTTTATCGGCGCCGCCGCGGCAGTACCTGAAAATAACTATCAGGTAACCCCGTTGAAAATGGATTATAGGTTTGCCGGAGGATTTAGATATCCGATGCATAAAATGGCGTTTGACCTGACTTATCAATATGCCTTCAGGCCTGCATTTCAAGGCAAACAAGTAACGTAGTTGACGGGGATTTTGTGCAAGAGTATTTGATTATTGAACATTGATTTTGAGGGGTTTGATTATATTGCAAAAAGAATCAATAAAAAAGTTTTTACTACGATATTCACTGGCTTGGCAGCATAAAAATATCTTTAAACAAGGCTTCCTGAAAGTTATACCTGCATCAGAGGCGGAGGCATTCAGGATATTTAAATGCTGAAAACCTTGCCCTATTTTGAACGGACCGGAGCCTTTTTGCAACAACTCATTTCGCAGACAAATACTGCCCGTTTGCATATCACTTGCGCTAAAGTGAAATTAAAAAGAGACCTTCATGTTCTTTAGGTACTTGAATTATGAAAAAGTCTTTTATTGTTTCATTACACATCGGCTTTTGGGCCTGCTATTTTATTTTGATTGTAATCATGCTAAGTGTTTACTACCGCAGCAGCCTGTATGCCAGTGCGCCAAACTCCCGCATGGTGATAGCTTTTAAAAATATCTTACTGTTTGCCTTTACACCTTCCTTTATTACATTTTATTTATACTATTTTATTTTGTTTCCCAAATACCTGCAGCAAAAAAAGTTTCTCCAGGCCATTGCTGTTGGTTTGCTTATATCCGTTTGTGCATCCATTGTAGCCTACATTTTCCACCGGTATTTAATTGAAACAGGCCGTGTGATCGACATGGACCAGGGTGGAAAAAACGGCCGGTCGACTGCTGTCAGGGTAATCATTATCATGACGTTTATTGGTTCGGTTTGTGGCATGGTTGCTTTGGTGATCAAGGGGTTTATCACGTGGTTCAACGAAATAAAATTAAAGCAGGCTTTAAAAGAAAAGAACCATGAAATGGAACTGGCGCTGATCAAATCCAAACTGGATCCGCATCTTCTGTTCAATACCATCAACAACATCGATGCACTCATTATAAAAGACGCTGTTGAGGCGTCCAACTATTTAAATAAGTTATCCGACATCATGCGGTTTATGTTGTACGAAACAATGGCCGACCAGATTCTGCTGTCGCAGGAAATTGAATACATCGAAAAATACATCGCCCTGCAAAAAATAAGAACAGCCAATCCCAATTATGTACGGTTTTTAGTAACAGGGCCAATTGGCAATAAGATGATTGCGCCGATGATTTTTATTCCATTTATTGAAAATGCTTTTAAGCATACCAATAATAAAAAACTGGCGAATGCCATCACCGTTCACATCGTTATAAATGATAAAACCATACAATTGGTATGTGAAAATAAATTTGATTCGAAACCGACCGTGCGGCCACCTGACAGCGGCTTAGGCAATGAGCTGATTCAAAAACGGCTGCAACTTATTTACCCGGAAAAACATGTGTTGGAAGTGCATAAAACAGCCGAATTGTACACAGTAAACTTAACGATAACCAATGGATAAATATACCTGCATCATTATTGAAGACGAACCGCTGGCGATGGAAAAAACAAAAGACTTTGTAAACAAAGTTCCCTTCTTAAATTTAAGCGCCACGTTCGACAATGCGCTGAGCGGCCTCACTTACCTGAACAACAACAAAGTAGATGTACTTTTCCTGGATATTAATATGGATGAACTATCGGGCATAGAATTGCTGGAAAGCTCCAAAATAACCAGCCAGGTTATTATCACAACTGCATACCAGGAATATGCTTTAAAGGGGTATGAGCTGCACATTACAGACTACCTTTTAAAACCATTTACATTCAATCGTTTTTTACAAGCCGTTAATAAAGCACAGGAAAATTTAAGCAAGCGGGTGGCTGAAAAATCATTGGATTTTATTTTTGTAAAAACAGAGAACCGGCTTGAAAAAATAATGATCAATGATATCCTTTACATAGAAGGCATGAGGGATTATTTACGCATTCATACGCCCGGTAAAAAGATCATGACCTTGCAGGGTTTCAGCGAGCTGGAGCAGCTGATACCAGCTCACCTGGTATGCAGGGTACACAAGAGTTTTATGGTGGCCATCAATAAAATAGAATCTATCGAACGCAGCAGGATTAAAATTGCAGATCAGTTGATTCCTGTTTCAGATACCTACAAAGAAGCCTTCCTTCAACTCATCAACAGCAAGCCCTAAAGCTTCCGGAATTTGGAAGATTAAAAAGCCCCGTTGGCAGACATCATTCTTCGCTTTGCATAGCTGAATTGCACGCCCACAGCCGTTCCTATACTTTTGCTTCAGTTAAATAATTAACCAACTTTAAAAAAATTATTATGAAGCAGAAATTACAAACAGTACTCGTAGCGGGTATGATTTTTTTGGCAGCAAATACATTTGGCCAAACCAACACTTACCTGGATTTGATGATCAATGTGGTAAGCACCAACCTCAATTATGGTGATGCCAACAAATCCCTGGCCGACTATAAAAAGTCAACCAATGGTATACAGGCGGGGGTATCATTCCAGGCAGGTATCACACCCGCATTTTCAATTGTTCCTGAGTTGTATTACATGAGGAAAGGTGGCAAATTAAAAGCAAACAATCCCATCACCACCAACGAGTCAAGCCTTCGTTTAAACACACTGGAATTACCGCTGCTGGCCCGTTTACACATGGGTAGATTTTACATGAATGCAGGACCATCTGTTGCTTATAACCTCAGTGGTAAAAACACCATGGGTGATCTGTCAACCAAACTCTCCTTTAACAATACCGGCGGAAGTTTTAAACGGTGGGATGCAGGTGTTCAGATGGGCGGTGGTGTTGAGTTTCCTTTCAAACAAAAAAGAATCGCCATTGACATTAGATACAGTTATGGTTTAAGCGACATTTCGTATGACAGGGAAATACACAACAGGGCAGTGATGGTGAGTGTGCATTTTTCCAAAGCATGGTTAACAAATCCATTGGGAAGAAATTAATATACCTCACAACCTCTTTTTATTCCAGTGTTGTCCATCGTTTCACAAAAAATAGTTGATCAATTTTTAAAATAGTAAAATGAATACTACTCAAAATATAGCCATCCGCATGGAAGCATCAACAGCAAGCGTGCCGATGACTTCGCTTTGGAAGAGGTCGCTCACTGCGGGCATATTATACATCCTCACTTTTGTATCTATCCCAACGCTGGCACTTTATGGCCCGGTGCATGCTGCGGATTACATCACGGGACCGGGCCCCGATACGGCCGTTATCATTGGAGCCATTCTCGAGATCATCGTGGCACTCGCCGGCATCAGCACCGCAGTGGTGTTGTACCCGGTGCTGAAGAAACAAAATGAAAGTGCGGCACTGGGTCTTGTTGCTGCACGCATCCTGGAGTCGGGTACCATCTTCGTTGGCGTGGCTTTTCTGCTGTCAATAGTAACCCTGCGACAAGCCGCATCCGGTACTGATGCGTTGGTCACCGGTCATGCACTTGCAGCGCTTTATGATCGTATCTTTTTACTCGGACAAAGTTTTATGCCGGCGATTTGCGATCTGTTGCTCGGTTTCATGTTGTACAAATCCCGCCTGGTACCAAAAGGACTTGCTGTGATTGGAATGGTGGGAGCTGTGCCGTTGGTGACAGGCTACGTCGCTATTCTATTCGGTGTAATCGGGCAACATTCGCCCCTGGCAGGATTGTCCGCAGTACTGGTTGCACTGTTTGAATTTTCGCTGGGCGTTTATCTGGTTGTAAAAGGTTTCAGGCCATCGGGAATCACTGCCAGCATGGAAAGTGAATGATATCATTTGTCTGTATCTGGCATCAGGCTGTCCCTTGAGGCGCTGAAATTTAGGGTAGTTTTGTATCATCAATTAGCGATCAAAAAACTTGAAAATAAACTTTAAAAAATATTCAACAATTGATAGTCATTATTGCAGGTTCCGGATCATTTGGATAAAACTTCAGCCGAATCCCATTCAACTGCCTGATTGTGCTATCGCTTGTATCCGGCTTTAAATAATTTTGTGACTTATAAAAAAATAAAAATAAACTCATCATGAAAAAAGTAACAAACTTTGATTTTGCCAACATAAGCAAAATACAATCAAATGAATTAACCACTACAGTAAAGGAAACTTTAGCTATAGATTTCGTTCCTGCTAAAAGCTTTACTGTGATTGATTTGTGGAATATCCGGCGCCACGGTAAAACCACAGTGAATAGCAGAAAGTTAGCTTCACTCCTTTGAGGCTGCAGCCGCAGTAATTATCATCCAGCACTTGTATTACCAACAACAATATATATTGTACCGATTATTTTAAAACGACTTTTTATTTTACGACAAATAATTTCCTATGACTGATAGCTTAGATAAAATAAAAAAGCAAATACTCTTTTTATCAACATATGCAATGGTGTCATCCGTTTTGCTAATAATTGCCCTGTTCTTAATTTTAAAAATGGACAGAAAGACAGAAAACTTAACAGTTGATGAACTAACCGCAAAGCGGATAAATATTGTTGAACCAAACGGGCATCCCAGGTTAGTTCTTTCCAATGTGGAAAAATCACCAGCAAATTTGAATCACGGAAAACCTTTTGGAATTCCGGGAGGCAACCGTGGTGGTTTAATATTTTATGATGACGAGGCCACTGAATGTGGGGGGCTTGTATTTTCAGGAAGAAAAGATAGTAGTGGAAAATATTTTGCATCAGGGCATTTTTCTTTTGACCAATACAATCAAAATCAGGTTCTGTATTTACAATATCTTGATGATAACGGGGACAGGAAAACAGGTTTATATGTAGATGATTGGCATAACAGTCCACCTTACCCGGAGTTTCGTCGTACATACAAGGAAGCAGAAAAATTACCAAATGGCCCCGAGAGAGATGCTAAACTCAAGCAACTACTGGAACCTGCTAATAGTGACCCTGCCTTCGCACATCGGGTTTTTATTGGCAAAGACGCAGCCAAATCGGCATTAATAAACTTAGCAGATAAAAAAGGCAAGACAAGGATTCAGCTTATTGTTGATTCTATTGGAGAAGCAAAAATAAATTTTCTCGACTCTACAGGCAAAATTGTTTATAGTTTACCCAATAAAGAGAATCACTAAAGAACAGCAGGCAATTTGCATACACCAACCTTTAAGTTAGCGGCAATTTTTGACATTCATTAATTTAAAAGAGGGAAAAACATGAAAAAAGAGAATAAAGAAAACTATAGGCAACTTCTAATCGACAAAATAGAAGGATTAGTTGAACAAAGAGAAGTAAATATTGGAACAATTAAAACCACCTACTTATTATGTGGAAATGGTAAACCTGTAATTTTCCTGCACGGAGCTGGTGCAGGCGCTGTTACCTGGTATCCATCAATTAATACTATCTCTAAAAATTTTCAAATAGTAGCACCAGATATAGTTGGATATGGAGAATCTGATAAACCTGATGCGCCTTATAATAGGCCATATTTTTCGAACTGGCTCAAAGATTTCATGAAAGAATTAAAAATATCGAAGGCTCATATTGTCGGATTGTCTCAAGGTGGCGCCATTGCGTTGAAGTTTGCCATAGACAATTCTGAAATGGTTGATAAACTTGTTTTAGTTGATTCTGCAGGTTTAGGAGCAAAAGTTTCTTTTTGGCCTTTAATTGGAACAATATGGATGAATAGTTTTCCATCATCAATGGCAAATTGTTTTAATTCGCGTTATATACTTCATAAACCCATAAACAGAGATCCGAACCATAGTAGCTACTCAATAGCCGTTCTCAAATATAAAGGAGGAAAAAATGCATTTAAGCAAGGACGTGGAACCGCAGTATCTAAAATATCAGAAGAATTATTAAAGCAAATAAAAAATGAAACACTTATCATTTGGGGGAAAGATGATAAGTTATTTTCTGCTGAATATGGTGAAGCAGCAGCTAAAATTATCCCAAATGCAAAGCTTCATTTAATTCAAGATGCTGGACATTTACCATTAATGGATCAACCCGAAATTTTCAATAAAATTCTTGATGATTTTTTAAAAAGCGAATAAAAAACGGCATACAATAAGCGTATTGCCAATAGTAGGAGTATACGTTGAAGTAATTGGCTGCATTTCGCTTTCAGCTTTGGTTCTGGCAGGTGCATTGTTTAAACTAAATATTGCAAACTATCCGGGAGCGGCAAATTGTTATGATGGGTTGGGAGATTGTACCTGGCAAAAGGGGATACATTAAATGCCATAGCAAGTTTCAAAAAAACGTTGTCGTTAAAGAACATTCCGGAGACAAAACAAAAGCTTGACACATTGTTAAAGGAAAAGAAATAGTCCCTTATAACAACAATATCGCCTGGCACATTTAAGTAAAACTTCAGATAAATCCGGTTCGACGACATTATTGTCCTACCCCTTTGTGTTCTGCTCCGATACTTTTAGAATTAATAAAATTTTAAAAAGAAGTCTGTAGAAACAGCTGCAAACAAGCCTCATAAAAGGTATGATTTACTTATACAGAAATACATTCAACCAGACAATAGTCACTAAAACTTATACAAATGAAACATTTTAAAATGGCCCGGCTGATTTTTCTGTTTGCTGTTACAATGCCATATACAGCCAGCGCACAAATCAGTAAACCGCAACCGGTTAACATCAGTGCGTTAATCAATTCCATCACAGACAGTTTAACCAGGCATTATATTTTTCCTGAAAAAGCGGTACTCATATCCAGCTATCTTCAATCGCAATTAAAGAAGAATGCTTATGCAGGCTTTTTGAATAATCCTGAAAAGCTTGCCGGACAAATAGGCCATGATATAAATGTTGTACACCACGATCCACACATGCAGGTAAAATTCGATCCCGGATTTATTCCGCAGCAGATTTCCAAATTGAGTCCTGAAGAAGTTCAGCATGTAAAAAAATACTGGAAAGAAAATAATTACACGTTCAAAAAAGTAGAAATACTTCCCGGCAATATCGGCTACCTGCCATTTGATTTATTTACAGACGATATAGAAGCTGCCAAGCCAACTATTAATGCTGCGCTTAAATTTTTAGCCAATACTGATGCGCTGATAATCGATTTAAAAAACAACATGGGCGGCAGTCCGCAAATGGTAGGTCAGCTCGAGAGTTATTTTTTTAAAGAAAAGACCCATATGAATGACCTGATTAACCGCACGAATATGGACACTACTTTTCTGTACGCAGACCCTGCCAAGTCTGACGGTATATATCTTTCTATGCCTGTTTATATTTTAACGGGCCAGCATACTTTTTCAGGAGCAGAAGATTTTAGTTACGGAATGCAGGTTGCGAAAAGAGCCATTGTGGTAGGCGAAACAACCGGTGATGGCGCAGATCCGCAAATGCCTTTTTCCGTTGGTCAGGGTTTCATTGTATTCATTCCATTCGCACGTTCGCTTAACCCTGTTACGCAAACAGACTGGGAAGGGAAAGGCGTAATACCGGATGCAAAAACTACAGCCCGTATGGCTTTCATAAAGGCGCAGGAAATAATATTCAGGAACCAGTTGTCATCAGCAACAGATCAAAAAGAGAAAAACAGATGTTTATACTACCTCAATGCGCTGTTGGTGGATGAGGCTGATCAGGGGCTTTCTTTAAAGGAATTACTGTCTTTTGCAGGAACCTATGGCGGCCTGGTAATTTACACGGACAAAAACAAATTGTATTGTAAAAATGATAATAACGGCGGTGCAGTTTCAGAGTTGAAATTTATAACCCACCATCTTTTTGTACTTGATAAAGATGCACAGGTAGAATTTGTGAAAAATAGCAAAGGAAAGTATGCTGATATAAAAATACTCGTGAATGATGGAAGCGTGTTTGAAGAAAAGAGAACCAATACTGCACATTTAATAAAGTAATTCTGGGTGACGGAGCCGAATTGCTGAACATATTTTAAACAACTAAAATGATAATCATGACAGCAACCATTTTCAAACAGCAACTATTACATTCTGCTTTAGTAAGAATAATTTTCGGCGTATTGATCTGCCTGGCAGCCGTAATTATCGGGCAGCAGCTATTTCAGCAAATACCCGGTATTCATTCGCTCAACACCAATCCGCGAAATCTGATCAAAGGTATCTTCGTATCCTTTTTGACAATCGGTAGCTATTGGCTTTTTTATCGTAAGTATGAAAGCAGAATTGTTACGGAGTTATCAACAAAAGGTATGGGGAAAAAATTATTGGCGGGCATCATCACTGGCAGCGGCTTACAATGCCTTACTATTTTAGTGGTGTATTTGTATGGAGGCTTCCGGGTGATTGCTGTCAATCCAGCGTCCACATTGATCATTCCTTTTACCGTTGCATTTACGGTGTCGATATTAGAAGAGATATTGCTTAGGGGAATTGTGTTCAGAATTACAGAAGAAAAATGGGGCAGCGTGATTGCCTTAACTATTTCGGGATTAATTTTCGCAGGATTGCACCTGGTTAATCCACATGTTACCCTGGTGTCTATTTTATGTATAACAGTGGTGGGTGTGTTGCTCGGTGCTGCCTATATGTATTACAGAAATTTATGGGTGCCCATAGCCATACACTTTGCCTGGAATTTTACACAGAACGGAATTTTTGGAGCCATCACTTCGGGCAATGAAAAAACCAGCAGTTTGTTAACAACAAAAATTACCGGATCCGAACTAGTGACCGGCGGACAGTTTGGACCGGAAGGATCAATACAAGCTGTGTCGCTCTGCCTTATTGCTGCCATCGTTATTATCAGGATACTTTATAAACAAGATAAAATAATTAAGCCGTCGCGTAACAACTAAGCGCTGTAAATTAGTTTGAACTTCGCAAGGCACTGCAAGTGCTGCAAAACTATCATCATGACAAATGAAATACTACTAAATCATTTTATGCAAAAAGTATGGAATAAAAAAGACATCAGTTCCATTGCTGAATTTGTGCATGATAAATATACCATTCACATCGACACCGGCGATCCATGGGAAGGCAAGGCGCTGAATCATGCTGAGTTTGAGACGAGGCTGCATTATTCCTTCAGTTCTTTTCCGGATATTCATTCCGCCATTCACATTTCCTTCAATATCCTGCCTGTATTGATGACCTGCAGAGGGTTTGCTTACGCAATCTGCTTGCCAGATAAATTACCGGCAGTTAATTTCATAAAACTACTATTCGTCGTTTTAAATGGTGTTAATAAGCCTTTAAGTTAATGTTAAGCAATGAGGCGTAAATAAAACTTGCGACGAGACTTTGGTAAAAGATCATCATGCATTGAACAGGTCGTTGCTATCGTACCGGAAGGAAAATAAGGGAACAGGAGATACCCGACACAACAATCGGATCTCTTATCATTGCTGTTTTTCAGCTAGTCTTTCCATAACTGCGTTTACAAGTTTTGTTTTTAAATTTGACTGTAATGGTTAAAGAATTTTCAAGTCTACCTGTACGAAAATTGCATCAGATAATGAAGCAAGTACTGTAAACAAATGTTACTTTAATATTTAGAAAAAAAGAAAAGCAGGGATGATTGCTGCCTTTTCGCCAAAAAAGGATGGTTGGTCCTTTTATCTATATCGATCACATGGGGCCTGTAAAATTAAATGAACGGGAGAATTTCGATGTGCTTCCTCAGCCGCATATCGGGCTATCAACTCTTACCTTTTTATTTGAAAACAGTATCATGCACCGCGATACGCCGGGAAATGCAGTTGAAATAAAGCCGGGCGGTGTAAACTGGATGACAGCAGGAAAAGGTATTGTCCATTCTGAACGTACACCCGGATACCTGCGCCATTCGGATAAAACAATGCCTGGCCTGCAAATCTGGATGGCATTGCCAAAAGAACTGGAACAGATGGAACCTGAGTTCTTTCATATTGACGCCAAACAGATTCCTGGATGGACACAGGATCAGCTGCAATTTAAATTAATAGCAGGGGAAGCATTTGGCCATCAATCTGCCGTTCCCGTGTACAGCGAGCTTTTTATGATAGAGATAAAAAGCAGCCAAAGGCAAACGGTAAATATTGGCCATAAATTATATGGCGAAGCACAAATGGATGGCGCAGACATTTGATAAAATAAAGGGTGACGAAAAAGAATTTGTTCCTTATCCATCATTCAATAAAAAATAACAAGTATGGCAAAAGTTACAACCAACAATGGCAAAGAAAATTACCTGATGGAAATACAAACACCATCCGGTATTAAAGTGGTAGCCGATGAACCTATAGAAAAAGGAGGCCAGGACAAAGGCTTCTCTCCAAAAGAATTGCTGGTTGCTGCTTTGGCAGCTTGTACGAATGCTACCGTAAGAATGTACTGTAATCGTAAAGGTTGGGAACTTAAAAATATAAACCCCGATGGAAACTTTCAAGGATTCTATTATCTTATCAAGGAAGAAGTTTTTAGGGCAGGTCACACCGGCAGCATAAAACAAAATATATCCTGACCCTATAAAACCAAAAAACCTTTATTGTCGGATTAAGTACTGTCTATTACAAATTACATTGATACTACCTTTAAGTTTACTTTCCCAGAGATCCGGGAGTAGATATCGCTTCATTTCTTTTTGATATTTTCTATTGATAAATTTAATACTCATCACCTGTAATCTCAATCACTGCTCCATTGAGGTCTTCGCTAATCAATATCTGGCAGGATAAACGGACAGCTTCATCCGCTAATCCTGCTTTGCCAATAGTAGCTGCTTCATTTCGCTCCATCGAATTGGCATTGCCTTTTAATCCAACTGCTTTAACCATGCAGGTGGCACAGCGTCCCTGGCCGCCACACTCGCCAAAATTTTCCAGATAGATGGTATTGTTAAGCAGCATCATCAGGTTCCTGTATTGGTGCAAATAAGTTTTTACAACATGTGCTTCACCTGCATTTATGAGGGTAATTGCTATTTCTTTTCTTTCATCATTCATTCCTACACCAGGTTTTTAATACCAACCTTTTTATAATGTGCTATTTTTATTTCAAACATTTCTGCCATTTTTTCCGCACGCCATTTTGCTTCTGCTGCTTTTTCGCCGGTAAATAATTCGTCCACAGTTGGAACAAACAACTCCATCCATTTTAAAAAATGTTCGTGACCAACAGGTAATTGGGCATGTGGGGGAAAGGGGCTACCAAAATAAGTATGTTCTCCCAGTAAAACGGTTTGCCAAAAACGGTACATTTTTTCAAGGTGTTCCGGCCAGTGATTTTGAATGCGTTCATTAAAGATCGGACCCAACAGTTCATCTATCCTTATTTTTTCATAAAAACGATCCACCAATAATGTTACATCTTCTATAGTAAGTATATCTTGCTTCATTGTGATTAAGGTTTCAGTGATAAATAGGTGAATAGATAATATAATGCCCACCCCGCAAAACCAATAATCAGTATCCATACCCAGGAAGGAATACTTTTAGGTGTTTCACTACCCTCTATTAAAAATATTTTCTGGTCGCCTTTACCGTAAGCATTTATCATGATGGGCAACACTCCATCCACCACCGCATTTTCCCGGATGCCCTCCACTTCAATAGCAGGGCCGTTTCTTACTTCAAAAGGTATTAGCCTGATGCCTTCTTTACCACTCGGGTCTTTGCTTACAATTTTAAGCGTATGCTTACCATCAACTAATTTTCTGGTATCCAGTTCAAAATTTACCGGTGAAGTAAAGGCTGCAACGGGCTGTTCTTCATCATCTATAAAAACAACTATTTTGCTTTTATCTTCCATGTTAGTCAATATTTAATATCAAATGTTTGATGTGTGTAACTGATTTCTCGCCGGGCTTTACCAACCATTTTATCGAATAGAAAAGCGTGGCGATAACGATAATAGTTGTTACCGAAATGATCAGGAAATCCCAATTACTTTGGGGACCTGTACCATGTGTAATGCCTCTTAAATATCTTGGCTGGGCTATTTCACAAGCAGGGCAGGCGAAAGCCAATAACCCTGTTATCAACATAGAAACGATCAGCAGTATCTTTTTCATTATAATCAATTTAATGTTATGTACTTATTTGCTGCTTTTACTTAGGAGCCTGTAATTTCACAAAATCCATGATCTTCTTTATTTCTTCTTCCGTTACTTTTTTAGCATTGTTACCCCAGGTGCTACGTTCGTGATTCACAATGGCCGTTACTTCTGCAGAACCTAAACTGGCATTTGTGCCAACTGGTGGCATCACGCCAAAGCCTGGTCGTCCACTGTAGCCGTTCATGATGATACCGACATATAATTCCAGATTATCCCCATTAACAACAGGGCTGCCTTTTAATGGAGGAAATGCACCGGGCAATCCTTCACCATTTGGCTGATGACAACTCTGGCAATTAGAAGTGTATAATGTAGCGCCATTCAGTTCTTTTGGAGCTGCATTTGCACCTGCCGGCTTTTCTTCCCGTTTATACAAAAAATCGGGTGGGGGCGTACCATCGGGCAGTTTAACCTGTTTAAGTGATTGCAGGTAAGCAATCAAATAAAGTACATCTTTTGTAGCTACTACTTTCCCTTCCTCACCGTTCATGTAAGCTGCCGGAACATTTACTATTATATCGCTTTTTAGAGGTTGTTTTTTAATAGTAAATAACCATGAATAAGCCGGCATGATGGACTCTTTTACAACGGTTCTCGGATTAAATAAATGCACTAAATTCCAATCCTTACTTGGTTGCCTGTTACCTACATCTGTAAGGTCGGGCCCGGTGCGTTCAGTGCCCATCAATGTAGCCGTATTGCGCCAAATATCTGTACGATGTATGTCTGCATAATCTGCTGCTAAACCCGGCCTCGCTGCCCACATTTTATCCATATCCACATTGCGTACCTGCTGCGTATGGCACGCTACGCAACCATTGGCAATGTAAATATTTTTACCTTTTACTGCATCTGCACTAAGGGGCACAGCGCCTGGTAAGGGACTGTTGTTTTTCTGATTATTCAGCGCAGGGAGAATGGCTACTAACACCGTTAGTCCTGCGAAAAACAGGAAAGCGGTTCTGAAAAGCTTTTTATGATTATTGAAAAATTCCATTTGTACTGTATAAAAATTGATTAATCATTTTGTGTTTCGGCCGGAATTATTTGTACTAATTTTTTCAGCGCTGCTTCTTTTACATCAACCGCTTCATGCCTGCTGATCATCTTATAAAAATTATAAGCAAAGAAAATATGGGATAACCACATCAGGCTGCCGCCAATAGCCCGCCACAACCAGTAGGGAGCCATGTGTACTACCGAGTCAATAAATGGTTTCCCTGCAATCCACATTTGTCCTCTAAGTGTGCTGCCAATCATGAGTGGTACGGTGTAAAACATCAGGCCAATTAATGCTAACCAAAAGTGAGCGCCCACTGTTATTTGCGGAGCTTCTTTGCCGGTGAGCCTTGGGATCACTGCATACATGCCTGCCCAGAGAAAAAAGCAAATGATGCCATACATGGTAAGGTGAGAATGGGCTACTGTAAAGTCTGTGAAATGCCACATCAGGTTGGTAGAACGAAATGCTTCTGCAGTGCCCTGTAGCGAACCGGTAAAGTAAAATATGATACCCACCAGGAAAAAGGGTAGGGTATAACTGCCGGCAATTTTATGCCAGGCTCCTTTAAAGGTCATAATAAAATTAGTGGTTCCTGCTACTACAGGTATTACCATACCAACGCTGCCCACAATAGCTACAGTTTGCAACCACCATGGGATAGAACTGAAAACAAAATGGTGGGTACCTATCAGCGTATAAAATAAAATTTGTGTCCAGAATGCAAGGATACCAAGACTGTAAGAATAGATAGGCCTGTTTAATTGCTGCGGAAGCATATAGTAAACGATGCCTAATGTAAAAAGCATAAACCACATACCCACGCCCTGGTGCATGTAATAGCCTTGAATGATTGTTTCTCCAAGGCCATCCTGCCAGATGGGAACATAGGCTACAACAGTAATGGTTAATGCAAACATGATAGCAGAAACGATATACCAGTTGGAAATGTAAATTTCTTTCGTTTGTCGTTTTGCAATGGTTTGAATAAAATTGATCAGGGTGAGTATTAGCCCAATTCCAAATAATAACATTACCGGCCAGATGTATTCCCGGTATTCGCCCCCGCCATTATTGATACCTGCCATTAAAAAGGTGGTTCCCAAAATAACCGCGGCATTAATCAGGCAGAGGGCATACCACCCTTTTTTGATACTTGCCAGGGGCGCATTGCTTACCATGGGAACAATATAATAACCAAGCCCGAGCATTCCCAGCGATGCCCAACCCCAAAACACTGCGTTGGTATGAACAGGACGAAGCCGGCCAAAACTTAACCAGCTTACATGGTCAACATCTGGTGCAACAAATTTAATACCGACGTATTCACCAATGGTGGTGCCGAACAACAGCCACAACGCGGCACAGCCAAAATACCACAAAATGAGTTTGGATAATTGCGGGTCGATATTGGGACGCTTCTGTGCTTTCTTTTTGCGTGCGATAAAATTAATGTAGCCTTCCGTCTCAACATTACTCACCAGTCCCTTTGTATCTGCCGGTTCCTGCTGACCCGATAATTCATGATGCGTCAGATTATAGTCCAGTGCAGCTTTTCTTTTTGCCAGTGCCTCAGTTGCTTCTTCCCCGGTTAATGTAGCCAGGTAGCCTGCAAATAGATCTGCTTCTTCAAGGTCTTGCCTGTTACGATGCTTCCGCAGTATATTGGATAACTTTACAACCATCAGTACAAGGCCTGCCAGTATAGGAATCATAATCAGCGTAATAGTGATCAGGATACCACCTTCGTTGAATATTCCTCCATTTGTTACCTTAGTTTGCGCAAACAATGAATGTTCCGGAAACAATGTTGCCAACAGCGTAAACACAACTAGCAAAACAGCTTTGATACTACCTGGATTTTTACTTCTATCTTTCTGCCGGTGCGTGGTCTGTAAGATTTTTTCAATCTGGTTACTATTCATATTTTCAAGGTGCTTTTCAAATTGATGCGTATTATTCCCCATCTTTTTATTCCTGATTTTTGCAACAAGTGCCCTGGCTTCAAAAGAAAGAAGGAGTACAGCAACAAGAACCGCCAACAGTACGATAACCAATAAAACAATGAGGGCGGTATCATCCGGAGCAGACGCAGCCCCGGCAGATTGTGCCTGAACCAGCACGGGTAATAACAAATATACCACAGCAACCTGCAGGCATTTTTTCCACCATTTTTTTAAACTAGTTTGCATATAAAATAATTTAAGACCTTTTACTCCTCTACTATATTAAAAAGATTATCTCTTTAAATATTTTTCTCCTAATTCCAAAGAGGTATTATAATCGCCCAGTTTGGCATTTTGCATCATCGCTTTGATTTGTTTTCTAACAACCACAAACTCATCATGAACAGGACAGGGCATTTTTGCTGAGCAACTTTTTAATCCTAAACCACAGCCCGTAAATAATTTATCCCCATCAATGGCATTAACAATATCTGCAAGACTTTTTTTCAAACCTGCATTGTCCAGGTAAAATCCTCCCGTAGGCCCTTTGGCAGATAAAACCAATCCTTTCTTTCCCAGGTCCTGTAGAATTTTGGCAATAAAAGGCTCCGGCGAATCAATCGCTTTGGCAATCTGCTTTACGCCTACTTTAGTTTTGCTTTTTGATTTTTGCGCTACAAAAAGCATTGCCCTGATAGCATATTCACAGGTTTTAGATACCATTTTGCTGTTTTATTCAGGGCAAAGATAGAAAAGAATTTGTAATAAAAGAGTTTAAACTCTTCTACTTTTACATATTAGCCTTTACTTTTTTTAAACCGTATAAATTTTTATTTTTCATAGCATTATTTGAAATTTAAACCAACATATTAACTTTTACGCTTAATAAAATCACTTATTAACTAGCAGCTTGAATTAAATAATATTCTTTTTCTAAATGCATGTAGATTTCATTCTTATCAATATCTCTCGTGAAATTACTTTTCAAATATTCTGAAAGTTCTCTCTTGTACTAAGCCTGATGACAGTTTAGCTGGGATTTTAATATTAATAACTACTCAATGTAAGGCGTAGCCATAACAAATTATTTTTTTCCTTGCAAAGCAAAATGACAACACTTGAATTGTCTTGCGTTAGTTTTACTTTTTCATCAAGTATATTTAGATAGAAATTTAATCGCCCGGCATCAGCAGGTTTGAATTTACCCTTCTTCAAAAGCAACTAAGCATTGTAATGACGGTTAAAAAATAAGGGATCAATAGGAAATTCATCATCATGTAGTGCAAATACGATGTTGATTGCCAATAAGACAAAAGCCTTTCCCCATCTGAAGAATAAAGTTGCGGAGAAGGCTTTGGATTTTCAGCCAGCGTAGTTTCAAAATTATTGAGTAATCTGCCTTACTTGCATGCACTTTTCTTCGGGAGTCACTTTTGCTCTGTTTGTTTATTAAACGCCAGCAAATTATCAACTTCAATTGGTGCATCCATAAGACGATTTCCTTATGGGGAATTGAAGCGCAGCTTTGTTATCTTTTCTTTCGTGTGTATGTTTTAGAGCATCGGTTCGCTGTATTCCATTTCAACGAATTATATGATTTGTATATGATAAGCCCTCAATAGGAATGGGAAAAATAAAATCTTGGAAAATACTGTGAGCCGCCTTCTTCACATGCGTTGCATACCTTTCAAAACTTTTACCCAATGCCTGAGCATATTCTTTATCCAATTTATTTATAACCAAACTAACCTTTTCCATTTCCTTTTTGAGTTCATTTCTTTTAGCGTCATCAAAGGGAAAATATTTTTGTATTGCTTCTTCAAATGCTTCTTTAAATTCTTTTTCCACTTCAGCATAATAGGAAAGTAATATAGGCATTGCTGTAAAAGTTTTTAAGTGAGCTAACTTGATAGCGTCTGCTTTTTGAGATTTATTTATTTTTACTTCATTGGATGAAACCGATGCAAGTACTGATAATAAAACCGGAGCTTTAAATAAAATATCTCTGTCTTTTTTTGACAATATTTCTAATTGTCTGATCATAATATTGGGATTTAAATAAACAATTTTTTTGCATCCTGTTAAAGCTGGATCATGCTGCTTCATTTTTAATGGGCATGTCGTTTCAAAAATCATTCCTGGTGATTACAATTTACATTGGCACTGTTAGGGGCCGTCAATTAGAAGTAGGAAGATTAGAAAAAATCTTTTCCTGCCAATTTTGGATGTCCGTTAACCATTTAGCTTTAGCGGGAATTTAATCAATTCATTTTTGTTGGTCATCGACCCCTGTAAATTCTCTTGCTCGCTGGCCAGATTAACAATCAACATCTTTAACAATATCTTCCATTTAATTTTGTCTCTCATTTATCATGCAATGGTTCTACAAACAAAATTTTTAATTTAGAAGAGGGTGGTATTATTTCATTTATGTATTTTCCGGTGAGTGACGAAATTTTAGTCTCTGTTCCGGGATTAACAAACATCATATCAGCCCCTATGCTTTCAGCATACTGCAAGCTAGCTTTTGGTAAATTGCTGCTATTTAATAAATGGTATTCAATTTGATTATTAAAACCAGTTTTTAAGATAGTATACGTTTCGAGAAGTGCATTTCTTTTCGTATTATCAGCTCCCATTTTATCCAGCAAGGCTACAAGATATATTTTGGCTCTAAATTGTTTTGCAAATACATATATCAAATCTATTTTTCGTTTGGGGATAAAGGATTGGATCGGGACAACAATGCTTTTTATTTTTGTGTTAACAGAATTTTTACTGACTGTCAGTATAGGGCAATTTGTAAATTTTGCAAGTTCATTGGGACAAAGGGGTTTAAAAAATGCAAAGAAATTATAATTGCTTTTTTTGCCTATAATTATGAGTTGTGGATTTATCTTTTTTGCTGTTTCTATAATTTTATCGTGAACGATACCCTTAACAAGGTGTATCCTGACTGTACTTTCCGGGATAGTTTCTTCAATTGCCTGTTTCCATTGCTTTAATTTTTTCATCATTTCATCATAAGAGTCGATATCCTTAGCTGTTACACTTTCAGTATCAAGTGGAAAGCCTGTTGATTTTATTACATGCATCAAGTGAATGGTTGAATTACCTATGCATGCCAGCTCAATCGTTTGTTTTATAATGGCCGGCGTATTTTCACTAAAATCAACAGGAGCCAGAATAGTATTAAATAAGTTGAATAACATCTTAACAGATATTTTTAATACAAGGTAGAACCACCTTATTAAATTGGCATTAAAGAGGTATTAGAATACTATTAGAACGCTAAGGTTGTAACTGGTTACTAAAATCATATGAAGTAAATTGTATTAATTAATAAAAAGTTTTACTAATTATGGAAGCCAGGAAAATATTGATTGTTGAAGATGAAAAGAAGATTGCCGATACACTCAAGTCTGGGCTTAGTGAGAATGGATTTCAGGTAGAAGTAGCTTACGATGGTATCCTTGGCTATCACCAGTTTTGTAGTTACGAGTTTAATCTTATTATTCTCGATATAGATCTTCCGGGAATGAATGGTTATGAACTATGTAAAGCCATTCGTTCCCGAAACCTTCACATCCCTGTGCTTATGCTTACTGCAATGATTACCCTGAATGATAAAATTGAGGGATACGACTCCGGGGCCGATGACTATATGATTAAACCATTTGAATTTAAAGAATTGTTGTTAAAAATAAGGTCGTTACTTAAACGTACTTTGAACCAAAGTCTGCCTGCTGGAAATGTATTGACTGCAGCAAATCTTGAGATGAACCTGGATAGCAAAGAAGTAAAAAGGGATGACAGGATGATTATTCTGACTGCCAAAGAATTTCAATTACTGGAATATCTGCTGCGGAATAAAAACAGACTTGTTTCAAGAGTTGATATTGCCATTAACGTGTGGGACATAGATTTTGAAACCAATACCAATGTGATTGATGTTTACATAAGTTATCTTAGAAATAAGGTAGACAAGGGTTTTGGTACTAAATTAATTCAAACACATGTGGGTATGGGCTATATTTTAAAAGATCACTAATGCATGTAAAACTTAAGATAACACTCTTATTTACTATAATAGTGTTTGTGTTGTTATCATCAATATGCGCATTCATTTATTATACTTCCAGCACAACCAGGTCCAAAAATATTAAAGCCTTGTTGACAAGCCGGGCTTTAACTGCATCCCATATGCTTAGGCAGCATGACACATTGGGACTGAATTTAATAAACAAAACAGATTCTTTTTCTATACTTTCTGTAAAAAACAAAATAGTGCAGGCATATGATTCTTTAAATAAGAGAATATATAATTACACAGACAATGAAGCTGATACTTTACAAATTGGGAATGATGCATTAGGTAAGTCCCGGGCAGGCAATATAATTTTGTTTAAAAGTGGTGCACGGGAGGCAGTTATTTACTATGATGAAAAAGACCGTATAACGGTTCTTGTTGCAGCGTATGACGAACAAGGAAAGAAGGACTTGCAACACCTAACGTATATTCTTTGGTTAATTTTGATTGCCGGTATATTGACAGCTTTTGCATCAGGTTATTTTTTTTCAAAAATATTACTTCGGCCAGTAAAGAAAATTGCTGATGAAGTAAACAGCATTACGGCCCATAATCTGGCACATAGGTTAAAATCTGGAAATGCAAATGATGAATGGAATTATTTAAGCGAAACGCTTAATGACTTATTAAACCGCTTGCAGGAAAGTTTTGAAATACAACGACGTTTTATCTCTGTTGCTTCACATGAATTGTCTACTCCCTTAACCTCTATTTCCAGCCAACTGGAAGTGTCATTGCAAAGAGAAAGACTAACCGAAGAATATCGCAAGGTGATAGGATCGGTTTACCAGGATGTGCGTCATCTAAGTAAACTGACGCAAACACTATTAGAATTTGCAACTGTATCTGGCAATGCCGGCGGATTGGAATTGAATTTAATCAGGATTGATGAGGTATTAATGCGCCTTCCGAGTGAAATGACAAAAATGGATAAAAGCTATACTGTAAAATTAGCATTTGACCATTTACCAGAAGATGAGGCAGGCCTGCTGGTATTCGGTAATGCCGAATTGTTATTCACTGCGATAAAAAACATTGTTTCGAATGCTTGTAAGTACTCTCCTGACAGGCTTGCAAAAATAAAATTATCTGTTACTCAATTAATAATCGCGATATCTGTTGAAGACGAAGGAAAGGGTATTCCGGAAAATGAATTGCAAAATATATTTCAACCTTTTTACAGGGCCGAAGATAGCCGGTCCACAATTGGTTTTGGTGTGGGTTTACCATTAGTAAACCGCATTATTAAATTGCACAAAGGACAAATAAAAATTAGCTCCATAGTGGGTAAGGGCACTACCTTTTATATACAATTACCTGTTGCCGGAAATACCTGAAGGCCATAATTTTCTAATCACTTTCTAATTTATTCTTAATCCCGTCCTAATGCATGCTTTGTACATTGTGCAGCATAATGGCATTGGAATGCGAATTTTGTGAAATAAAAGGCAATGAAACGAGCCTATAAAAAATTGATATTTTTTATAGGCATAAATAATTATAAATAAATTTTATGGACAGAGATTTTGATGTCAGTGAAGAGTATAAGAAAGACCGGGATGTGAAAGATGAAAACAAATATCTCTGGATAGGCATCACGGCTATGACAGTGGCAGCTTTCCTTGATTGGGAATTGTTTCAATGGATTTATACAGTAATAAGGGCAAGCCATTAAGAAGGACTAAGCAAATAGACTGTAAAGATCTGAATACTATCGTTCTACTTTATTAAATACTAATGAATGTGCCTGCAGATCGTAGTAAATCGACGCCAACAGTTTTGGATAGTAATATGGTGGTCAGCTCATTTGGGAGTCGGGCCTGAAAAATTTCTTGAAGCAATAGCTAAATTAGGAATAAGGTGGAGATAATCAGAAGCCGAATCAAGTCACAGTGACACTACTTTCAGTACACTGTTGCTTTGGTACGGAAGCTACTATCCCTTCGTTGTTCTTTAAATTAATGTTTATTGATAAAATTAAAATTCATCTCCTTCAATTCAATCACTGCTCCATTCTTTGCAACGGGGAATGCTTGCTGAGCTAGATAAAATGATCTGTTTGCTATGATAGGACGATGTAATCGTATTTAAATGCGTGTGTGCTTCAAGTAGGCAGTCCCATGAAAAGTATTCGATATTCCCATACGAATTTACACGAACCAGTTGGAGCTTGCCGGTGCTATTTTGGTTTAAATGGGATGCCGCAATTCTCCGCCTAATCCTGGATCAAATGTGCCTGCTTTTCCGCAAGTCTTAGCGCATCGATGTTTGTAATCCTTTACTGGCATTTTCCGCTGTACTGTTGTTTAAGAAAAGCCGGTTGGTTATAATGCGGTAAAAAGTGATGGTCAGCAGGTATAGCAATGTCAGTGTCAGCAGGGGTAACAAAACTGCGGGAATCCACTGGACCGGAACTGGTGTGGGATGCGAAGCATACCTAAAGGACGCAATAGTTATTGCTGCTAATGGAAAACTTACTGACCACCAGGATACCCTGAATGGACAGCATTTGGGTAATAAAAAGATTCTGCGGACTAATAACACGAGTAAAAAAAATCCTGAATAATACAGTACTGATCCCATGATATCCCGGGTCCCGGTTAAAGCTTCATAATCCGAATAGCCTATCGCAAAAGGAAGTAATAATACCAGAAGGGTAGGCTGCAGCGCTTCGGGTAGAGGGGACTGAAAAAATAATCTTGCAAAGACAATGGGCAGGATAATGATCGCCAGGAATACCCCCACTGCAAAACAATACAAACAGATTTCTCTGGCGCCAGCGATATGTAACTGACTTCCCACAATAGGAACATCCAGCATCCCCACCACCGGTAGTAACCAGGATGGCTGTGCATCAGATGTATTTTGCTGAATCCTCATCCATTTGCCTAATACCAACAGTGTGAATAGTATGATCAGCGCTACACCTGCTGACCAGACAACTGTGGCAATTCGTTCTGAAAAAGGCAGTACAATACCGGGCAACAAAAGCAGGCTCACAATAAAAGTGGTAAAGAAAGGAGAGGATACCGGGTTATTAAACTCATTGATCACTGTTGATGGGTATTTAATCAATTTCACCAGATAGGCAGTGAATAAAGCAAGGAAGAGAACAATAGTTAACAGGCCAATGGCTTTGCTCATCCAGTGCGGGAAGCCCCATTTTGCTTCTGCCAACCTCCAGGAAAAAGTTAATCCAGTCATTCCCAGAATTCCGCCAAAAAGGCTAACGGGAAGAAACGAAATAAAACTTGTATTTGATTTGGTGGAACCCATCTGAATTGTTTTGATTGGATGTCTTTTGGCCGCTTTTATATTTTTATTTTTCTTTCGCTTTCCTGTATCTCCAGTTCATTGATACTTGCATAACGTTTGGTCATTAAACCATTCTCATCAAATTCCCAGTTCTCATTCCCATAAGCCCGGAACCACTGTCCCTCGGTATTATGGTATTCGTATTCAAACCGTACGGCTATCCTGTTATCCGTATGCGCCCAGTACTCTTTCACTAATTGATAATCCAATTCCCGCTTCCATTTCTCAGACAGGAAAGTCACAATTTCGGCTCTGCCATTAATAAATAAATTCCGGTTTCGCCATTCGCTGTCCTCGGCATATGCTTTTGAAACCCTGACCGGCTCTTTACTATTCCAGGCATCCTCTGCCAGTTGTATTTTTTGTATCGCCTTTTCCAATGTAAAAGGCGGAAGGGGGTGTCGTTGCTCCATGGCAGATATTTTACTTAATACTTTTTGATAAATTAATAGTTGGTCTGCATACATTGTATATCCCCTGACCGGGCTAGTATAATCGTTGCCCCTGTTTTATGAATCCATTCGTTGCCTTCCGCATGATCGAAATGCCAATGGGTGTTGATCAGGTATTTATTGGCTTAGTACTGATGCCTTAAGAATTGCTCCCGCTGTAATAACACCAACGCTGCGTATAAAACCACCACGGGAAATTTTATTTGTTTGTTCGTTATTCATAATCTGATTTTTGATTTTCACCATCTTTATGAAATCACTGCAGTGCGCTGCTGCTTATCCTGTAGGTGTTAGTCCCAACCTTCCATACAAAAGGAAGTTCTTTAAATAAGCGCCTCCTGCTGCCGGATGGACGCAAGAATGATGGAATTATTTTTTTTCACTCACCGGAACCGCTGCAGCCCATTCCGGACGGGTTACCGGGTGACCGTTCAGCATTTCAACAACAGAACCAGAGCGTCTTAACGTGTCTTCCAATGACTTTGGACCCTGGAATGGACGTCCCCCAATATGCCAGCCATCAGTATGAAGTTCTTCAATTAACACCCATACTACTTCACGGAACGCTTCAGATCCTTCGAATTTTACCATAACATCGGTAAGTGCTGCTGCAAGAGCATGTTTTTCTTCGGTGGTAAATACTCCCTCTACCAACGTAACTTTTACAAAAGGCATAAAATATTTTTTTAGTGATTAATTTGATGATTATTATTTTGGGGCTGCTATTGATCTGAAATTTGTTATTGTCTTTTTTAGTCAATATCAATTACAATTTTTCCAAGGTTCTTTCCACTTTTCAGCACACCATGTGCCTCTTCAATTTCTTCCAGACTAAAATTTCTGGGGTCAACGAGCACTTTCAATTTTCCTTCCTCGGCAAGCTTTGTTGCCTCCCGCAATATTTCCCCGTGATGCGCCCTTCCGATTCCTGTTAATAATGGAAGTAAGGTAAAGACACCAGAATAGGTTGCTGCCCGGAAAGAAAGCGGGGCAAGCTTATGGGTACCCCATCCAAGACAGCTTACCACATGACCGGTATATTTTTTTACAGCATGAAAAGAATTATCAAGTGTGGCTCCGCCAACTGTATCATAAACAATATCAAAACCTTCACCACCGGTTAATGCTTCCACATATTGTTCAACGGCGAGGGTTTGGTAGTTTATCGTTGTCGCTCCGAAATGGCCAATTGTTTCTTCCTGTTCTGCCGAAATAGTCGTGAAAACTTCCGCTCCGAAGGCCATAGCAATTTGTACAGCCATATGGCCAACACCACCAGCACCACCGTGTATCAGTACTTTTTGTCCCGGTTTAATTTTTGCCCGGTCCACTAATCCCTCCCATGCAGTAATAAAGATCAAGGGGGTGGCAGCAGCCTCTTTCATTGTAAAATTCGAGGGTTTCCTGGCAATTAAGTCTGCGTCTACGACGGCGTACTCTGCCAGTGATCCGGGGACATTTCCAATACCTCCTGTCATTCCAAAGACTTCATCCCCAACTTTAAAATTGGTAACGGCATGGCCTACTGATTCTACAATGCCCGCTAAATCTATCCCCAGTATGGCGGGTAATTTTACTTTGGCATGAGGAGCATTGCCGCTGCTGATTTTTACATCCAGAGGATTTGTTCCGCTTGCTTTAATACGCACAAGAACCTGACTATCTCCTACGGATGGACGCTCTAATTCCGACACTTTAAAGGAGCTTTCATGTGCTTCTAAAATAGCCGCTTTCATTAATTTATTATTGTTACCCATAACGGTAGTTTGTGAAAATGGTGATGATTATATTTTGGATTAAAAGGTGTTTTATCATGCCCTTTATCAGGTGATGCAACAAGAATCGGACGTTGATTTTAGCGGGCATGATGGCTAATACCTTAGTAACAGCGCTTTATTTCAGGTATTTCTTCAATTCCGCCGCCGCCTGAATAAATGCAGATTGTGTTGCGGGCAAGTCAGCCAAGCCATTGAGCAGGCCAAAGTCATGTATAGTGCCATTGTAACGTACAACAGTTACGGGTACACCTGCCTCATCTAATTTCCTCCCATAGGCTTCCCCTTCATCACGCAATACATCATTGCCTGCTACCTGTATCAGCGCAGGTGGTAGGCCTTTTAACTGTTCAATTGTAGCCTGCAGGGGAGCGGCATAGATTTCTTTGCGTTGCTTGGGATCTGTGGTATACATGTCGTACATCCATTTCATCACAGAAGTAGTGAGGAAGCGGTCTTCACCAAACTGTTTGTACGACGCGGTCTCAAAGTCTGCATCAACTATCGGCCACATCAGTATTTGTACTTTGATTGCCGGGCCATTGTTTTCCTTTGCCTTGATGGCGGTTACCGCACTCATATTTCCTCCCACACTATTGCCGACAATTGCCATGTTTTTGCCATCGACATCTATTTCTGCACCGTGTTCGGCCACCCATTTTGTGGCAGCATAAATCTCATTTACCTGTGTGGGATATTTGGCATCTGGAGTAGGGGTATAGTTTATAAAGACGCCTGAATAACCAGTGAGTACGGTAAGGTCTCTTACCATTCTTTTGTGGGTGGGATAATCTCCCAGTACCCATCCGCCGCCATGGAGAAATATAAATACCGGTAAGATGCCTTTTACACCTGCAGGACGAACTATATTCAGTTTAATGGTATGTCCGTCAGCAGTGATGGTTTTTTCGGATTCATCGATACCTGAAAGATCAACCTTAACCGAAGCCTGTGCATTAACCAGCACTTTCCTGGCCTCCTCTGGACTTAAAGTTTCCAACGGTTTTCCTCCACTTGTATTCAGGGCTTTTAAAAATGCTTTTGTTTTACTGTCAAGTAAAGGATCGGTTGCATAGTCAGCAACTGCAATTTCATTTTTCATTTCAGTTTTGTTTTGTTGTTTGGAATTTGATGGTTCGCTATTGGTGCAACCCATTGCACACAGGGCACCTGCTACTATCATGTACTTATTCATATGCGATGATTTATTTTTATCCAATTGTAAGTAGTTCTGAATCTGGCTCTGATGTTTGAGCAGAATACCTTAAACATAATACCCGGTTGCTGTTGTTTTCTTTCCCATGTAAAGATCAGCCGTACTGTTGGTTTTCATTTTTCCGTAATATTCAAACTATTTGATTTTTTAGTCCAGTTTGCTGGTCTTAAGATGTGCATCAATGTATGAAGGGGATTCTTTGCAGGAGGCACAATAAAGCTAACATACAAAAGCGTTAGTTTATGAATATTGCATGTTTGTTTTCAGTTTTACAGCCCTCTTACCGGTGCATTGGATTTTTCAAAACAGTCACAGGTCCTGTATAATTTTAAGGGATTTTTTTGTATGATATTTATAGTATGTCAATTGAATTATTCTGGATACCTGGATAGTTTTGGTTATGGGTAAAGTTTAAGCGCAGCATTTGTTTTACAAAACCGGATTACTCATTTTACCTGATGCTCCCGTGCAACTTCATCTAATATTGCTAGTCAATTTTTACATTGGTTCCGCCTAATAAGCGAAAGTAAAATCATCCTGGAGGCAGTCTACAGGAAACAGTGGGAATCCTATTTAAGCTGGCCTTGTAGAAAATAGAAGGCTGTTTGTTATTTGCTTTGATATTTGTCCGAAGAAACAAAGACTACTGAAGTGATGAGCAACAGGTGCATCAGCTTTCTGCTAATACCACGATAATTATCATTACGATTATTCGCTAATAAAAAATCCCTGCGACGGTCCGTAAAAAGGAGCGGCTTCAGGGATTCGGTAAAAATGGCTTGCTGACTTTATTGTCCGGGAATTACGAAAGTCATATCGTGGTAAATTCTGTGAGAGGTAATCTTCCATTCCCCATTTGTTTTAATTAGAGAAGGTTTGTAATAACCGGATTCAGTCGGAGTTATTGTACCCATCAAACCAAGTGTGCCTGCCTGCCAGCCGCGTTCAGGCCTACAGGCTCCAACACAATCAAACCTGATAAATTGAGCATCCATAAAAGCCTCTTCACCATTTACTGAAATGATGTGATCGTGTGTTGTGTGATGACTCCAGCCTCTTACAGGATGCGGTTTCATCAGGTTGGAAATGGCATTTGCAATTTCTTCTTTGCCTGTTAACACAAATAATTGTACAGGGTTCCCGCTGTTGAAAGAATAGATTTCAACTTTACCATCCTCAGTAAAAAGACTGCTTAAAGATGCCCCGTCAAGTGCATCTGCTGCTCTGACATATTTCGCAAGTACCTGTTGAATTGCTCTTTCATCACTCATTTGATAAGCGCCGGTTATTTGATTTTTTTCTATCATTTTTTCTTTTTTATTTATTTTTAATCTTGTTCTCTTAAAGTGTTTACCAACTTTAATAATACAGGAGAGTTGCCTACCAATAAACTATCATCACCCCATTGCCAGTCGTCCCCTTTCATATTTAATATGGTTGCCCCGGCTTCTTTTGCTATTAGTATTCCGGCAATCCAATTGTAAGTATCTAAACCCTCCTGGCAAAACAGATCGATTCTGCCTGCTCCTACATTCGCAATTTGTAACCCGCAGGGCCCGTAATTTCTAACCGCACCATATTCATTCAGTAATTTTACTACAAGAGCGCCTGTTTTTTCATTTAAACCATCAATACTGTTTTGTAAAGGAGGGTGATTGAAAGATGCCAGCATGTACTTCGGCTCAGTTTTTTGAGCTATTGCTAGCTGTACATTATTCAAAAACGCACCCTGGTCTTTTTCTGCCCAAAACATTTCCTTATGTATTGGGTCGTATATTATCGCCAGACCCGGTTGCCCATTTCTGATTAGAACCAGATTGATAGTCCAACCCGGCAAATGCTGCATATACTGTACTGCGCCATCCATTGTATCACAAATCCAATATTCAGTTAAATCATTTGCTTTTTTTTGTTTTTCGAAATTCAATTCATCGTTAACCCAGGGAATTCCGGGATAATATTTGTAAATATTATCCTTCATATAACTCAGGCATTTTTGTTCGATTGTATTAAATAACAGGCGAAATTGGGCTGAACCTGCAGGTATTCTTTCTTTCTTAAAATCCATGGCAAATTCATCTCCGATGGTTTTAACTATATCTAAAATTATGGGTACGTTAATAGCTTGCTTCATCTTTCGTTTTATAATATTCCCTGGTGTCAAAATTCACAAGGATGCTGGTTTTTACATTTAATTAATATCTGTAGAAGTACTAAGGTGTCGCCATTTTTTGTCAGCTGCCATTTTAACCAGGTCATTTTGTTCTGCTGCATTCACTGCATCACTACCGAGTAATAATCGCAAGGGCGGTTGTTCCATCTGCGTAATCTGGAGTATAATATTGGCAGCTTTAGCCGGGTCGCCGGGTTGTTTGCCATTATAGTCATGCTGAAATCGGGCTGTTCGGCCAACTGTATTTTCGTAATCTGCTAGACCTTCTTTTATGATAGCAGATTTACCGGCAAAATCTGTACGGAAACCACCCGGTTCAATTATTGTAACCTTGATACCTAGTGGTGTAACTTCTTTTGAAAGGACTTCAGAAAATCCCTCCACTCCCCATTTTGCAGCCGCATACGGTCCTCTTCCTATTGGCCCTATGCGGCCACCCACAGAAGAGAATTGAATGATATGTCCGGACCTTTGTTTACGCATAAAGGGAAGGGCAGCTTTAGTAACGATGATAGTACCGAACAAATTGGTTTCAATTTCAGCACGAAATTCAGCGATGCTGGTTTCTTCAATCGAATTGATATTACCATAGCCTGCGTTATTTACCAATACATCTAATCGTCCGAATGCACCAATGGCTGTTTTAACCGCAGATTCGGCATCTGTTTCGCTCTTTACATCAAGTGCACATACTCTTACTTTGTCTCCAAAACGTTCTGCCAGATCTTTAATTTGTTCAGGATTTCTTGCCGTTGCTACGAGCTCGTTACCTGCAGCAAGTACAGCCTCTGAAAGTGAACGTCCAATGCCACGTGAACATCCTGTTATTAACCAGACCTTTTTTAAATTTGACATAAATTAATTAGTTTATCTATAGCCAATAATAATTCTACCAGAAGATTTTACGATCACTTTACTTCCCGAATTGGGATACTGTTATTAAAACGAACCATAGTGTGAATATAATTTTTTACATTGCCCGGCTGCCTCTACTGGGTTGCTTTTTGTATCTCTGTTACCATTGCCACCCCTAAGGATAAATTCCGTCTACAAAATTGGCGATTATGAATGAGGCGTATTTGACTGTGGCAGTCATTTTCATTAACCTGAAGATTCACCAAAGTTGATTGCCCGCTTTCACAATGGTTAAAAAGCAGTCAATAGGGTGAACCAAAAAATCAACATAAAATAATGAAATAGTAAAGTCATCGCAGGAGCTTCATTTTACCTTGCGACAATTATTTGCTATTCCTAAAAACTTCATCATCTTTTAACAAGCAGCATCAATAGAAAAATATGAAACCAAATCTTGGCATCCCGGAAAACCATTTACAGGTAATTAGTCTTGAATTGAATAAATTACTGTCAGACGAATTCATTTTGTACACCAAATCAAGAAACTATCACTGGAATATTGAAGGCTCAAATTTTAGCGAAATGCATCAGTTTTACGAGAGGCAGGTGAATGAAATAAATGTTATGATTGACGATATTGCTGAAAGGATCCGCACCATTGGCTTTTATGCTGAAGCAAGGCTGGAAGATTACCTGAAGCTGACTAGCCTGATAGAGCAACCTTTCACTAATTCCCAGAATGATCAGTTAAAAAATTTATTGGGTTCACACGAAACCATAATCAATAATCTCCGGAGGCTTGCTACACTCTTTGCAGATAAGCACAAAGATGTGGGAAGCAGTGATTTTGCAGTTCAATTGCTGGAAAAGCATGAAAAAATGGCCTGGATGATAAGGGCGCATCTTAGCGGACATTGAGTAAATGCTGCTTTGAAGTTGGTCAACCACTGTAAAATTTTTATCGGATGTCAGGAAATGACATCCGATTTTGCTATTATAAATTGCTCCGTTTCTTACCCGCCAATACTCATCCCCTTCAATAAGTATCATCCGGCTTTGTTTGCGATTTTCCTCTTTCGATATTTAACTACTGAATAGTGAAATGGCGAAATATCGCTATTAAAAAAACCTTGTGTTTTATATATCTAACAGGTAATCAACAATTTATAGCCTGGCATCCGTTTTGAAATTACTATGCGGTCATTTGAACCCTCAGCTTTTTTCAACAATTGCAATAACGCATTTTAGCTATTAATTTGTTGTGGGTATTCGGGAACTATTGAACTATTAAAACTCAACTATGTTACAACAGGAATCGTTCAGGCAGTGCGGCGCTGGAGCCAGTCTTTTTAACTTCGGTATGAATAGTATTGCCTTTCACGGAGAAGCGGCAGTGAGGCATTACAGCTTCGATCAAGGTCAGTCGGACCGGGTGTTTTGCGATGATAATATTTTACTGGTAACAGTAAATGGAAAGCTTAATTTGAATTATGGAAAATCGAGCTATGCAGTTGGTAAAAATCAGATGGCATTTCTTAAGAATAATCTGATGGTGGACTTTCGGGCAGAAACGGATCAGCAGAAAGGGGGTAAAGTTGAATTTATTGTTTTTCTAATCAGTCATGAATTAATTAAAGAGTTTACTAAAATTACCCAGTTATCTCAGATCATCAATGATGAGGCCTCAGAAATATTTGTCAGTTTACAGAATAGCCACCTTCAGTTATACATCAATTCTCTTACTCCTTATATTGGAGATGCCGCTAAAATTGAAGGCAGCCTGCTGCGCATTAAGTTGCTGGAATTATTGTTCTGCCTGGCCAGTACCGATACACAGATGCTGGACCTTTTACTTAATCTCAAAAAAAGTTACCGCCCCAATATCACCACTGTGGTGGAAGATAATTTGTTGAATCCGCTATCAATCAATCAACTTGCCCGCCTGTGTGGAAGAAGTTTATCGAGTTTTAGAAGAGATTTTATTTCAACTTATAACATGCCTCCTTCGCAATGGATACGTGAAAGGAGATTAAGAAAGGCCAAGGAATTTTTAGTGACTACCAGAATGACGGTAACTGATATTTGTTATACCCTGGGATTTGAAAATATTGCACATTTCTCCAGGTTATTTAAATCTGAGTTCGGACATTCTCCTTCAGAATACCGGATGCAATTAGCGTCTGCATAGCAATGTGGTGATCAGGTAGTGGTTAGCCTCTGTGCTCTTTACGGATACCTAATTTTTTTATCCGGGAATTAAGTGTGCTGGAAGGTATTCCCAGGATGTCTGCAGCTCCGCCTTCACCAGCAATTCTACCATTGACATGTTGAAGAATTTTTAGAATATATTCTTTCTCATTTTCAAAGATCGTCTGGATTTTAAAACTTTCTGATCCTGACTCAGTTACCGACCTGGATTTTTTATTTGGAAGATCTAACTCTTTAATCGTATCACCTGTAGTAAGCAGTACGCTTCGCTCGATCAAATGTTCCAGTTCCCTGATATTACCAGGCCAATCATATTGCTGTAATTGCTCCAGTGCTTTATTGCTGAAGTTGGTTATTTTCTTTCCTGCTTTTTTAGAAAACCGCGTAATAAAATGCGAAGCCAGTTGCGGAATATCTTCACGCCTTTTTCTGAGTGCCGGAAGTTGAATCGGAAATATATTTAGCCTGTAAAACAGATCGCTTCTGAATTTGCCTTCTTCCATCAATTTTTCAAGGTCACGGTTAGTAGCTGCAATGATGCGTACGTCGGTTTTGATGGTGGTTTTACCTCCAATACGTTCTATTTCTTTTTCTTGCAGCGCTCTTAATAATTTTACCTGTAACTCTAATGGCATTTCTCCAATTTCATCCAGGAATAAAGTACCATTATTAGCCAATTCAAATTTTCCGATCCTTCTTTCAAATGCCCCGGTAAAACTTCCTCTTTCATGACCAAACAATTCACTCTCAATTAAATTAGCTGGCAGCGCAGCACAGTTAATTTTAATCATTAATTTATTCTTCCGTGGCGATGCATTATGAATGGCCCTTGCAATAAGTTCCTTTCCTGTGCCCGTTTCACCTAACAACAAAACAGTGCTATCCGAAGAGGCAACCTGCGATACAAGCCTGAATACAGTTTTAATTGCGGCACTTGTACCGACAATATCGCTATGGTTATTTGATGTTTCGATTTCCTGTTGCAGGTATAAATTTTCTTCTTCCAGTCGTTGTTTATACCTTTTTATTTCTTCTAATTGTTTTTGAATTTTTTCGTTGGCAACAATATTTGCTGCTGCTATAGAAAGCTGGTGAGAAACGGCGGATAAAATATTCAGTTGATTGGCATCAAATCCATTTTTCACTTTTGCAAACAACATAAAAAAACCAATAGTATTTTTATCCTCTTTCAATGGCGCAAGTAGCATTTCAACGCTTCCAATGGCATAGTTTCTTTTTATGAAATCCGGTGCTTCACTGAATTTTTGCAGGTCCAGAATTACAAAACCCTCTGCAGCCAATTCGAATGCGCCGTTCTTGAGTGGTATGTTGGCGACAATAACTTGCTTATAGTCCCAGTTTCCCGGGCTTTCTCCCTGTGGCTCCAGTAAGTAGGTTATGCACGTTTCTTTGTCTTCATTTATACAAGCTATCATGGCGTGTGAAAACGAAAAAAGCTTTGTCAGCTTAGTATTAATGAGTTGAAGAAAACTCAACTTGTCATGAATGGAGGCGATGGCATTGCTTAATTCCAGCAGTTTTGTCTTTTCGCTGGCGCTCTCACGAATTTTCTCAGCCGCCAGAATATTTGAAATTGCTACAGCCAATTGCGAACAAATTCCCTTAAGCAGGTTACTCTTTATATCGAATGCAGCACCATTCTCAAGTATTAACTGTGCAGTTCCTATGTTAACGCCACCGGCCCGCAAAGGGGCTAGTACTATCTGCTCAATTCCTGCTGCAGCTAAAAAATCAACATATGCCGGTCTTTCGGGCCTATTGATCAAATCGGATACTTCGTACAAGATCGGATCTTCAGAATTCATCACCTCCTTAAACAAAGCCTCATGTGCGTCAAATTTTGCATTAACCATGTCGGCAAAATCAGGGTTGCTCCCTATGTGTTCACCGACATCTACTAAAAAAATACTGTAGGTTTCTCCTCCTTCGTCTATTTTTGAAAAGCCTAGCTGTTGAATGGCAAATAACTGCTTTATTTTTCCATTCACCACTTTAAAAAGATCTCTCCGGCTTTGTACCGCTGCAATTTCGTTGCTAAAAGAAAGCAGGAGTTCTTTTTCCTGGTTTCGTGCGAGTATCTTTTTATTTGCCATAATGTTAGATACGGCTATGGCAATCTGGGAACAAATACTTTTAAATAAAGGTCGTTGTATATTAATGTCACTTATCCCATCCTTTTTGAAGTTCATTATTGCTATATTCTCCTGGCCATGTCTGATTGAAACACCGGCCATTTGTCTCAGGTTGATAGACGCTGCGGCTTTAGCATAGGTAGGAGGCGTGTCAGATCTAAACCAATCCTGAACATTAAAAATGACCAACTCTTCGGAAGCAAGGATGGTATTAAACACACCGTCATTAACATCTGTATCAATCTCCAGTAGTTTCAGAAAATCGGGGTGTCGGGCAAATTCGGCGTCAGGGTCAAATAAAATTGGACGATGTGTCCTTTTATCCGTACTCAACGCATGTATAACGTAGTCCTCTATACCAAAAAGTTCCCTTAACTGCGTCTTTAAAATTTTGGCTAATACTTCGGTATCCCTCACTGACGCAATGGCGTTGCTGAATTCCAATAACCTGGATTTCTCCTGTTCCCTCGATTTAATCTTTTCATTAGCCAGGATATTGGACACTGCAACAGCCAGTTGATCACTAACCCCTTTTAAAAGAATTTCTTTTGTTTCAAATGCATCTCTATCTTTAAAATGAAAATTTACAAATCCTATGATATACCCACCTACCCGAAGTGGTACGGTGACATAATAGACAAAGCCGGCTTTTTTCCAAAAAGCAACATAATCCGGCATGTCCGGTTCCTTTGAAACATCTTCTACATCAAACAAAACGGGTCCTGTAGCGTTCATTACACGTGTAAAAATCGGATCTGTAACACTGTACCTCGCAGATGTAACAGAGTCAAAATCCGAAATACTCTTTGTTTGATCACCAAATTCCAACACAAAGGCGCTATATGTTTTGCCATCCTCATCAATTTGTGCAATACCAAACTCATCAATTGAAAAAAGCTCTTTAATTTTCGTATTAACCAACCGGAATAAATCCTCCCTGTTCTTTAATGCTGCTATCTCATTACTCAACAATAGCAGGGTTGTTTTTTCTTCTTCTCTTTTTGCAATTTCTTCATTGGCAATTATATTGGCCGTTGCAATAGATATCGGATAAGATATCTTTTTGAGAAGATCAAGAACTTCCGGATTAAAACAATTTTTTTTCTCTGATAATAAAACAAAAAGCCCTATAGGCTCGTTCCCCTCAATCAATTTGAATGTAACAAATTCTTTTATACCAGTACGGTGAATAAAAGAAACATGTTTATTTCCCTCCCGCAAAAGTATTTCAACATCCTGTACCAATGGCTCATCCCTTCCAATGTAATCATTCTTTACAGGATATTCCATGTCCAGTTGTCTCGCAAATTCTGCATTTTCTGCTCTGCCTTTTTGCGCATGAAAAATATAAGGCCGGTAAGTCTTTGTATCCTTATTATAACGAAGAATGAAGCTATCATCAAAATCAATGTATTGTTTTAAATTGTTTCGTATAAGATATAACATATCCTCCTTGCCGCGTATGCGGACAATCTGATTATTTAAAGCATAGAGAATTTTGTCCTGATTTTGTTCTTTATTCAGCATATCCTGCCCTGAATTATAACACTAATTTAAATGATCATGGACTGGTAAGCAAAAAAATGAACACCCGTGGAAATAATCTTAAGTTTTTAATAATTTATAATTGCAGATTATTGGGTTAGTGTTCCGGTCTTGACCAAAAATGGAATAGCCCATCCCGTTTGAGATGGTCTATTTCACGCCCTTTAACCAACGGTTGACTGACACCGCACCACTTCCCTTAACCACAACAATAATAAGTGGTGAAAGCAACATCACAAATTATTGTATACCTTCTCCATTTTTATGGTTATTCCAGTTCATCAGTCTTTCCTGGTTCTCTAAAATCTAGCAGGAGTTATTTTAACACAGGATTTGCCTCAAGGAATATCAGAAAAGTTTCCTTAATTTTTTATTTTTATCAGTCTTTCGTTTATTGCATTTCCCATCTTCCGGGAGACTAACAACGAATCAATATAATTCTTAAATGCCCGGCTGGTTTTTAACAGTAATAAATTGTTGAATTATTTATTTGCCATAGTCCGCCTTACGCTAATTGCTAACTTCAAATATAGCTTTTGGTTCTAAAAAAGCTTCCAGTCCGAACTTACCAAATTCTCTTCCGATACCAGATTGTTTGAAGCCTCCGAATGGAGCCCGTGGCTCATCTACAAATCCGTTAATAGCGACTCTGCCCGCCTGGAGCTTTTCGGCGATGGCTTTCGCTCTTTTAATATCTGCACCTGCTATATAGGCGTGCAGGCCATAAGCGGAATCGTTGGCTATCCGGATGGCGTCAGCATCATCTTTATAGGTAATAACTGATAGAACAGGACCAAAAATTTCTTCTGCAGCGATGGTCATGTGGTTGTCGACTTTTACAAAGATGGTTGGCTTTACAAAGTTTCCTTTCTCCAAACCTTCCGGATGCCCCAAACCTCCGGTCAATAATTCCGCTCCTTCTTCTATACCTTTTTTTATATAGGACTGAATCCGTTCGTATTGTTTTTTTGAAACAATCGGACCGATGGCTGAATCCGGGTCTGTTGACGGACCTACCTTCATTGCTTCAATCCCTTTCTTTAACGCTTCAATTATTTCTGCCTCCCTGCTTTCAGGAATCAATATACGTGTTCCTGCTGTACAGGATTGCCCGCTATTTTGCAGTCCTACCTGCAACACAAAAGGAATGGCATTTTCCAGTTGCGCATCATCCATTATTATGGATGGTGACTTTCCTCCCAATTCCAGGGTCACTCTTTTCATGCTATCTACGGCTTGCCTGGCAATTAATTTTCCTATAGCTGTTGAACCTGTGAAAGAGATTTTATTAATGCCCGGGTTACGGGTGATCTCGCTGCCTACAACATCGCCGGTTCCCTGCAAAACATTGATTATTCCCGGGGGAAGGCCGGCATCATAGAATATTTCAGCCATTGCATTATTCTGCCGGGCACTGAGTTCACTTGGTTTCATTACAACGGTGCATCCGGCAGCAAGGGCGGTAGATGCTTTTACGCACATAAACCAAACACTAATATTCCATGGACTTATTAAACCGGCAACGCCAACGGGGTCCAGTATTACCCCGGTACCTTCTTTTAAATTATAACGGAATGTTTCAGGATTTACCTGCTCCCTGGCTACTAACCAGGATCTCGCAGCATCCTGTAAAGCGAATTGGGCAAACCATTGCGGTGCGCCATATTCATTGCTGATAATCTCCAGTAAATGGTCCAGCCTTTCAGTCATTTTATCATGAATCCTTTGCAGGTAATCCCGCCGGGTCTCTAAACTGGCTTGCGAATAGATTTTAAATGCGGCATTAGCAGCGGCTATTGCATTTTGTGTATCTGTTTCATCTGCTAAAGTTACCCTGGTGATGATTTCTCCCGTAGCAGGATTTTCAAGCTCTAATTGCTGTGTTCCGTGAGGCGTAATAAATGTTCCATTAATGAATTGTTTATCTATTATTTGCATAATCTGTGTTTTTGTTTATGCAAAACTCTGCTAAAACTTATTGCTCTACTTTGTAATAAGGCTCAATTTACTTTGTTATAAAGTTCAATGTCAAATGACCTCAATTGATGATTCGATATCTGAAAGAGATTTAAAATATTCAGCCACTCCTGCAATTGCATTCAGTCAAATGGTTGCTGTATTTAAAAAACAACATGGCAGATCGCTACATTTCGTCAATGGTTTCGCTTAATCGCGAAATATCATTTTTTTTAAATGCAGGTTTATTTTATAAGTACATGACTCTTAAAGTCTTAATGAATGGCATTCAAATTGACTTCAGCATTTGCATTAAATGCTAGTGCGTCATGGAAAAGAAATTAGCAAAACATGCTGTAATTATTGATTTACATGAAAGAGGATTTACCAGTGATTTCCAGTTTGCAAAACAGGGGTTGTGGTGGATCCAGGAAAAAATTTATGTAAACGAGCCTGATGTATCGGTTCTTGAATCCTACCGCTTTGTGAGACAGGGTAAAGCCATTATGCATACTTCCATTATTATGGGTATTCAAATTTTAAATCATCTCGAAAAGGGAATTTTAATTTATCAGGTAGTGAGTAAACTATCAAATGACACCGGGTGATGCAACCGGATATATTCAAAAATAAAATGCAAATACTTTTTCATCACATAAAGTGTGGTATTAAAAATGCTCGAGTAGTAAAAGATATTTTATTAGCGGTAATTATTAAAGTCCCAGCAAATTTAAACATTCATAATTATGACATTAATAAAAACAAATTTCGGCTTCCACTCGACAGCAGATGAAGTTATAAATGGGATTGACTTGACAGATAAACGAGCCATTGTAACAGGCGGTGCATCAGGGATTGGAATAGAAACCGTAAAAACTCTGGCAAAGGCAGGTGCGGAAGTAACAATTGCTGCAAGAAATGTTGAAGGGGGAAAAAAGGTTGCGGATGAAATAATTTCGACCACAGGAAATAATAAAGTACACGTTGCTCAACTTGACTTAGATAACCTTAGCTCAATAAATAATTTTGTTGACAACTGGAAAGGTGCATTGGATATACTGGTTAACAATGCAGGCGTAATGTCAATACCAGATTTGCAAAAAACATCAGAAAGTATTGAAATACAATTTATGACAAACCATCTTGGGCACTTTGCATTGTCTGTTGGATTACACAATGCTTTGCAAAGTGCAGGTTCTGCAAGAATAGTAGTGGTAGCATCAAGTGGACATCTATTTTCGCCTGTTCTGTTTGACGACATAAACTTTTTGTTTAGACCTTACGACCCTTTGGTTTCCTATGGACAAGCAAAGACGGCTTGCGTTTTATTTGCTGTTGGTGCGACTGAACGTTGGTTAAAGGACGGAATTACTGTAAATGCTTTGAACCCAGGAGCCATCTTGACAAATCTTCAAAAACACGTTGGTGGAAAGCTTCGTTCGGCACCAGAACTTCATAAAACGCCGCAACAAGGAGCAGCAACTTCAATCCTGCTAGCAACTTCACCGTTGCTTGATAATATTGGTGGGCGCTATTTTGAAAACTGTAACGAAGTTGAAACTGTTACAAAACGACCTGGCAATTATGAGGGAGTTGCAATGTATGCACTTGACAAAGGAAATGCAGACAGACTATGGAATATCTCAATGAAAATGATTGGTAAATAAAACCATTAATAACTAAAACAAGCTTATGAAAAAAGTACAAATTGAAACCATTATCAAGGAATTTATAAATACTGCCAATGAATTTAATATCGATGCACTACTTACACTGTTTGCTAAAGATGCAGTGATTAAGGATGTCTCTGTGGGCGAAACGTTCAGGAACACCACGGGTGTCCGCAGGTATCTCGAACGTTTTTTTATTGATTACCATACACAAACCAGGGCAGAATCTTTTAAGATCATTACCCCTCAACACGCCATCGCACTTGTTGATTTTACCGGAGATTTTGGCCATGAAACCGGAGGTCTTGAATTCACCGTTAACAATGACGGCCTTATTAACACCATTGAGGCCTATCTGGATTGATGAAGAGCAAATAAGATACTTCTTCCACCAATAATGACGGGGGCTTTTACCCGGGCAAAATCACAGTTGATGGTTTCTAAACAGGAATGACCGCAGCCAAACCATCGCCTGTAACTTATTATAACCTGTCAATAGACCGATGCAGTTATTTGCTCGACCAGGCGGGCTTTGCTTTCATTATTTTTTTATATACCGGGCAACTTTCATTGTGCGCACCCTGTACGTATCCTGTGCTCATCAAAAATTCATTTACAATTTCACCACCCGTAAAACGAAATGTTTTTTTAAACAGTTGCACCCATTCTTCCTTGCTTTTCGGATGATGGTGGTCAAGCCATTTTTCAAAAGAGCCAAATTCTTTTTGCAGGGAAATAATGACTTTTGCATTTTCAATCGCTGCATTTACTTTTAACTTGTTTCTGATGATCCCCGGATCGGCTAAAAGCCTTTCCCTGTCCTTTTCTGTATAAGCTGCGATTTTGCTGATATTGAAATCACTATAGGCATTTCTAAAAGCAGTCTCTTTTTTCAAAATAGTTTCCCAGCTTAAACCTGCCTGGTTGATTTCCATGATGAGCCGGCCGAACAATTCGTTATCCTGGTGGATAGGAAAGCCATAATGATTATCGTGGTAATTTTTATGCAACAGTCTTCTTTCTTCGGGTTGCATGTGATCAATGTAACTGCAGTAGGACATCTTTGATTTATTTTAATTGCCTGTTACCCTTCAGGTTTGCCAGGTGTCTGATGATGAATGTGGTGGTCAATTATCCGGCCGCTTTAAGTATTGGCCGGCCTGCTAATTGTGATGAAATGATTGTTTAAATGCCGTAGGAGTAAAATTGGTTTTTTTCTTGAACAGTTTATTGAAGGATTGGGGATGTTCAAAGCCCAGCAGATAGGCTACTTCAGCCACCGTAAGGTTGTTTTTTGAAAGATACTCTTTCGCCTTTTCAATTAATTTATGATGAATAAACTGTTGCGTATTCTGGCCGGTTAGGTTACGCAGCAAATCAGTCAGGTAACGGGGAGAAAGGTGCAATTGTTCTGCTGCAAAATGTACAGTGGGAAGTCCTGTTTTCATCGAAGCGTCGTCCTTGAAATAGTCATGGAGTAATAACTCCAGTTTAGTCAGCACATCGTGGTTTACTGCCTTGCGGGTGATGAACTGGCGGTTATAAAACCGGTTGCTGTAATGGAGCAGTAATTCTATCTGGGTAATGATAACGTCCTGGCTGAAATGATCCAGCCTTTCCCCAAGTTCCTCCTGGATTTTATGGAACACCCCCAGTATGGTTTCCTTTTCCTTGTCTGACAAATACAGCGCTTCGGAAGCGGAATAATTAAAAAAACCGTATTGTTTGATGGTCGTATTTAACGGATAAGGCCGGATAAAATCCGGGTGAATATGCAGGGACATACCATCGTAGTTGGCTTCTTCATCCTGCATCTTTAAAATTTGTCCCGGTGCCACAAATGACATTCCTCCCTCCTCAAAATCATAATATCCCTGCCCGTAACGTAGCTTGCCACTGAAATTTGTTTTAAAGGATATTTTGTAAAAATCTAAAATGATTCTCTGTTCAAAATCCTTTGGGTCAAACACGGCCTGTCCGTAATTTAAAATGCTGATCAGCGGATGCAAAGGCCTTGCCTGACCCATTGCCTTATGCAGTTCAGTTATTGAACGGAATATTTTGGGTTGACTTTTCATTTATATGCAGTATTTACTGTTACCAAAATTAGGAAATGTTCTGTAGCGACACTGATTTCAGCTGATGGTGCATTGGCAGCTTTTGATTTTAAGACTGCCTGTTTGCCTGCATCCCGGCTGCGGGAAATTTAAAAGCTGAACATCGCTTTAATATTTTGGACCTGCGTTTCCACTCCATTCTCCATGCGTTCCTGGTACATTTCTATGGTATCTTTTCCGGCAATGTAACGGAGCTGATTTTTGTTATCCGTAGCAGCTTCATATACCACCTGTGCAACATCTTCTACTTTCGAATACTCCGCTATTTTCTCCGCACTGTAACCTTTGCTTACCTCTATCGTGAGCTGGTTATAGGCATCATGTTGTCCAAAGTCAATGGAGCGACCGGCAAAATCAGTTTGCATACCTCCCGGCGCAATCAGCTTTACCTGTATCCCAAACTGTGCAAGTTCATAAGCCATACTTTCTGAAAAGCCATCTATTGCAAATTTGGTAGCACTGTAAATGGAACAGGTTGGATAACCCATCAGTCCGAACTTTGAAGTGATATTGATAAAAATGCCATTCTTCTTCTCCCGGAAATACGCAGTAAATGCTTTTGAAACCCTGATCACACCCAACAGGTTGGTTTCTATCTGTCGTTGAATTTGTTCATCACTAAATGCTTCCAGGGGGCCTATTAAACCGTATCCTGCATTATTGAGTACTACATCAACAGAATACTTTTCCGTTACACTTTTAACGGTGGAATTGATTTGCTCCAGATTGGTAACATCCAGCGGCAGCAATATGACATCGTCTGATTTATCCAGTGTGGTTTCTTTTTCCGGATTACGCATGGTGGCGATAACCTGCCAGCCTTTACTTTGAAATAACAGTGCAGCAGCCTTCCCCAAACCTGTTGAAGCTCCTGTAATAAAAATGGTCTTTTGCATTATGGTATAGTTTATTTGGACTGCAAATTTCCGGCGTATGAGTAAGGAAGATGTTGCCGTTTTGCAGCTTTTATTAGCCAAAATGACGGCTGACTATTTTTTAACAATAAAAATTTGCAAAAGGCTTTTTCCAGAGTGTCCAAAAGTGATTGTGCAACAGCCGAATGCTTTGTCTGCTTTTTATTATGGTTTATTCAGCTGACCGTGCAGCAAATAATTGTCCTTTTGCCTGGGCAATAAGGTCTGCACTTGCATACACTCAGGCTGACAGTCTGTTTCCAAAAAAAATCTCCACTCGGCAAAAAATAAAATCCCTGATGGGGAATTATTTTTTTGAAAAACCTTGTTTCTTCTCGCTAGGCTTACAGATGGTCACTATCGGTAAATGAATGAAGCATTTTATCAGATTGATATTTATACACAACTAAAGTTTACAATCATGGAAATGACAGCAAGAGTAACAAGTGATGGTACAATCAGAAGCCTGCAATCAGGAAAACAGGTTGTGAATTTTAATGTAGTCATAACGACAGCTACAGATCAAAAGCCACAGGAGAAGCCTTCAATTAAGCTGGTTACCTATGTATAATGTAATTACTAGCTAAATTGCCGTGCAGCAGTATTTCTGACTAAAGACAATTTAGCTGGGATTTCCACAGATACCAAAACTTACGCAATTATAACTGGAGTGGTACATAGTGCAAAAATCAGTACTGAATTCTACTGGTTGATTTTTAAGCCGGATAAAGAAGAAATATTTTTTTGAGGCATAAAAAAAGGGCTAACTGTTGAAACAGTGCCCCGATTTAATCCGTACCCTATGAAAACTGGTTGCAAAGTAAGGAATATGTTTTACTAATGTGTTACTATTGAAATATTTTTTTTTGAAATGGTTCTAAGCGATACTGATCAATTATACTGAAACCACCATCCTTGCTACTGTTTTTCATGATGATAAGGAAGAAGAAACCAGTTTGCTTGGGAACGCTTCGCCTGCCCCGGCAGGGAATTGATGCAAATAATTTAGCTACAGCAATTGGTACAAAAGCTCAATTAGGCTTTTTCGCTCTGTCGTTCAATTCCCCTTCCAGCATCAGTTTTGTCAGATGAAAAAATAATTTAATGGTCTGTGTGGGTTTCTCAGCCAGTTCACTGAGAGCAATCAGGTTTTGTTCAAAGAGAAAATTTCTACGGCCATTGGCTTCTCCGTTAAAACCGCAGTAAGCCATGGCCCAGTTACTGAAAATGCGTTCGTCCGCTTCTTCTTCCGACATCATTATTACGCTAAAGTGCCTGCCATCGTGTTCAATTTTTTCATACATTTTTTTTACGGTCAACTTTTTGCCTTCCAGTATCTGAATAAATTCATCATTGTAATAGATCAGGCAACCGGTAATACCATTGGCCGAGTTAAAATTCCGGGATGTATTTAAAATCGCTTTTATATCCGCCGGATGCAATCCGGGACTAGCTATTGAGCAATAAATAAGCTGGTACATAATTTAACGGGTATTTGAAAAATACTTTTTTCGCAAGTGCTTCAGGCTTTTTGCTGTCGTATTGTTGTATGATAGAAGTAAAAATACCAGAATCAAATAGATTTTTTTATGACAAAGGTTAACCGGGTACTTGACAGCAGTCATAGCCTTGTTTCATTTACAAAACTTTTCGTTTCTTTACTACATTTTTCCGCTGAGATTTACCCCTTGTTTTACTTATTTTTACCCAAATAAATTCTTTACACATTCATATTGTCACCCAATCAAAAAAACTTTTATACAGGTGTATTACTGGCGGTTCTTACAACCCTTATCTGGTCGGGTAATTATGTTATTGCCCGTGGTATTTCAACCGAAGTGCCCCCGGTAGGCCTGGCATTTTACCGGTGGGGACTAGCCTCTCTGTGCATTGCACCCATTGCCTTTAAAAAATTTAACCAGGAAAAACATATCATTTTTCAGCACAAACAATACCTGTTGTGGACAGCACTAACCGGTGTAAGCATTTTTAATACCTTTATTTACCTGGCTGGTCATTATACTTCGGCCATCAACCTGGCGTTGATTGGTACTACTTCGTCCCCGGTTTTTATTACTTTGATGGCGGCCTTTTTTTTAAAGGAAAAAGTGAGCAAACTAAGAATGACGGGGATGATCATTTGTATCACGGGCATTTTATTTTTAATTAGTCACGGTAGCCTTGCGGCGCTGTCCCATTTTAAGTTTGGTAAGGGAGATGTCTTAATACTTATCAGCGCATTTACATTTGCCATCTACAATATCCTGGTAAGAAAAAAGCCTGCAGGTATTTCGCCAATGGTGTTTCTTTTCGCCATATTTACCGTTGGTACTTTGTGCCTTTTACCGTTTTATATTTTTGAAACAGTGCACCAGCCACCGGTGAAATGGAATGCTCATATCCTCTTAATCATTTTGTATCTTGGTATCGGCAACTCTATCATCGCCTTTTTTTGCTGGAACGCATCTATACAAAAACTCGGCGCATCGGGTACTGCTTTATTTGGTAATTTGATTCCGATATTCAGCACCATTGAGGCCGTACTGTTTTTGGGTGAAGCATTTTCTACCATTCATTTAATAAGTGGGTTACTGGTAATTGGCGGTTTGGTAATTGCCAATATTACACCGGCCATGTTTACAAGATAATTTATGCAGCAGGGGTAGTTACCTAAATAAAATCAACCAGTTTTTCACCAGCAATCCTTACATTCAATCATAAATAAAATAGGCATGTCTTCTAACAACGTATTGTCAGTCAAAAAACACATTTCATCTTACCTGGCTATTTTAACCTGTTTTATAATGCTATTGGGAACGGCGCAGGCACAGTACAAAAAATCACCCGACGCCACTATTTTTACAAGTCCGGAGATGGCTTTTTTGCACCCCCCGGCCACAGCTAAGCCCGGCGTATTGTGGATGTGGATGGGTACCAATATGAGTAAATCCAATATTACCAAAGATCTGGAAGCATTAAAGGAAGAAGGCTTTAGCAGAACCACCATGTTCAGCCTGGCAGACGTGGTAAACCCGTGGAGCGCTATCATTGGTAAAACACCCACACCTCAATACATTTCATGGACGGAACCGTGGTGGAAACTGGTCCGTTTTGCGGCGCAGGAATCCAAACGGCTGGGGATGGATTTTGGCATGTTCAATGGCTCCGGTTACGAGAGCAGTGGCGGCCCATGGATTACACCTGAGCTTTCCATGCAGGAAATTTGCTGGAGCAGCACACCAGTGAGCGGTGGCAATAATTTGTTGATAAAACTGGAAAAACCGGCGGTTGATCCAAGAGCCAATATGCCTTTCCCTGTTTTTAATCTTGAAAACGGGTTGACTGAAAAACCCGTTATTCCCGGCAGAAAAAATTATTACAAAGACATTGCCGTGCTGGCCTTGCCAGCCAGCGGTATAGTACATCTCAATGAAATATATGACCTTACTGACAGGATGCAACCGGATGGAAAACTGGATTGGAATGCCCCGGCAGGCGACTGGACCATTTACCGTTTTGGACATACCACAATGGGCGCCCTCATTCAGCCGGCGCATCCAAAAGCAGTGGGACTGGAGTGCGATAAAATGAGCGAAGCGGCAGTAAGTTTTCATATTGATCACATTATAAATGAAATAAAAAAGCACCTGGGTGATTTAATAGGTACCGGATTTACTCACGTACATTTCGACAGTTACGAAGCGGGTGAACCGACATGGACACCAAAAATGAAAGCAGAATTTTTAAAGAGAAGAGGGTACGATTTAACACCCTACCTGGCCACTTTCGCAGGCCGGATTATCAACAGCCGCCAGGATTCACTTCGTTTTAAAAATGATTTTGATGCTACCATAAAAGATTTGTACCGGGATATTTATTATACCACCATATCCAAAAAATTAAAAGCAACGCACCTTACTTTTTTGAGCGAACCTTATGGTGGCCCGTGGCGCCAGGAAGATGTGATACCGTTAGTACATCATGTGATGACGGAGTTCTGGACGGAAAAAGGTGTATACGCACCCTATGAACTGGACCCCACGGTAGCCGCTTTAAGAAAATCGGATCACAACCTGATTGAGTCGGAGGCGTTTACGGGACAGCCGGCAGACAGCAAATGGAGCGAAAATCCGGCCTGGCTGAAACCCATTGGTGACGCGGCTTTTTGCGCCGGCGTTAACCGCATGGTGTTGCACCGTTTTGTGCACCAGCCCTGGGATGAACATTACAAGCCCGGTAATTCCATGGGGCAATGGGGTACTCATTTCGACCGCACACAAACGTGGTGGAAGCCTGCCAAAGCCATGGTGGCCTACTGGCAACGTTGCCAGGCATTATTGCAGTGGGGCAGGTTTACTACGGCGGAAAATGATTTTGCAGTTACTACCAATGACAGCATTAAAGTAAAATCCATTCATCGTCGTGATGACAATACTGATATTTATTTTGTAGCCAATACGGCCAGGGAGGCAGGGAGTGCCCAATGCAGGTTTAAGATAGCAGGTATGCAGCCTGAGTTATGGGATCCGGTTACTTCCACCATGCGTCCGTTACCGCAGTTTGAAATAGCCAATGGGTTTACTGCTGTCAATTTGCCTTTTGATAAAGCCCAGAGCTTTTTTGTAGTGTTCCGTAAAAAACTGATGTCTTCGGCTCTTGCAAAAAAATCCAATTTTTCCACCATAAAAGATTTGGCAAATATAGATGGTGCATGGCAGGTGAAGTTCGATGCAGCCTGGGGAGGGCCGGCCAAACCTGTTGAATTTACAGCGTTGCAGGACTGGACTTACAATGCTGATGAGGGAATAAAATATTACAGCGGTACGGCTGTTTATACAAAAACATTTGATGCGCCTGCTGTACAATCTGTCGGAAATAAGTCAACCATCTATCTTGACCTGGGCCTTGTAAATCATATTGCCCGTGTACTGTTAAATGGAAAAGATTTGGGCGTTATCTGGACTGCTCCATGGCGCACCAGGATACCTTCTGCCTTATTAAAAAAACAAGGTAATCAGCTGGTGATTGAAGTAACCAATGTTTGGGCCAACCGCTTGATAGGAGATGAACAGCAGCCGGCTGATTGTGAATGGTTGCCTAACCAGTATTTTTATAACAGCGGTTACCAGTTAAAAGAATTTCCTGACTGGTTTTTAAACAAACAACCAAGACCTTCCAAAAAGAGATACTGTTTTACTACGTGGAATTATTTTGATAAAGATGCACCGCTCGTGTCTTCGGGTTTGATTGGCCCGGTGCGAATTGTAGCCGGAGAGTAATGTGCAATATTTATTATCGCCTTAGCCAATAAAGTGAAGTTGGATATAGTCATGACAGAATGATTTTGAAATTTCCACTAAGGGACAACCCTTCTGTCTTTAAGGGAAACAATCAATTTTATCGCTGACCAGGTTTCATCTACCGAACATACCTTCACATCCACGAATCCATTGTTCAACCTAATATTCCTGATGATATCTCCGGTAATATCGGTTTCAATTTGAGCTGCTTTTTCTGGCCATGAAATCCAGATCATGCCGCATGGAAATATTTCATTTTGCGGCGATGTATGTAATACATTACAATACAGCGTTTAAAAGGTGGATTTTTAAGAAGACTGCAGTGTTGTAACGCAAATTAAAGAACTGCATTTTTCGGAAAGCCGCCGCAGCTATTTATTAAAGCTGAGGACTGTCAAGATTTTGAATGATGACTGTCAATGTTTTGGGGCGTATCAGGTATTATTTTAGTTGTCTAAAACAGTATGAAAATGAAAACGCAAATAATGCCGGAAATACAAACTGTACTGAACGCAGTACACTATCGCCCTGCAGTTTCAATTATACTGCCGTTTGAACCTAAAATGGGGCTGAAAAATGAAATAACCCATTCCTTAAAAGTTGCTGCCGAACAGGTGGAAGCGGAGTTGGAAAAAAATTACCCTGAAGAGATGCGGGAATTAGTGATGCAGAAATTAAGTTCCATTATCAAATCCTTAAATTTTAATACACATAAAAAGAGCATCGCTATTTATGTATCGCCACTGTTTGAAAAAGTATTGTACCTGGATATAGCCGTACAGGAAAGAGTTGTGGTAGATGACTCATTTGAAATACGTGACCTGGTATACAGCAAAAAGCAAATTCACAAATACCTCGTGTTGCTGCTGAGCAGTAAAGAAAGCAGTATTTACATTGGCAACTCTACCACCTTTATCCGCATTTTGGTGAATGCAAGCGAATCGTCCAAAGCGCTTGAAAATGATTTGCCTGAGCGGGTAGCCAATTTTTCTGACATGGAAGAACGAAAGGAAATTCAGATGCATAAGTTTTTGCACCAGGTAGATAAAACGCTGGATATAATATTGAAAGCACACCAGTTGCCGTTGTTTGTATTGGCAACGGAGCGGATTGCCGGGCATTTCAAAAAATTAACCAAACATGCAGATGCGGTGGTTGATTATGTGCATGGTAATTACGAAAGTGCTACAATGCCGCAATTGAAAGTATTGCTGGAGCCCTACGTAGCTGACTGGAAGCAAGTGATACAAAAAGATATTCTTAACCAGTTACAAAATGCAGCGGGCAATAAAAGGCTAGCCATTGGCATGCGCAATGTATGGCGGGAAGCCACCAACCGAAAAGGCAGTTTGTTGGTGGTAGAAAAAAATTACATGTACGCGGCAGAGCATGGAGGCAAAGAAGAAGACATTGGCAAAGCGGGAAAAACACTGAATTCATTTTCTTATATAAAAGACGCTGTGGATGATGTGATTGAAAAAGTGTTGGAGAATGGAGGTGACGTTGAATTTACAGATGAAGGACTGTTGAAAGAATATGATCACATTGCACTGATACAATATTACTGATTACTAAAATATTTTTATGAAAACGATTATTGTTGCCACCGACTTTTCACCGGCTGCAGCCAACGCGGCCAATTATGCTGCTGACATGGCATTGGCAATTAAAGCAGATTTACTTGTATTGCATACCTGGCAGGTGCCCGTAATTTTTACCGAAGTGCCGGTAACAGCCGATATAGATAAATGGCTGAAGGAATCGGAAGTAAATATGAGTGATTTAAAAACAGTCTTGTTTAAACGCACCAATGGCAATGTAAAAATTGCAGCTGAAATAATCGAAGGTGATTTTTTTAGGGAGTTGAAAAATCTGTGCGAAAGCATACGTCCTTACGCGGTGGTAATGGGAAGCCAGGGAACCACGTCCGCTGAGCGGTTGTTGTTAGGCGGCCACACTGTGCAGGCGATGAAGAATTTATCCTGGCCATTGATAGCGGTTCCACCGGGAGTTGCATTTTATACCATTAAAAAAATAGCGCTCGCCTGCGATTGCGATGACGTAACCGACACTGTACCGGTAGATGCAATCAAACAAATGGTAAACGACTTTCATTGCGAACTGCACGTTTTAAATACAGGTAAGCAAGAAGTGTATAATTCAGATACTGTATTTGAGTCGGGTATGCTGAGGGAAATGCTGAAAGGGCTCCACCCTGTTTTCCATTTTATTACCAATGAAAATACCGACCAGGGTATTTTAGATTTTGCAGATCAAAATAACATTGATTTGCTGATGGTACTGCCCAAACGTCATTCGCTGATTGATAAAATTATTCATAGAAGTCATACCAAACAATGGGTGTTGCACAGCCATGTTCCGGTGATGGCCTTACATCATTCCTGAACCAAAACAATATCCAATGAAATTATATATCAAACAATTTAAAGAAACAAGCATCGGCGACGTAAGCATTGTTGGAGGTAAGAATGCTTCGCTTGGCGAAATGTTTTCAAAACTCTCCGCAGAAGGTATTGCGGTTCCCGACGGGTTTGCCACCACTGCTGAAGCATTCAACGAATTTCTTACACAAAACGCATTGCAGGCACATCTGCAAAGCCTGATGCAGCAGCTGGATAAAACGACGTATAATAATTTGCAAAGTATCGGTGCGGAAGCCAGGCAATTAATACTCGATGCTGAGCTGCCGGAAGAGTTAAAACTGGCAGTGCTGCAGGCTTACAAAGCCCTGTGCGGGGAAAAGGAAATTGAAGTTGCTGTGCGCAGCAGTGCCACGGCAGAAGATTTGCCGGAAGCAAGTTTTGCAGGTCAGCATGAATCGTTTCTTAATATAACAGGCGAAGCTGCCTTACTGGCCGCTGTAAAAAAATGCTTTGCATCATTGTATACTGACAGGGCAATCAAGTACCGCGAAGACAATGGTTTTGCGCATGAAAAAGTGGCCCTTTCCGTTGGGGTGCAAAAAATGGTGCGCAGCGATAAAGCCTGCTCCGGCGTATGTTTTACGCTGGAGCCTGAATCTGGTTTCAGGGATATCATACACATCAGTGGGGTATGGGGCCTGGGCGAAAATATTGTGCAGGGTACCGTAACACCAGATGAATTTTTTATTTTTAAAACAACCCTGTTGCAGGATAAAAATGCCATTGTTCAAAAACGCCTGGGTGAAAAAGCGAAGACGATGATTTATGGCGATGAAAAAAATCCTGTTATAAATATTGCTACACCAAAACAACAACAGGAGCAATTTGTACTGACCGATGAAGAAATTACCAGGATTGCCAACTGGGCGCTGATCATCGAATCTCACTACAAAAAGCCGATGGATATTGAATGGGCAAAGGACGGCAATACCGGCGAAATGTTCATCATACAGGCCAGGCCGGAGACCGTGCATTCACAAAAAAATCCTTTGCTGGTAAAAGAATATAAACTGGTCAATAAAGGAGAAGCATTAACATCAGGCGAAGCCATCGGTTCAAAAATAGCAACCGGCATAGCAAGAGTTTTGCAATCGCCTGCAGACGCATTTAAATTGCAGCCCGGCGAAATTGTGGTAACTGATTTAACCAGCCCTGACTGGGATCCGATTTTAAAAAATGCGACTGCTATCATCACCAATAAAGGCGGCAGAACAAGTCATGCTTCCATCGTTGCAAGAGAACTGGGCGTGCCGGCCATTGTAGGTTGCGGCAACGCTACTGATACCATTGCAGATGGCGAAATGATTACCGTTTCCTGCTGTGAGGGAAAAACCGGATTTGTTTACAAGGGAAAGCTTACCTACAAAGAAACAGCGCTGGATTTTTCAGACGTTCATAAGCCGGAAGCTACGGAAGTGATGCTGATTGTGGGAGACCCGGATAAGGCATTTAAATTATCTTTTTATCCAAACGATGGCGTGGGCCTGATGCGGATGGAATTTATCATTACACATGCGGTGCAGGTACACCCGATGGCATTGGTAAAATTCAATGAACTGAAAGACCCTGCCGTAAAAGAAAAAATAGAAGCGCTGACCCATCACTATCAAAACAAGGAAAAATATTTTGTTGATAAACTGGCGGAAGGCGTGGCTACCATTGCTGCAGCTTTTTATCCTAAAGATGTAATAGTGCGGATGAGCGATTTTAAAACCAATGAATATGCCAACCTGGTTGGCGGAAAGGATTTTGAACCGGTGGAAGAAAATCCAATGCTGGGCTTTCGCGGCGCATCACGTTATTACAATGATTTATACAGGGATGGTTTTCGCCTGGAATGTGAAGCGATTTGCAAAGTGCGGGATGAAATGGGTTTAACCAATGTGAAAGTGATGATCCCTTTTTGCCGCACCATCAGCGAAGGAAATAAAGTAATTGCTGTAATGAAAAAGTACGGGCTGGAGCAGGGTGTAAACAACCTGGAAATATACGTGATGGCAGAAATACCAAGCAATGTGATATTAGCGGCGGAATTTGCAACAATATTTGATGGCTTTTCTATCGGCTCCAACGATTTAACCCAGCTCACACTGGGTATCGACAGGGATTCTTCCATCATCAGTGACTTGTTCAGTGAGCAAAATGAAGCAGCAAAACAAATGGTTGCTTTAATGATACAACGGGCCAGAACTGCGGGTGTAAAGATTGGGTTGTGCGGCCAGGCGCCCAGCGATTTTCCGGAGTATGCGGCCTTCCTGGTAAAACAGGGTATTGACAGCATCTCCTTTAACCCTGACGCCTTGCTAACGGGAATCGAAAATATTCTTGCCGCAGAAAAAAATGACAGTATGCAACTCCATCATGCAGCAATGTTATAGCAGTACATTGAAAAAATATTTTAAAATAAAATACACAACAGGAAAAATTGAAACTGATTTATCCATAACAGTAAAAACATAGAATATTCGGGAAGGCTATAAAATAAGTATTCAAAAAGTTGTATTTTGTTTTAGATGGAAAAAGTTGAAAAGCAAATTGATTTCAAATCATTGTTTGAATCTGCACCGGGATTATTCCTCTTGCTGCTGCCAGATCTAACCATTGTGGCTGTAAGTGATGCCTATGCCGCTGCCACACTTACAAAACGGGAAGAAATAACCGGACGACATTTATTTGACGTATTTCCTGTTAACCCAGATCCGGCACTTGAAGATGCTGTTTCGAATATTACAGCAGCAATGCATTTTGTCGTTAAGAATAAAGCCTCGCATGCCATGCCTGTTCAGCGCTACGATATACGCAGACCTGATGGCACTTTCGAAGAAAAATACTGGAGCGCTGTTAATAAGCCTGTCTTAAACGCCAGCAACGAAGTGGCTTATATTATCCATCGGGTAGAGGACGTAACTCCCCTTGTACAACTGCAAAAAGATCATATTAAAAAAGGTGAAGTAACCAACGATCTGCAGAATCAATTGCTGGAAATGGCTTCTGCACTGGTGATTGCCAATAAGGAACTTGCATTTCAAAATCTGCAAAAGGAAAAACGTGCGTCAGAGCTGGACGTAGCAAACCAAGAACTTACCTTTCAAAACCAGGAAAAAGAAAATCGGGCATCCGAGCTGGCTTTTGCTAACAAGGAACTTTTGTTTCAAAACATCGAAAAAGAAAAGCGGGCTTCAGAATTGTTTACTGTGAACAAAGCGCTCCTTAAGTCTGACGGCATTATAAAGCAGTTTAACCAGGAACTGGAACAAAAGGTGGCGGAAAGAACATCTACACTGGAAAATTTACACAAAGACATTGCCGACTATAAATATGCGCTTGACGCAGCAGATATTGTTGCGGTAACAGATCAAAAAGGGATTATACAATATGCCAATGAAAATTTTTGTAAAATTTCGAAATATACAAAAGAAGAACTGATTGGCCGGGATCATCGCATTGTAAACTCCGGCTACCATTCAAAAGAGTTTATCCGCGATCTGTGGGTAACTATTGCCAACGGAAAAATCTGGAAAGGAGAAATTAAAAATAAGGCAAAGGATGGTTCAGTGTATTGGGTGTACACTACCATTATACCTTTTTTGGATGAACTGGACAAACCCTATAAATACCTGGCCATCCGGTCTGACATTACAGAGCAGAAACGGGCCACATCGGAATTACAGCTCAATGAAATAAAATACCGTAATCTTTTTGAAAATTCGCTGGCGGCGATTTGTACACTCGACATGTCGACACAAAAGCCGGTTGATGTAAACGCGACAGGAGCCCGGCTTTTTGGTTATCAATCTAAAGCGCATTTTATAAAAGATTTTAATTTGCAAACTCACTTTGCTGATCCGCAAGATGTTGAAAGTATTGCCCGGACAATTATCGAAAAAGGTGAAATAATAAACCGGGAAGCGAGGCTCAAAAAATTGGATGGTACTGAATTCTGGGGAATCGCCTCTGCCAAAATGAATTTTGAAACCAGCATCGCCCAATCGGTAATGATAGATATTACTGAAAGGAAACTATCAATTGAAAAGCTAAAAGTAAGCGAAGAAAAATACCGGAGTTTTTTTGAAAACTCAGTTGTAGCCATGTTTACAGTCGATATGCACTCGTTGAGCATAATTGATGTAAACGAAATGGGCGTACGGCTTTTTGGTTACCCTTCAAAGCAGGATTTATTAAATGATTACAATCCCAAACTCCATTTTGAACAGATTGAAAACAGGGTAAACAATATCCAAACGCTTAGGGAAAAGGGTGAGATCAATAACCTGGAGCAGGAGTTTAAAAGACTCGATGGCAGCCGCTTTTGGGCAAAGCTGTTTGTGAAACTAAATGCAGACAAAAGCCTGGCACATTCAGTGATAATTGATACATCTCAGCAAAAAAAAGCTATCGTACAGCTGGCTGCCAGTGAGGAAAAATACAGAAATTTATTTCAAAACTCGCTGGTGTCAATGCATATCACAGATATGCTGAATTTTAAAGCTGCAGACGTAAACGATATGGCCGTAGAGGTTTTTGGGTACCAATCAAAAGCTGATTTTTTAGCAAATTACGCTTCAGTAAAGCATTTTGTAAAACCGGATGATTGGGAAAAAATATTAAGAGCACTTTCAACAAAAGGCAAGCTTAATACTGCCGTTCTTGAAATGAAAAAGGTAAACGGGCAGCATTTTTGGGCAGGTATGTTTGTAACATTGAATGCAGAAAAAACATACGCCCAAACTGTGGTGGTTGATATAACCCGGCAGATACATTTCCAGGAAGAGCTGGAAGCCAAAGTGATAGAACGTACGCGGGAATTGACCGAATCGCTCGGCCGTGAAAAGGAATTGAATGAAATGAAATCACATTTTGTTTCCATGGCATCACATGAATTCCGCACGCCTTTATCAACCATTCTTTCCAGCTCTTCGTTACTGGAAATGTATACAGAATCTGACCAGCAGGAAAAGCGGATGGTGCACATCAACCGCATAAATGCCGCGGTAAAAAATCTTACCGACCTGTTAACCAATTTTCTTACTTTGGAAAGACTGGCAAAAGGATTTGTAGAAGCAGAGAATTCGCTTTTCAATCTGCCAGATTTTTTAGAAACGATAGTGGGCGACCTGGAAGGCATGACAATTAAAAAAAATCAACGAATAAGTTATACTCATTCCGGCGGAAAGATGGTGGAACAATCGAAGACAATATTGAAAAATGTATTTTTAAACCTCTTGTCCAATGCCAGCAAATATTCTGCTGAGGGTAATGAAATAGAGCTTAAATCTATTGTTACCGGTGATCACATCAAAGTCATCATAAAAGATTATGGCATCGGTGTTCCCCTGGAAGATCAAAAAAAGTTGTTTACGGAATTTTTCAGGGCAGGCAATGCCGGCGAAATACCGGGCACCGGGCTGGGATTAAGCATCGTGAAAAAATACATTGATTTGCTCAACGGAAAAATCAGTTTTGAAAGTACGCCTGGAAAAGGCACAGAATTTACAATCGTGCTTCCATCCGGAAAATAGCCAATTCTTTATAGCTCCAACCTGATGCTTCATTATTTTTAGTGGGTGTACTGTTATTGTAATTATTTCCCTGCTCGCAATCAGCCATTTTATTGACCATGGTTATTTTTTTTTAACACGGGTCCTTCTACTTTTGTTAGACGGTTTTCATAGGATATTAGACTAAAAACGGGGCTGGATTTCTATCCTGGCCTTCTTTTTTTTACCATTTACATCTAAACTGAAAATTATCCGCAGTTCAGTTACAGATATTTATTCTGCTATTTCATTCGGCCTGCGCTCCTTTTATCTTTTAAATTGAACATCATGTGTTTTTCTGCCAATGCAAGTTTTACTGCAGGCGTGGCATTAACTGCTATAGGAATTGCCACCATAAAAAAAGTGCAGCATCCGCGACAGCTTTTGTTTGCCAGTATTCCCTTTCTTTTCGGGATACAGCAAATTATAGAAGACTTTTTATGGATAACACTTCCCCGGCCAGGCAGCATTGTCATTCAGACGGCACTTACCCACCTGTTTTTATTCTTTGCACAAGTTGTTTGGCCTGTAATGGCACCGGTGTCCGTATTAATGCTTGAAAAAAAGGGAGCGGGCGGAAGAGGCTTACTGAAAATACTGGTTGCAACAGGTGTTTGCGTTTCGTCTTTTCTGGCCTGGTGTTTATTGTTTAATCATGTTTCTGCACAAATTGATGGAGCTCATATCTCGTACCGGCAGAATTATCCTGATGCGCTCAGAGACGTTGGAGGTATACTGTATGTTATCGCGACAGTTGCTCCTTCTTTCTTTTCGAATCAGAAAAAAATGTGGCTGCTGGGTTCGTCAATTTTGTTCTCCTATATTATTTCACAGATTTTCTATACTCATTATATCATCTCGGTGTGGTGCTTTTTTGCGGCCGTCATCAGCGTGTCTGTTTATTTTATAACAGATCAAATTAGGCAGACTGCGATAGCCAATTCGGTTAACAGGTCCATCCTGATTACTCCGTCCTGATAAACACAGAAGTGCGCTGGTTAAACAATTTAATACAGGAGATGCGCCCATAAAAAATGACGGTAATCACGGTTATTATTGACCCAGGACATTTTAAAAAATGGTAGAAAATAGTTTATTTATGGCTAAGTTTTAGGGACATATAAACGTTCAAATATTATTTTATGAGACACATGTTTTTTTTCATTTTACTATGCTGCGGCTTTTTTACCGCAGCAGCTTTTAGAATTGAATTCGGAAATAATACAACCATCAGCCAGCCCGTACATGAAGACCTGTACATAGCAGGCGGCACTGTAACCATCAATGCGCCCATATACGGCGATTTAATTATCGCCGGTGGTACTATCATCATTAATGATACTGTTACAAATGATATTTTATTGGCAGGCGGTAACGTAACATTCAACGGGTTTGCAGGTGATGATATCCGCTGTGCAGGAGGTAATATACGCATAAGCAAAAATGTAACGGGCGATGTTGTGCTTGCCGGTGGAAGCGTCATAATTGACAGGGGTATAACAATCGGGGGGTTGCTCGCCACAGGAGGAAAAGTTACGATGGACGGTAATGTAAATGGAGAATTAAGAGGTGCTTTCGGGGAACTGACCTTAAATGGAAATGTCACGAAAGGGTTAAATTGCACAGTTGATAAACTAACAATAAATGGTAATGTGGCAGGCAATGCTGTACTCGCTGCCCGGGATATTGTAATTGGCAACGCGGCCAATTTTAACGGGGATGTTCGTTACTGGAACAACGCCGGCTCCCTTGATTTTAAACAATCGGTAAAGAATGGTAAGGCAACTTACGATCCGTCCCTGCGTATCCAAAACAGCGAATGGTATTACCTGGGTGCGGCTTCTGTACTTGGTTTGTTATGGTATCTTGGCATGGCATTGTTAATGATAATGATTGTGCAATACCTGTTTGCTGCCACCATTAAAAAGGCTGCTGACACTATTTTCGCCAGCAGTATAAAATCCCTTGGATATGGTTGTTTATTTTTTATAGCAACACCTGTTGCCGCTGTTATTGCTTTTCTTACCATCGTGGGTGTACCGGTCGGGCTGCTGTTGGTTTTTGTTTATATAACCCTGCTGCTGCTTGCAACGGTCATCATTTCAGTAGTTGGTGCCAACTGGTTCAACAACCGTAATAATCATCAGTGGAGTTACTGGAGGTTGGTATTTGCTGCTTTTGGCCTCTTCATCATTTTAAAAATTGTACAGGCTGCTCCTTTTGTTGGATGGTTGTTAATTTTTGTAATGGCCTGTATCAGCTTCGGTGGTATTTTATTAAATCTAAACTGGAAGAGAAAACCGCCTGTTGCGTTAACCGACTAGTTATTTGGCAAATAAATCTCCGAAAAAAAGATTACTCACATATCAACGCACCGGTTCATATCCTCCTGCAACGCCGGATTTGGACAATACAATTTGCCAGAGCTGCATCTTTCTTGCTCTGAACCCGCCTGCACTTGAAAGCAGGTAATATTCCCACATGCGGAAAAATAGGGAAGGATAATCTTTTTCTATTTGGTGCCAGTTATTTTTAAAATTGTGATACCATGCCATTAATGTATCATCATAATATGTTCCAAAATTGTGCAAGTCTTCTGCAATAAAAAGTCCTTCTGTAGCAACTGAAAGCTGCGAAAGAGAAGGCAGCATGGCGTTTGGAAAAATATATTTATTCGTCCACCCATTGATTGACCGGACTGAATGATTGCTGCCTATAGTGTGCAGCAAAAACAAGCCATCGCCGGTTAAACATCTGCAACAGGTTTCAAAAAAACTGCCGTAATTTTTATATCCCACATGTTCAAGCATTCCCACACTTACCACCCTGTCGTACTGACCCGTAGTGTTGCGATAGTCCATCATCCTGAATTCAACATTTAGGCCCCCGCATAGTTGTTGTCCCAGTTTCATTTGCTCTTTGGATACGGTGATGCCAACCACTTTTACTCCGTATTTTTCGGCCGCAAATTTTCCAAATGCACCCCATCCGCAGCCTATGTCAAGCACCCGCATGCCCGGTTTCAGGTATAGCTTTCGGCAAATTAAATCCAGTTTATTTTCCTGGGCCTGGCAAAGACAGCTGGCATTCTTCCAGTATCCGCAGCTATAATTCATCCGGCTGTCAAGCATCGCCCGGAAAAGATCATTGCCCAGGTCGTAATGTTTTTGGCCATTGACAAAAGCCATTTTTTTTGTTTGCAGATTCAGCAGTCTTAATTTTGTTACCCGCCATAATTCCGGCCAATGCAGGAGAGATATTATTATCAAGATCTGCCTGCAATATTTTACAAATCAATTCATCCACACGTTCTGCATCCCACCAGCCATCCATGTAAGATTCACCCATGCCGGTCTCGCCGTCAGCTAGTACTCTTTTGTAAAAACCATCATTGTGTACCTGTATATCCCACGGGTTGGGTCCGCCGATTTTTACGCCCGCTGTATCCAGTAGCCGGGTAACAAGCGTTTGGTATTTCGTTTGCGCCGATGGCAATGTGCGGTTCATATTTTTAGTAGCTATGATGGAGAGATAATAAATGTTTGCTGCTTTTAAAAAGAACAGGGCTGAAAATATTTTTCATATAAATCTTACACAAATTAATTTTTGCATGTGCCTGTTTGTATGTAACAACTGCCTTCATTAACGAAGGCAGTTGTTTTAAAAACTTGGTATGCGCACGGCGATTATATTTCGCTGTAAGCAGGTTCAGGCGCTTGTATTTTTAACTCACTTTCAACCACTGATACGCCAGGTGCCTGCCATGCGGCATTTTCAGCGTCTTCCTTTTCTGCAATGGATCTTACCGTTCCAACGAGTGTCACCTTTCTGCCACTTACATGCGCCTGTACTTTGCCGGCATCAATATTGGCACTTCTTTGAAAAGCATTCCTGATTTTTTGCTGAATTTCGTAAGGCTGTATTTTAGGATGCACCACAATTACATTGGTAACCGACCGCACGCCTGTTAAATGCTGTATGGCAGTCTTTGCATTGTCGCGTTCAAACTGCCATTCAACTTCTCCTTCCAGCCGCACATTGCCGTCCTCTACTTTTATTTTTACCTTTTCTTCTTTTACTCCTGAATGCCACTTTAACGCATTCAGCACAGCTTCCGCAATTTCAGCATCTGTTTTCTTGCCTGCAGGAGAAACGCCTATCTGTATATCTTCGGCGATGGCTTTTACACCGGCTACTTTTTTTGCTGCGCTTTCTGCAGTTAATTTTTTAAAATAGGAATCAACCATTCCGGAGAGTGTAACAACGCCATTTTTTACAGCAACACCAATTTCAGCCGCGTTTAAAAATGGCTCCCACTTCAGTTGCTCCATCACATCTTTTTGAATTTGACTATCGCTTTTCATGTTCTTACTATTTTTTTGGTTTAACAATATGTTGTACACTTCAAAGAAACAACTGCCAAAGCTGGCTGACAATGAACATCGTCATCGTAAATATTGATTGTGATCATTCAGTTATAACAAACGGGTATTAAAATGTATGGCTGTTTTATGCTCACCGGCAATGCGTTTCGTGTAATCTGGTTTGTTAACAGAACAGCCGCAGTTTTACTAACCTCAATCAGTGTTTCATCTACCCTGCGTCATTTGAAATGGCTGCCGTCGTAAATAATTTCATGGTGTTAATTAGTTTCTTTTAATAAAAAATGATTTATGAAAAAGATAATCATAGCGTTTGAAGGAACTCATTTTTCTGAAGGCGCTTTTGAATTTGCCCGCAGACTAAATGAGTTACAACCCGTGTTATTGACCGGTGTTTTTTTACCCCAAACCGAACTGGCCAATGTTTGGAGTTATGGTGATGCGCTTGGTGCACCGTTTACCCCCGTGATGGAAACGGAAGAAGCGGAAGTGGTAAAGCAGAATATTGCGCACTTTGAAAAACGTTGTATCGGTAATGGTATCGATTTCCGGGTACACAAAGATTTTTACGAACTGGCCCTACCGGAGTTAAAAAATGAAAGCCGCTTTGCTGACCTGGTAATTTTGGGAAGTGAAATATTTTACCAGGATACCGGGCTGCAGTTTTCCCGCCACTATTTAAAAGAAGCGCTGCAACACATGGAGTGCCCGGTGTTATTGGTACCGGAACAATTTGAATTTCCGGAAAGTAACGTTCTGGCCTACGATGGGAGCGAAGAAGCCCTGTTTGCTATTAAACAGTTTGCCTATATTTTTCCCGAACTGACTGACCGTGAGACATTACTTGTATACGCCAGCCCGGATAGTGACGATGATTTTCCGGATATAATTAAGATAGAGGAATTAGCCGCAAGGCATTTCAGCGATCTTACCTTATATAAATTGAATGTGGATCCTAAAAAGCATTTTAGTTTCTGGATGGCAGAAAGGAAGTCATCAATTCTGGTAAGCGGATCTTATGGCGGCACTGAGTTTTTGCAGCTCTTTAAAAAGAGTTTTGTGCAGGATATTATTGCAATACATAAAGTACCTGTTTTTATCGCCCATAAATAGTGTTGGAATGCCTCTACAGCTGTGAATAAAAATTGTCCTTTAATCAAGAAACACCGCACCTGAATAATTTCAATAAATCAGAATAAATGAAAAAGTTTCTGCTAATATTGACGGCTGCCTGTATGTTATTGGCAGGATGTCATGGACAGGCTAGGAAAAATGCCGTGCTGAGTGGCAAAGCAAACGTTACAACGTTTGAAGAAAAGCAGCAGCAGGATATTAAAAATGAGGGCCAGCTGTCATTCGATCCTTCTGCCGCGGCAGTATTTAATTTTAGGTATGCGGCTAAAAAGGCAACCCCGGGCGTTGTGCACATTAAATCTTCTGTGTCCGTAAAAGCGCAAAATAATATGCCCGATTTTTTTAAAGATTTTTTCGGGGATGAATTATGGCGGCGGTATTTTCGTCAGCAGGATGATGCGGGCGTAAGGATGGGTAGTGCTTCAGGCGTAATTGTAAGTAACGACGGGTATATTGTTACCAACTACCATGTTGTTTCTGATGCGGACAGTATTGAAGTGATATTGCACGATCAGCGTACTTATAAGGCCGGCATAGTTGGTACTGATCCGGCCACAGATCTTGCTTTGCTGAAAATTGACGAACATAAATTAGCGTTTATCGAATTTGGTAATTCAGATTCGGTTGAAGTAGGGGATCTGGTACTGGCTGTAGGTAATCCTTTTAACCTGGCTTCTACCGTAACAGCCGGGATAGTAAGCGCCAAAGCAAGAAACATCAATATCATTTCTGACAAGTCAGCCATTGAATCATTTATACAAACAGATGCCGCCGTAAACCCCGGCAACAGCGGTGGTGCGCTCGTAGACATTAATGGTAAGCTGATTGGAATTAACGCTGCCATTTCAACCCCAACGGGTGTTTATGCAGGCTATGCTTTTGCCATACCAGTTGAAATAGTAAAGAAAACCATTGATGATTTGTTAAGGTATGGAAAAGTAATGCGTGGCTACCTCGGTATTATTATAAGTGATATGAATGGAGCCAAAGCTAAAATGTTGGGCATAGCTAGTACCACAGGCGTTATGGTAGACAGCATTCAGCAAAACAGCGCAGCAGCCAAGGCTGGTATTCTTCCTAAAGATGTAATTACAAAGGTGGGGCTGCACGAAGTAGAAACAGCTACGCAACTTCGGGAAGTAATTGCAAGATACAAGCCCGGCGAAAAACTTCAGTTGACATTGATAAGAAACGGGAAAGAAAAAATAATAGAGGTAACCTTGATGCCAGAACAGTTACTATCCGTAACTGCAACTCCATCCACTGAGCTGTTGAAAAAATTGGGTGTCGGAATAGCCAATCTTTCCGCTAAAGAAAAAGAAATGTTGCACCTGGCTGGTGGCGTAAAAATAACCACCATTAACGACGGAACAATTGGCCGCACAACCCAAATGCAGGAAGGTTTTATTGTTACGAAAGTGAACAGAAAGCCGGTGAATAATACGGATGAATTTATCCGCTCTTTACAAGACAGTAAAGAGGGCGTTCTGCTGGAAGGTATTTATCCTGGTATTGCGGGCATATATTATTATGCCTTTGGATTGTGAAACCGGCATGATTTATTAATTATTACACAGGCTGTGATTAGTGTTTAAGCAGTAACTGCCGTAAAGGTTATTATAAAAAAACACATCATTATTTTATAAAACAATCAGTATGAAAATTGAATTTCAAACACCATTTAAAGGCGTACCGGAAAACCTGGTAAAAGAAATCAGCGCCGAACTGATGAAGCTTTCGCACCTGAACAGGGACATCTCTTCTGCAGATGTGCTGCTGAAAGTGGATGATAAAATCATTGCCGCTGAAAATAAAATATGCGAAATAAAACTGGCCGTTTTTGCTGATACAATTACAGCCAAGTCCCGCACGGAGAACTTTAAAGCTTCAGCAAAAGAAACGCTTAAAGAACTTAAGCGGATGGTGATGCAACAGGTTAAAAAACAGAAGGAGCCGCAGGAAGATATTGTTAGTACGGTCAAGGTATAACGGGAAAGCTTTCAATAGCGGTATAAAAGGATGAAAGATGTGCTTTTTTTCTTCGTGTGTTTACATGTAAGCGTTGTGGCTATCCGGCTTTTTTAAGTTCATTTAATTTATCCAGATATAGCTGTACTTCTTCATCAGTTACCTGTTCAAAGCTTTTATAAAATGCGCCAACGCCATAGAACCTGTGTGGTACAAGCAATACAACCACATTATCGGCTACCTTCGATAATTTGTCAACGGCGCTTTGCGAGGCAACCGGGATAGCAATGACTATTTTACGAGGCTTGCTTTTGCGCAACACATGTACGGTTGACAAAAGAGTGTTGCCTGTGGCCGCACCGTCGTCTATCACAATAACCGTTTTGCCTTCCAGTTTTTCCGGCGTTGTATGGCTTATGAAACTGCCATACATTTCTTTTAATCTTTGCCTTATTTTTTTTACTTCAGTTTCGATATAATCCAGTGATATATTTTCATGCGGGATAACAAAATAGTCAGTGAGGCTGGCAGCGCCAATGGCATATTCCCTGTTGTTTGGATGACCGATCTTTTTGGTAAGTATCAGTTCTACCGGAAAACCTAGTTCTTTGGCAACTACATAAGCTACCGGTACTCCTCCCCGGGGCACAGCGAGTACAATGCCGGGGTCATTTTTATATTTTCTCAGCTGTTTTGCCAGCAGCAATCCAGCTTCTATTCTGTCCTGGAACATCTGCCTGATTTAATTTTTCCTACTCCATTTTAATTAAGTCGCATTAAACTGATCCGGCCACCCGGCTTGTTGTTAAATATTTTTCAAACCATTGGCTGGCCAGTTCAGCTACCATTGCCAGTTTGCCTTGTTCTTCGAATAAATGCGATGCGCCTTCAACGATTTCAAAACTCTTTTTACATTTTAATTGCAGGTAAGCTTCTTTGTTTAATTTAATTACTTCGGTATCCAAACTGCCCACAATCAACAATGTGGGGGCGGTTACTTTTGATAAACTGCTCATCGCAAGATCGGGCCTTCCGCCTCTTGATACTACAGCGCCTATGTCTGAAACACAGCCGAAGCCTTTAGCGCAATGGCGGCTCCCGTACTGGCGCCAAAATAGCCGATGCGGCATTCTTTTGCGGCGGAAAGTGATTTCAGCCACTCAGTCGCACCGGCCAATCTTTTGCTTAATAAATCAATATTAAAGCGGTTGCGGTAATACATGTCTTCTTCCTCGGTTAATAAATCAAAAAGTAGCGTACCTAAATTTTTATTTTGCAACTGTTGTGCTACCTGCTGGTTGCGCTTGCTTAACCTGCTGCTTCCGCTACCATGAGAAAAAAGGATGATGGCATTTGCGTGTAAAGGAATTTGCAGGTATCCCTGCACCTTCAGATCACCAACGGGGATGGTTATTTCCTTATCAAAAAGCATATCCATAGTATCAATTTGTTGAATAATAAAATAAAGGTCTTTTCCAATCTGGTGTTCTGTAAACAACCTGGGGTTAACTCAGTGCAAACGTACTATTTGGCATTGCCAAATACAATGACCACTGTCAAATAAACCTTTGACGGTCCTCATTAAGCAGCCGCTTAATACAAAAGAATACTGACAGCAATCAACTCTGATATTGATCACCAACATTAAAAATGACTGTAAAATTTAATTGCTTTGTAGGTGGATTAAAACGGGTTGCATATCCTTATTGGAGCACCCGTTGTTCAACTTTCAGCAATACAGGTAAATTATAGATCATGCGCCGTTATTTTACAAAAGAAGTGTCGTTTCATGAAAGGGATGCAACGGCTTATATCAAAAGCAAAGCTTACCCGCTGCAAAGCAAGGCAGACCTGCAGCCCCTCTTCGACAGTATTGGAGATGCAAGGATCGTGATGCTGGGCGAAGCAAGTCATGGTACACATGAATACTACACCTGGCGCACCCATATTACCAAACGGCTGATAGAAGAAAAGGGTTTTGATTTTATTGCGGTGGAAGGTGACTGGCCGGATTGTTACCGGCTGAACCGTTTTGTAAAAGGGTATGACATTGCCGATAAAGGGGCACTGAAAATATTGCAGGCCTTCAGACGCTGGCCAACATGGATGTGGGCCAACTGGGAAATTACAGCGCTGGCAGACTGGCTGCAACTGCATAACCAGGGCTTGCCTGCCAATAAAAAAGCCGGCTTCTACGGCCTGGATGTGTACAGCCTGTGGGAAAGTATGGAAAGCATTATGGATTACCTTAAAAAAACAGACAGGGCTGCTTTAAGGGTTGCAGAAAACGCGTATAAATGCTTCGAACCATACAGCAAAGATGAAGGCCAGTCTTATGCAAGGGCATCCCAGTTTGTGCCGGATTTGTGCCAGGCAGATGTGGTGGCCCTGTTAAAAGAGATTCGTAATAAAATGCCGTCATATAATACCGATCATGAAAATGTTTTTAATGCCGAACAGAATGCGCTCGTTGCGGTAGAAGCGGAAAAATATTATCGTGCTATGATCAAAGGAGGTCCCCACAGCTGGAACATCCGGGACAGGCATATGGCCGACACGCTGGAACGGCTGCTGAATTTTCACGGTGAAAATTCCAAAGCAATTGTATGGGAACATAACACACATGTAGGCGATGCAAGGGCCACCGATATGGCTGAAGAAGGCATGTTTAACATTGGGGAACTGGCAAGGCTGCAGCATCACGATAAGGGTGTTTTTCTTGTTGGCTTTGGTTCTTATAAAGGATCAGTAATGGCGGGACGAAGCTGGGGTGCAGCAATGCAATCTATCCAAATGCCGGAGGCTGCCAGGGGCAGTTGGGAATACTTGTTGCATCAGGCCGGAGCAGAAAATAAATTATTGCTGATGGATGATTTTACAGGCAATGATATGTTCATGGAAAATCACATCGGTCACCGGGCGATTGGGGTGGTATACAATCCGCAGTATGAACAATACGGCAACTACGTGCCTACCATTTTACCACTGCGTTACAATGCCTTTATTTTCCTGGATGAAACAAATGCCTTGCATCCGCTGCACATTGAACCAGAAGGAAACCAGGTGCCTGAAACTTATCCGTTTGGCGTTTAGCCGGTGCAGGCTTTCACGTACCCCTGCTTAAAAGGAATAGTGTTAAGCAGGTTAAACTTTTCTAAAATGTTGCCTGTTGCTCCTTTCATCAAAAAACATAAAGCCTGGGTAATCCATTACCTTATTTCAATCCTTACTTTTTTCATGTCTGCAGTCCCGGTTTTTGGTGGCGACTTCGCTGATAGAAAAGAGGTTTATGCCATTGACAGTGTGCCTGAAAATAAATTCAGTGACAGCATTGTTGAAAAAAGATTTGGCCGGGCTGTGCTGGAACTGATGCTGGCAGAAACCACTCCTTTTTTAGTGGATCAATACATCCGGAAAGTAGATTATACCCGCATTTCCTTTAAAACCATTGGCGATAATTTAAGCCCGGGTAGCTGGGTTTGGGATGGTGACGGTTTTACCACCAACCAGTTTGGTCACCCTTATCATGGCAGCCAGTTTTACAGTGCTTTCAGGGCAAATGGATATAGTTTTTGGCAGTCCGTTCCTGGGACTTTTGTTGGCAGTTATTTGTGGGAAACATTTTCAGAAGTGCAGGCGCCTGCTCCAAACGACCTGATCAATACTGGTTTCGGTGGTGTTGTGCTGGGTGAGATGACTTACCGTTTATCTCAAAAAATGGTTGATAACCGCAAGCGTGGCTTCAGAAGGCAAACGAGTGAAGTGCTGGCTTTTATGATTAACCCTGTGAATGGCTTTAACCGCATAGTAAACGGGCAATGGGGCAAGGTGATGGCCAATTCAGCTGAACGGGATTCAGCTAAAGTATACACCGAATTTGACGTAGGATTGCGCAGATTTAAAAGCACCAATTTGAACGCAGCGTTTACCCTCTATGGCCATGTGAAATTGTTGTATGGCACCCCTTTTGAAAATTACAAAACGCCTTTTAGCAATATTGCCGTCAACGCCGAATTTTCAAATGATGACAGTTCCAAAGTAAATATCGCCAGTGTCTACGGTTCATTAAAGGGCTGGCGGATTAAGTCGAAAGAAAAGGAACGCCATTTACTTTTATTGTCTGCCAATTACGATTATATCAATAACGAAGCTTTTTTCTACAGTGCTGAAAGTATCCGTTTGCATTTGCTATCTGAATTTTCGGCCTCAAAAAATCTAAAGATAAATACTGCCGCAGGTACCGGGCTGATATTGCTGGCTGCGGTACCTGATATCTATTTTTATAAAGAAAGAAATTATGATTACTGTGCTGGCATTGCTATAAATGGCAGTTGCACTGTTGGTATAGCAAAACATTTTTTTTACACCATCAGTTACAGGGGCGGCTGGTTAAGAACCATCAATGGAAATACGGCCAATTACTTTATGCACAGTATTACCAGCGAAATAAGATTCAGATTAAAGAATAATTTTTCAGTTTGTGCGGAGCCAGGTTTAATGACTTTGCAAAACCAGTATCGCAATTTTGATGTTGTAAATAAAAACTATCACTACCTGAGGGTTTCGTTACGATATGGTTTTACGGTACACTAAAACCGTTCAATTTTTTTAGCCAGAAGTCGGGTTTTGCATAAGGCTTTAAATTGACTTTCATCATGTAACGTATTAACTCCCGTCATTGAAGAATTTTCCATGTATGTATAACTTTAATGATAATAACCAATTATCAAAATTGCACACTTGCAATGAATACTTACACCACTTCATCTTTTAAAATGAGATAGTATGGAACAGAAATTGTTTTGTCAAAGTTGCAGGATGCCCATTGACGATCCCGGCCTCCAGGGCACCGAAATGGATGGTTCAAAAAGCCAGGAATACTGCACGTATTGCTACCAGCAGGGAGCGTTCATTAATCCAAAAATGACATTGAATGAAATGACTTCGGTAGTCAGGCTGCAAATGGAAAACCGAAAGATCGATCAGCAAATAATCGACATGGCAGTAAATAGTCTGCCACAATTAAAACGATGGAGATCGGCGAAAACAACAGTATGAATAAGGCAACTGACAAGAATGGGGGCGGATTACGTTATTACCTTATCAACGGCATTACATTGTACCGGCTGATAGCTTCGCTGGTACTTATTTTGCTGATCTTTCTTGGGCAGTCTGACATATTTAAATGGCTGCTGGCACAGAGTTTTTTTACAGATGCCGTGGATGGTTACCTGGCCCGTAGATTAAAAGTAACAAGCCTTTTTGGAGCCAGGCTTGATTCTGTTGCAGATGATCTTACCATTGTAGCGGCAATGGCTGGCGTTGTATTTTTTAAGATGGTATTTGTGAGGGAGCAGAAGGCAATATTTATTTTGCTATTGGTTTTGTTTCTTGTGCAAAACGTACTGGCGTTTAGCCGGTATGGTAAAATGAGCAGCTTTCATACTTACCTTGCCAAACTGTCGGCCGTGTTGCAGGGCGTATTCTTTATCCTGTTATTTTTTCTGCAACAGCCTGTGTACTGGTTATTTTATACCGCAGCCTTATTTACTGCTGCTGACCTTGCGGAAGAAATCATATTGATTTTGTTGCTGCCGCAATGGAAAGCAAATGTGAAGGGTTTGTACTGGCTGCTAAAAAACAGGCGTACTGCCTGACTTATTGTTTTTCGGCCTGCGTTTTTCCATCTATAAAAAAGGCATTGTTACGGACACGTTTGTGCATTTCCGGGGTTTCATTACCATAGCCAAAAATAAGCGCCAGCTTCACTTCATCCGATTTAGGTATAGTTAACAGGGAATAGATTTTGGTGTGTTCTACGTACTTTCCAAATCCTACCGGGCAACTGTCAAGGCCCATTGCTTTCGCCGCCAGCATCATGTTTTGCGCACACATGCCCACATCCAGCGAAGCCCATTCATTATCGGCCGGTGCGGTAATAAAAATCACTACGGGAGCACCATAGAATACATGGTCCGAACTTTTAAACAACTCGATAGCTCCTGGCAAAAAATGCAACAAATGGGTAACTGTTTTTAATATTTGTGCAGGACCTGCCTTTACAAAATCTTTTACTGCTACTTTCTTAATTTCTTTTGAAAAGTGCCGGATGGTTTCCCTGCGGGTAAGAATAAAAAATTTCCAGGGTTGTTTGTTGATTGCCGATGGCGCCATTCTGCCGGCATCCAGGATTTTTTCAATCAGTTCAATGCTTACCGGTTTATCCTTGTATTTTCTTACAGCCCTTCGCTGGCAAATGATGCCGATGGTATCAGTATTGGTTGCGGCTTCTTTTAATGTTGCTGTTGTCATGAGCGGTATTTTTACAAAAAGATTGTTTTATACCTTTCATTACAATGATCGTTATCAAAGCAATACTTGATTTCGGTCATTCATTTTTTAAACAGCAATAAATATTTATTGAAAGAATCATAATCCTCGTCGGGGGAGAGTTACATGCTATTCACACAAAGCTTTTAACATGCCCCTGAAAATAAAACCATGAAAAGGCAACACCGCCAGCCAGTACAACCGGCCACTCAAGCCCAGCGGGCGAAACGTAGCTGTTTGTTCCAACTCATTATTTTCATTGATAAAAAATTCAAGCCAGGCCTCGCCGGGTAATTTCATTTCTGCGTACAGCAACAGGCGTTTATCTTCTTTACTTGCAATCAGAACCCGCCAAAAATCAAGTGCCTGCCCGGGATACAATTGCGTTGGGCTTCGTCTGCCCCGGCGCAGGCCTACGCCGCCCACCATCTTATCCATCAAGCCTCTTGTAATCCAGAGCCAGCGGCCATAATACCAGCCATTGGCACCACCGATGCGCCATATCTTATCCATTGTTTTTTGCACATCTGTTACCTTCATTTTTCTTTTGTCCTTGTAAGTACCTTCTTTTGGCACCTGCAGATGAGCAGTTAAACCTTTGTACAAAATGTTGCTGCTGAGTGCATCTTTCCAGCTGGAAAGCACCTGGTCGTTTTCAATTTTTACAAAGGCCAGTTCAATGGCTTTTTCATAAGGCGTGGGAGTGATGTGCAGGAGCTCGCCCAGGTTATTGGGTTTACCAATTACTTCTACCTTCATACTGTCTACCAAATTTTTAGCCAGCTGATAACTGGTAGATGTAACAAAATACAACCAGTAGGATGATAGCCGTGGCGTTAGCACAGGCAGCACAATAATTTTTCTTTTGAGGCCTCTTACCGAAGCAAATTTTAGCAATAATTCTTTATAGGTAAACACTTCGCCGCTGCTGATATCGAAACTGGTATTGAGTGCCTGGGGCAAGCCAATAACGCCTTTTAAATAGGCAACCACATCGCGGATGGCAATCGGTTGCGTTTTGGTATGCAGCCATCTTGGTGTAACCATCACGGGCAGTTTCTCCACCAGGTCACGGATAATTTCAAACGAGGCACTACCCGAGCCTACAATGATACCGGCGCGCAAAGCGGTAAAAGCATAGGACCCTGTTTTTAAAATTTCTTCTACCTGTTGCCTGGATTGAAGGTGTTTTGATAAGTGTTGTTCGTTTACAATGCCCGTAAGATAGATGACCTGTTTTACACTTGTTTGCGCCATTCGCCTTTTAAAATTTTCCGCCGATGCCGCTTCCATTTTTTCAAAGTCTCCCGTGCCCGTACTCATAGAATGCACCAGGTAATAAGCGATGTCAATATCTGCAGGAATATTTTGTAAAGTGGATTCCTGTAACAAATCAACTTCAATCACAGCAATATCAGGGTCATCAAATTTTTGTAAATCAAAACGTGCTTTATCCCGAACACAACAGTATACATAGTGATCTGCACTAAGCAATTCGGGTAATAATCGTTGCGCAATGTAGCCAGTGGCGCCTGTAAGCAATATTTTCAAAATGCAGAATTGTTGTTGATGATACAAAACACATCCGGTAGCGAAAAGTTTACAATAGTGCGAATTAATGAAAGATCGCCCGCCACGGGTATGGTTTTCTACATAGCTGCCGGTAGTTGCCGGTTTTTGATAAATCAGCAACCGATTGATAAGTAAAATGAATCGAAGTCGCCGGTAATGAAAGAGCCGTTGCTGATAAAGAAAAAATAGTTACTTTCAACAATAAGAATAACCAATATGTACAAACCTGCTTTTCTTATTTTATCAGCGATCACTATCCTTCAATACAGTGTGGCTCAACGCGTATCAAAGTATACCATTGATGGTTTTGCCAAAGCTCTTGTTGAGTTTACTCCTTACAAAAATAACCCGCTATTTGGGGGAACAGGTGCTGATACATGGGATAAAAATATCAGGGAGCGGGGCTATATAATTAGAGAAGACAACCGCTACCATCTCTGGTATACCGGCTATACTGACACCAGTGATATAAAACATTTAGGCTATGCCACCTCAGGGGATGGCCTTGCCTGGACGAGATACAAAGACAATCCTGTGTACAGCGGCGGGTGGGTGGAAGATATGTGTGTTGTAAAATCAGCCGGTGTGTATTACATGTTTGCAGAAGGCAGGGGAGATACGGCGCATATGCTAACTTCAACCGACCGCATTCACTGGACTGAGCAGGGTAACCTGGATATACGCCGTAAAGACGGTACCTCTATTTCGAAAGGACCTTTTGGTACTCCCTGTGTATTGAAAGAAAATAACCTTTGGTACCTCTTGTATGAAAGGGATGATCTTGGAATCTGGCTGGCCACTTCAACCGATTGTAAGGTATGGACAAATGTGCAGGATGAGCCGGTACTGAAGATGGGCCCTGAAACCTACGATCAGTATGCAGTTGCCATGAACCAGGTTATTAAATACGACGGATTGTATTATGGATACTACCATGCATCTGCTTTTAAAGACTGGCATGAATGGAGTACCAATGTAGCTGTTTCGAAAGACCTGGTGCACTGGAAAAAATACGCTAAAAATCCCATTGTCAGCAATGATAAATCAAGTGGCATAATAGTGAATGACGGCAAGGCCTATAGGTTGTATACAATGCATCCTGAAGTGAATGTGTATTTTCCCCGCAGCGGACAGTGACAGGTAAAAGTATTTTCTACTAACCACGTATGCGATGGGTTTGGATGCAACCACAGCGGGTTGGTTATTGTTGAAATTGTTTATTTTGAACTTTTAAAAAAATAGAGATGGAAAATAAACGCCGCCAATTTTTAAAGTTGGGTAGTCTTGCCTGCCTGGGTATTGCAGGAGGCGGATCGCTGAAAGGATTATCTCCTGTTGAAAACATTTTCCCTTCTCCTCCTGAAAATTTATCCGCTGTAAATAATTTTTCTGCCATGGAAAACAATAATCAAAATAATGCCAGCCTTAGTATCATCGGCCAGTATGGCGATTGGGCCGCAGGCTTGCGCAAGGATAAATTGCCTTCCTTATCCTTCCGTAAACAAGAATTTGCCAACCTGGATCCCTGGCGAAAGACTGCAAAAAAACAAGTGACTGACCGTATGGCTGTGCCGTTTATTGGCAATAAGCCTGCGATAAATATGGTAAAACAATATGACTACGATGGCTTGCATATAGAAGAGTTAAACTGGCAATTGCCTTATGGCCGGGCTACTGAAGCCATTGTGTTAAAGCCGGTCAATGCAAAGGGCAAGCTGCCCGCCATTCTAGCCTTTCACGATCATGGGGGCAATAAATTTTTCGGTACAAAAAAAATCACGAAAACATCCGACCAGCAATTGGCTTTGATGGCTGATCATCAGAAAGAATATTATGAAGGTTTTGCCTGGGCCAACGAAATGGCGAGAAGAGGCTACGTTGTGTTGGTGGCGGATGCTTTTACGTTTGCCAGCAGAAAGGTAATGCTGCAGGATGTGCCTGAAAAAATGCGGGATGGATTAACAGATCCTGATCTGCAAAATGCAGATGGCATTGCAGCTTATAATAAATGGGCCGGCGAGCATGAACATATTATGGCGAAATCATTGTTTAGTGCAGGTACAACCTGGCCGGGTGTTTTCTTTGCAGAAGATAAAATAGCGCTGGATATTTTATGTGACCGTGAAGATGTGGATGCCAGCCGGATTGGTTGCGGCGGCTTATCCGGCGGCGGATTAAGAACCGTTTTTATGGGTGGACTGGACCCAAGAATCAAGTGCGCCGTTTGCGTTGGATTCATGACAACCTGGAAAGATTTTGTACTGCATAAATCTTTTACGCATACCTGGATGGTGTACGTACCCCTGCTGCCCAACGAACTGGACTTCCCTGAAATTTTAGGCTTGCGTGCACCGCTTGCAACGCTGGTATTAAATGATGAACAGGATGATTTGTATACGCTGCCGGAGATGAAAGCAGCTGATAAAATTTTGCGGGAAGTATATGCAAAAGCAGGCGCAGCCAATCATTTTAACTGTTCTTATTATCCCGGCCCCCATAAGTTTGATGCGAAGATGCAGGCAGAAGCTTTTGCATGGTTTGATAAATGGTTGAAAAAATAGGCCACATAAATTACTGCAGAAAAAATAAATTTCAATGAAAAGTAACCGCAGAAGTTTTTTAAAATATTCAGGTCTTACCGGTGTTGGTGTTGCCGGCGCCGCTGTGCTGAAAGCTGCCGCAGAACTGCCTTACTATTTTCCGGAAAGCAATGCCAGTCATTTCAACATGTGTGGTTTTGCTGCACCAAAAATACATACGGTGCGGATTGGTTTTATTGGCCTGGGTAACCGTGGTCCGGCTGCGGTGGAAAGGATGACGCATATTGACGGTACAGAAATAAAAGCACTGTGCGACATCAGGCCTGCCAAAGTAAATGCGGTAAAAAAATCGCTGGAAGACACAATACATCAGCCGGATATTTATACAGGCAAAGCGGATGAATGGAAAAAAATGTGTGACCGCAAAGACATTGACCTGGTCTACATCGCAACGCCCTGGGCTTTGCATACACCAATGGCCGTATACGCTATGCAACAAGGAAAACACGTATGCGTGGAAGTGCCTGCAGCTAGAACAATTGAAGAATGCTGGCAATTGGTACACACTTCGGAACAAACCCGCAAACATTGCATTATACTGGAAAATTGCTGTTACGATTTTTTTGAACTGCTTACATTGAATATGGCACGACAGGGATTGTTTGGTGAGATTGTTCATGGCGAAGGCGCCTACCTCCATACGTTACTGGAGGGCAATTTCAGCAAAGAAAAATACTATGATATGTGGCGGCTGAAAGAAAATTTCAGGAATGGTAATTTGTATCCTACACATGGCCTGGGGCCCGTGGCGCAGGCCATGAATATTAACCGCGGTGATAAAATGGATTTCCTGGTGGCGGTATCCGGTAAAGATTTTCAGATGGGTGCCGAAGCAAAAGCATTGGCTGCCAAAGATGATTTTTATAAACCTTTTGCCGGTAAAAAATTCAGGAGCAATATGAACACGACCACCATCCGAACCAACAAGGGAAGTACCATTATGTTGCAGCATGATGTGACTTCGCCCAATGTATATTCCCGCATTCATAAAATAAGTGGTACCAAAGGTTCCTGCATAAAATATCCGCTGCCGGGCCGCATTGCGTTTGGTCATGAAGACTGGTTGGATGAAGCAGCCTATAAAAAAATAGAAGATCAGTACACGCCCAACATTGTAAAAAAAGTAGGAGAAATGGCGAAACAGGTTGGCGGACATGGCGGCATGGATTTTTTAATGGACTGGCGTACGATTGATTGTTTAAGAAACGGATTGCCGGTAGATATGGACGTATACGATGCTGCGCTTTGGAGTTCCATAGCGCCCCTAAGTGAATGGTCGGTAGCGCATCGGTCTAATTCAATCGATGTGCCTGATTTCACCTCCGGTTCATGGAAAACGAATCAGCCGGTGGATATCTCGCTGGCAAAAGGAGGGAATACGCAGGTGAAGATGTGAATGATGTGGTGAGCGGTGAGTAGTGAGTGGTCAATAGACAATGGTCAGTCGTGAGTTGTGAATGGTGAATTGGGGCGAATTTAATTTTAAGGGCTTCGCGGTTATCAATACTAAACTCTGATTATAATGGATGTAAAAATAGTTGCTTCTCCTGTTGAGCTGGGTAAAACTGCCGGAACTGTTGCTGCGCAACTGATCCGTGAGACCATTGCTACCAATGGCACAGCCAATATCATCATGGCAACGGGTGCGAGCCAGTTTGAAACCATCAACCAGTTAATTGCTGAAAAGGATATTGACTGGAGTAAGGTAACTATGTTTCACCTGGATGAATACATAGGTTTGCCGGTAACTCATCCTGCCAGTTTTAGAAAATATTTACAGCAAAGATTTTTATCAAAGTTGCCGCCGTTGCAGGCGGTGCATCTGATTAATGGGGAAACGGATCCAATAAAGGAATGCGCTCGTTTGGACGAGCTGATAAAGCAACTTCCAATTGATGTTGCTTTGGTAGGAATCGGCGAAAACGGGCACCTGGCTTTTAATGATCCGCCTGCGGATTTTGAAGCCGAAGCGCCTTATATTGTAGTGGAACTGGATGCAGCCTGCAGGCTGCAACAATTGGGGGAAGGTTGGTTTAAATCATTGGAAGAAGTGCCGCAACAAGCTATCAGCATGTCGGTGAGGCAGATTTTAAAATCAAAGAATATTATCTGTTCTGTGCCCGACAGCAGGAAGGCGTTGGCCGTAAAAAATACTATTGAGCAACCGGTTAGTAATCTTTATCCTGCAAGTATTTTGCAATTGCATGCCGGTTGTACAATTTATCTGGATCAATATGCAGCAGCCTTGCTTTCAAACAGGTAAAATGATTTTTCTTAAAAAATAAAATTAAAATATGAGGATTAAAATACTTTTTTTTATCAGCCTGTTAACAAGCGCTGCCGGGCTATTCGCACAAACAGTAATTCCTTTGTACACCGGTGCCATACCCAATTCGGTTCCTAATAATATGAAGGAGATTACCATCAATTGGGACGGCCATTTTGGTGGTTATAAAAGCATTGCCAATCCAACGCTGGAAGTGTATTTGCCTGCCGCTGCCGGCGCCAATGGTAGCGCCGTTATCATTTGCCCGGGCGGCGGATATGGCATGGAAAGTTACCAGGCAGAAGGAATCAATATTGCGAATGCGTTTATAAAACAGGGCACGGCTGCTTTTATTTTAAAATACCGGCTGCCTTCCGATTCCATCATGAAGGATAAAAGTATCGGCCCTATGCAGGATGCCCAGCAGGCTATCAAGCGGGTTCGGGAGAATGCTGTAAACTGGCATATTGAAGCAGATAAAATCGGCATCATGGGCTTTTCTGCAGGCGGCCATTTGGCAGCTTCAGCCGCTGTGCATTTTGATTCGTCTTTTATTACCAATAAAGAACATACCAGTTTGCGGCCTGATTTTATGGTGCTGGTTTATCCTGTTATTTCAATGACAGATCAATTGACCCATGCCGGCTCCAGGCAAAATTTATTGGGCGACAACATATCGTTGGAAAAAATCAATTTCTTCTCCAACGAAAAAAATGTTACAGAAAAAACGCCGCCTGCCTGGATAACGCATAGCGAAGAAGACAAAGTGGTAGATGTTGATAACAGCATTCTTTTTTATGAGGCGTTGCGGCATCATCACGTACCGGTCGAGATGCATTTATATCCCAAAGGAAATCATGGTTTTGTACTTAGCCAGCCAACGGAACAATGGATGCGGCCTTTGTTTGACTGGATGAAAACCAATGGCTGGATGAAATAACTCTGATGCTCCGAAAATAATCAGACGACTTTTGATCAGGCAATCCGAATCGTTGAATGCTAACTTGTTTGATTGAACGGTTTATAAGTTGCTTAATCTTTTTAAAAGTCAGAGTATCTTTTCATTAGCTTAAAAAATTAAACTGCCGGCTGACTGTTCACCAAACTGTTCCATTTTGGAACATTCACTCCTTTTATTAAAAGCCATAGGCACATGGATAATTCGGCAATAAAAATGGGCGCCATTAATATGTTGAATATGGAACCGGCAAATTCCGGAAAAAGAATCAGTGTAAAACTGTTTACCAAATAACACAGACCTGCTGTCAAAATAAAGATGCCTAAAAATTTCGGTAAGAAGACCGATTTAAAAATCAGGTAACCATCAATCAAACATTCAAATCCAAAAAAGATAAGGCCAATGGCAAATCCATGTTCATGCGCCTCGATAGCGATGGCTGCCAGCGCCTGCAACTGCTGCGGGTCAAATGCTTTCAGGTACGCTGCATTCCCCAAAAAGAATAAGGGCAACATTAAATTCAATTTATTGGCAACCAAAACCGCCGTCTGAATCAAACCAAACAATACTGAAAGTATAGCCAGGTTTTTATTGACTCTTTTAAACAGGGTAAAATATACGATGGCTAAAACCAGGTCGCACACATGCATTGCCAGATCACCGGCAATACCAATTCGCCATAAAAAAGGAGAAGCTGCGATATGCCGGGCCGTTGCGGCCGCATCACCAGGTACAATCATTGCATTGCGGATAAACAATTCTCCCAAAGCACCGGCTACTATAATAATCAAATACGCCAGCCCGCCTGTTCGTGCGTAAAATTGTGGTGAGGTTACTTCCTTGCTGTTAGTCATACTGGTAGTATTTTAACTGTGATGATTGAAAATATTGTTATAATTTTTAAGGGCATTGTGCATACTATACAAACGGCGCGTGCTAATGCTCAATGGTTATTGTTGCAGAAAGCCTTTTACTGCCAAAACTTTTCCTTGAAGCACCTCATAATAAATAGAAATTGAAAATTGTTTCATGAAATCTATCGGTAGCATATAAAATTGTCTTCAATCGTCTATAATCTGGAAGAATCACTGTATTTATTCCGTTAAACGGACAAATTAATAACGCTGACTAATCGCAATTACCTTGTTTTCAATTAGTTGTATTGTTGGTTCAATATGTGTTTAACTATTTGAAAGATATTTTCATTAACCCTAAAAAACTAAATTGTATGACAACGCGTATCCCATCTCTTATTACAGTAATATTGTTTACCACTTTATTTTCCTGCCAGAAAGAAGCCATAACACCAACAACTGTAACAACGGCAACAACAACAACAACAATGATGGCTGCTTCACCCGCCCATAGTTCAACAAGCAGGGTGGATAACACAGCCGGCGGTAGCCTCGGTTACCTGGGCGTGGGCTGCCCCGCCACAACAGTTTCACTCATTGCAGGACAGCATATAGACGCAGGGACTATTTCGGTAAGTAATGACAACGATTTTATTTATGTAACCTATAGCACGGCCAATGGCTACCTGCTTACACAAACACATTTGTATGTTGGCGACTGTGAGGGCATACCGGTGAACAAGAAAGGCAATCCCGTTCCGGGCCAGTTTCCATACAAGGATACACAAAATTATACTACTACATTTACCTGCAAAGTTCCAGTTACGGCCATTGGTTTGGGACAATGCGGCTGTATAGCTGCGCATGCTGTTGTGGTTAAACTGGATGCTGCCGGAAGAGTGACAGACGCACAAACCGCCTGGGGTGCAGGATCAGAAATTAGTACAACCGCCGGCAACTGGGGAACGAAAATGAATTACTGTACCTGCGTAGCTGAGTCTGCAGACTAAGTACCAATGGTAAATGATATTACAAAGACTGCCCGAAGGGTGGTCTTTTTTCATTATGTATTTTTTGTACAGGGAGTGTGTTCAGGAACTGAGTAAAGGAGTCTTCACCAGGTCTTTTAAAAACACCCGGATAGTTGTTCCTTTACCCGGCTCACTCTCCAATAAAATTTTGCCGCCGGAATTTACAACGAGCTCTTTTACGAGGTACAGACCGATGCCTGACCCCTCCAGCGAATTGTCAAGCCGGTAATATTTGGAGAACACTGCTTCGTGTTTACTTTCGTCAATGCCAATACCGTTATCTGTGATTGAAACAACGATGTATTCATCATCGGGAATAATGCTGATTGCGATGGCCGGATTTTTTTCCGGCGAACGGTATTTGATTGCATTGTTGAGCAGGTTGTATATGATACTTCTTAATTTTCTCCTGGAAAAAGTAATTTCTGAAATCTGTACGTCTGTTTTTATGACGGCGCCTGAAGCCCTGATATCTTCGTTCAGTGTAAGGCGCACATCTTCCAGGATATGTTCAAAATTCAACAGCTCTGCATGCGATTTGTATTTATGTTCCTTTGCCCTGCTTTCACTTAAGTCTTCAATCAGGTTTTGTATTTTGCCCAGCGCCCTTTCCACTATACCCAGCAGGGCGTCAAAACTTTCCTGGTTTTCCAGTCCGCCAGTTTTGAATTCATCAATTGCCAGTATCAAATTACCCAATGGGTTTTTTATGTCGTGCGAAAGCGTGTCCAACAGTGTTTCATGATCTGAGATTAATTTTTCCTGTTCTTTTAAATCCCGGATACGAAAAGTGATTTCCACAAAGGTGATGATTACTCCGTTTGTTTGATTATTTTCCTTTTGGATATAGGGAATGATATTCATCTGGTACCAGCGAAGGTCAGTAGTCTGAATTTCTTTTTCAAGAATTTCATTGCTGTCAATGACTGTTTGGATATTTTCTATTATGGACGGATACCTGAAATTGTCATGAATTTCGGCCATGGGCCTGTTAATATCACCTTTCGACAAACTAAATTGTTTCATAGCCGGAGGAGTAAATTTCCTCAGTATCAAATTGGCGTCTACAAATAACTGGGGAATAATGGTGTTCCTGAAATAATTTTCGAGTTCATCATTTTGTTCGGTGAGGTTTTTTATTACTTCTGTATTGGATTGCATAGCTTTTTACTGGCGTCTAAGGTAAGCTTAATCCGGGCCCAACGAAGGTTTATTTATCCCCTTTGCAGGATGATCAGTAACGGGCTCAGCCGCAGATAATAACGTATTACCAATCCCGGGCAGTTAAGTCCGTAACTCCATTAAAAGCTGTAACTGTAAGTTAACCGTTAAATTGCCGCAGGTGATGATCGGCATGTTTATAAGCCATGTAACCAATTTGCTCTTTGGTCATCTTTCCAAAAAATGGATGCACAAAATCAGGATTTGAAAAATGGGCCTCTTCTTCAATAAGCGCAATCCATTTTTTCTTTTGCGCAGCGATATCACCATCGTCCGTTATTTTAAGTGCGGTAATCGTAGGTGAATTTCTCCCCAATGGCTGCTCATCTTTTAAAACTTTTTTCAGGGCTATGCGGCCAAACAAACGGCCCATGAATACTTGTTTGTAACTCTTTTTTCCGAGTATCATTTCTTCCCAAAGCGTGCAGTGTTTCAGCATTTGGTAAAGTGTCATTTTGCCCCATTGTGCGGTGCTGTTGTCATCCAGTGCATTAATTCTGTTGATAATTTCGGCTCTTATTGATGGATCAAATATCGATTTCATATTGCTGTTGTTTTATGCAAGCTGAGCTAATGAAAACCAGTTACCCGAATCGTCTTTAAACAGGGCTTCTGTACCGTAAAATTCTTTGGTGGGTGGTTTTACAAACTCAACGCCTTTGCTTTTTAATTCTTCATAGGTTGCATAAATATCCCTGCAGGTAAAAACGCCCGGCCCGAAGGTACCTTTGCTGATAAGCTCTTTCATGGATTGGGCTGTAGCTTCAGTAAACATACTGCCGGTAGCCACCGGAAATAAAGTGATTTCCAGCTCGGGTTGCTCAGGTGGGGTAACTGTTAACCAACGGGCATCCTTGCCCATAGGAACATCCATCTTCACTTTAAAGCCGAGTTTGTTGGTGTAAAAGTCATAGGCAGTTTCCTGGTTGAGCACGTATACGCAAACATGCGTCATTTTCATTATCATGGTGGATGTTTTTGTTATGAAGCAAATGTCGGGAATGGTGCGGAGTTTCGCTTCTCCAAAATTGCTATTTTAAGTCCAGCCATGCTGAAAGGCAAAACACCCCGGCACGAACGCCAGCGGCATAACGGTTATCTGGTTTCGTGTTTGTTGGTATGTAGCCACGTAGGCGGAAGGAGACTGGCCAACAATGCGTTTAAAAAGCCCACTGAATGAACTTACACTGTCAAAGCCAACCGCATAGCAAACGCCGGATACATTCTGCCCGGTTTGTAAAAGCCGGGCAGCTTTTTCAATGCGCACAACGGTGAGGTATTGGTGCGGCGTTTTGCCGTACGTTTTTTTAAACAGGCGGATGAAATGAAATTTGGAAAAGCACGCTTCGTCTGAAATGTTATCCAGGTCTATAGTCAGGTGATAGTTGGCGTCAATAAACAATTTTGCCTGCACAATTCTTTTGTACAGGTACACTTTGGGATAGGCTGGTGTTGTTTCTTTTTCTGTCATTATTATAAGTCGGGTTTACCATGATTGCTATCATTTATAAAGTTAAATAATAAGTGGGCCCTGCGTGTTTTTTATGACCCTTTTTTGCTGAAAATATCCACCATCTTGTCCAAACTCTGTTCCAAACCGATTTGTGCAAAGTTGCTAATGCTGCTAAATTCGGCATATTCTGTAACCGTCATTTCGGTTTGGTTATTATCAACAAGGCGGAACGTTACGATGGTTTGAATGTATGCAGGAAAATCAGGCGGCATCCCAACCTGCGTGGGAGTGATTTTATTGCCGGCTTCATCAGATAAACTTTGAATGAACTCAATTGATTGCAGGGGAATAATTTTTACATATAACCAGGCGGAATAAAATACCTGGCCGCCCATTTCAGGCGGTGCCTGCATACTTACAATAGATTTGCCACCTTCCCTGAAATCGATTTTTGCAACGGGTGCCGTAAAATGTTTCGGACCCCACCAGCGTTTTACCAGTTGTGGCTCTGTCCAAAGTTGCCAAACCATTTCTACAGGAGCATTGAATGTCCTGGTAACTTCAATCTGCTTTGCCATGATTTTTAAATTGGATGTTTTTCGCAATCAAGCATTTTGCAACGCTGCAATATCAAATTTTTTCATTTTCATAAATGCCTGCACAACACGTGGCCCTTTTTCAGGATCAGACATCAGTTGACCCAGTATTTCCGGCACCACCTGCCAGGATAATCCGAACTTATCTTTGCACCATCCGCACATACTTTCCTGTCCGCCATCGGCAATCAGCTTGTACCAGTAATGATCAATTTCAGCCTGGTCTTTACAGGGGATAACAAAAGAAACAGCTTCGTTAAATGTAAAATGAGGACCGCCATTTAAGCCCATAAAGAGTTGCCCGTTCAACTTAAAATTCACTACCATTCCTGAGTCATGCAATATTGTTGAATCCGGAAAAATGCCACAGTAGAAATCGGCTGCTGCCCTGGCCTTACCGTCGAACCATAAACAGGGATAGAGTTGCTTTGTCATGTTGTTTACTTTTAATTGGTGAACTGATTATTTTTTCGATCTTGTTTTTTTCGTTTGCATTTCTTTCAGCAGATCATCCATTGCTGATAATCTGCCCTCCCACAATTTTCGGTAAGGTTCCAGCCAGTCTGCTATTTCTTTCATTTTTTTTGGGTTGAACTGGTAATATATTTCCCTGCCGGATTGGGTTTGTTTCAGCAATTCGCACTCGGTTAAAATTTGTATGTGCTTTGAAATCGTTTGCCTGGTCGAATCAAAGTTGCCGGCGATGGCACCGGGGGTCATGTCCTGTAAAGCCACCAAACCCAGTATCGCCCTGCGGGTAGGGTCGGCGATGGCCTGAAAAACATCTCTGCGAATTTCCATTTGTGCAGTTATTTGACTGCAAATATAGTGCAGTTACCTGGCTGCACAAATATTTATGGCTTTATTTTTATTTTTTTTGAATTGATAGAGAAGCATTGTTATTGCGACAACCAGTGATTAGATAATGTAACGTCATCAGCCCCGAAAAGGGTTGAAGGTATTGCATTGCCTGTAAAATATTTGCAAATGAACACGCGATGCCATAATGCAAATCGTCCAGAAAATCATCTTTTTTTATCTGGCCAAACAACTTATTTTCAATGATTAACTAATAACTTATGAAGCAGCTATTTTTTTCGGCGATTATTTTTTTCATGGTCTTGCAGGCTACAGCCCAGGACTTAAGTTATTATTTGCCGGATGATGTCACGTACAACCCGGCCATCCCTAAACCAAAAGACATTATTTATCACGAAGTAGGCGAGTGGCATGTAACCCACGACCGGCTGGTGAATTATATGAAAGCTATAGCCGCTGCCGCACCGGAAAGAGTTAAGCTGGAGACGATGGGTTTTACTTATGAAGATCGTCCGCAGGTGTTGTTGATCATCACCTCACCAAAAAATCAGCAGCACCTGGAAGAAATACGGCAACAACATTTGTTATTAAGCGATCCTTCAAAATCTGCTGCTGTAAATATTGAGCACATGCCCATTGTGGTTTGGATCGGTCATTCCATTCATGGTAATGAACCAAGCGGTGCCAATGCAGCTTTGCTTAGCGCCTATTATTTAGCGGCGGCGCAGGGCAAGGCGATCGATGATTTACTGGACAATACGGTGATTCTTTTTGATCCATCTTTTAACCCAGATGGACTGCAGCGTTTTTCTACCTGGGCCAACCAGCATAAAAGTAAAAACCTGGTTACGGATCCCAACAGCAGGGAGTTTAATGAAGTGTGGCCCGGTGGCAGATTCAATCATTACTGGTTCGATCTTAACAGGGACTGGTTGCCGGCCGTGCATGTGGAAAGCCAGAACAGGTTGCAGTGGTTTCATCAATGGCGGCCGAATATTTTAACGGATCATCATGAGCAGGGGAGTAATGCTACTTTCTTTTTTCAACCCGGTGTGTCAGCAAGGGTAAATCCCTTAACGCCGGAAAAAAACCAGGAGCTTACCAGCAAGCTGGCTAAGTTTCATGCAAAGGCGTTGGATAAAATCGGTTCCCTGTATTTTACAAAAGAGAGTTACGATGATTTTTATTATGGCAAGGGTTCCACCTATCCCGATATCAATGGCGCCATTGGTATTTTGTTTGAACAGGCCAGTAGTCGTGGCCATGCGCAGGAAACAGTGAATGGTATTTTGCGTTTTCCTGCTACCATCAAAAACCAGTTTGTAACAACGCTCTCTACATTGGAAGGAGCAAACAATTTGCGCAAAGAATTTTTAGACTGGCAGCGTACTTTTTATACCACTTCGCTGCAGCAGGCTGCTACGGCACCTGTACAAGCCTATGTTTTTGGTGACGGGGCAGATAAGAATAAAACCAACCTGTTTGTAACAATGTTGTTGCGCCACCGTATTGAAATATATGCACCCAAAAATGACATCATAGCCAACGGCAAAACTTTTAAAACAGGCGATGCATTTATTGTGCCCGTGCAGCAACCGCAGTACAAACTAATAAAAACATTTTTTGAAAAGACACTCAATTATAAAGACAGCCTGTTTTATGATATCACCGCCTGGACTATGCCACTGGCTTTTGGTATGCCTTATGGAGAGTTGAGCGCAACGCAATTCAACAAGAATCTACTAGGGAAACAATTGACGGAAGCAAACCAGTTAACAGGTATTGTAAATGGTGGTAAAAGTACCTATGGCTATTTGCTGGAATGGACTGATCTGCTGGCACCTGCTGCCTTGTACGAGTTGCAGAAAAATAATATCATCACAAAAACAGCCACTGAAAAATTTGAAATGGTGTTGACTACAGCAACAAAAAACTTTAACCCGGGCACTGTGCTGATACCTGTAAACAATCAGCCACTGGATGCAGATAAATTATTTTTCCTGCTGAGCGATATCGCTAAAAAATATGCATTGCCTTTTTATGCACTGCAAACAGGCAATGCAATAAGTGGCGTTGATATGGGCAGCCGCAAACTGGTTGCACTCACCAAACCAACCATTGCCATGCTGGCCGGTGCCGGCGTGAATGCTACCGATGCAGGCGAAGTATGGCATTTGCTTGACCAGCGGATGAACATACCCGCTACTCATCTGGAACCAGCTATTTTTAACCGGGTAGATTTAAACAAATACAATACCCTGGTAATGGTGGGCGGCAGTTATGCGGAATTAAATAAAGAAAAATTAAAAACATGGGTCAGCAATGGCGGTACGCTGATATTGCTGGAAGAAGCCGTGCAATGGGCTTCTCAAAATGGAATCAATTCGGTAACGCTTAAAAAAATTAAAACCGGTGTTGACAGCACTAAGCGAATTGCCTATGGCGAGGAAGAAGAAATTGATGGCGCACAACAAATGAGCGGCGCCATTTTTGGTGCAGATGTTGACCTAACACATCCACTGGCGTATGGTTATACCGAAAAAACAATCAGCTTTTTTAAGAGCAACAAAGTGTTTATGGAGAAAAGCAAAAACCCTTTTGCAACGCCTTTTTATTATAAAGAAAACCCTTTGCAAAGCGGGTGGATAAGCAAAGAGAACAGCGATGCAATGAAGAATACAGCCGCTGTAATTGTGAATACGGTGGGCACTGGCAGAATCATTAATATTGATAACAATCCCAACTTCCGGGCGTTTTGGCTGGGTGGTACCAGGCTGATGATGAATGCGATTTTCTTTGCAAAAATTATTGATGCAGCGAGTGGGAGAGGCGATGATTAAATGCCAGTTCTTTGCTATCCTTCGGTACAAAATCATTCACTTTTGGTAATATATTATTGTATTGAATACATAAGCTGCACTAATCATTCAATCCCTTACCCTGCAGTATTTGCGGTATATATTTTTTAATTCTTGCTTCCCGTGTTTTGGTTTGTTTGGGTGCTGAAAAATGCAACAGGTAGGCTCTTTGGCGGCCAGGCGTCAATGCAGCAAACGCGGCTTTCAGCGCAGGTTGTTTATTTAGTTTGGTTTGAAATTCTTCAGGTATAGTGTATTCTGTTGTTTTTTTAAGATCCACTTTCAGTCCGGCTTTTTCCACGTCAATGGCTTGCTGAATATATGCCTTCAATGTTTTTTCCTGCTTCACAATGTCCTTTACATTGGTGAACCGTACCTGCCGGGCAGCCTGCACATTTTTCGTTTGCTGAATCAGGATATTTTTACTGTCTTCCAGCAAGGCTCCCTTGAAAAATAACAAGGCACAATATTCTTTAAACACATGTATTAACACAATATTGCTGCCCTCCAATGAATAGCAGGGGCAACCCCATTTTAGTTCTTCGGTGAGGCCGGTGTCAAGGACAATCATCCGTAATTGCCTGATCGCTTCCTGCCAGGTGCCGGCTTTGTCAAAATAAAAATCAGCGGCAGGATTCAGTATTTTCTTTGTCATGGGATGTTTTTTATTAAACGGTTAATGAACCACGAAAGCCACGGGCAGCATAGTATGATTCCGCACCATTATGATATACAAAGACAGTGTCGTACCTGCGGTCGCAAAAAAGAGCACCACCCAGTTTCCTGATAGTTGCAGGCGTTATTATCCAGCTGGAAGTTTTTGTATCAAATTTTCCCAGGTGTTGCAAGGCCCTGTATTGGGTTTCATCCAACAGTTCAATACCCATTGCAGCAGCCATGTCCAGCACCGTATCGGCTGGTTTAAATTCTTTTCTTGCCGTATGTGCTTCCCGGTCGTAACACAGGCTCCTGCGGCCTTTTGGGCTTTCTGCTGAACAGTCATAAAAAGTGTATTGCCCCGTTTTTTTATCATGGCCAACCACATCCGGCTCGCCGCCCGATGCTTCCATTTCATTGAGCGACCAACACTTTTCTGCACTCGCTTCCAGCCTGGTTTGCACAAGGTTCCATTCAAGCCCTTTATGGCGGTTCATATTTTTTTCAAAGCGGGCCTTTAATATTTTGAGCAGTTCTTCACGCTCACCCGGTGACAACTTCTTGTTCATGTTGTTTATACTTTTACTTCAGATAAAATTTGTTTGCCGGCATTTGTATTTCATGGCAGCGACACAGACGACGCTCCATACAGGTTCAGTTTTTTATAGCAACCTTTTCATTTTGCCTGGGTGCACACAAGTCACTTCACAGCGCTTTTTAAATATACATCAACCATTCAGTCCATCCGGATTTTATTAATTGGCTGCAATGAGTATTCTATCCGCCGGCCGGAAATACCAGGACAAAATAATAAAAATTGTTTGCATAAATGGCCCGATAATTCCCTTAACGCTGCTATCGCCGCTTGCAAGGTGTGATAGCAATGCTCCTGTCATCAGGAAGAAGAAACCTGCATACGCCCATTCTTTAGCCAGCTTAAATCCCGGAAGGAGAATGGTGGTTACACCCAATAGTTTCCACACCCCAATGATGTATAAAAAATACAACGGATATCCCAACGGAACAATTAAATCAATCATTTCTTTTGCATGAAAAAGTTGTGCCAGCCCGCTGCTCAGCATGCCGAAAGATAATAGTGTTGTTGCAACCCAGTAAATAATTTTATTGCGACTTGACATGGTAGGTTATTTTAGTTTTTGTACGAAATCCTGTAAGCGGTCATGTGCCATATTGAGGCCCTGCGCAAAAGGCAGCTTCAGCATCTGGTCTCTTAGTTCAACCGATTTATAAACTATCTGCATAGTTAGTTTACTTGTTTCGTCAGTCAGTTGTTCAAATTCAAGAAACTCCAACTGCACGTCAAAAGGCGCATTCTCCATTTCAAACGTGCGCACGATTTTACGATTCTCAACAAACTCATGGATAACGCCGTTGGCTCTGAATACTACGTTTCCCTTACCATCACTCGTTTCAAATTGCCAGCCGCCGTGCTTTTTAGTTTCCAGTTTCAGCACTTTTGTTCCCATCCACTGTTCCACCAATTCAGGTTCGGCATGCGCTTTAAATAATAATTCCAGCGGTAAATCAAATTCCCTTGTAATCAGCAAATCCTGTTTGCCATCGTCTGCATGTATTTTCGTTTTTCGTTCCATGTTATTTGCGTTTATATTTTTTCATAACGGCTTCCAGTTTGTTAAACCGGTCATCCCACATGTTGCGGAATGGCTCAATAAAATCGGCGATTGCTTTCATTTTTTTTGCGTTGGTATGGTAGGAAATTTCCCTGCCGCTTTGCTCCTGTGTAAGCAATTCGCATTCAGTAAGTATCTGCAGGTGTTTGGATACAGTGGGCCTTGCGGTATCGAAGTTGGCCGCTATTGCACCGGCCGTCATCGATTGCGAAGCAACCAACAATAATATGGCTCTCCTCGTAGGGTCGGCTATGGCTTGAAATACATCCCGTCTTAAATTCATTGTGTAGCTATTTGACTACAAATATATATGTAGTTATTTGGCTACGCAAATTTTGAGGAAGTTTTTTTTTGATTTTTTTGATTTCGGCGGCAGAGGCATGGGGATGATTATTTAAAAGCCTGGTAACGGTGTTGAACAGGAGGGAAGTGTATGGAAGAATTTGTAAATGATACGTTCTACAGATTAACCCTGTCAATTAAATGATTGCCGGAATTCCAACGCAGACAACCGCGTTTTTGTTTTGAAAAATTTGCTGAAAGATTGCGGATGTTCAAATCCCAATTCGTAGGCAATTTCACTTACTGATAAATCGGTAGTGGATAATTTTTCTTTGGCTTTTTCAATCAGTTTGTCGTGGATATGCTGCTGCGTGCTTTGCCCGGTAAGTACTTTTAGCAAACCGCTTAAATAATTGGGCGATACATTTAATGCAGTGGCAATGTGTTGCACAGTAGGCAATCCCTTTTGTGTTAAATAGTTGCTGTTGAAATATTCCGTAAGAACAGTTTCCAGGCGATGGAGAATTTGATGGTTGGATATTTTCCTGGTGATGAACTGGCGTTCGTAAAACCGTTGCGAGTAAGTGAGTAATAATTCCAGTTGAGCAATGATTACATTTTGGCTAAACTTGTCGATGTTGGCGTGGTATTCCTGTGCGATGTGTTGTATGATATTGGTAACAGTGGCTTCTTCTTTTGCTGAAAGAAACAAGGCTTCATTTACCGAGTAGCCGAAATAGTCATACCCCTTAATTGTTTTGGCCAAAGCCGTATTCCAGATAAAATCGGGATGGATTAGCAATATCCATCCCGTATGTCTGGCTGGCACATTCGTATTGACCTCAACGCTGAAAACCTGTCCGGGAGCCATAAAAAACATAACGCCTTCATCAAAATCATATTCCTGCTGACCATATTTCATTTTGGCGTTGGAAGTTCTTTTTAATGAAATGGAATAAAAATCCAGCACCCAGCTGATCGTGTTGTTTTCAGGAAAATGCCTGATAGCCGCATAATCCACTACACTGATCAACGGATGTTCAGGCATTGGCAAACCCCTGAACTGGTGAAACTCTTTGATCGTTTTAATTCGGCGTGGTTGTTTGTTTGGCATGTTATGAAGTTACTTATTGTTGGTTATAGCCTGCTCCAAATTCCTTTGCAAAATCAACCAGTTTTATATTACCTAACAGCGGCTTGTTACGGTAGTAATCTTCGTACACTACACCGTTTCGCCTGCCTGCATTCATTTCCGTCAAACCCCTCGCCGCCTGAGTGTTCATGCCGGCTGCCAGCAAACCGTTCATAAATTGTTCATCGGGAATTACCTGCCATTTTAAACCCGGCTTTCCAATTGCTTTGCCTAAAATGGTGGCCACCTCATTCGGTGAAACTTCATCGCTTGCTATGTAACGAATCTCTCTGCCAGTAAAAGGTTTTTCAATTTCTTCAGCGATCGTTTTCGCAATGTCCAGCGGCGAAACCCAGGGTTCTTTTTCATCACCACCATAATTTGAAACAATGCAGTTTTGCGTTTTGATGGTAGGTATAAATGCAAACATGTTGTAGTAGAAGCCGACGGGCCGCATAAATTTAATGGTACCATCGTTTGGTAACTGCTGTAAAATTTTTTCTGCATTATAGTGAAAAGCCAGCATGCCATTGCCTTTGTCGGTATGCGCACCAATGCTGCTGAGATGAATCACCCGCTTTACGCCCGACTGTTGAATGGCTTCTTTGTAACTGTTGACAATCCTGTCAATGGCCGCCATGATGTCGAAATTTTTATCAAAGAAATTGTGTGCTCCAACTGCTTCCATCACATACACAATATCTGCTCCTTTAAAAGTCGCTGTTAAAAAATTAGCATCTTCCATAGAGCCGATCGCAGCGGTGGCACCCGCAGCTTCAATTGCTTTTTGCCGTTCGGCTTTACTGCTGATTACTGTCACAGAATATTTTTTCTGAACCAGTATATTAACCAGCGGTTTGCTGATGTGCCCAAGAGAACCTGTAATGATAATTTTCATTTTGTTGTTTATTTGTTTCTGCAAAATTCAGCAGCATCAAAATAACAACTGTAGCCAGATCTACTTTTGTTGTAGCCGGAAATGGGGAGTGAATTTTCATTTGGGGTGAATAGCACATTACTTGAAAACCACAGATGATAACATGTGCAGGGTATACGCCTGATTGAGCGGAAAGAATGCAAAGCTTCGTTTATAAAAAGGGGATCGTTCTTTTCGATATTTAGATTTGAAGCGTGCATTGCGGCCAACTTAATTTAGTCAGGATGTAGGCATTGACCCATCGGGCATTATGTGGGTGGCAACAACAAATTGTTGGCACACGTTTCATAGGAACGTAATGTGGATTGTATTTTATTTGCGCAGATAGCATTCCCACGGAACGCAGCGGGCATTTAATATATATTATACCCACAGTATGTTTGGATGGAACATTGTCGTTAACAAGACAAATCTATCTGGCGCAACTGAAAAGTAGCACGGCGGAAAAATCTCCGCTATGTTGGTATAACTTTAGCACACCAGCAATAAAATAGCAACATGGGCAAAAGAGAATATGATGTCGTGGTAGTGGGTTCCGGACCCAACGGATTGGCTGCTGCTATCACCATGCAATATGCGGGCTTGGGTGTTTTATTATTGGAAGCAAAAGATAGCATTGGAGGTGGTTTGCGTACAAAGGAGTTAACGTTGCCTGGTTTCAAACACGATGTATGTTCTGCCGTTCACCCGCTGGCTGCGGGCTCACCATTTTTTCAGCAACTGCCTTTACAAAAATTTGGGTTGAATTATATTTATCCCGCTGTTGCCGCTGCGCATCCTTTTGATGAGGGCTGTGCCGCGGTCTTAAAAAAATCATTGCAGGAAACTGCGGAGGGTTTGGGTGCCGATGAAAAGCAATACATCCAATTAATACAACCTTTATTGAATAACTGGCCGGCCCTTGCACCCGATGTATTAGGGCCACTTCATTTTCCGGAGCATCCTGCAGCGCTGGCAAAATTTGCTATAAAAGCATTGACATCCGCTTCGTTTTTGTCAAAACGGTTTTCTTCTCAACATGCAAAAGGTTTATGGGCCGGCATGGCTGCACACGCCATGCAACCCTTCTCTAATATCGCCTCCTCTGCTATCGGACTCGTATTGCTCGTTGCCGGTCATTTAAAGGGATGGCCTGTTGCAGCTGGAGGTTCACAATCCATTGCAGATGCGCTCGCTGCCTATTTTATTTCACTGGGTGGCACCATTGAAACCAATGTTGAAGTAAAGTCTTTTGGCCAACTCCCAACCTCGGATGCTGTTTTGTTTGACCTTGATCCGAAGCAGGTGTTGCAAATAGCAGGCGACCGGTTTTCATCGTTGTATAAATGGCAACTGAACAGGTACAGGTATGGTATGGGTGTATTTAAAATTGATTGGGCGCTGGATAGCCCCATACCTTTTACTGCTGCTGAGTGCAGGCAAGCCGGCACTGTGCATTTGGGCAATACATTTGCTGAAATTGCAGCAGGGGAGTTGCAGACTTCAAAAGGAAAACTGGTTGAAAGACCATTTGTTTTACTGGCACAGCCTAGCCTGGTCGATCCATCACGGGCACCGGAAGGAAAACATACTGCCTGGGCATATTGTCATGTGCCCAATGGATCGCAGGCAGACATGACAAGCGCTATTGAAAAACAGGTGGAACGTTTTGCTCCTGGTTTTTGCGATACCATATTGGCGAAACATACCATGAACACGGTACAGGTGCAATCATACAATGCCAATTATGTGGGTGGAGATATCAACGGTGGTGTGAGTGATATTACCCAATTGTTTACACGGCCTGCACTTCGCTTTTCGCCCTATCGCACTGCAGCAAAGGGTATTTATATTTGTTCGGCTTCTACCCCGCCGGGTGGGGGAGTGCATGGCATGTGTGGCTACTACGCTGCAAAGCGGGCACTTAAAGATATTTTTCATCTCGAAGAAAAAATAGGGTTGTTTCGCGGATAAATCACAGCGTCCTTTTAATGAAAGACTTCCTTACAATCAGTTGTCATCAGCGCTTTTAGGATTGGTTTTTGCAAATTATATTCAGCATAACAGTACCAAAACAATCAAGTTAAAGCAGCATAATAATGGAAGTGAAAACGGATAATGCGGTTGCAGAAATGCCTGTTGCGGCCCCAACGTACTGGCTCACCCGCTTTATGATATTGCGTTTACTGGGCGCTGTTTATGCCATTGCTTTCTTAGTAGCCGTTAATCAAATTATTCCTTTAATTGGTAAAGACGGACTGACCCCGGTTGATAGTTATTTACAGCAAATCAGCAACTCGCTGGGTAAAGCCGGTGGCTTTTTTCGTTTGCCATCCATCTTTTGGTTTGGCCATTCCGATGCGATGTTGCTGATGGTTTCATGGGCTGGGTTGATACTTTCGCTTATTGTAGTGTGTGGTTACGCCAACGCTGTGATGATGGGCGTGCTCTGGCTGCTGTACTTATCTATTGTTCATGTGGGGCAGGAGTGGTATGGGTTTGGCTGGGAAATACAACTTACAGAAACCGGTTTCCTTGCCATCTTTCTTTGCCCTTTGCTGGATATGCGGCCTTTTCCTAAACGGCCGCCACCTGTTATTATTATTGGGTTATTCCGCTGGATTATTTTTCGGCTGATGCTTGGCGCAGGGTTAATAAAAGTACGGGGCGATGAAGTGTGGCGCAACAGCACCGCCCTTTATTATCATTTTGAAACGCAGCCCATACCCGGGCCGCTGAGCCGCTGGTTTCACTTCCTGCCGCATAAGGCGCTCAAACTGGGCGTATGGTTTAACTGGCTGGCAGAACTGGCCGCACCATTTGTTGTTTTCTGGCCACGGGTAGCACGCCACATTGCAGGCATTGTCATTATCTTATTCCAGTTTAACCTTATCCTCAGTGGCAATCTCTCATTTTTAAACTGGCTTACCATTGTTCCTGCACTGGCTTGCTTTGATGATGACTTCTGGCGCAGATTGCTTCCACGGCGCCTGGTCAATCAAGCTGAAGCTGCGGCCGCCAATGCCGTCATTTCAACACCTATGGTAAACACAGCCTGGGGTATAGCAATTGTCATCGCGTTGCTCAGTATTCAGCCCGCACTTAACATGGTGTCGCCCGGGCAGGTAATGAACAGGTCATTTGATCCGCTGGACCTTGTAAATACCTATGGTGCATTTGGCAGTGTAGGAAAGGAGCGTTTTAATGTAGTATTTGAGGGAACGGTGGATTCGGATTCAACAGACAAGGCTAACTGGAAGCCCTACCTCTACAAGGGCCTCCCGGTTTTGCCGGATAAACGGCCGCAGCAAATAGCGCCTTATCACTTGCGGCTCGACTGGCAAATGTGGTTTGCCGCTATGGGCTCGCCGGATGATTATCCATGGACTTTGCACCTGCAGTGGAAGCTGCTGCACAACGACCCCGGTGCAGTTGGCTTGTTTGCATCTAATCCATTTCCCGATAAACCACCGCACTATATCCGGGCGGTTTTATACCGCTATAGTTTTGCGAAAGCAGGTGACAAACCCGAACGTTGGTGGAACAGGGAAAAGGTCAGCAACTGGATTCCGGCAATGGATGCGAATGATCCACGCCTGATTGCTTTTTTGCGGAGCTATGGATGGATGCCCTAACGGAATAATATTGTCATGCTAATGCAAAAGGACCGAAGTAACTTAAGAGAAAGTGAAATCGAAACTTTTAAACCCTATCCTTAATAATATTAAAATTAAATATAATTTTCAAAATCAATTGAAAATAGGTCAAATTGTTTAATAAAAATTATAAAAAGTTATTATTTGCAGGTAAAGAATCAAGGTTATTAACATTATTAGCAACTGAATAACATAATTATTTTAATAACATGTATATTTTTTAAAAAAGTTTACTATTTTCGGGCCGTCAAACTTTAAAACAACGGGTTATTGCTAACTACTTGGATATGGATACAAAGTAAAGCCTGTTTTTTGAACTAAAAGGTGACAGCGGACCTCGTCCAGTAAGAAAATCATTTTTTAAAAAATAAATTTACCACCATGGCATCCTCAAAATTAGAGTACATCTGGCTTGACGGTTATAAACCAATTCAGAGCCTGCGCAGCAAAACAAAAATTGAAAAAGATTTTTCCGGTAAACTGGAAGATTGCCCTGTGTGGTCCTTCGACGGTTCTTCTACTGAACAGGCTCCGGGAGGTTCATCAGACTGCTTGCTAAAGCCAGTTTACATAGTACCTGATCCACAGCGTAAAAATGGTTTCCTTGTAATGTGCGAAGTATTGTCATCTGACGGTTCGGCACATCCAAGCAATGGAAGGGCGTTGATTGAAGATGATGACAATGATTTTTGGTTTGGATTTGAACAGGAATATTTTTTATGGAATACAGAAACAGATAAACCAATTGGTTTTCCTGAAGGTGGCTATCCACGTCCGCAGGGACCCTATTATTGCTCAGTAGGCGCTAAAAATGCATTCGGCCGCGATATGGTAGAAGAGCATCTGGATGTTTGCCTTGAAGCAGGTCTGAATGTAGAAGGCATCAATGCCGAAGTGGCTACCGGCCAGTGGGAGTTCCAGATTTTTGCAAAAGGTGCAAAAGAAGCTGGAGACCAGATTTGGATCGCCCGTTATTTACTGGAAAGAATCGGTGAAAAATACGGTATTTCTATCAACTGGGAATGTAAACCATTGGGAGCCCTTGACTGGAACGGAAGTGGTATGCATGCCAACTTCTCCAACCATACATTAAGAACCTGCGGAAGCCGTGAAACGTTCGAGCAAATTTGTGAAGCCTTCCGTCCTGTTATCAAAGAGCACATCGCTGTATATGGCGCCGATAACCATCTTCGCCTGACCGGTAAGCATGAAACAGCGTCTATCGACGAATTCAAATATGGTGTTTCCGACAGGGGAGCATCTATCAGAATTCCAATCGGAGCCGTGGAAAAAGGCTGGAAAGGATGGCTGGAAGACCGCAGGCCAAACAGTGCAGCAGATCCATATAAAGTGGCTGCCCGTATTGTAAAAACAGTTAAATCTGCAGTTGTAACTGAACCAAAAGTGGCAACCAAAGAGGCGGCTGCAGCGCTGGCCTAGCTTAAGTACAGATCTTCACCGATCATTTTTAGATATAGATAAAGAAGCCGTTTCATGCGAATGAGGCGGCTTTTTTATTCAGGAAACAGCGATCTTTATTGATAAATATTGCTCCGGAAATATTGGGGATCTGCTTCGGTTTGTTAAACAGTACCGCGTTGCTAATTTCTACAAGTGTTAAGTCACCTGTTCAATGCCAGTTATTTTTACCAGGTATGGAATTTTTTTTTTGATAATTCCTACTCAATAAATCAAACGCTGCATCCAAAGTGCATTACCCTGGCCAGGTGTCGGTTCACATGATATTATAACGTACGGGGTAAATAAAATTGACAAGTTTGAAGCATTTCAGATCTTTCAACAAATGGTTTCGTAAGCTGCATACAGACAATGGCAAAGTACAACGGAATTTACAATTTACTGATGGCGCAGGTTTCAGTTACCATTTTTCCTTTAAACTGCATTGCTAATGTTGGTGGTTCTTCACCTCCAAAAGTACAATCAACGACCACCCTGTGGCTGCCATTTGCCAAAACCGGCGGTAAGCCTGGTAGTTGTTGTGTAGCTTTTAGTTTTCCTTTTGCATCATATATTTTAAGCGAGGTAGTTCCATCGCACACGGCTGTTTCTCCCGTACTTAGCTCCAACGGTATTTTAATTTCAGCATAGTTATCCAACTGCATTTTTATATTGCTAACGCTGCCTTCTTTGCCTTTAACTGTTAACCGAAACTGGAGCGTTTGCTCCTTCCATTGCTGTTGATAGTTCCAGGTGGTGCAGGTCGGTTCACCGGGCTGCCTTATAAATTTTTCTCTTACAAAAACAGGTGATACTGCAAATTGGGTCAGATTCCATTTGCCATCTGCAATTTTTTCTAAATGAAATTCATTTTTTGGATCCTTGAGTCTTTCCTGCTGCTCTTTTGAAAAAGCACCTCCATTTCTCGCCGTTTCCCATTCGCGGATGGCATCAAGCAGTTCGGGCGCCAATGGATTTTTTTTGATGGAAGCCGGTTTTATCACCATTGCAAAGCCGGCTCCATAGCCGGCTGATCTTGAGAGCATCCATTCCATTTCAGCCATAGTAGTGTTGTCTGAGAGAAGATACCAGCCGAGCATATGCGGCATATAATTTCTGTCGAACAAACCCTGGTTATCTATGCGGTACTGTTGCATACTTTCATTAAAACCACCATACCACGGTTCGCCCCAGTTATAGTATGAGCACATGTGCCAGAAGTACGTAAGACTGCGGCTTGTGCCACAAATAAAATCATGATGCACATTGTCATATACGTCTTTTGCAAATAACTCTGTTCCATAATCGCCCTGGCCTGAGGCGAGGCCGCCTTCAATACCGTCAAAATCCAAATGGTCAACACCTGTTTCGTTCATTAAGCTGGCGATGTTTTTAGCGGTTTCCCTTTGCATATCAATGTCTGGAAAAAATACTTCATACGGGTGATCGAATAATTTTCCGGCGACATCTCCTGCCTTATGTATAGCAGCCCTGGTGCCGAATGCGCCCCGCTGGCAGTCGGTTATTATATAGGGTGTAGTAGCGCTGACTGTTTTGTAACGGATCAGTTCTTTGCCAATTTTTATTGTGTGCAGGCTATTGTTTTGTTGCTGGTTAAAATATTCAGGAGATTTCACTTCTATTTCTTTGGCTGCAGCATCAATGTCGTTTGTTAATGCAGCAGCGCCGGTAATACTTAACCGGTCGTCGGGTATGGGTGTAATGTAAGGATCATTGGTATTAATAAAATTAGTCAGTGTATGCATGCCCACCATTAAACCGGCGGCGTGGGCTTTATCTACGCATTGTTTCAACCCGGCTTTGCCGTGGGGAAACTGTGTACTATCCAATATAAAATGTCCCCAGCTCTTAAACGGACCTTCATGGTACAGTGAAATTAATCCAGCTCTTTTAGTATAACCAATCATCTCATCAACATTGTTTTCATTGAAAGAAGAAATGATATACGACCGGCCGAACAGGGAAGATTTTTTAAACCAGATTCCATTTATAGTTGGATGAGGGAGATTTTCTGCCAGTTCAATCTGCTCCAGCCTGTCCAGTGTTTTTGGTTCATCGCAGGTGAAGAAAGCTATTTTACTGCCGGCTACCGATTCGCCCTTCATCGCCGCTACCGGCATATTTTTAAACTGACCACCCCATGCATCTACCCTGCGGGTGCGGTTGCGGTTAATAGCATAGGCCTGTAATACACTGCCCCATGGTTTGCCAACGGCGGCAATGCCTCTTTGATCTGTACTGCCCTCGCTGTTGGGATAATTGCCGCCCAGTGTTTTTATATTCAGCACCTGTATGCCGACGGATATACTGCCATCCCGTACCACGCCGATTACTTCACCTATTGTTTTGTTAATTACCGTTGGATAGGGCCCCCATACTACGGCATCTATTTTTTCAGCAGGTACGGCTTTTATAATTTCCATCACAAGATGGCCTGGCTTTTCCTGCACTTTAATATCAATGGTTACACCGGAGGCTTTATAAGTTAACCTAATTGTATGTTGTGCCTTGTTATACAACATCGCGGAGGGCAGGTACCTGGTATTGTTACTCACCAATATCATTAAAGGAGCAGCTGTATCTTTGGCCAATACATTGTTACCCATCAGTGTATTGGTGATTTCAGTTACACTTCCCAGCTCATTGATGCTCAATTTTAGCTCGCCCGCAGTAAAACTTATTTGGGCAGTTGTGGATATTGACAATACCAATAGTAGTACCATTATTAATTGCGTCGCCCGATTTGTGATACTTGTGCAGGGCTTTATTTTTTTGTTCGTGCTCATGCTTTTTTTAAGGGATATTAATATTATCTATAGTCAGGTAGCATGTCATTCGTTAACTTCATGCCGGTATATTTTTATTGATGAAGGTAATAACTAAAAGTCAAATAAAACCCGGTGAGTTCAGTATGGGTTATAGTAACCATCCTGCAACGTACCGGTATTGCTACAGGTTGTAAAACGGTGTAATTGTAAAGCCGGAAATAAATACAGGTTGCACAGCTTTGATACCGATAATTACTTAAAAAAAGTGCAAAAATAGCATCAGCCATCAACATAATTATGAAAATTATTTTTTCGAGTTGGAGGGCAATCTGCCCAGGTGCAGGCCTCTGTTGTGGACCAGCTTCATCAAAAAAATTAAAAAGAAAGCCAGTTGGATGAATTTTTTTAATTACTTCAGGCCTATTCCTTTTCTTTATAAAAAAGTCGGTAAATTTTTTCTTTTTGTGCTGTAAATATTGTTAGCCTTACACTATCTTTAACGGCCTGAAGTCGACCCCAAGTCTATGATAAAAAATATCCTGTTTTTTTTGGCTGAAGATGATGAAGATGACCGTATGCTTTTTTCAGAGGCCTTGATTGAAATAAACCCTGCTATCAAGTGTATTATGGCAAAAAATGGGGAGGAAGCCTTGTTTTTGTTAAAAGGTGGCTTATTTGAATTACCCGATTTTATTTTTCTAGATTTAAATATGCCGGTGATGAACGGATTGAAATGCCTGGCCGAAATTAAAAAAACCTCCTTCCTGGAAAATATTCCCGTCATCATTTACTCTACCTCATCCAACAAAGCGTTTATAGATGAAAGCCATGCGCTGGGTGCTTTTAATTTTTTTGTAAAACCACCCGACTTTACAGGGCTCATCAATTATCTAAAAAACCTGCTGGCCTGAACCTGGGGGATGCAGGCAGAAAAAAATATTATGCAATTTCCTTTCTCGTTACCTCCTGATGCAAGGGCAACGAAACAATAAAAGTGCTGCCTTCACTTTCCTTGCTTAAAGCGCTAATAAAACCGTTGTGTTTTTCAGCAATCAGTTTACAAAGTGCCAACCCTATGCCAGTACCTTCGTACTCGGTATTGGAGTGCAGCCGCTGAAACATTTCGAAGATTTGTTCTGCATATTGTTGCCCGAAGCCAATGCCATTGTCGTTTACATGTATCCTGCAATATTTTGTTTGCGTTCCGGCATCCCTGCCTCCATTGTCAGCATCTGCAGTGTAAATTCTAATAAAAGGGGGCTCGTCTTTTTTACAATACTTAAGCGAGTTGCTTAACAGGTTTGAGAAAAGTGGTTTTATAAGGCCCGGGTTTACAAATAAAACAGGCAGACCGGAAATTTCAATGCGGGCTTTTTTTTCTGCTACCATTGGTTTAAGGTCGTCCACCACATCCTGCAGCAGCAGGTTTAAATCTACCTGCTCAAAATGATCCTGCTGCGAAGAATATCTTGAAAAAGTAAGAATATCTTTTATAAGCTCCTGCATGCGTGCCGCGGACTTTTGAATGCGGTCAATATTAAAAAGGCCATCTTCATCCAACTTGTCTTTATGCCGGATGTACAACCGGTCGGTGAAGGCCAGTATCTTTCTTAATGGTTCCTGTAAATCGTGCGAAGCCATAAAGGCAAACCTGTCCAGTTCCCTGTTGGCTTTTTCAAGCCCGTCAATATTTTTTAATAGCCGGTGGTTCAGCTCAATAATTTTTTCTTCAGAAGCCTTGCGGTCATTGATCTCGTTCTGCAGGCTTCTATTAATGGCTGTTAATTTTTTTTCCTGCAGCAATAGCTGTTGATTTTTTTTATACAAGTCTACAAACACGGCCACTTTTGCACGCAGCAAATCAGGGTTTACCGGTTTATATATATAATCGACAGCGCCGGTGCGGTAGCCTTTAAAAATATTTTCTTCTCCATAGGTATTGGCGGTTATAAAAATAATCGGAATGTGCTTTAATTTTTCCCGTTCATATATCAAGGCGGCCGTTTCAAAACCATTGAGGTTAGGCATTTTTACGTCCATCAGAATAAGCGCAAAGTCAAATTCAGCCAACAATATTTTTAAAGCCTGGCGTCCGGAACTGGCTTTTACAAATTCGTATCCATCTGCCTCCAGAATGGTTTCCATCGAAAACAGGTTGTCCTCCCGGTCATCCACTAAAAGAATTCTTTGCTTCATTGATCCCTGTTTATTTATTTATAAAACCAAACCCGCATTAACGAAAGCAGCTGATCAATTTTCAGTGGCTTTGTAATATAGTCAGATGCGCCAGCCTCGATACATTTTTGCCTGTCGCCTTTCATTGCTTTGGCTGTTACTGCAATGATGGGTAAGGTGCTGTTTTTATGTTCCCGTCTTATTTTTTGAGTGGTTTCGTACCCATCCATTTCCGGCATCATAATATCCATCAATACCATATCCGTTTTTGTTTGCCCGTCGTTAATTATTTCGATGGCTTCCTTACCACTTTCAGCAGTAATTACGTTGATATTATAGCGCTCAAAAACGGTGGTAAGGGCAAATAAATTACGAACATCATCATCTACTACCAATATGTTTTTACCGGTTAAAATATCTTCCTTCATCCTGATATTTTCAATCACCCTGCGTTTATCTGCAGCCAATTCCTTGTGGTTGATGTGCAGTTGTAACACCGTTTCTTCCAGCAGGTGTTCCAGTGAATTAACACCTTTCAACAATACACTATTGGAGGCTTGATTTAAATCGTGCAGCTCTTTTTTAGTGAAGTCTTTGGCTGAATAAACAATTACCGGTGTTAATTTTTTCTTTACCTCCGCCACTTCATTTACCAGGTCAGTTCCTGACACATCGGGTAGTGTATAATCTAAAATAATGCAATCATAATCAAACGCCAATAGCTGACTGATGGCTGATTTACCGGTAGCGGCGATATCTACTTTCATGTAATCGCTTTCCAGCATTTTTGCTATCTGGGAAGATTCAAGCTCATTGTCTTCCACCACCAAAATTTTCTTGGTAGCCTTTTCATTGAAGGTCACAATATCTCCAAATAATTCATTCAGCGAATCATTGTCCAGGGGCTTTAAGAGGAAGCTGCGGGCACCCCGTTTTAAGGCCAGGTTCCTGTTTTCTTCACCCGAAATAAGGTGAATGGGAATGTGGCGGTAATTAAGATCGTTCCTTAAAAGGTCCAACACTTTCCATCCGCTGGTATCAGGTAGTTTTACGTCCAGTGTAATGGCAATTGGGGCAAAGCGGTTGATAAAATCAAACACTTCAATATAGCTTACTGCTACTACCGCTTTTAAATTATTTTTATGCGCTTTTTCAATAATGATTTTTCCAAAACGCAAATCATCTTCTACAACCAGTAATACCTTATCGCCTGCTGAAATATTTGTTCTGTCGTCACCCGTTTCATTGATCATTTCATTTACGATCGCCAGGTTTTTTGAGTCACCTTCGCTTGTTACGCGGATAGAATGTAACAAAGTATCTATTTCAGTAGCATCGGGGCCAAGGTGAAATTGCTGGTAAGCATTCAGATTTTCTGTGGGCACTTTTTTGATGCTGGTGATGTTATCAACTACAGGTAAAAATAAAGTGAACGTGCTTCCCTGTGAGGTGTTACTTTCCAGTTCAATTGTACCACCCAACAGGTCCGCTAAACCACGACTGATGGAAAGCCCCAGGCCGGTGCCGCCGTATTTTCGGCTGGTAGATCCTTCTGCCTGTTGAAACGCTTCAAATATGATGTTCTGTTTTTCCTGTGGAATACCAATACCTGTATCGCTGATGGCGAAGGCCACCACTTTTTTTGCGTTGTCTAAATTTACATTACCTGCTTTCCAGTTTTTATGCGCTTCATAAATTTTTAATTTTACTTCTCCTTTCTCCGTAAACTTAAATGAGTTAGATAACAGGTTTTTCAATATCTGGTTCAGGCGCTGTACGTCGGTTTCCATGGAAGCAGGCAGGTTGGCGTCCGTTTCGATATTGAAACGCAGGTGTCTTGCCTCAGAAATTGGTTTAAATGTAGTTTCTGCAAAGGCGGCAATTTCTGCAAACCGGACAGGTGAAATATTGGCTGTAATAAAACCGGATTCAATCTTGGAAAGATCCAGGATATCATTGATCAGCTGAATTAAATCATCGCCGCAGGAGTGAATGGTTTTGGCATAGCGGATCTGTTTATCATTCAGGTTACCTTCTGCATTTTCGTATAATTGCTGGGCAAGAATTAAGAGGCTGTTCAATGGCGTTCTTAATTCATGCGACATGTTGGCCAAAAACTCCGATTTGTATTTGGAAGTAAGCGTAAGCTGCTCGGCTTTTTCTTCCAGCGACTTCCTGGCTTCCTCTACTTCCCTGTTCTTGTCTTCTACTTCATTTTTTTGCTTCACCAGCAGCAGTGCTTTATCCTGTAATTCATCATTGGTGCGGCTCAACTCTTCCTGCTGTATTTTTAATTCACCTGCCAGTGACTGCGATTGAGTTAACAATTCTTCTGTACGGGAGTTGGCCTCGATTGTATTAATTACAATACCGATACTTTCTGTAAGTTGTTCCAAAAAGTCAATATGGGTTTCACTGAACACATCCAGCGATGCCAGTTCAATCACCGCCTTCACCTTGTTTTCAAATAATACCGGCAATATGATCAAGTTGGTTGGTTTTGCTCTTCCCAATCCAGAGCTTATCTTGATATAATTGCCCGGTACATTGGATAAGATAATTCTTTCTTTTTCAAAAGCCACCTGGCCTACCAAACCTTCTCCAATAGCAAATTCGGTAGGAATATTTTTTTCTGATTTATAGCCGTATGCAGAAAACAGGCTGAGCTTTACAGCTTGCGTGTCTTCATTTTGTTTTAAGATGTAGAATGCGCCGTAATGGGCGGTAACAACCTGTGCCAGTTCGGATAAAATACGTTGTGTAACGGTCTTCAAATCCTTCTGGCCCTGCAGCATTTGGGTAAATTTTGCAAGGTTCGATTTCAGCCAGTCCTGTTCCTGGTTACGCAGCGTGGTCTCTTTAAGATTGGCGATCATCTGGTTGATGGTATCCTTCAATGCTTCCACCTCACCCTTTGCCTCAACCCGGATGGTACGGGTAAGATCTCCTTTGGTTACCGCCGAGGCAACTTCAGAAATGGACCTCACCTGCGTAGTAAGATTTTGCGCCAATTGATTTACGTTCTCTGTAAGATTTTTCCAGATACCCGAAGCGCCTGGCACCGAAGCTTGTCCGCCCAAACGCCCGTCCACCCCTACTTCACGGGCTACCGTTGTTACCTGGTCTGCAAATAATGCCAGCGTATCAATCATCTCGTTGATGGTATCAATCAACTGCGCCACTTCACCGCGGGAAACAATGGCGAGCTTTTGTTTGAGGTTACCTGTCGCCACCGCCGTTACTACTTTTGCAATACCCCGTACCTGGTTGGTAAGGTTAGATGCCATCATGTTCACACTGTCCGTTAAATCCTTCCAGGTACCACCTACTCCCCGCACTTCTGCCTGTCCGCCAAGCTTACCTTCGGTACCCACTTCACGTGCCACACGGGTTACTTCAAAAGCGAAGGAGTTCAATTGTTCCACCATGGTATTGATGGTATTTTTTAAATCCAGGATTTCTCCTTTTACATCAATGGCCACCGTTTTTGAAAGGTCACCGGAAGCCACCGCTTTGGTTACTTCCGCAATATTTCTTACCTGTGCGGTCAGGTTGCCCGTCATCTGGTTTACGGAGTCGGTTAAATCTTTCCAGGTACCTGCAACACCCGGTACAAAAGCCTGTCCGCCGAGTTTACCATCGGTACCTACTTCACGTGCCACACGGGTTACTTCCGATGCAAAAGCCCGCAGCTGATCCACCATAGTGTTGAGGGTTTCTTTCAGCTGTAAAATTTCTCCCCGCACATCCACCGTAATTTTCTTCGACATATCTCCATTCGCCACGGCAATGGCCACTTCAGCAATATTTCTTACCTGAGCTGTGAGGTTACCCGCCATCTGGTTTACAGAATCGGTCAGGTCTTTCCATGTTCCGGCAACACCGGGTACGTTGGCCTGTCCGCCTAATTTACCTTCGGTACCCACCTCCCTTGCCACACGGGTTACTTCCGATGCAAACCCCCTTAGCTGATCCACCATGGTGTTGATGGTATTTTTCAATTCCAGGATTTCGCCTTTTACATCCACCCCGATTTTTCTTGATAAATCACCATTGGCAACCGCTGTGGTCACCTCCGCAATATTCCTCACCTGGCTGGTTAAGTTACTGGCCATCTTATTTACAGAGTCGGTCAAATCTTTCCAGGTGCCTGCTACGCCGGGTACATCCGCCTGGCCACCCAGCTTACCTTCTGACCCTACTTCACGTGCCACACGGGTAACTTCTGAACCAAAGGCATTTAACTGGTCCACCATGGTATTGATGGTGTTTTTTAATTCAAGGATTTCACCCTTTACATCCACCGTAATTTTTCTGGACAAGTCGCCTTTAGCAACGGCCGTGGTAACCTCCGCAATATTCCTCACCTGGCCGGTAAGGTTACTCGCCATTCCATTTACTGAATCGGTAAGGTCTTTCCAAACACCACCCACACCTTCTACAGTGGCCTGTCCGCCTAGCTTTCCTTCGCTACCTACTTCCCTTGCCACACGGGTAACTTCCGATGCAAAACCCCTCAACTGATCCACCATGGTGTTGATGGTATTTTTCAATTCAAGGATTTCACCCTTTACATCCACGTCAATTTTTCTTGATAAATCACCGGTTGCTACGGCCGTAGTTACCTCGGCAATATTGCGTACCTGGCTTGTAAGATTGCCCGCCATAATGTTTACCGAGTCAGTCAAATCTTTCCATGTTCCACCTACGCCGGGCACATCGGCCTGTCCGCCCAAACGACCTTCTGACCCTACTTCTCTTGCCACACGGGTAACCTCCGAACCAAATGAGTTCAGCTGATCCACCATGGTGTTGATGGTATTTTTTAACTCCAGGATTTCTCCTTTTACATCCACCGTAATTTTTCTTGATAAGTCACCTTTTGCCACCGCCGTTGTTACCTCTGCAATATTCCTCACCTGGCCTGTTAAACTACTGGCCATACCATTTACAGAATCCGTTAAATCTTTCCAGGTACCGGCCACGCCTTTTACCTGCGCCTGGCCGCCTAGTTTACCTTCTGTACCTACTTCCAATGCCACACGGGTAACTTCCGAAGAGAAGGAATTGAGCTGATCCACCATGGTGTTGATGGTGTTTTTTAATTCAAGAATTTCGCCCTTTACATCCACGGTAATTTTTCTTGACAGATCGCCTTTTGCCACCGCCGTGGTTACTTCTGCGATGTTACGCACCTGGCCTGTGAGGTTACTCGCCATCTGGTTTACAGAATCCGTTAAGTCTTTCCATACACCACCCACGCCTTTTACTTTTGCCTGTCCGCCGAGTTTTCCTTCAGAGCCTACTTCACGTGCTACACGGGTAACTTCACCGGAAAAAGAATTGAGCTGATCCACCATGGTATTGATGGTATTTTTTAATTCCAGGATTTCGCCTTTTACATCCACCGTAATCTGGCGGGATAAATCACCCTTGGCAAAGGCGGTAGTTACCTCTGCAATATTTCTTACCTGGCCGGTAAGGTTACTGGCCATTTGATTTACAGAATCTGTTAAGTCTTTCCAGGTACCAGCCACCCCTTTTACCTGCGCCTGCCCGCCAAGCTTTCCCTCTGTTCCTACTTCCAGCGCCACACGGGTAACTTCCGAAGAGAAAGAGTTGAGCTGATCCACCATGGTGTTGATGGTATTTTTTAATTCCAGGATTTCTCCTTTTACATCCACCGTTATTTTTTTCGATAAATCACCTTTTGCAACGGCGGTGGTTACCTCCGCAATATTTCTTACCTGGGCTGTAAGGTTACTACCCATTTGATTTACAGAATCCGTCAAGTCTTTCCACACGCCACCTACACCCTTAACTTTTGCCTGGCCTCCCAATTTCCCTTCAGAGCCAACCTCCCTTGCCACACGGGTAACTTCCATTGAAAAAAGATTCAATTGTTTTACCATGTCATTCACCTCTTTTGCAATCCTGGAAAATTCGCCCTGTAACGTATGGCCGCCAATTTCCAATGGCATTTCCTGGCTCAGATTACCTTTGGCCACCGAACTGATTACATGCGCAATTTCGATGGTGGGATGTACCAGGTCGGAAATCAATGTATTTAAAGAATCTACACCGGTGCTCCAGGATCCTCTGCCACTGGGCACTTCAATGCGCTGAGTTAACTTACCCTGTTTACCGATGGTGCTGCCTGCCCTGGTAAATTCCTGCATCATTTTTTCGTTGAGCGAAATAATTTCATTGAGCGTATCACAAATCTTTCCGCTCAATCCTACCTGGTCAATTGGCATACGCACGGTAAAATTGCCGTTTTTAACTTCCGTTAAAACCTGCAATAAATCCCTTGCATTCAATTCATCATTTTGAAAAGATGGTTCCTTATACTGCTTCGTATTTTTTTTAGCAGCCGCGGGTAAATCGTCCGTAAGCATTGCAGTGCCACTTAGATCGCTGGAAGCAGTGCCATTGCCAGAGGTTAGGTTTTTAGATTTGTTATTGGCCATTGCGTGATTTTGAACAGTGTTAAAATTGGATAAAATGGTTTTAATTGCTTTTGATAAACAGGATGCTCAAGATTGTGTATTCATATTGTAAATAGGTTGTCAACCAGCTGAACAGTCATATTATAAACTTTTTTCCGGGCAGGTGTAAATGCTTCTTTAGCATGATTTTTTAATTATTTACACGCTCATTTTTTTTATATTAATAATAAAGCTGGTGCCATGATTAATTTTCGATTGCACTTCTATGAGTGCCGAATGCGATTGAAAAATATTCAATGTAGCAGCAAGTCCCAATCCCATGCCGTTTGATTTGGAAGTAAAATAAGGCTCAAATAATTTAGTGATATTTTCTTCACTGATACCACTGCCGTTATCGTTAATTGTAACTACATAATTGGCATTGTCATTTTTTATGCCAATCGTTAGTTTCCCTTCATTGTCTTTCATGGCTTCAATTGCATTAATGATAATATTTACAAAGCCGAGTTTCAGCTTTTCAAAATCCCCCATGATCCATAAGCTATCCATGGTATAGTTACGTTCCAGGCGAATGTTTTTAAGCATAATTCTGTCTGACGCACTATTGATACTTTCCTCAATTACTGAGCGGAGGCAAATTTTATCGAGAATGATTTCTGCTGGCCTAGCGGAATTTAGCAGTTCGGTTATAAGGTTTCCGATGCGTTTGCTGTTGCGTGTGATAATATCCAGCAAAAAGGCAGGTTCTTCCGCCTGGATCAATGACGTCAGCTGGTCTGACGAAAGGTAAATATTGTTAAGCGGGTTGCGTACTTCATGGGCGAGGATGCGCACAAACCGTTGTGTGGATTTTAATTTTTCGGTTTGAAGGGTAATTTTTTCTGCTTTTTTTAAACTTGTTATATCATGAATAATACCCTGCATATACAAATTGCCCTTGCCATCTTTTTCACGTGTAACAGAAACAATGCAATTAATTCGTTCCCGGTTTTTGGTGTATAAATCCAATTCTTTATCAGATAACTCACCGGCTGCAGCCAACTCCTTTTCAATTAAATGCTGGTTTTCTTCGTCCGCCAATAAATCATAAATGCTTAAGTGAAGCATTTCTTCTTTTGTGTATCCGCACAGCAATGAAGCGGCATGGTTTACATCTTTAAACATCAGCTGCTCGTCTGCCATAAAAACACCGTCACGGGAATTTTCAAAAAAGTTCCGGAATTTTTGTTCATTGGCACGGAGGGCTTTTAGATAAGTAAACCGCTCTAATGCATAGCGTATACAACGTTCTAATTTTTCTGTTGTAAGTTCAGATTTAACAAGATAGTCCACTGCACCTGCCTGCATGGCTAATACATCAATTTCCCTGTTGCCAATACCGGTGAGTAGTATTAAGGGTTCTTCACAACCATTCTTAATAGCTTCGTGGATGAGCTCTAAACCTGTCTGTCCACGCAGCTTGTAATCAACAAAATAAACATCATATTCACCTTTGCAGATTTTGTCCAATGCTTCTTTATAAAATGAGCAGCTGTCAATGGTGAATAAATAGCCATTATCTATTTTTTTTATTAACTCACTTGTAATAAAAAAATCATCTTCATCATCATCAATAATTAGAATCTTAAGGGGCTTGTTGACAGGCATGTATAAAAGGATTTATTAGTATTGGATCTGGTTTAAAAAATATTGATTTTAAATATTATTCGTTAAGAGTCTACCAAAAGTGTCCATATTTTTCCCCGTTTTTTTGTCACAACACAAGGAATTTACAGAACAACACGCTCACAGTAGCCGGCATAACTATTGTTAAGCCTTAATCCACTTTTTTAAATATATCGGTTGAATCCATTGTCTGCGTTCTTTTTGATTCTGATAACATTCGGTTAACAATTTTAAGTATGATAAATCAATTTGGATAATAAGAATTTTGCTATTTGTAACAGCAGTGTATTGCTATACCTGTACGCTATTGTATTGATGTGCCTGGGTCACCTACCGGTTAATCATGATAAGGGTAATTTTTGTGGTTATTGTTTATAGATATCACAGGGTGAATTAACTACTTGTAATATCGGCAGCAATCAAGAGCTAAAAAAGCATGCCAATATTTTCTATAAAATGTTCACTTTTGATTTTGGCAAAAAGCACTTTACACAAAGCATTTTTTTTTGCAAGATTTTGCAGACGAATTGATGTTGCGACATGTATAAAAATGACCTTACCTTGTCGCTGAAAATATTTACATGGATAATTTTTTTGACATACCCCTGCAATACAATGCAACACATCACCATTTTTCTGCTGAGTTAGTTACTGCGGGATATAGTTATAAAATAATAGTGGACGTGAAAGGAAAAATTATTTCGTTTGAGCCTGATGAGGAGGGATATTTCCGTGCGGTGGTAAGCCCGGATGACATGGAAGCAGACAAAAATATTGAAAGGGATTTGCTGGAAGCAATTGCAGATCAGCTGGTGTTGATGTTTAAGGATTAGGTGTACAAATCAAAAATTTGAGGGGAGGGCCTTTTACTATTGAACAATTAATGATTGGGTTTTTTACGGGCTGCAGAAAATAAGTATTTTGTACTATCTTTTTAGAATAACAAATTTCAGTTATGCCGATTGTTTATAAAGAAGATGTAATACCAACAGCAGAACAGGTAATCACCTTATATAATAATGCTGGTTTACCAAGACCGACCGGGGATGCAGAGCGGATAAAAAAAATGTACGCTCATTCTAACCTGGTCATTACGGCCTGGGATGGAGCAACATTGGTTGGAGTATCCCGCTGTATTACGGACTGGTGCTGGAGTTGCTACCTCGCAGATCTTGCAGTACAACCGGGTTATCAAAAAGAAGGCATCGGCAAAAAATTGATTGAGCTTACAAGGGAAAAAGCAGGAGAACAAACAATGGTTCTGCTGCTTTCTGTTCCTGAGGCAATGACTTATTATCCAAAGGTTGGTTTTACAAAAGAAGAAAGGGCATTTGCTAGTTACAGAAAGATTTAGCTGAATTGCGATTTGCTCTATGGCTCTAAACGGTGCTTACTTTTCAATCAGATTTCACAAATCCGGCAGGGTTGCAAAATATTTTCAGTGACTTTGTTATTCACTGAAAACCTATGCTATATTTATGAGCAGAATATTCTGCCATTCAAATTGCCGATATGCTTACACGCCGACAGTTACTTAAACATGCTGCCTTACTGGCTGTCTTTCCAGGAAATGCTTTTGACACCATTGCCAGTGTTGAGAATAAAAAAAATATTTTTAAAATAGGGGCCTGCGACTGGAGCCTGGGCAAAAGCAGTGATATCGGAGCTTTTGATATTGCAAAGCAGATAGGGTTGGATGGCATCATGGTAAACATGGGGTCGCTGGAAAATAACCTGCATTTGCGTGATAAAAGTTTGCAGCAGCAATATCTTGATGCATCTAAAAAAACAGGTGTTAAAATTTCGAGTCTTGCCATTGGCGAATTGAATGCCGTGCCGTACAAATCAGATGCCCGCACAGAAGAATGGGTTTGGGACAGCGTGGATGTAGCCAAAAATTTAAATGTTTCAATGGTACTGCTGGCGTTCTTCAGCAACAATGACCTACGCAATGATGCCGCCGGAAAAAAAGAAGTGATCAGCCGTTTAAAGAAAGTAGCGCCGCATGCAGAAAAGAACGGGATCACACTGGGCATAGAATCTTACCTGGATGCAGATGAGCATATGGATATCATTGATAAGGTAGGTTCAAAAAATATAAAAGTATATTATGACTTTCGTAATACTGCTGATGCAGGTTTTGATACCGTAAAGGAATTTAAAAAACTGGGTAAGCACATGGTGGGCGAATTGCACATGAAGGAAAATGGCTTTCTGCTTGGTAAAGGCACCATTGACTGGCGTGCTGTGAGCACTGCAGTGTATGAAACCGGCTACTATGGCGATGGATGGATGCA
>NZ_JAQBNR010000089.1 GCF_028288465.1 Ferruginibacter sp. | reverse complement strand
GCTTCAAAACTCGTTAATGCAACGAGGTAAAGGTTAGCATGGCTCTCGCTTACAACCCACCCGGCGTCAACGTACAGGAGCTATTTTCTCCTTCTGTCAACCCGCTCCTTGCGGCTTCGGCTCAGATCGGCATCGTCGGCCTGGCCTCTGGCTATCAGGTTGGCGTGGCGCAGGTCACGTTTGATAGCGCAGGCACTCCTAAGACGATTACTGCTCCCCAAGGAGCGGTTTTCCAGAAGGTTGACACGAACACCAGCTTCGAAGGTGTACGCGATCTGCTGGATCCCACGGCTGGAGCTTCAGGATCCTGTGTCTACGTCGAAGGCGCTGACTTTACAACGACTCTCGCCAGTGACAAGTTAACCATTACGATCACGCCAGGCTCCGGAAACATCATCCTTACGGGTACAACGACCAACACCTCGCCAACCGTGACCGCCCTATCCAGCACGGCTGGATTGACCCCAGGTATGACGGTCGTCGGCACAGGCATCCCGGCCAACACCACTATCTTGGCCATCGCTAGCGGCACCAGCATCACGCTGACCAATAATGCTACCGCTTCGGGTACCGGGGTCAGCCTGACCTTCCACGCTACTAGCAACCTAGCGGCCAACGGTGGAGTACTCTCCTTCACTTACCGCTTCCTTCCACAGAAGTACTACTACGCGACGCGCCTGGACTCCCTAGGAGCCATCGAAGAGCGTTATGGACAGGCTTTCGATGCCAATGGCGTCGTAACGCCGCTATCTGCGATGGCGTCCATCGCCTTTGAGAACGGCGCTCAAAGCATCGTCTGCCAGCCACTCTTTAAGCTCACCAGCAACGTGCGCGTGCAGCCGACCACAAACGAAGCCGCATCCGCCGGTACGTGGCAGACGACCCTCATCGGCCTCCGAGACATCGAAGATGTCAATGTCCTAGCCCCGGCCTTTGACGCTACCGACCTGGACACCAATGCTCAGCAGGCATTGATCACAGCGAATCAGAATCACGTTCGCTTCATGCAACTACAAGGCCAGTACATCGTGTTGATGTCTGGTCTTCAGAGCGCAACGGCCAGCCAACTACAGAACGCTGCGGCAGCGCTGCGCGCCTCTGGCGATGTTGTAGCAGAACAGACCGTTCTCGTCTCTCCTTCTCGCTTCAACCGGGCACTTCCAACCGGTCAACAGGTCACCCTCGGTGGCCAGTATGTCGCCGCGGCAATTGCAGGCATGGTCGCGGCTCGCCCGGTGGCTACTCCAATCACTCGCAAGGCGCTCTCCGGATTTGTCAGCATCGAGGATCCACGGGATAAGGCCAGCAAGGACGCCGATGCTGGCGCAGGCCTTCTGGTTGTGGAGTCTAAGGGAGCGTCCATCCAGGTCCGTCACGGACTCACCACTGACAACACCGCTACGGCTCGCCGTGAACTCTCTGTCGTCCGCGCAAAGCACCGCATGATCGAGTCCATCCGCGACACGATTGACACCCAGATCATCGGCACGGTGCCCGCAGACGGTAACGCTCCGATGGTTGTCAAGAATGCAGTGATCGGTGTGCTAGAGGCCCTGCGTCAGAATCGGGAGCTTGTTGAGTACGCAAATGTACAAGCACGTACAACGACAAATGACCCCACAACAGTGGAGTGCCGCTTTAGCTACCTACCGGCTTTCCCGCTGAATTACGTCAACGTCGTCTTCTCGCTAGACCTCAGTGGGCAAGCTACTACAAGCGCGGCAGTTACTCTCTAAGTAAGGGTTGAACATGGCTGATCTTATTCAAGGTACAACACAGACGCTAATCTCAGGTAAGAGCGCACGTACACGTGTCGGTGGCTCAGGCTTCACGGCATTCTATTGGCGCACATCACCGATTGGCTTCTGCCGTCAGATCGCGCACACCGCTCCAACGCCAGTTGGCCCGGGACCTACGCCAATCCACCCCTTGGATGAGCCTTACGCCATCGAGATCATCACGCCAGCCGCACAGAACATCGGCACTCTGACGCTAGAGCTTTACGAGTTGTACAACCACAAGGTGTGGGACGCTTTAGCGGACATCGCTGGCTCCATCGACCTCGTGAACATCTTCATCCGCGTAGCCGCGCTGAAGGACCCTATCACCGTTGTGAAGCTGATTCAGCCGCCGACGATTCGTGGAATCAACCCGACTCCATACGCAGAGCGCTTCCACAACTGCGTGATCACTAATGTAGAGGACGGGGAGACCATCGAAATCGGAACGATGGAGATCACCAAGCGCCTCACGATTGCTTACACGCACATGACCCGCGATAACGCGGACGCCAATGACGCCCTGGCGATGCGCAATGGTCGCCAGTCCTCAGTCACAGTTTAGTCCCTCCAAGTAAAGTACAGTATTGGCCTCCTTTGAAGATTTCTCTCCGGAAGTAAACCAAGCGGTAGACGGCCTAGCGTGGCTAGGTCATCTCGAAGCCTCGACTTCACGTTGGGGCCACACTTGGACCTTCCGTACGCTGAAGGCTGATGAGGAGCTTATCGCTGCCCTCGTCGCCAAGGACTACCAGGACACCTTCGGCCAGGTGAAGGCGCATGCCTGGGCTCACGTGGCGGCATCTCTCACCACCGTTGATGGCGAAGAGAATTGGTGCCCTCCCATCGGACCTGACCGCGCTCAGCATCTACGGGCTAAGTTCACCTACTGTACGCAGAATTGGTATTGGCCGGTTGGCGAATATCTCTTCTCCGAGTACATCGACCTGATTAACAAACAGGCAGAGGCACTGGAGGCGGTGGATTCTTTATCCTCCAGGAGTCTGCGGACCTCCTTCGGTACGCAAGACTCCTCAGAGACGCAGGAAGACTCACCGGTCCCGACATCAACGGGCTCCACCTCCGACTCCTCGCCTATCTCATCCGATGTGATGAAGACGCTAGCGGACTCGCCCGAGTAGACAACTTCAAGGATCTACTCCTTGCGGTCAACCCGGACCTCTACGGAAAGGTCTACGGGTTCGGGGACGACGGTCCAGAGGAAGTCGATATGGAAGA
>NZ_JAQBNR010000068.1 GCF_028288465.1 Ferruginibacter sp. | reverse complement strand
AAATCTGCCGCAACGGTGCCACTGGATGCGAATTATATTGGAGTAGACGGCACTCAATACAACGGATCGGTTACATTACAACCCTATACTTCTAAAGTGCTGATTAAAAATGGCGCTTCAACTGTTACTGCAACCCCGTTAGCGGCCACTTCATCTGCCGGACCTATTGCCTGTTATGGTGGAACAGCTAATGTAGTTGTAAGTGCTAGTGGCGGTACGGCGCCATATACGGGAACGGGAAATTTTTCCGCTACCGCAGGCTCACAGACTTATACGGTTAAAGATGCGGCAGGCAATACGGCCACCACGACCATACTGGTAACACAACCTGCTGCTCCATTGCAAATCCAGGTGACTGCCGGTACGATATCCACGACTGGTGGTACCACTGATGTTGTGGTATCTGCTTCTGGCGGAACCGCACCATATGTAGGCGCAACAACTTATTATGGTATTGTTGCCGGAACCTACACATACTATGTTAATGACGCCAAAGGGTGCTCAGTTTCTTCAACAATTACAATAAGTAGCCCAACTCCCGTAGTTTCGCCAATTGTTTCGCCTATCGTTTCGCCAGTTGTATCTCCTGTCGTTTCTTCTCCGAGCCCAACGGTTGTCAATGGCAACACGGTGGTCAATGGAAGCAATCCTTATGGAACGCTCCAAAGCACCGCTACAACTACAGCCATCCGGTGTTTTGGAGATTATTCATCTGTCACAGTAACGGGTACAGGAGGAACAGCTCCTCTTAGCACTGTTGGTACATATAATCTTTATGCTGGTAAAGGCTCATTAAAAGTAGATTTTCCTTCAGCTGTAGATAATTATACTTCTATTTATTCAGGTATGGGAGCAGTGAGTTCATCCAAATACTACGTATTACGCTTTACTACATTAGGCACCACCGAGCAAGGATTATTGAGGGTGTATATTGGTGATATGACAAGTATTCTAACCAATGAGCCAAGCGCATCATTCGGAACCTCAAGAGTGGATCATCAATTCATTTTCTCCCCAACAGCTAATAGTTCGGCGGCACATGTTGAAATAGAAGTGAATCAAAATTCTGGAACTACTTATATTGATAATATTGCAGTATTCGAATGTACTGCTACAGGTACCTTAATTGGTGCCAATCTAATCAGTGGGGGTCAGTTTGAATCGGGGATTGATAACTTTACAGTTTGGAGTCCAAATCAAAATCATGTAGCCAGCTGGGACCAGACTGCAAAGATTAATGGCACCCACTATATTACTACGTATGATGCTGTTGGTTTGACGTCTACAACGATTATAACACTAAGCCAACCCGCTCAATTAGTGGCGCTCTCAGAAGCATTACCTATTAGTACACCAGGCGGATTTACTACGATAGGAGTTAATGCTGTCGGCGGTACTGCTCCGTATACCGGAACGGGCTGGTTTTATGTCAATGCTGGAACATATACTTATACGGTAACTGATGCCAATGGTTGTAGCGCATCTACAACTTACACAACAACTCAGTCAGGAGCCAGAATTGCGTCGGGTACCACAAGTGTCGGCACTACTGCTGTAGCTTCAGCCCAGCCACTTTCAAGCACTACCCTCTCGGTGACCACATTCCCTAATCCTACTACAAGTGAATTTGGATTGTTGGTTCAAGGTGGAACAAATGAGCCTGTTGAAATAACAGTGACTTCAAGTGATGGTAAGGTTCTCTTAAAAAGAAAGGGCACTTCTAACCAAAAATACCATTTTGGTAACGACTATTTACCAGGAATGTACTTTATCCAGGTAATTCAGGGTAAGACTTCCAAAACTTTAAAAGCAATTAAAACCCGGTCTTTTTAATGTATTGAATACTCGTTGAATAGGATGAGGGTTTTTAAATTATTCCCGGTTGCCTCAGGCAGCCGGGATTTTTTGTATGTGTACTTTATTTGATTTTTTCATATTTAACGATAAATACGGCCTACGGTGGTTCTAAAGTTCGACGGCTGCTGCTGCTAATTGATTAGCTTGTTGTCTTGTAGAGATTACGGTCCCCGATTCAAATTTGTCTTTTAATATTCTGTTCATTCTTTCTGCTGGGGCATTTTCATAAGGGTCCCATTGTCAGTCATACTAATAAAGATATTGTTATCAGTTAATTGATTTACATAGTCACCGTTGCAATTTTGAGCGCTGCAGTCAGAATTTGAACAGCCTATTTTTTACCTCTGGTCATAGGCAATATGTTATGCCGACGATAACTGAATTTATTACACTTCTTTGCAATGCTGTCTTGCGTTGTTGTTCTATGCAAGGTATCCCGACAGCCAGCCACATCTTACAGGCGTTGATGGCTGACTAATACCTCACCGTCAAAATTATTTTAGATGGAAGCAAACACAAACCCGGGATCAGCATTTTGCAATGATGGCCCTAAGGACGCAAAGTGAACAAAGTCAAAAAGCAATTCTGCCTGCAAAATAATATTGTCTTCCATTTGTTTCATTACTGGTATAAGGTGGCCATGAGCAGTAATCTGCCTGCAGTTTTTTTTGTTGCGCTAAACCTTGCACCAGCACATCAGGATATTGACCTACACCTAACCCTTGGCAGGCGGATTATTTTCATCAAACGGTGAGTACTGATTTTTAAAAGCATTTTTCTAAATTTTGCCGCATTTAGATTCGTGTGTTCAATATTGCTTTGTCAACGAGAGCTAACATTACAAAAACACCAGCTAAAGCATATTTGCAAAAAAAAATCCCGGATGCCTTGGGCAACCGGGAATAATATAAAACCTGTTAATCTATTTTATTTAGGACTACTTAACTCACTGAAACTTTTCTTAAAGCAATTAAAATTAACCTGCCCATACAAATAACTTATTTAAACCAGACATATAAAGTATCAGCAACTAACCTGGCGATATGTTTAAAAAACCGTCCTGGTGCGTATCTCAGGATGCTCCCGCCAAAATTGCCCAATAGCCAGGGGTAATATTTCATGTATACTTTTCTCTCGTTTTTTCCCCTAACACGCTGAATGTCACTTATACCATTACTTGTGGTGTAATATTTACGTAAAGCCTTATTGTAACAAATGACATCGTACTTTTTACTGAGTGTAAACCAAACATAGTTTTCAGGGTAATTGGAATGACGTACTTCGGGAAATGGATGCTTTTTCAACAAATCCAGTTTAATACATCCCCACTTTTCCCCCTGGAGGTTTAATTGATACTCTAACTTAAAGTTATTTGTCACGTATCCGTCTTCAGGATATAAGTCTCCAACTATGTTTTCGGAATCATTGTCTAGACATTGAACGTTGATACCACTGATTTTATCGAGCTGTTCAGGGCTAAACAAAGTAATCTTTTTATAAAAGAATTCCAGCGCTTCCGGTAAAAAACCATCGTCGGCATCGGCAGGTACAAAAAATTTACCTCTACCCAGCTTCACTCCTCTATTCCAGACACTGTGTTTCCCCCGATTTTCGAATTCCTGAAAAATGATATTAATGTCGGGAGGACCTTCGGTTTTAATTAGATTTTTTATAACTTCTGAAGAGTTGTCCTTAGATCCATCGTTGATAATTATCCACTCAAAATTCCTGAAAGTCTGTTTCGCCACACTTGAAAAAACACGCTGAATTGTATTTTCGCAGTTATATGCGGGTGTAAATACCGTAAAGAAAGGATTTTCCATAGACTAAAAAAAAATGATCATTATTAGTTATAATTATTGAAGTTGAGCAAAATATTACAGTTTCAATTACCCTCCATATCTTTCAACTTCTCACACCTTTCGCTCACCATTTGAAAGATCTAATACCGATTGAAATAGCTTTTACATAATGACCAGATCACTTGTAATCATTTCTTTCACAAGCCCTGCTAAATCGTACTTAGGTTGCCATCCTAATTTAGTTTTAGCTTTCGATGGGTCTCCTATCAATAGTTCAACTTCAGTAGGTCTGAAATACTCAGGATCAACAGCTACTACAATCTTACCTTCCGGCAATTGGTATAATGAATTGGAACAAGTCTTCACAACACCAACTTCATTCACTCCATCTCCTGTGAAATTCAGTTCGATACCTGTTTCATTAAACGCAAGTTTTATAAAGTCGCGAACAGTGGTGGTAACCCCGGTTGCAATTACGTAATCCTCGGCTACTTCTTGTTGCAAAATTCTCCACATGGCTTCCACATAGTCTTTTGCATGTCCCCAATCCCGTCGGGCATCGAGGTTTCCTAGGTATAGCCGGTCCTGTTTTCCTTTTACAATTGACGCGACCCCCCTTGTAATTTTCCTCGTAACAAAAGTTTCGCCCCTGAGTGGACTTTCATGATTAAAAAGAATACCATTACAGGCAAACATATTATAAGCCTCCCTGTAATTCACGGTAATCCAGTAAGCATAAAGCTTTGCAACTGCATACGGACTTCGTGGATAGAATGGAGTCGATTCACTTTGTGGAACGGCTTGTACCAATCCATATAGTTCAGATGTGCTGGCCTGGTATATTCTCGTCTTGTTTTCCAATTTCAAAATGCGAATTGCTTCCAGAAGCCGGAGAGTACCAATTCCATCGGCATTTGCGGTATACTCAGGTTCATCAAAACTTACTTTTACGTGGCTCATTGCCGCCAGATTATAAATTTCATCAGGCTGGGTCTCCTGAATAATTCTGATCAGGTTGGAACTATCAGTCATATCGCCATAATGTAGTTGAAAACGCACATTCTTTTCATGCGGATCCTGATATAAATGATCAATTCTTTGAGTGTTGATTAACGAAGAACGCCGTTTGATACCATGTACGATATACCCTTTTTCCAATAATAGATCGGCCAGGTAAGCCCCGTCCTGGCCTGTAATGCCAGTAATCAGTGCAGTTTTGCCGGAGATGTTGGTTGTTGTATTCATTTTTGATTTGAATTGTTATCTGTGGGTTATTAGTTGAAATGATAAATAACAGTCGGGCGCAAACATATTTGCAGCCTGGCAGTTTTGTATTTACATTACTGTTTACTCAGGAAATCCCTGTACGCGAGCCTTACACCTTCTTCAAGTTCAATTGTATGTTTCCAGCCAAGTGAATGTAATAAGGAAACGTCCATTAGTTTTCTTGGAGTTCCATCAGGTTTCGAGGTATCAAATACCAATTTACCTGGAAATCCAATTGTACTTTTTACTAAAGTAGCTAATTCGGCAATGCTAAGATCATGGCCTGTGCCGACATTTACAAGTTGCTCCTTATCATAGTTTTCCATCAGGAAATAGCAAGCGTTTGCGAGGTCATCCGCAAAAAGAAATTCACGTTTAGGCGTGCCGGTACCCCATACAACCACTTCTGGCTTGTTGGCAAGCTTGGCTTCATGCACCTTCCTGATCAGCGCCGGCAATACATGACTATTGTTTAAATCGTAATTATCGCCAATACCATAAAGGTTGGTGGGCATTATACTTATAAAATTGCAGCCATATTGGCTTCGATAAGCTTCACAAAGTTTGATACCAGCTATTTTTGCAATGGCATAAGGCTCATTTGTTTCTTCCAGTAACCCGGTGAGTAAATATTCTTCCTTTAATGGCTGAGGAGCCATTTTGGGATAAATACACGAGCTTCCTAAAAACATTAACTTACTGGCACCGTTTTTCCAGGCAGCGTGAATAACATTGGTTTCCATCATCAGATTGTCATAAAGAAACTCCGCTCTAAAAGTATTATTGGCATAAATACCTCCCACTTTTGCAGCAGCCAGAAATACATAGGCAGGTTTTTCTGTAAAAAAGAAATCATTCACGGCCTGTTGATTTCTAAGATCTAATTCACCTGATGTTCTCGTTATAATATTTGAGTACCCTTTTGCGGCTAAATTCCTAAATATTGCGCTACCGACCATTCCACGATGTCCCGCTATATAAATTTTGCTGTCTTTTTCCATATTATACTTAATACATTTTTAATATCACCTTCCAAAAAATCTTTCGTTTTAAGACACCATGCAACCCATTCAAAAAATACCAAAGGTAATGACGATTTATTTAATATCTTGAAGAGCGGGTTTTGACGCCACGTATTGAAAAGCCTTCAATGCCTTTATTCTTGTAATAACATTTGCTGTAAAAATTTGTGCACCGTCGTCATTCATATGCCGCACATCTTTAAAATAATTTCTATTATTTAAATAGGTCGTATCATTTATGTAATTCCAGAATGGAATTTGATTCTTTTCTGAAATCCTTTGCAATGTCTCAGTTGTTGGATTATATCCACCTTTATATACTTTATAGGCGGGAGAAACAATAACTACCAGGTTGATATTATTCTCCCGGGTTAACTTTATAATTTCTTCGAACGCTTTGATTCTGACTGAATCCAGCAGCTGACCATGACTTTCTATTGTTTTAATTGTACCATTCCATTTTTCAGTTAAAGGCACATATCCTGCATATTTTTTTTCACTTTCTTTGCGGTTATTAAGGTCAATTGAACCAGACAAAGCGGGAAGTAACACTGTATTAAATGAATAAAGAGTTGACATCAATTTATATTTCTCAAAAGGGCTCTTTAATTCTACAATGTCCCTGATTTCCGGATGCCGCTGATAGTAAGGAAAAAGAATTGACAGTCTATCCTCGGTTTTATAGGTATTTTTTTCAAACTCATCATCGTTTAAATCAAGCAGAAGTAATTTCGGAATGTATTTCCTCTTTAGCATGCATCGCAAGCTGGCCTCTTGATAGAGTATGAAATAACCATCTTCTCCAGCATTAAAGCAACTATGTTTCAAACTGTCCGTAATCATTTTTGAAACATAATGGTGTGATGCTTTTGAAGCCCCAAGGATAATTATGTCAGGGGTTGCCTTTTCAAAAACGTAAGTCGTACGATAATAGTAACCATGGTCCTGACTAAAATAAATTTTTTCAATAAAATATCCGATGCCTTTATCTAAAATTATCAACAGAATCAGAAAAATTCCCAACTTGACGAATAGCTCTTTTAACATGAATTAACTGTGCGGTTGCAATTGGTTTTAAAATTGAAAGTATATAAATTGGCCGCCATCAAAAACGCCCAATAACAGAATTAAGATAGAAACTGCAAGGTAAGCTGAATACCGTACGATTATATTTTGATGACTGAAATAACCCCAGGCAGAATGACTTCTATTTTCCATCCACTCAACAAACAACATGATGCCTATACCAAACAAGGGATAAAGCACCATATATTGTTCAGGAATAAAAAGACTTCCCTTGAAGTGGCAAATACCTTTGATTATATCAAGTGCGGCAGTAACACTGTTTGCCCTAAAGAAAATCAGGGAAAACGCAAAATAACAGAATGTGAAAATCACTCCCAAAGTATTATTTACGGCTCCTGGAATTTTTTTACGCAGATTTTTTCTGATTTTTTTTGTGAGAAACTCAATCGTTAAGATAGCACCCTGTAAAAATCCAAAAACTATGAAAGTCCAGTTAGCTCCATGCCAAAATCCAAGTACAATAAAAGTGATGAATGAGGCGTAAATAACCGCCCACTGTCCCCAATCCCTTTTTGCAATTGCAATAGGATTATAAAAATAATCTCCGAACCAGGTAGAAAGCGAAATGTGCCATTTTCTCCAGAATTCGGTAACAGATTTCGCCGCCAAGGGACGATTGAAATTCGGCATTAAGTCTAAGCCCAGTAATTTTGAAAATCCCAATGCCATATCTGTATAGCCCGAAAAGTCAGCATACATCTGGAAGACATAGAAAATAGCACACAATGCCAGTGTATATCCTGAATGCATAGCGGTATTGTCAAATACAGTACTTATATAAATGGATAGCCGGTCTGCAATCACTAATTTCTTAAAAAGACCCCAAAGAATTTGTTTCAATCCCGCAGAAACACCTGCAAAATCCAGTTTCTTTTGGAGGGTAAATTGAGGGAGGAAATGGTGCGCCCTTTCAACAGGGCCTGCTATAACTTTTGGAAAATACAGTAAATAAGTAGCAAAGTACCCAATATTTTTTTCTGCTAACTGATTGCCTCTTTTTATTTCAATTAAATACCCAATTGCCTGAAAAGTAATATAGGAAATTCCCAGAGGTGCGAAAATACTGATCAAAAAAATATTGTGAACAGAAGCCTCCACATGCAAAAGGTTTTGCCGGATATAATTGGCAAAATCAACCAGCATATTTGTAAAAAAATTCGTGTATTTGAAAAAGACAAGCGTTCCAACATTTAAAATTATACAGGTTAAATAAAATATCCTCCTTTTTGAAGCAGATGCAGCTTTTTCAATTTGAATCCCTCCGAAGTACGTTACAGCAATAATAAAAATTGGCACAAGTATATACAAAGGCGCAACATACATGTAAAAAAAAATGCTTGCGGCCAAAATCCAAATCCATCGCAGGGCTGCGGGCAGTATATAATTAAGACTTGCAACTATTACAAAAAATATAATAAAAGCAATTGAATTAAAAATCATTGTGGCTAATTTTTTCCAAAATTTTTACTGAACAATAAGGCATTCAATTTTAATATTAAATGAATCAGGGCTTAATATTATTTTATTTTACCTTCAATACTTGTAATAAGTTCTCCTACATTTTTCCATGTTTGAATCTCTTTTGAAGTAAACCGGATCTTGAATTTTTTTTCAATTGCAACCACCAGTTGAATATGCGTCAACGAATCCCATCCATTTACATCAGCGGCGGTTGTTCCTTCCGTTAATATTACATCTTCATCACTGTCTAAAGCATCTGTAAAAACCGTGTTGAGCGTTTTCAGTATTTCAATCCTGTCCATATTTTATTTTGTTTTTATGTAACAATTTCTATTTGTATAATTAACTACATTCAGTAGCCAGGTGTCGCCCGCTTTTTCAAAATCAAGCATTTCATAGTGTGTTTTTACCATTTCGTTTTTGGCGGTTGGCAAATATTCCCCTTTCAAATAGGTATACCCTTTCTCTTTTGCAAAATTTGCAATGGTATTAAGCACAAAATTTTCCATACCTCTTTTTAAAACCCGGCAACTCATAAACCAGGTATCTATAAATAGTGTATCGTTGTCTTCCTTTTTCAGAATTATTACACAAATCATCCCATTGTCACCAAATTTATCTTCCAGGGTAAAAGTAAAGGTAAAACACCCTTCTTCTGACCAAAGTAGTTCAATGTCAGCCTCCGTATATCTTACCGTTCTTAAATTGAATTGATTAGAGCGTTGTGATAATTGTGCTACTCTTGGAGTATTAAACTTGTTGAAAGGCTCTACCAGAGATTGCATATTGAGACTGCGTAAGAATTCATCCTCGTTAGTAAAGTTTTTCTTCAGAACTGCGCGCTGTGCTTCCACCTGATATAGTTTGGTACGTTCAGCATCCTCATTTGAAAATGAAATTGTTTCAAATAAATTTAAAGGATAAAGAAATTCAAGGTAATCGGCAGGATCTTCCGGCAGTTCCGGAACATATATTCCAGGAACATTTTCCCTTACAATATTTCTTTCAAAAGGATTATCATCTAAAAAAACCATTGAATCAAAACCAATATTGAGTATGTGTTGAATCTGACGAATATTATCCGCCTTATTTTCCCAGTTGGCGATAAACACGGCGATGTCTTCAAGACGCAAAACCATATCAGGGTGCTTTTCAAAAGGTTCTTTTGCAATTGATTCAGTATTTTTGCTGCATACAGCCAAAATAATCCCTCTCTGTTTTAATTTTTTAATCCAATACTGAAATTCAGTGAAAGCTTTACCAATCCCCAGGCCGCCTATCTGAATGTTTTCAAGTCCATCATCGCCAATCACCCCACCCCACAGCGTATTATCTAAATCCAGTACAAGGCATTTTTTAATTTTCCCATACATAGATGCTATTAATGAAACGGTTTTGTATGCAACTTCAGGCAAGATATCGATGCTCAAAACCATTTCAGTGTTGATGTATACAGACGGTTGGAAAAAATTAGTTTTTCCGAATTGGTTTTGAACAGAGGATAAATCACAGCAATAGAAGTTCACCTGTCTGGCACTATATAACATTAACTCATAATTAAGTTTTCTTAACTGGTATAGAAAGGATGAAACAATTCTGTTGGCCAAACTTCCAAAAACAGAATCGTCTATTTCTGTGTAGTTGAACCAAATAATTTTTGTTTTAAGTAAATTATTAATAGTTGAAACAACGGAGTCTGTCTGCTCAAGATGTTTATCGGCAAAACTGCTTTGCTGCCCCGGGTCCAACTTATTGTATTTCCCAAGCAACTTGTGAGAGGAATAAAATACGATAATAATTTCCGGATTAAATTCATAAAGCTCCGAGGAGGGATCAAATACCTGCCTTTCAATCTGGTTAAAATCCGCCTCCCACACATCCAAATTTAAACCTGCCTCATAACCTGCACCCCGAACTGCCTGTGACAGGAATTGCGTGGCAGAATCACCCAACAAGGCAATTTTAATTTTAGTAAATCCGCTAAAATCTTTTTTCAAATTTCTTTTTAATTCGCTAAATGTCTGCATAGTTACTTCTTGCTGTCAAATTGATGTATATAATTTGCTGTGCTGACAATATTTGGTTTTGATGATGCGCCAAATAATATTGACTCAATATTGGGCAAAGAACAAACATATTCAATTGCCTCCCCTGGATGAATGGCACCACCTCCCAATACCTGCATGGCAATCACCCTTACTTTTTGATTTTTGAGCGTTTCTTCGTAAACCTCTTTTCCTCCGCTCATGCGGAAACCAACTTTGTTGATTGACGTGCAAATGATAGGATTCTCAACACCACCTTCCTGGAGAGCTTTTAATAACTTTGGCATATTCATCGTTATAAAACCCGCATCGGCATTGTGCTTCTTCCTGATATAATGGTGAAACGCCACGAGCATATCAGTGGCCCTTAATCCCAGCAACAAATCAGTTATAACGTTTTGTAAAAAAATCACCGGGGTGTGTATATCCTTAAACATTTTCATTTCCGCATCAATCATCAACTCCATAATTGATTCAAAGTCTTTGGTTATGTACGCCATTCCGCCCTTAAACAGCGATCCAAAGAAATTACCCGGAACATATTGTTTCAGGGTTCCGGCTATACCCAGTTCCGTAACCGCATTGGCATATTTGTGTGCATAAGGCATGCATGGAAAAATTTTAAAATCTTTGTATTTTTCCGGATCCGCCCTGATGATGTCGCAAATAGCACCTATGCGATCATGTGTAGTACACATGAAAGTGTTAATGCCAGCTGCCCTTGCATCATCCAGCACCTTTATGATGGCCGAATCATCTTTAAATTTAATTGACTGAGCCCTTGATTTATCATCCGAAATATGGTTAACAGCAAAAAACTGATTGTCTCCAAAAAGAATTCTTTCCATCTTATTTAAATTGAACTTTTTTTAATGATTGAAATGGCTTTGTCTGTATTTGCTGCACTGGCAAAACTGTTAATTGTATTAGGGACTTTGCCTTCTGCCGCTTTTATAAAATAATCGAGCTGTGCCGAATATTCTTCGCCCCTTAAATAAAAGTCAACTCCCTCCTGCAAATCCGTAATGTACTTGACGTTCCAACCTTTGCTGTAACCATTCAAAGAATTGTCATCTTTCAAAAATAATTTTAATTCATTGGCATCAGAGATCAATTTGCCTTTGGTGCCAACCAATGTTATTGACGTAGACATTTTCCGGTATGTATCGTCACTCCAGTTTACGGAGAGCACTCCAGACTGCCCGGATTGCAGTTCAAGCAAAGAATATACTGCATCTTCTACCTGGCCTGAATAAATCGATTTTAACAAAGTTCCCTTGCTGCTTTGCACCGGGGATAAAATGTCACTTAATAAATCAATTACATGGGAGGCATAATCCATCAAACAGCCCCCACCTTCTGCAGGATCAGAGCGCCATGTATCCGATTTCTTTTTTACCACTACAGGCCCGTAAGATTCTCCAATAAAATGATAGATATCACCCAGGGCACCACTTTGTGCAATGCGCTTAACTTCCTTAAAGGTCCCGATGAATTTATTATGATAGCCGACCTGGTTAACCAGTTTTTTTACTGAAGCAAGCTTTACTAGTTCTTCGCTCTGTTCGTAGGTGAGACAAAAAGGCTTTTCTGCAAAAACATGAATATTCTTTTCCAGTAAATCCTTTATGATACTATAATGAAATTTGGTCGGTACAGCCACAACTACTGCATCCGGTTTGGTTTCAGCAATCATTTTATTGTAATCCGAGAAACAATTAAATCTGCCATGTTTGGTTAAAAAATCGGTAACCATTTTAGACGTATCGCATACCCCAACAATATCAGCGTTAGCATATCCACCAAGAATAGACAGATGCGATATTCCCATTTTACCTGCTCCTATTAATGCAACTTTTAGCATAGTTTTTTCTTCTTTATTTTTTTAATAATTCAATATATTGGTCTGTAATAACATCCCAGTTAAACCGGTTTTTTATATCCTTTTCTCCTTCTGCCGCCTTGTCTGCTATACTCAATGGATTATTTAATGCCTCTTCGATTTTTTGTGCAAGACTGCTGGATTCGCCGGAAATAAAAGTAGTTGCATTGTCGCCACAAATAAATTTGTTTTCTACGATGTCGGAACAAATTAGCGGGGTGCCGAGTGCCATTACTGTAAGAATAACGGGAGACAAACCTTCTATCAAAGAAGGCTGTACATAAGCATATGCATTTTTCATCAAAATATTTGTGTCATCTCCATATACATATCCAGGAAAAATAATCCTTGTGTCATCTGTCTTTTTAATAGCTGATTCATACTCGCCGGGATTCGGTGATCCGCCTACCAATACGAGCCTCTTGTTCGTATGCAGCGTTTTAAAAGCTTCTACTAAAAGATGTAAACCCTTGTCTGGAATAAATCTTCCTACAAATAAAAAATATTCTCCTTTGGCAACACCTATTTTATTAAGAATATCAATATTGGCAGGGGGCGTTTTTACTTCTGAGCCGTACGGAATAAATTCATATTTACGATGGAACCTTTTTTCAAAATACTCTTTCGTAAAAACGTTATCAAATGCAACGGCATTGGGACAATAGGCTGTGAGATAATTGGAAATTAAATAAAACAGCTTGCCATACCATGGCCATTTATCTCTCTTCCAGTCCATTGCAAACTGGCTCACAATAACTCTTTTTCCTGCAAGCCTTAAAAACATGGCCCAAATGCTATTTGCCCCACTGTGCAAATGAACAACATCCGCGGTATTGTGGAAAATAACATCAAAAGTTGCCTTGGCAGAATGAACCAAAGTATCAAATCCTGCCTTTTTTACCGTTTTAAAATATTTGATTTTTACACCTTCGTATTCATAGTGAAGGACGTCTTTATCATTCGGATAGATCCTGCTGTAAGCCAGCAGCGAGTGCCCTTTTGCAACTATTCTCGGGTAAAGTTCAAATGCAAATTTGTCTGAACCAGCTGCACCAGCTTTAGGAGGAATTGATCTAAATCCGCCAAATGCTGCAATTCTTAATTTTTCCATTGGTTAATCTAAATAGCCTTGGTAATACTTATCCAAATATTGTTTTAAAGCTACTTTCCAGTCTTGCATCAGGTTTAATTTTCTAAGTTCCAGCTTCCTGTTTACAAGTCGCTCGCATGGAGGTCTTTCAGCAAAATATATTTCTTTAAAATAGTCTGACTTTACAGTGGTAATTTTTACTTTTTCAGAAAGATTAAGCATCACCAATAATTCATTGGCTACCTCCAACCTGCTTGTTTGCCCACCGCATACCATATTGTACAAGCCCCAATATTCATTTTGAATGAGCGCCTTTACATTCCTGGCAAAGTCGTGGGTGTAAGTTGGTGTGCCGTCTTTATCATCTACAATAAATAATTCTTTTTTCCCGTCTTTTAATTGTTTCATTAACTTTTGAATGAATTTCTTGTCTTTCTTTGGTCCGGCCCCCATCATCCACCCGGCGCGGCATACCAAAAATCGCTTTGCATTTTCTGCAACATATCTTTCCCCCATGTACTTCGATCTTGCATATACCCCCAATGGATTGGGCAGGTCCCAATCATCGTATAAATCTTTTTCTCCGTCGAAAATGCCCGCAGTACTTATATATAAAAGCGGAATATCGTGCGCATTTGCAATATATACGGCATTTTCAACAGACATAGTATTAGTTGCGTAAGTATCTTCTGCATTTTGCTCACAAAATTCCAAATCAGTATAAGCTCCTAAATGAAACAAATAGTCTGGTTTAAAATCAGCCACATCTTTTTTATATGCATTCAAATCTCTGAAGTCTAAAAAACTGAGCCAGGATTCATTTACGTCTTTATCTGAACATTTTATTTCATACTCATCTTTAAATTGATGATAGAATGCCTCGCCAAGCATTCCGCCAGATCCGGCGATGTAGATTTTTTTTTTCATGCTACTTTTATTTGATTACTATTTTTTCTCTGATTAAAAAACTTTTCAATTCACGATTAAGCATATCATATCCTGCCCGGTTTAGATGCAAATCATCTGCCTGGTATTGTTTCAATAAAACTCCTTTTCCATCACTTAACGTGGAATAAGTATCAAATATTGATACATTTTTTGATTTACAAAAATCCGACACGATTTTGTTGACATAGGCAACTTTATCTTTTATTTCGCTGGTCCAAACGGGTCTCCGAAATAGCTGAACATCGCCCGGGGGAATGATGGTGCAAAATACAGGATGTATATTACATTTAATGCACGTATCTATTAACAATTCGATATTTTTAATGCATTCGGCGATAATGAAGTCCTTTTTCTCCGGAAAAACACCAATCGCTTTTATATCATTGATTCCGGCTTGCAGAAATAGAAATTCCGGAGTTCCCTGCTGTAAGTGCAGGCCGAGCCTGTATAATACCTGTGCAGTAGTTTGGGCGTTCACACCTAAATTAGCATAGTTAGCAGCGGGTATTATGGTATCAGGTATATTCCATTGATATATCCTTGAGTCCCCCAAAAACCAACACGTAGTTTTTTTTACGGAAAGCGATTGATTTTCCGTTAACGGCGACAGCCTGAGACTTAACTCCCTTGTATAAAATCTCTTAAATAAAAAAAACGACAACGATGCTGCTACACAAACAAATAGCGCAAAAAAGATAAAAAAATATTTCGCCATCATTTACTTTAAAACCACCCCTTTTCGATCGACCAATTCATCAGTTCTGCAGCACTGTTCATCCTGATTTCCTCTCTTATAACCCGTGCCGGGTTACCTGCCACAATACAATTGTCGGGCACGTCTTTCGTAACTACAGATCCAGCTCCTACAATTACGCCGTTGCCAATTTTTACTCCCGGAAGTATGATAGCTCCTACTGCAATAAAGCAATTTCGTCCAATGTAGGTGTCAGCCAGTAATGGCTGATTGTTCACCCTTTTGCAATGATCGTGCGAAAGGATCGTGGTTCCGGAAGCTATTAAACAATTTTCTTTTATATGGATGCCAGCGGGATAAAGTCTGTCAAGGTGTAACTTTCTTTCGAAAATTACACTTGGATGAACGTCGTAACCTTTAATCCTGTACCGCAGATTTCTTGCATATTGAATTTTTTTTGCAAAAAAAGTTCTGATTGCAAATTTGATATACAGTTTTTTATTACTCATTTCCTTAGTCGTGGATTTAGCATATTATTTTGAACATTACAAACAATACCATTACTTTTTAGCAGTTTTTATATGTTCACCAACAGGGGGAGCCTGGCTAAATTAATGCAGCTTGGCTGACTGTTGCAGATCTGTAAATGGACATCAATTTTTCGTAATGAACTTCGTCGGAGAAATTATCCTGAGCGAATTGTCTTGCATTGACAGAGAATTCCTCAAAACAATCCGGTGTGATATTATTTGCAGTTGATATTACCTCAGCCAGCTCTACATGATTACCCATTTCATATTGGTAGCCGGTTTTACCGTGCTCAATTAATTCAGGAATACCCCCCACCCGGCTGCCAATCACGGGTTTCCCATATGAATAACCTTCCACGATTGTCATTGGGTTATTTTCATAACACTCAGATGAAACAATGATGAAAGAACAATTTGCTATCAGCGTTTCGAGTTCCTTTCCGGTTTTGTACCCCAACATTTCGATATTCGAAATATCCTCCGTCAACAGCCGTTGCTTCAATTCTTCTTCCATAGGGCCAGTTCCTGCAACTTTTATTTTAATTGATTTGTCCAATAATTTAGCTGCATTGAACAATGTTGTTAAACCTTTCTCTACGGATAACCTGCCAAAAAACAAAAAGTAATTGCCTTTGCCCGTTCCAGGCAAGTTGGCATGCATTCCCGGGAAAAAATTGTATAACTGCACCAGTTTGGGCGCTAAATTATTTTTTAAAAGGTGTTTATTGAAATTAAATTTGCTGACAGAAATAATTTTATCGAAATAATCTTCGGGCTTATACAAATTGTTGTTGAGATTATACTCCAAAAAACTCATTGTACTAAAAAAAAGATTTTTCCTGTTGCAGCGTTTAATTATGCAATTAAATGTTGAAGAAGTAATACATTTTTCGCAAATTTTATTATCTCCGTCCAATAAAAGATTGCGTGGACAAAGTAAGCTAAAATCGTGCAGGGTTATCACCACAGGTATTTTATACTTTTTTAACACAGGAAGGATGGAAACTGTAAGAATTCCCTTATAAAGGTGAATATGTGCAATATCGGGCCTGGTCTTTTCAATCAGATCTGCCAGTTTTTTTCTTGCCTCGTCTGAATACAGCAATCTTGGAGATTGTTGTATTTTTTGAACAAAAGAAAGATTTAGTACATCATAAGTTTCAACAAAATTACCTGCAAATTCAGTTTCTTCATTCTTATCAGACAATTGCGAAAATTCAACTACCTGCTGGCCGTTTGCTTTTAGCAAACCAATCGTGTTAAGGTATACAACGTCTGCCCCTCCCCTCCGGTAATGGCAATTATTTATTTGTAAAATTTTCATGATAATGCGTGGAGCTGATAATTCTGGAGTTGTGACTATTTTTTTGTTATAGGATCCAGGCTGATGCCCCCCTTAATAATTATATTTAGATAGAGAAATTATTTATTGACAAACATCTTTAAAAAGTCACAATTTTAAAAGAAATTCCTTTAATGCAATACCCTGCTGCAAATAATTGAAATTAGCCATGCCTATTGCATTGCCTTTCAACCCGATTTCGTCCAGCGTTGTTTGGGAATGTATGGTTTCCCCAATCTTTTCTGCATAGGAGTTTAGTGAATATTCATCAGCTAGTAAAGCAGATATTCCATCTGTAAAATAGTGCTTCAGCTCACCTGTGTTTGTTGACACTATAGGTCTCCTGGACGCCGTATACTCACCAATTTTATGAGGAAAGCGGGCATTGTCCTGTACTGTATCTCTTAGTGGAATAAGTAATGCAGCTGCGCCTTTATATAAACTCAGCAAATCCTTATAGGCTATATCATGCTTAAGAATAACATCGGTTTCGCAGGGTGAGTGCTTAAGATAAGAATGTAATTTTTCACGATTTTCCTTGTGATCGCCGGATACAACCAGAATTAATTTTCCATTGTATTGTTCATTTTTTTTAAGCAATTCAAAAGTTGAAATGATCATTTCAATCACCTCCAGGTAATAAATGGAACCGCAATACATCAGGTATGTTTCGGAATCTGATATCCTGAATGGTTCAACATTATCGAATTCGTTAAAATCACAGACGGCCGGGAGTTTAATACAGGGCAATAATGGCGCTTTTTGATTTACGTGGCGCACCAAAAAGTCGCTTATAGCAATTACACCATCACAATAGCGTGGAAACTGCTGATCAAGAAAACTGTCATTCATTTTAGTAAAAAATGAACTTCTGCCGGGAATAGCAGAAAAAAATTCTACATATTGTATTACAATTTTAAAACCAAATATTTTGGAAAGTAACCAGTAATAAGGAAGTTCCAAAAAGTAATTGGAATATAAAATGGCTATACTTATTTTTTTCCGTTTTTTAATAAAGAACAAAAGCTCACCGAAATAACCCGATACCTTATTAATATTCCTGGTTATAAAAGAGTCTGGCTTATAAAGTAAGTACGGTGTATTTACATATGGAATACCTCCCGAACGATTCACTCTCTTTTCAGTATTTTTAGCATGATGGCTGATTTTATTAATAATCAACGGGGCCATACCCGCCGCTTTCAATCCTTTAAAATGTAACCGGACTCTTTGTACCGAAGCATTCCCTTTTGGAAAACCGGAAAATCCAAGATGAATAATAAACATGCGCTTTAGCTGGAGATTTTTACTTACTTAAAAAGTTAACCGGGTACCTTACAGTAGCAGGATTTTACCTGGAAATATGGTTTTGTTGTTGGCTGGATTGCTAAATAAGCCAGTTAAAGAGGTCTTACTACCCTGCATGGATTACCACCTGCAATTACATTTGCAGGAATACTTTTTGTTACCACGCTATTGGCGCCGATCACAGAATTTTCACCGATGGTAACCCCTTTTAAGATAGTGCTTCCGTAACCAATAAAAACATTGTTACCAATAATTACTTCCTTTGATTCCCCAAGACTATTTAGCCTTTTGTCCGGAGCAATTCCATGCCAGTCGAAATCTGTTATAAGTGTATTTGCTCCGCATAACACATCGTTACCAATACTAATTTTTTTTAAGGCGCCAATTACTGTACCACTGAATCCACAATTTTGACCTATAATAATAGCAGCCCCCGGACCGTGTGTTGCTACAATGCAGGAAGCCTTAATTCCGATCAAATTGGAATGAGGTGATGAGCGGAAACAGGTATTATCATCCACAGAAATAAATGAATCGGCAGTACGGCTAAAAATAGCCAACCCATAAAACTTTACATTATTTCCTACGCCAACCTTTTTTATTTTTAATTTGACTGACATTAATAAGGAAGAAAAAAAACAATTTACAGCAAGCCTGAAAATTCCTATCCTGAAATTTATTTTGCCATTGAAATCACGCATTGCAAATAGAGTTATAGATATGATTTACTGTTTTCAATATTTCATCCGGGGAATGCCGTTTTAATGCGGTTTCTCTTGCCTTATTTGCTGCGTCCAGAGCAACAGCATAATTGTTGATTAAACTGCAAAGTAAGCCCGCCAAATCATACCGGTCATAAGGGTTAAACAGAAAGCCATCCACATTGTTGGTAACCAGTGTGGATATGCCTCCGACAGCAGAAGACAGTACGGGCATCCCTAGTAACTGGGCCTCACATACGCTGTTCGGACTGTTGTCGATATAGGAAGGATGCACAAAAAAATGACAGGTATTCAAAGCGTCAATTAACTCGTTGGCGCCAAGTGGGCCACAAAAGTTTATAGATTCGTTTTTGCGTCCTCTATTAACAATTCCTTTAACTACCTTGTTTAAAGGGTTATTTTCTTCAATGCCAAACACCTTCCAGCAAATCGTATAATCGCTTAACAACGGAATAACCTTGTAGATCAGATCAAGTCCTTTGTATATACTCGGGTTGATTGTTGTACCAATAACGACACGTTGCTTCAAGTCTAAACCCGTTGGTGCTGCCCATCGTCTTGCAAAAAATTCCGGTCTCAGCAGTTCTTCGCAATGAAAATAAGTTGACTGCGGATTTAATAATTTTATATAATTTTTGTCCCAGTGAGTTCGTCCCGAAAAATACTGCCACTGCTTTACAGTTTCCATTTCCCTTTTTGCACGATTTTTAAGATCTCTGTAGCCGTGAAAAAAGCTAAATCCTTTTATAAGGGTGTTTAAGCTACTGTACTTTAAAATACTTTGCCGGTTGAACCCCCTGGGGAAGTATACTTCAGTATAGGGCTTTAAAAGTCCCTGCATATGAAAAACCACCTTCTCGAATTTACCATTCAATATTTTTCCATAACCCGATTCTGTGCCAAACACGTGAATAACCTCAGGCTTGAAACGCTGTATCACTTCGTCCAGGTATTGGCTTTCCTCATCTGCAAGTTTAGATAGCTGCCTGCTTAAAATTCGCTGAATACCATTTTGCTTTTTAAGCGGCATAGCATAATAGGTTACACCATCCTGAACCAGTGTCTTAAAATCACTGCCTCCGTAAAAAAAACATATGGCTAGCTGATAGGTTTGCTCCTTGCATACCAATAGTTCCAATGCCGATATCCACCCTCCTCCTGCTCCGGTATATCCAAAAGTTTTAGATGCATTAGCCGGGGTATTTGTAAACCAAAGTACTCTCATTCTGATTCAATTTTCGTAAATGCTTCGGCAACCTCGGCATTGGTAAGTTGCCGCAGACTTTTTTTATAACATACGCCTACACCGATCCAAACCAAAATATATTCAAACAACAGACGCGGGAGGCCATAAATCGCCATGTCTACCAACCAAAGAAAAATGATAATTGCAAAGGACTTGACCAACTGATTTTTAGAAGTAAAAAAACCAATGATGGCTGCCGGAAGTGTCACCAGTATGAATAATACATCGTACACTATTCCGCCGTTTAAAAATAATTGCAGATAACCATTTTCAATTCCATTGCGATAGTCCTGGGAAATAAACACCACCCCTTCATCTTCGATTTCACCACCGGTCGGACTATAATATTCCCCGCGCATTCCTTTTCCAAAAACCATATGATCCTCCATATCTTTAAATAGATCAGTGAACACAACTGACCTTGAGTCTTCAGTTGCTCTTTCAGCAAGCCGGGAAGTTAAAGACTCCGGCAAATAGTCGATACCTATCGCAATGACTATAAAAATGCCGCAAAACAATGGAATTAATTTAAAAACCTGACTGCCTTTCAAACTTGTAACATTGATCAGCAATCCAAAAATCAACAAAGCGCCATAGGAAATAACGCCGTTCCGCCTGGCCAGATATGTGAGGGATAAAAATCCTACGACCAGAGCAAGAAATGCAACTATCCTTTTTCTACCTGAAATATATCTTGCATTCATTAATAACAAACCACAGGAAAAATCAAATGTATGAATGAATGGTTCTGCTGTATTACGGGTAGTGATCAGTGATGGGTTGGCCGCGGAAATTACAAGAAACGCAATGCCCAAAAAATAAATTGCATTCAATAAATACACGAACGAACTTAAACGCTTATCAAAGAAAACAAAGATGGGAATAATGAAGGGCCACAACAAAAAATCTTCCAAAACCAATTGCTTAAGGATGGTATAGCTAAAGCTGAAACCTCTTGCAATGAGTATTAATAAATAGATAACTAATAAGGTGAAAACAAGTTTAAAGTAACCACTTTCAAAGGTAAAATCATTAATCACTTTTGTTAAAAAGTAAATTCCTATAGCGGTAGCTCCCATGGTCAAAGCCGTCCAAAGCCCACCCCCGATCAAATGAAAGTTATTGAACAGTAAACTGAATATACTCAGTGATGTTAAACAGATAACGAAATAGCTGATGGGCTTTTTCAGCCCAATACTATCATCATTCGCAAAAAAATTTCGAAAGTATTGAAGAAGCATGGATGACTCTAATTAGGAGGTAATATACAGCCAGAACGCACTGACATCTACGGATGGGGTTAACAACTAACGGTGTCCGCTAATTTTTTTTAATAATTTTATAATAGAGAAATAGATTTTTGTGAACGGCATAAAAACAAATCGAATGCCATCGATAACAACTACGTCGTCAATCGAATTAATTGTGTGAATACCTATATCGTAATAAGAATTTTTTTCAGGTTCCAACCCAAGATATGGTTCTTCTTCAAATTCGTTCTCTGTTAAAGTTAACACTTTAAAAATAGTGATGGATCTACCATAAATTTTAGCGCAGTTCTGAGCCGGGCGATATATTTCGCCATCTACTATAATAAAACTACCTGCAGGCCGGCTACCATCCAGTCCCTCTTTTACCGGGTTTTTTTTGTGCGGAGTATAGTTACCAAAAAGGGAATCGGCATGATAAATATATAACTTACTATGGTCGTTGTTAGTGCCACCCAAAGTGCAAAACATCCAATATTTGTCATTAAATTTCAAGATAGTCGAATCTATAACAGGCAGGTTGTCAATCAATACTTTTCCATTGACAAGTGTGTTGGTGTTAAAATCAAATTCATAGGCGGAAACTTTATTATTACTGTATGACTCTGGTATGATATAGGTCTTCCCATTTTCGGTAAAAATAAAAGGGTAGGAAAGATGACTGTGAATATCCATTAACCTTCTATTTTCCAGTAGTTTAAAATCCTGATCCAGTACAGTAAGATCTATTTTTCCATAATTGCCGTATTGAGCCATTGAGAAGTTTTCATGAAGCAGGTTTATCTTACCATCTGGAGTCTTAAATATAAAAGGGTCGGCCAGTGATGTTGTTTTACCATTTTTAGGCAGCCATGTTATTTCAAAATTATATTCTTTATTGCGAATCATATTTTTTATGTCCGCCTTCGCAAGGCCAATACCCCACTGCATTATACAAAACTTTTCATAAAACTTAAGCAGGTTCTTATTCATTTTATTAACAGGCAATACCATTTTTTAATAGTGTAGGCTTGGGGCTCTCAGTTATAGAGAGATATAATTAGCGCGACAACCAGGTTATTGAGCCGAGGCAAGTAACCAAACAAAATTTCAGTTGAATTTCTGCGGGGAGTGTGTTGTCAAACTGCCCAATAAGATATTGTAAAAAATAACGACGATTAGTTTCCTTACCGGGCCTTTTGCTGTGCATCCCTTCACCACATAATTACTGCTGCCCTGTATAATTAAAAAATCGCTGACGTGTTTAATTTTGTATTTGGCCATCGCTTTATTCTGTCACTTTACATCACTTTATTCTGTCACTCTAAATGTATAGAACCCGGCAAAGCTATTTGGCAAATCTTGTTTTAGAACAATTCTTTTCTGTTATTCCTATTACCCTGATTCACTCATCTTGCCCACCTTTTGATTCGCTTTGTTCACCATTATATACTGATGCTTCATGCTTATTGTTCAATTAAAGACTTGTAAAATGAAATTGTTTTTTTTGCTACGTTTACGCAATTATAATTGCTAAGTGCTTTTTCTTTTGCTTTTTTTGAAATAGTAAATACCAGCTCATTGTTATCATGCAAATTACTTAAAATGTGCTCAAATTTTTCCTCATCTTCTATGTCATATAAAAACCCGTCTTCTTCGTCAATAATCATCTCGGGTATTCCTCCAATAGCCGAAGCTACTACTACCTTCCCGGCGGCCATCGCTTCTAAAATCACCATTGGCAGGGTTTCTTGTTTTGAACAAACCACCAGAACGTCACTTACTGCAAGTACCTCCATGACTTTTAACTGAGATACCCATCCATGAAACCTGACATATTGTGTTAACTGAAGCTGGTCTACCAGCGTCATGACAATTGTCCGGTAGTTATCGTGCAAAAAGTCCCCGAGAACATCCAATGTAAATATTTTGCCTTTGAGGATTAGCCTGTGCATCGTTTTTAAGACCAATATTATATTTTTTCGTTCGTCGATTGCCCCGACGTACACAAGTCTATTCTCAGAATTTTGTTTAAGCCCTATTTCAAAATAGGCTGGCTTAATGGCATTGGGAATAATTACATAGTTAATTTTGTTTATTTTACCTTTTATATTTTTTGAATAATTAGAAATATGAATAATGTTATTGGGCGTAAATAATACTTCGGCAGCCTCATTTACATAAATCGCTAACCTTTCCCTTAAATTTTTTATGAGTCTTGCCTCCAAAAAAGATATGCCATGGATAGTAACCAGTTGTTTCTTACCGTACAAACCAAACACCTTGGTAGCCAGGCAAATTCCGCCCATAGCGAAGTGAATTAAATCCGGGCGAAAGGTGCGGATGTGCTTTCTTATGATAAAAGAATTCCTGAACAAATAATTAAAAAGATGGAGACCTTTACTTTCCGGACAATATGTTATTTCAATATTACCGGAATAGTTAATCGTATGCTCAGTAGCAACGTGCCTTCCAAAAGTAATGACGCGGATATCCACCTCCTGCCCTGCGAAACCCTTCAATAAATTCGCCAAAGCTGACTGCACTCCTCCTTTAATATCTTCTAAATTCTCAGGAAAATCAGGGATAATAATTAAAACTTTCATGTTATAAAGTAATTGCAATTATGTGTAACTAGGGTTGAAAAAGATTGCATTAGCGCAATTTTTCACTTTATAGCAGACGGAATAGAATTGGTTTTCCATTATGGTACGTAACCATCGTTTATTTCGTTTTGACCTAACCCCAATATTAAACAGGGAAAGATTAACGCAGGTATTTGCAGTCAACTTATTGTGTTATAGAAATACCACAACAGCCTTGTATCTACCAGATTAGATCAAAAGTAAGTTAAAAGTGAGTCAAAAGTAAGGCCCCTGTGTAATATATTTTAGCATTATAATTTTATATTCATACAGTAGTGCGTGATTTTGACCATCAGCTGAAAAGTAAACACGTAAAATTGATCGCAGATTAAAATAGCAGGCCATGAAGCCAGACAGACCTACTAGTTGCGTCTTTGTTGTTACAGTCCAATGTGACGGCGGGATATGGCTTCGCCCTCCTCAGTCACATAATTCCTGAATAATTCAAATTCTTCCTATGTCCTAACCTTCAATATCGGCCTTCCCTAAATACTATCTTATATCGCCATTTATAGCTGTTTCCAGGCTAATCAAAATGCCTTTTCATCGCCTTTGAACACCTTATATACCGTAAGGAATATAATACGTATATCCAGCCATATATTCCAATTTTCCAGGTACCACAGGTCATTATTAACCCTCATTTTTAGCTGCGTCTGATCAGTAATTTCGCCTCTGTAACCGTTTATCTGGGCCCAACCTGTTATGCCAGGTTTTAAAAACTGTCTTATCATAAACTGATCGACAATTTTTGAATAATCATCGGTATGCTTTACCATATGTGGCCTTGGTCCGACCAGGCTCATTTCGCCTTTAAGCACATTAATAAACTGAGGAAATTCATCCAGACTGGTTTTTCTGATAAATCGACCAACCCTGGTAATGCGCTGATCATTTTTCGTTGCCTGCTTTAAATCAGAATCCTTATTCATCTTCATACTTCTGAACTTAAGGCAATGAAAGGTTTTATTATTTTTCCCCGTTCTCATTTGTGAAAAAAAGATAGGCCCCTTAGACTCTAAATAAATAAGTAATCCTAAAATCGGCACCAGCCAGGATAAAATAAATACAACAGCAAAAATGCTGACTGCCAGGTCAAGAATTCGCTTTTTAATCCTGTTACCAACATCATCCAAAGGTTCGCTTCTCATTGACAAAATCGGCATATCCCTGATATAGTCGATGTGTACGGGCTGATTAATAAACACGGAGAAATTTGGAACTACTTTAAAGCGTATGCAGGCTTTTTCAGCCTCCTCAATCATACTGTATAAAAAATTATTTTGTTCAGGAGTAATGGTGGAGAAAATTTCCTGAACTTCCATCTCTTTCGCTATGGCAATAGTATTTTTAATGGATGTTAATATGGGATAACGGGTTAGTTCGTACACATTCTTAGGATCTTCTGTGTAACCCAACAATTTGGAGGTAAGCCCTTCTTCTTCAAAAAAAGCCTCCAGTTTTTTCGCAGTTTCGTTGTACCCGATAATAAGCACTTTGTTTATCAGGTAATCCTTCGACTTAAAATGATAGTGAATGCCAAGGTATAAAAAACGATTGAATATCAGTCCGAAGGCAAATCCCGAAAGCATTACGAAAATAAAATACCGGGAAATTTCGAACATTCTTAAAAAGAACAGGTAAAATAAGACGGATATTACCCAAATGATGTAAACTTTTACCGTGCGTTTGATGAAAAAGTCAAAATTGATAATAATACTATCTGAGTAAGATCTTGTACCTAAAGTAAGAATAAACCAAAAAATATTAAAAATGCCCCAAATATGGACATAAGAGTTAAAATCGACTGAAATTATTTTGTTACCTACAATGACTTTTGATATAAAAAAAACAAAATTGAGAACAATGATATCCAGGGCAATAAGCGAGATCCGTAAATAGTATTTAAATTGTTTATTCATTGAGTTCCTTACTTGTTGGTTAAAAAATATTCATCGTTTTCATCCATTATAAATTTTGTAAGTCCTTGCCTTTGTCTTGCGAAATCTAAATTTAGTAAAACTGCCTACACACTTCTATTGAACATTTTTTTTAAGGTACATAATTGCTTTAGTCAGGGGGCTGAAAATCGGTTGGATATAATCTACTGCGATAATATTATCCCTTGCATTTATAGTATGTGCACCTGTCTTGAATAAGGCATGAGTACTTCCGTTAATATCCATATGATGAACTTCTTCAAAATCCCTTTCTGTAAGCCTGGATATGCGATGAATGGTCATTGATTTGCCATAGTATTCCGAAGAATTCTGAGATGGACGATAAATATTTCCATCTACTTCTATAAAGTTGCCAGCCGGCCTGGATCCATTCAAATTAGATTTCACAGGGTTATTGAAATGCGCTTTATAGGGACCTTTTAAGCTGTCCGCATAAAAAATATGTAAGTCTGCATTGTCATTCGTTCCATCTCCCATTGTAGCAAAAATCCAATACTTCTGATTATAGCGGAGCACCGTGACGTCAAGTAATGGCTGTTGAATAAGTAATTGTTTGTTTACCAAAATATCATTCGCCAAGTCATATTCATACAAATTCACATCTCCATCTTCATGCGATTCCGGTATAACATAAGTCGTGCCGTTTTCAGTAAAAACAAGTGGATAAGACAGATGACCGGAACTTTTGAGCAGTGTTTTCTGAGACAGAATTTTGAAATCAGAATCAATTGTTTTTAATATAATGATGCCTTTTTTGTTAAATGAAAACTCTTCATACAAAACTTTAATTAATCCCTCCTGAGTAAGGAAGATAAAGGGATCGGCCATAAATTGTGTTACGCGATGATTCGGCAGACTGGTAAAATGCAAACCAATTTTTTTTTCCCTTATGATCGTTGCGATGTCACCATGAGCAATTGCGATCCTCCACTGCATAACACTGCATTTCGCCAATACTTTACTTAACAAGCTCATGAATGGGTTTTAAGTGAACAAACCTGATTTTTTAACATTGCTATACTGTGCCATTTAAACCAAATAATTTAGCCGTTTTTCTCATCAGCCAGAAAGGAATAGAATAATAGTCCTTGCACTCAACCACCGTTCCCCCAAATTTTAATTTGTAGTTATTGATGCCTAACAGGCTGGGATCAGTTGTGTTAGCTGCATAACCGCCGAAATCAAAAATCTTATACCCTTCCTCTTTAAACCGCATAATATTGGTTACCAATAAAAATTTATTTGCATATCCTACAAAATTTTTATTCAAAGAATCATCAAAGCGTTTATTGGCTGTTTGATAGTGCCGGATTATTTTTTTATCCTCATCAACAAGAAAGCTTTGCGCCGCAATTACACTATTTTGATGTTTCGCAAAACTCATCTGCAAATAATTTTTTTTTTCGAGTATGCGTTGTCTGGAGGTTGAATAGGTACCTTTTTTACTGGCAAATTCATTAAAAAAAGCTACGAATTCTTCGATATTGCTGGTACTTTCTACAGTGATACCTTCCTCCTCTGCCTTTCGGATCTGCTGCCTGTATGCTTTGGAAAAATTAGCAAGGATCTGTTCCTTTTCCTGCTCAAGATCAAGTTCCAGGGTGTGGGTTGTTTCCTTTATTCCCCAGAAAGAAGGACTGTTCTTATTATGGTAGATAACTTTAAGAGAAAATAAATCTTTGAAGGTTATTGCTCCGTCAAACCAACATTCTTCTATTTGCAGAAAGGATTTTTTTTTATAATATTTTATCATTTTTTTACTTCAATTGCCAAAATTTTAAAATCAACCAGATACAAGAATTGAAATAAATGGCTTTTAATATGATACTTGTTCTTCTCTTTAACCAGGTGCATCAAATAATAATTACACTTGCATGCTTTTGCTCAGCCTGCCGTACTATTCTTACACTTGAGGTTAATAGCCTATAGAATGCGAGCGTTTTTTTAGCTACGCTGTCACAATGATAAGTTAACATGGCTTTTTCTTTTGCCGCCAGCTCAATCCGGTGCACCAGTTCATCATTATTATAAAGGCTTTTCAATATGGGTAATACATTTTCCACTTTGTTGATATTGAATAGAAAGCCATCAACCCCGTGCGTGATCATTTCAGGTACGCCGCCTATTGAAGACGCCACAACTACTTTACCGGCACTCATAGCTTCTGCTATTACCATTGGCAGTGATTCCTGTTTTGATGATACCACTAGTATGTCTGCATCAGCAATTATTGATTGCAGTTGTGATTGCGAAACCCAGCCATAAAATTTAATGTATTTTTCAAGACTGTTGTCTTTTATATAACCAAGCACCTGCGACTCATAAGCCTTGTCGGAAAAGCCCCCCAGGATGTCAAGGGTAAAATAAAATTCATTTTCCACTAAATTTTTAAGGGCTTTCAACAAAAATAAAATGTTTTTATTGGCATCTATATTGCCGACATATATAAGTTTATTGTTTGTTTCCTTCTTCAGGGGAATGTCAAAATAAATTGGATTAATTGCATTTGGAATTATTGTGATTGTCCTGTTTTGGCTTTTTCCGTACTGGCTGACCGAATAATCAGACAGGTGTATAATATTTGTGGGGCGTAGCAACAATTCAACAATCCCATTTGAATATAATACAAGTTTTTCTTTCAACTTTTCTTTTTGCCTTGCCTCCGGAAATGCAATGCCATGTATAGTCACAATTTGCTTTTTATTTGAAAGTCCCAGTACCCTCGTCAATAAAATATAACCACTCATCACGTAGTGAACGATTGCCGGATCAAACTCCTGAATGTGCTTTTTTAATACAGTAGCCCCTTTCAACACATAGTTAAAAACATGCGGAAGTCTCCCTTCAGCGGTATAGTATATCGCAATGTTAGGAGCGTAATTAATTACAACATTTTCAGAAATTTCCCTGTTGAACGATATTACCCTAACAGAAACATCGCAGTTTTTATACCCATTTAAAAGATTTGACAAGGCTGAGCACACGCCACCTTTTATTTCTCCTACATTCAAGGGAAATCCAGGGATCACTAAAAGTATTTTCATTTTTGTTAATATTGGACCGCAGTTGATGCAAAATACAAATGCTACAACGTACGTTTATGACACTTTTTCAAAGGCAACCATATTCTAAAAAACTAAGACACTAAATTACTTTGATTGTTGGCGGCAACAAAGTCGAACACATTGGAAGTTGAACTTTTTACATTGGCTGTAATCGCATACCCCAGAGAAGGCAACATCATTTTGACCATTGTATAGTTTACCGTTGTTTTATTCAAGTCCATTTCTTTGTGAGAAGAACTTATTACCTGAATATCTTCCAATGGATTTACTCTGATCCTCTCCAGTTTTAAACCTGAATAATCATTGGTGAAACGTTCGATGCTTTCAATTTCAGCAGTGCTGATGACCGCGGGTGCTCCCAACCAATATAAAAAATTAAGTACATCACTTGTCCCTTTAACAACCTCCATTTCCAGTTCCGTAACGTGTACAAAAAGCAACGATTGAAATAATGGAATCACATTCCATTTTCTTTTAAACCCCGTATTAGAAGTTATATTGTTTACCGGACAAAAATTTTCTATTTTTTTTCTGCTTAACTGAGCCGAGACTTTAAGTTCACAATTTACCCTCGTATAAATTGCATACCAATTTTTTTTCATCTGTAATTTTTTTATTTAAAAAAATGCAGATTTCCAAAGGTTTAGACTTATTGATTTTGAAAAGGGATATTGGTATGTACTTCAACGTATTTTGTCACGCATTCTTAACTATGCCTTCATAGTTTTCCGGTTATCATAGCTATATACATAATTGTAACCATAACCATAATTATTTTTAAAAAACCCCCGTGTATTCACACTATTAAAAATAATGCCGGGATTTTTGATCGGGTTAATTACCATATTGCCGTCCATTCTTTTTACCAGCATCTTAGGTGTAAATTTATGTCTCACCACAAAAAGTGTAGCATCACAGAGCGATGACAGCAGATAAGCATCCGTAATTAAAACAACCGGTGCAGTATCAATAACAATCATATCAAAATTCTCATCCAGTCTGGATATCAGTTCACCTATTTTTCCGTTTTCCAACAGTTCGGAAGCATCCTGCTCCAGTTCACCGCAAGGAATATAAAACAGGTGATTATTATCTGGTACAGCGTGGATAATACTGTCAAGCGAAGCTTTACCCATCAAATATTCACTTACTCCGGGTTGTTCCCTGATATTAATAATTCTGCCCAGCCCGGGGTTATGCAGGTCTAAATCCAGCAATATCACTTTCTTCCCCGTTAACGCAATGCTATGTGCCAGGTTTGCAGCAATGAAGCTCTTTCCTTCCCCAGAGATATTAGATGTAACCAGTATTTTTTTATGATCAGCATTGATGCCCAGCGATAAAAGGGACACCCGCACTTTTCTGAATTCTTCGGCAATTACTGTTCGTACGCCCTTTTGCACTACGATTGGCTGCTTTGATTTGCTCTTCGAGATTTCGCCGATAACGGGCACTTCAGTTAAGGTTTCAATTTCACTCCGGTACAATATTTTAGGACTTAAGGCATCCTTCGCTGTAATTATTGCAATGGGAAAACCAAGTGCTATGGCAAAAGCGATGGCATAGATCATCATCCTGTTCGGGCTTACAGGCGAATTTGACACAACTGCATAATTGATCACTTTGCTGTCTGCGATATTAGACGCATACGACAATTGACTTTCTTCCCTTTTTTGGAGCAGGAATGCATAGATGCCATTCTTGATATTTTGATCCCTTGTAATTTCTACCAACTCCCTTTCTTTTTGCGGAATTGCCGACAATACTGCATTATCGGACCCTTTTGTAGCATATAAATTGTCCCTGCTTTTTTCAAGGCTTCTTTGCTGACTTTCAATATTTGTCAGAATAGTCGGTTTTATTTGATTGATTTGTTCCTTTAATGAAAGCAAAACCGGATTGTTTTCTGCAACAGTTGTTTTTAGATTGTCGTACTCTGATTGTAGTGAACTCAATTTATTCACCTGGTTAATCAGTGCAGGATCGGAAACACCGAGGGTGGAAGGCAATACACCAACATTTCCCGGGGTTGTTGCCGATTTTTTCAGTTGATTCATAATATCAACCTGCATATTTAAATCAGAGATCCTTTTATCATTTGCACTCACATTTTCCAGGTAAAGTTGTCCCTGCCTGCCAATGTCAACAGCGCCTTTCCCTGCCTTATAGTGTTGCAGTTTCGATTCAATTGAATCCAGGTCTTTAGCCACAATATTCAATCTGTCTTCAATACTTACCAGCGTATTTTTAGCCAGACTGTTTTTTTCACGCAAGGCCGCTTCTCCGTAAGCAATAATCAGCTGGTTAAGCACGTCAGCCGCAAGCACCGGAGACTCATCCCTGAATGATAAATTTATCACACTTGACTGCTTGCTGGACGCACTTACTTTTAATTTCGACAGTAACCACGAAGCCATATTATCAACCGGAACCAGCGAAAAATAATAGGGTGCTTTGATACCAAGCGGAACATATTTATCATTGTGAACAAATTTCAGTGTTCCGTAAGGCGTTTTTAACCATTCATCTATTGCACCTTTAAAAGTTTTATTCAACAATACCGTGTTGTTTTTTTCGTCCACCTCCAGCATTATCTTTTTTGAAGGCTGCAACGAGTCCGGGTTGCTTACTTCCACCTTTACCGGCGAAAGCTGGTAACCCGACATAGCTTTTATTTTTCCTTCCTGCGAAACAGGGGCATACAACCGAAGATTTTTAACCACGTCACTCATCAGCGATCTGGATTGCAGTACTTCCACTTCGTTCTCAATAATTTTGCTTGAGTTCACCAGATTCAGTGACTGGACCAACCTCGAGTCAGTTTCGCCCTTTTTTTCATCCTTGATTATAATTGTAGCACGGGATTCGTACTGCGGTCTTGTATAACGGAGGTATAAAAATGCACCCAAACCGGAAAGGAATAAAAAAATAATAAAAAGCGGCCAGTAGGGAACATAAGATAACAGTGTAAGAATGAATGAAGTTTCCTGTTTTTGACCTGCAGCCTTGGGTTGTTGTTGTTGCATTGTATTTTATCAGTGTAATACTATTTTTTTAATAATTGCAGCGTAATCAATACCACAGATAGCGCCGACAATAATGTCGGAAGCGTTTGCCTGAACGAACTTGCTGAAGCCACCTTTTCTTTATTCGCTTCTACATACACCAAATCGTTGGGTTGCAGGTAATAATAGGGAGAGGTAAGAAAACTGGCTTCGTTCAAATTAACGCGTTTAACTACCCGCTTTCCACTTATTTCGCGTATCAGCAGCACATTGTCTTTTTTTCCAAAAATGGTAATATCACCCGCTAAGCCAATAGCCTTTAAAAGCGATATTTTTTCACTGGGAACATTTATCACAGCTGGCTTACCAACTTCACCTAATACAGTTACTTCATAATTTAAATGCCTGATGTTGACGATAGGGTCCAACAACAATTTCTTATCAGTCAGCATATCTATAATTATATTTTTCACCTCATTGCTGGTCCGTCCTGCAACTTTTATTGCTCCAAGGCCCGGTACCTGGATATATCCTTCGGAGTTAACCAGATACCCGGCCCCACTCTGGCCATTGGTGCTGGTTACTGTGCTGCTGTTGAAAGAGCTGTTGGGCAAATTAAATAAAGCAGATGCCTTTTCATTGGGACTGGTAATAGTAATGCTCAGGATATCATTTTTTTGAATGATTGGCATTATTGTATCCGACAAATTAGGAACAATAACAGCATCCTGGGCGTTATTGAAATAAGTTGTCTTCTTTGTATTGGTGCAGGCTACCATAAAAAGCATAGAACCAGCCAGCAGCCAAAAGTTTACATATTTTCTGTACATCATTTTTTATTATTATTTCCAAACGAAATAAGTATCATTTTATTGGGAACGCCAACCAACTATCAATATTACATATGGCTCATCAAGACCATTAATGGGGATATTCGTAGGAATCAGGGTAACACATGAAGCAATGCGGTAGTAACCGGTCTTTAGGTAAGATTTGGATCAGAGTGTAATTAAGTAAGTGTTCATTACTATTGGTCAAAAATAGTAATAATTGATCAACATTCCAAAAACCCCATATTTATTAATTGTTACCGAATGTTACGACCATACCACAACTATAAGTCGCACGATGTTCAGAAAAAACCGGACCGGTTCCTTATAAACATCCCCAATTACCACTTATGCGGGAGCAATAGCCAACATCGTACCAGAAGTTGAACTAACTATATAGCAGCGTATAATATTACCATTTGTCCACTTCTTCCGTACTGCCATTATCAAGCGGAGGCTGTTCTGTTACCGGGGCTGTCACAGCAACTGGTTCACTGTCTGTAACTGCAAGGGGCGCTGCTGTCGTGGCGGGTTCATTTTCAGCAGCAAAGGTGGAAGGTTGTCCATCCTCGCCTTCGTAAGGTGTATCATGATTAAAGGCATCAAAGTCAAAATCAGGCATCAACTCTGTTTTAACATGGTCAATGGCTTCTGCCAACCCTTTAATAAATTTATTGAAGTCTTCTTTGTAAAGAAAAATTTTATGCCTGTCATACCCGTCGGAGTCAAAACGTTTGCGGCTTTCTGTAATAGTGAGATAATAGTCACTTCCCCTGGTTTCTCTAACATCAAAAAAATAGGTTCTTCTTTTGCCAGCCCTGATACGTTTGCTATAAACGCTTTCCATTTTTTTGTCATTGTTGTCGTACGCCACAGTTATAAAATTTTTTATTAAAAGATGTTACTAAATAATCAGATACTCAGCAAAGATAAAATTGTTTTCCAAATAGCAAAATAAACCTGCAAAAGGGCATTTATAGAATGTTGCAGTATAGTAAGTGAAGCTATTCACAAAGGCTTTCATCTATATGTTGGTCGCAACAAGTTTAAAGCTGAATTACCAAAACTGCAATCACCATACACAAGCTACCCGGCAGCAACCGGCTGGATTTGTTGCTGCCTTGACTTTTTTTTCAAGAAAAAAGTAAACAGGTGAATACTATTAAATAAGAAAGCAGAAGTTTAAAAATAAAAGGCGATTATCTATACTTTGTCGGTAACAATCCTGACAGTAGAATTACCAAAGCTGAAATTACCATGTACAAAAGTTTAACAAAGCTACCCGGCAGCAACGGGCTGTATTCGTTGCTGCCTTCACTTTTTTTTGTTACTTTTTTTGTGTTCAAGACAAAAAAAGTAAAGAAGAATTATTGATCAAATGAAAGACTTTCGATCCCAATATCCAATCTATACAAATCAAAAAAACTAAAAAAATAGCTTCTGGATTACACTAATAATAATAAGACTTTTATTTATACTTCGGCCGTAACAATCCTAACAGTAGAATTACCAAAGCTGAAATTACCATGTACAAAAGTTTAACAAAGCTACCCGGCAGCAATGGGCTGTATTCATTGCTGCCTTCACTTTTTTTTGTTACTTTTTTTGTGTTCAAGACAAAAAAGTAAAGAAGAATCATTGATCAAATAAAAGACTTTCGATCCCAATATCCATCTATACAAATCAAAAAAACTAAAAAAATAGCTTCTGGATTACACTAATAATAATAAGACTTTTATTTATACTTCGGCCGTAACAATTCTAACAGTAGAATTCCCAAAGCTGAAATTACTATGCACAAAAGCCCAACAAAGCTACCCGGCAGCAACGGGCTGTATTCGTTGCTGCCTTGACTTTTTTTTGTTACTTTTTTTGTGTTCAAGACAAAAAAAGTAAAGAAGAATCATTGATCAAATAAAAGACTTGCGATCCCAATATCCAATCTATACAAATCAAAAAAACTAAAAAAATAGCTTCTGGATTACACTAATAATAATCAGACTTTTATTTATACTTCGGCCGTAACAATCCTGACAGTAGAATTACCAAAGCTGAAATCACTATGCACAAAAGCCCAACAAAGCTGTATGGCAGCAATGGGCTGTATTCATTGCTGACTTGACTTTTTTTTGTTACTTTTTTTGTGTCAAAGACAAAAAAAGTAAAGAGAGAAACAACAATTAATTCAATGAAACTGCGATCTGACTGCTCAATCTTTACAAACAGAATGAGGCAGTAATTCTTAAGAGATCTGCGATTTAAATATTTTATGCAGTCTCCACAATCACAACAACGCATCAATGATGTGCCTGTTGCTGTTGCCGGGCGTACATTTCTGCATAGTAGCCTTTCTGCTGCAGCAAGGTTTCATGCTTTCCCTGCTCCACAATCCTGCCGTCATCCAATACAATGATTGTATCAAAATCAAAGAGCGAAAAAATACGGTGCGTAATAATAATAGCCGTTTTATCCCGGAGGTAGATGTTCAGGTTGTTGAGCACCGCTTTTTCTGTTTTAGCATCTACGGCACTGAGGCAGTCATCAAAAATCACAATGGAAGGATCTTTAATAAGTGCCCTTGCGATGGATATCCGTTGTTTTTGCCCGCCACTCAGGGTTACACCCCGCTCCCCTATCATGGTTTCGTATCCGGCCGGAAACTGTTCTATTTCTGTTGCAATATGTGCCTGGCGGGCTGCCTGTACAACCTGCTGATTTGTTGCAGCCGCTACACCAAAACCGATATTGTTTTCAATGGTTTCACTGAACAAAAAAACATCCTGCGGCACATAACTGATATTGCTGCGCAGGTAGGCTGTATCTATCCGGGATATCGGTACCCCGCCATAGGTAATCAGGCCACTGTCGGCGTCGTACATACGCAGCAGCAATTGTGCTACGGTAGATTTACCGGAACCTGTTTTACCAATGATGGCAATTTTTTCTCCGGCATTGATGCGCAGTGAAAAATCTTTTAACGCCTGAATGCCCGTGTGCTGGTAAGTGAAATTTACCTTATCCAGCAGGATGGATGTATTCAGCGGAGGCCGGGCTGCATTACCAGGTAATTGTATATCAGCCTTCGTGTCTAAAAATTCGTTGATGCGTTTTTGGGATGCGGCTGCCCGTTGCGTCATACTGGCCGTCCAGCCGATGGCGCTTACGGGGAAAGTAAGCATCTGTATATACATCACAAATTCGGCGATGGTACCAACCGTGTTATGTGCAGGATCTTTGATCACATCCAGCGCGCCTACCAGGATAGTGATCAAGGTACTCACGCCAATCAGCAATGCCATACTGGGAAAATAAATGGCTTCCGTTTTGGCCAGGCTGAGCGCATTTTTTTTATATGCTTCACTGTTTTTGGCAAAGAAACCAAGCATGGCTTTTTCCTGTACAAATGATTTAATCACCCTGATGCCGCTGTAAGACTCCTGAGCATTGGTGGTAAGGTCGCTTAACAGCGCCTGTATCCGTTCGCTCTTTTTATGGATGATTGTATTTACAAAATAAATAGTAATGGCCAGTATGGGCAGTGGCGAAAGTGCAACCAGCGTTAATTTAGGGCTTGATTTCAGCATAAAAAAAATACTGAACCCCAGCACCGCTGCCAGGTTGATAAAATACATAATGGCCGGGCCTACATACATTCTCACCCTGCTTACGTCTTCAGATATACGGTTCATCAGGTCGCCCGTGCTGTGGGTTTTATAAAAACTGCTGTCCAGTTGCTGGTAATGGGTAAACACCTGGTTCTTCTGGTCATACTCAATCAGCCTGCTCATTACGATGATGGTTTGCCGCATAAAAAACATAAACACACCACTGATGATGGCCATTACCAGTAAGGTGATACCGCACCATAAAAATTGTTGTCCAAAACTCTTTGAATCAAGTACTGTGATGATTTTATATACAATGAAATCGTATTTTTTTTGCTCCCCGGCAAGACGTGCCGCCTCACCACCCGCTTTTTGCACTACTGTATTTACCACATACCCGGTAAGCTGGGGGGCGAGTATTTTAAAATAGTTACTGAGGATAATAAACAAGATGCCCAGTAGTAGCCGCACACGGTATTTCCAAAAATACGGATTAAGAGATGCCAGGTATTTCATTGTGTAAAATTAAAGAAAACGGGACGGAAAATTGTGAGTGGTGAGTGGCGAGTGGTGAATAGTCAATGGTCAATAGTGAATGGTGAGTGCCCACTGGTCGATAGTCTATTGTCTATTGACTATTGCCTATTGACCATTGCCTATTGCCTATTGACCATTGCCTATTGACCATTCACTATTCACCATTGCCCATCCTCATATCTCCGCCAGGTTATTCCACTTCTTTTTACCCAACAGTTCATTCAGTGTTTGCAGGTTCTTTTTGTCTTTCAGCATATCCAGGTGACGTGTATGGTGCATATCAGTACCTACCAGGTCGGCCAGGTTATTTTCAACAAGGTACCTGGCTGCTTTAGCCACCGGTTTGCCGTAATACCCGGTGAGGGACAGCAGGTTTACCTGTAATAAAAAGCCAATGTCTTTTAGCGTGCCATAAGCACTGTAATCATCATGGTAAAAATGATACCGCTCCGGATGCGCCATAATGGGGCGATAGCCCGAGGTAACAATTTCAAAGGCAATACGGTGAACGTTGGGTGATGGCGATGCAAAAGGTTGCTCGGTTAAAATAATATTGTTATAAATGGTGAGCAGCGGTGCCGGGCCTTTTAACAATTGCACAAAATAATCATCCAGCATGTATTCGGCCGCAGCGGTTATTTTTATATCCATGCTGTTGCGGGCACAGGCCGCAGTCAATTGTGCAAGCGCATTGTGAATCGTGTCGGGCGTATTGCGGTATAAATCGCAAATAACGTGCGGCGTCGCCACCGTTTCCCTGATGCCCAGCTCATAAATACCCCTTACCAGTTGCAGCGATGTATCGATATCCGGAGATCCGTCATCAATGCCCGGCAGAATATGGGAATGGATGTCTGTTGTAAAAGGCAGCGTGTCATAAACAGTACGCTTATTGGCAGACTTAAAAAAATCGAACATAGTATAGAAAGAGAATCAGAAAAAACGTGACTAAATATTTTTACGAAAAAAAGTATAATAATACTGGTGCAGTTTGATGATCGGTTTTAAAATAGACGCCGTTAAAGGAAAAGGTATTTTATTTTTTTTCATGGCCAGGTAATCCCGCCTGTTGGCCCTCAGCCGGATGGCAAGGGTTTTATTGCTTTGCCCTCCGCTCCGCATCTTTACAATCAGTTTGGGCAGGTACCGGGCATTAATACGAAACCGGTACAGGTAGCGGGCCATAAATTCATAATCTGCTGCCGTATAATAATGCGATTCATATCCTCCAAGGTCTGCAATCAGGCTCGTTCGTACATAAAAAGTGGGATGTGCCGGCATCCAGCCATAATTAAACCGGTATCGTTTATAACTAAACCCTTTCCAGTACCGCAGCACGCGGGAGGTGTTCTTTTTTTCTACATATACCAGGTCACCATATACCGCATCCACGTGCTGATCAGTAAAACAATGAACAATATCACTTATCACGTCAGGCGCCGCCAGTTTGTCGTCACTGTTGAGTATACCAATGATACCACCGGTAGCCATTGTAATTCCCTTGTTGATGGCATCATACATACCATTGTCTTTTTCAGAAACCCATTGCGCAATGTGGCCATTGTATTTCCGGATAATTTCCAGTGTGCCATCGGTTGAAGCTGCATCTACAATAATATGTTCAATGTCGGGATGTGTTTGTCCTATGACAGAATTGATACATTCTTCCAGGTAGTTTTCAGAATTATACGTTACTGTAAGCAGTGTGACTTTCATTGCAGATTTACCCTCTTTAATAAGAGATAAATTTTAATTTGTCACCAAATTTAAACAATAGGCAGAGAAAACATTTATTTATCGATACAAATATTTAAAGCAATATAATATGCATGTTAGCGAAGCACCGGAAGAAATGCTGAGTAGTTCATGAGATGGAATTGTATAAGTGCGACTTACACTACACTGCATCATTCAAACACAAATTTCAGCTTCATGTAAAGATTGTATTCCTTTCTTTTACCAGGGCAGCGATGGTATTTCACAGACTTGCATGAAAACTGTCCATAATGGAATTTTTACAAATTCTGCAGGGTTTCAACTGGCGTTGCAACCTCATCCGCCCGCGGGGCACCTTCTCCTGAAGGAGAAGGACGATTTGCAGCTTATTAGTTTATCAACCGCGTTTGATTGGGGTGGCTCCGCTTGCCAGGAGCCGATTTTTTCCTCCTGGCACTTCTACCAATAAATCAGCAAGAGTTTATTTATACTCCGGCTGTAACAAAACTAAGAGTAGAATTACCCAAGCCGAAATTACTATGCACAAGAGCTCAATAAAGCTATACGTCAGCAACGGGCTGTATTCCTTGCTGACGTGACTTTTTTTGTTCCTCTTTTTATGTCAAGATAAAAAAAGGAAAGAATGGTCTGCGGTTAAATAAAAGAACTGCTGACCTACACACAACACGCAGAACTTGCACCAATAAACAGAAAAACAGTTATCTATACCCGGGCTGTAACAATCCTAACAATAGAATTACCAAAGCTGAAATCACCATGCACAAAAGTTCAACAAAGCTATACGGCAGCAACGGGCTGTATTCGTTGCTGCCTTGACTTTTTTTTGTTACTTTTTTTGTGTCAAGACAAAAAAAGTAAAGACTAGTCTGCAATTAAAGAAAAGAGTTGTTGACCTGAAAACAATGCATAAAACTGAAATAATAAACAGAAAACAGTTATCTACACCTGGGCTGTAACAACCCTAACAATAGAATTACCAAGCTGAAATTACCACACACAAAAGTTCAACAAAGCTATACGGCAGCAACGGGCGGTATTCGTTGCTGCCTTGACTTTTTTTGTTACTTTTTTTGTGTCAAGACAAAAAAAGCAAAGAATGGTTAAATAAAAGAACTGCTGACCTACACACAACACGCAGAACTTGCACCAATAAACAGAAAAACAGTTATCTATACCCGGGCTGTAACAATCCTAACAATAGAATTACCAAAGCTGAAACTACTATGCACAAGAGCTCAACAAAGCTACACGGCAGCAACGGGCTGTATTCGTTGCTGCCTTGACTTTTTTTTGTTACTTTTTTTGTGTCCAAGACAAAAAAAGTAAAGAGAGGTCTGCGATTAAATAAGACAACTGCGAACCTAACAATGAAAAGAAAACTGCCTCCTACCTCGAATTCACAATAATATTCTCCATCACCAGCATATCCATACTGGTTCTAAGGTAACAATTCAACGCCTCTTCCGGTTGATTTACAATCGGTTCGTTTTCGTTAAAAGAAGTATTCAATAAAATGGGGATGCCCGTTTTTTGCCGGAAGGCTTCAATGAGGGCGTAATAGCGTGGACTGATATTTTTATCTACAGTCTGCAACCTGCCCGTACCATCCGCATGCGTAACCGCGGGTATGAGGGATTGTTTGTCTGTTTTTATACGGAACACTTTTTCCATAAAAGGCACTTCTTCTGTTTTTTCAAAAAACTCAGCTACATACTCTTTTAGAATGGAGGGTGCAAACGGGCGAAAACTTTCCCTGCGTTTTATTTTGGTGTTCAGTATCGCTTTGGCGTCAGCCCTGCGGGGGTCCGCAATAATCGACCGTCCTCCAAGTGCCCTCGGTCCAAATTCTGCCCGGCCGCTAAACCACCCTACTACCCCGCCGTTAACCAGGCAGTTGGAGATGGTGTCATAGAGGTCAGCATCAGAGTATTCTGTAAAAGCAATCCCCCTGCCGGTTAATAACTGTTTAATCTGTTCGTTGGTAAAATGGCTGCCGGTGTAGGCGCTCATAATGGCGGGTTGCCGGGACATTTTTTCCAGCTGGTGCTGTACATACAAGGCAGCACCCATCGAAATACCGGCATCATGACCTGCCGAAGGAATGTACACGTTTTTGAAACCGGTATTGCTGGTAATCTTTCCGTTGGCCACACTGTTTTGTGCAACTCCCCCGGCAATACATACGTTCTCCAAACCAGTTCTTTTGTGCAGGCTTTCCAGGATATGAAAAATCACTGTTTCGGTAGTCCGTTGTACCGAAGCGGCCAGGTCTTTATGATATTGTGTCAGCGGCTCCTCCGGCTTACGTGGCTCGCCAAACAAATCCACCATTTTTTCGCTGTACATGGACGCTACTACCGGCACGTTATTATCTCCATAACTAATCACACCCTGTACAGCGCTCCTGAAATAACTAAGGTCAAGTTTAAATAAACCATTATCTGTAAGCTGAATTACTTTTGTTAATTGTTCCGTGTGTAACGGTTGCCCATACGGCGCCATGCCCATTACCTTATACTCATCACCATAATGCGGAAAGCCGAGCAGTTGCGTAAAAGCGGTATAAAAAATACCCAGCGAATGCGGAAAGTCTACAGAATCCAATATGGTAATATCATTGCCATTACCGGTGCCGATCATAGTGGTGGTAAAATCGCCTGACCCATCAATGCTGCAGCAGGCTGCTTTATCAAAGGGTGATGCAAAAAAAGCGGAGGCTATATGACTGCGGTGATGCTCTACCTGCCTGATCTTTCCGGCAAAAAAGGCTTCCGGCTTGCCTGAAATACTGGCCAGTTCTGTTTCGATTGAAGCTACTTTTTTGCTGTTGGCAAAACGGTCTTTAACCACACCAATACTACCCGAAGGATGCTTCGCCAGGTACAGTAACTTTTTCAACAACTTGGCTTTGGGGTCACGGCCGATGGCAAAATAATTGACCTGGTCGAACCCGATGCCTGCTTCCTGTAAGCAAAATTGTATAGATAATGCCGGAAAGCCGGCCCAATGTTTTACTCTTGTAAACCGCTCTTCTTCGATGGCTGCAATCAGTTGGCCGTTTACAAAAATGGCCGCCGATGCATCCGCATGGTAAGCGTTGATTCCGATAATGATCATTTAATTTATTTATCCGGGTTAGTAGCTTCAGTTAAATTTTGGGAGGTAATATTGTTGGTAGTATTATTCTTTTTGTCATAAAACCAGATCATGCAAAATATCAGCACGTAGGAGGCGATGTTAAACCAGGTATGGTGATCCAAGCCAAGGGGCATTGGCCAGTTGTGGTTGTGGGCAATTAAAAACGCAGTTATCCTGGCAACGTTTATCAGCCATAAGGCTGCAGTGCCTGACAGCATCCAGGCTAATTTTGTCTTTACACCTGAGCTGTTGGCAAAAACAAAAGCGATCCAAAAACTGATTACGCCATAGCCTAGACAATCATAAGCAATCATGACTCCTTTGCCACCTCTTATGAAAAGATAATTTGGGGGTAAAATATCAACTGTATAGCCGGACAACTTTGATAAAAATTTTGAACCGTATAAAAGAGACTCCCGCAGCCAACGGTAATAAGCAAAATAGTGATCAATAAGAGGAATGTAATGATTGCCGGGAGTGGCCAACCCTATAACAGCAATGGTTCCATAATATAAAATACAGAAAGCGACCAGGAATTTGGCTGCATACCTTAGAAAACTTTTATCCCTTATCAGCACCATGTTCTTATAAATGATTTAATCCTGTTGAACTTGTATCAGAACATTTTTCGTAAATAAAAAAATCACATGCGCCCGGCAAGTGGAGGGGTTCAATTTTCTGTTTTAAGAACCAAGCTGTTTGATGTTTCGATATCCATTTTGTAAATTCCTGGTGCTTTACGTGAAAGTTTTGTTTGCCTTTTACATCCCAGGCGTAAATAATTACAAACCTTGTTGAACATGCAAACAGGTGGTGCATATATTCTTCAAAAACCTTTGCTTCAACCAGATGATAAATTACATCCAATGATAACACCAATTCAGACCTGAATAAGTCTAGCTGGCTTAGAAAAACACCCGGATTATATAGAACAAATGTTTTAGTGGAATCAGCCTTGAAAAGATCGGTACATTTTTTTAAAGCTGTTGCAGAAACATCCAGCCCGATATAACGCGGAAATTGAAAGTACTGTAACTGGTTGCCATCGCCACAACCAAAATCAGTCACCTGTTCAATATGATGTTCGCTTATAAATTGGTTAATGATGTTCGCTTTATAAACAGCACTGTCGCCATAAGACCCGTTACCGGATGTGCCTTGATTGAAATACCTTTTTTCCCAATAACCGGCTGCATTGACAAATTTATTTTTGAAACGGATATTATTGAAGGTTCGTCCAATGGCAGTTTTACCAAAAGCAGCAAGCATCTTTTTTGTTAATTTACTCATGCTTCACCGGTGTACCGACCACTGATTGTTTTTGTTTTGACCATTCACTATTGTCCCTCACTGTTCACCGAACTAAACATCAGTTCCTTGCTGAAACATGATGGAATACGCTTCCTGTATTTTGTCAAGATCAATTGCTTTTGCAGCATATACTGCCGAACCAGTGGACCATTGCTGATACTCCTTATTATTCAATGCTGCAAAAAAATTGATGGCATTGGTAATTGGTTCAATTTCCAGGGAAACATTTTTACCCGCCATCGCAGCTTCAAGGCCATTCCAGGGGGTATTGTGACTGGTAATGACCGGTGTGCCTGAACTAAGCGCTTCATAAATCGCATGACCGAAATTTTCGCTCTTACTTGGTAGAATGAATACCTGGTAGGCCGATAACATAGCCTCCACTTTTGACGGCTGTATATCTCCTTTATGAAGCACTTTGATGTTTGCTGGTAACCTGTTTATTACATTCAAACAACTTTGCCAATACAATTCATCTTTAACTGACCCATAAATGTGGTATTCAATAGCTACTTTACAAGCTGCCATTGCTTGTAATACCAACAGGTAATTTTTCATGGCACTGACAATGCCAACTGACACGAGGGTTAAATGGCCAACCTCTTTTTTCGCAGGAGTCTTCAGATTAAATGATCTTGGGAAATTTTCGGCTATAAATATTTTAGTCTTATTTCCAAACTGTTTTTGTATAAACCCTTTCTCCTCTTCGTTGGTTGCGTGAAACTGGTACCTGCGGTGAATACCCAACAACTTCCAGCCCAGCAGCCACGCCTTTTTCTTCAATGCTTTCTGGTTCAAAGCTCCGGAATGCAACATCCCCCGCACAGAAATTATTTTACGGGGTGCCTTACAAAAAAGCAATGGTACCATAGTAAAATGCACGCCGTATATTCCATTAATGAACAGCATATCCGGTTTCACCTGGTCAACCAGCAGTTGTATTATTTCCCGCTTTTTAGATGATGTATACCAAACCTGAGTATGCTGATTGTAACTAACCCATTCATCAAAAGCAACTCCGTTTAGTACATTGCCATCAAGATCTGTGTTGCCGCAGTAAATATAGAATTTTATACCAGGGGCAGCGTATTCGTTAACAAGGTTTGCAACAGACTGTACCGGACCTCCTGCTTTGTAAGCGGGATGAAACCAGGGTATAGTAATGAAGATGGTTATCAATAATTTCTCTTTGTTAAGTTATGCGGGCCTTGCCCAAATCATGGTTTGACCAAACACTACAATCTCAGTTAATCTTTTGCCCTTAATGTCAAATAAGTGATACCCCATATCCAATAAAAACTGTTGTGCTGCACCCTTTTCAACACCTGCCCATTCCTCTGCCCAGTGCTCGAATTCGAATAAAATATTGTCAACTTTTTTATTTAGCAAGAGTTGCTTCATACCCTTAAAAACAGATAATTCAAAACCTTGTACATCAACTTTCATCAGGTTAATACGCGTTAAATTTCTTTCGATGCAAAAAGTATCTAAAGTAACCGAGTTTACAAAAACATAATGATCGGTAAATGTGGGCGCTAATGAACCTTCTCCATACTTGTCAGTTTCATAAAATTTTGTTGAAAAATTATCGCATTCATAAACAAGGTTATTATGAAGCTCATAATGGTGAAAATTATTCTGCTGAAAATTTAATTTTAAATACTCAAAAGTAGTTGGAGAGGCTTCAAAACCGAAGTACTTTACGTTCTTCTTTTTTTTAATGACCGGCATTCCAAGCGCGCCAATATTAGCACCTATGTCAAAATAAATATCTCCTGGCTTTAAATGATTTTGTAAAAACGCAACCATGTCTTTTTCATAAATCCCATTAAATAATAATTCTACACCCAGACTTTCAATTGTATTAGGTATGTTATATTTTATCTGTTGATGCGCTTTCAGTTGTATTGGAGTATCCTGATTGATCAGTTTTTTAAAAAGTATCCTGCCCAGGCTTAGTTTTCCTTTAAATGCAGGCAATTGTCTGTAAAACCGAAGAAATAGATTTGGCATTAAATTCTAGTGTTAATTCAGGATGATATTCCCCGGTGATTTGCAAAGTGCAGGTGCAGGCGTGAAGATAATATAACCTCGCTTTTTAAAATTCAGGTTGCCTGCACATCTGCCGGACTTTTGATACGTTTAAATTCGTACTTCCAAAATTGTATTACCACATATACAAGAAAGGTTGACTTTACCAGATGCCCGAGCGAAGTTTGCAACTCACAATCCGCCCTGATGGGATAATAAAAAACCAATGGTACAAATAAAAGCAATACAGGGTAATTGAAGCTATGTTTATAGAAATTGTTCAATACCGTACTGAAAAAAAGACCTAAGAGGAACATAAAAAAACAACCTCCTATTATTCCAAAATTGATGTAAGCGTCCCCTACTGAACTTAAACCCATAGATGTCCCCTGCTTAAGTTGCATACCAGAGTACTTCATAAAAATGGTACGGTCCCCGGCATTTAATTTATTGGGGGCTAATATTCTTGGTAAAAAAGCAGCTTCCAGTATTTGGTATAATTCAGCCCCTTCTGCATAAGGAACTCTTTCGGGAACATTTTTCATTACATTGGTTATAATGAACCCCTGGTTAATGCGGACATTGCTTTGTGCAAGACTACCAAAATCGAAAATTCCATTTTTTTCCTGCTTGCTATCATACACTTTCTCAAAAGCGTCCAGGCCACTATTGCCTTCTCCCCAGGCAGATTTTCTGTAGTCCCCTTTTAATTGCTGTATAACTACAGATACTAAAATAAAACCAACCGCAACAGATGCTTTTACAACCATATTCGGTTTATATTTTATTGCCACTACTGACCCGATAAATATGACCCAGGTCAATAAATCATGAAACATAGCCTCACCCAGTGATGATATAACAATGGAGCCAAAAACCAGTACCAACAATCCGGTTTTAAGTTGCTTGTTGCTGAGTAAAAGCATAAAAGCCCCTACAAATTTAAAGCTGCTCAACAGGTAAAAAACAAAACCCAAATCTGTCGAAAAGTAACTTGATATGATACTTGATACAAAACCTATCCCAATAAACCAATACGCCATATCACCAGACGAATCTACAAAATCTGCGATGGCTTTCTGATTCAATTGTTCTCCTTTAAGCCTGCCTGCAGTAACGTGCAGTCCCCAAATAAAGCAAATTACGGCAGGTAAAACATAAGTAAAATAATCAGTTTCAGGTATTTTCATCTTGTATGAAAATGACTGGTATGCATCCAGTCCGTTATAGGCAAAAGTGGGGCCCAGCAACATTTGCAGGCACATCAATGCGCCGGTGAGGTATCGCAAAGGAAGTACCGACCCCATGGCGAAGAATAAAAGCAAGAATTGGTAAAGTGTAATACATAGGGCGAAATAACTTAACCAGCTAAGGTCAACCCACAATACCCTGATTATAAAAATAAGACCAAGGTAAAAAAACCATTTAAAATTGTTGTTGAAAAGAGATTCCATTGTTCAGATCAATATATACTGATAATTGCTTTCAGGAAATTTGTATTGAATCGTTCATTTGCAAAAGTCGGCAATCAGACATTCAAATGCCTCCTCACAAAAATAATGCGGTTCAATGAATTGAAGCCTGTCTTTATTTACTGCATCCTGCATATTAAAACCTTTTAAATTACTGAAGTCTACAGGTATAACTTTGGGATAAGAATTTACCGTTTTGTAAGGAAAAGTTCCTTTCATTACAAACGGAAACCAAACATCCAGCCCGCAAACACAATATTCAAATACTTTATTAGGAGCATTATAAACATAGTTAGAAATATGCCCTTTATACAATACTACACCCGCATCGTATTGCTGCAAAATACACGGTAATTCACCATAATTCACACCTTCTTTCAAAACAATATTATTTGTACCGGCAGATTCCAGAAATGCTTTTGCATCAGGGGTTATATTATAAGCATACACGTGCCAGGTAACCTGCCCGTTTTGTGCCAGCACCCAATTTGCAAACTCCTTTGTGTACATGGTATCCATACTCAAAGATCCTGTATATACAACTTTAACAGGTTCTTCCACATGTACTTTTGCCCTCTTAAACCAAGCGTGCGGAGGATAGTTTGGCACCACCTGTTTATTAGTAATTTTTATTGGGTATATGTCCGTTTCAAACAATTCCATCCGGTAATTATTGGTGTGAGACACCCATTTGGCCCGGGGATATAACCATTTTTCCAATCGGTGAAACAACTTCGTCAATTTCATACCACTTTGATATTCTGCCGGACTTGTATATTCATGGTAGTGAATAAACAGCTCAACGGTTCTATTAAAAAAACGACGGTAAAACCAGGCGGGAAAAGAAGAAATTGTCTCGTAATACAAAATCTTCTTAGGTCTTCTGATGGCCAGGTGTGAGATGCAACCAAAATAAAATAACATATAACTATGTAACCGGCTAAAGGAATTTATACCCTGTCCTGATTTACCTAATCGAACAATGCGGATGGCTGTATTAAAGGGTACAAATAAATCAAGCTCTTTAAAAGTACCTGTTGTTGTAAATACGGTTATTTTATTTTCGCCCGTATTTTTTTCCATGGTGCGAATAAAATTTTGTACAGGCGGATACAGTTCCAGCGGACTAAAATGGATGATAGTGAGGTTACCCAAGTTGCTTTTGAATTAGTTGCAAAGCCTGCACCGCCCTGTCTCTATATTGATAGCCTGAATTTAACGACCTCTGTCTTGCGTTATATCGAATGACTGCTGCTTCATTTGCCGGCAGGCATAGTAATTTATTTATTTGGACAATACAGTCCGCCACATCATTGTAAACAAATATTTCTTTTCCCGGCTCAAAGTACGTTTGATGATCTATCGTGTCAGGAGCCAGCTGGATGGCCCCCACCCCGGGCAATTCGAAACTACGCATGTTGTGCGTATCAGGATTGTGTAACCGCATTAAATTGAGTTGTACCCGGTACCGGTGCAAAGTAAGCCACAACTCATCACCGTATACCGGGCTATGGGTAAATATATTGGGATGGCGCACAAATTTTTCCCAGTCATTTCCAAACACATCTATAGCAATACCCCCAGCGGCAAGATGTTCTAAAAACAGGGCCCTGGACGGGTCGGGATTACCCAGGAAACAGGCCTTTAAAATCTCTTGTTGTTGTATACATTTTTCAAACAACGCCCCATCAATATCAAAACCAAAAGGGAGTATCTCCGTTGGTATCCCATAGAAAGATTCCATTTCTTTTTTTACAGCCGTGTTGTAAGTGAGGTGCATGTCAAACAGGGGAATAGACCTTGTTACATTTTTATTACCGCTGCCTTTACCGGTAAAAATGAAAGGGTTGTCTGCATTGTAATTTACCAGCTTAATATGCCGGTCTTTTGCCCATTGCAGCGAACCGGGAAATATTTCCATCCCTTTAAATATCCATATTACATCGGGCTTAAATGCTGTAACCGAGTGCTTAAACTTTTGATTAATGCTATTTAAAATCCCTGATAGCCCTGATTTAAAAACTAGCTTATTCAACAAGTTCTTTTGATAATAATCATAAAAGGAAGTTTGCGCAGTAAAATGAAATACTTCTACTCCATTTTCCCTCAGGTATTTTACGTAAAAATTTTCTATTGCATATATTTTATCAGAACCTACAACAAATAATTTCATGGTCAAGTTTTACAGCTTTCGATTACCTTTTAAAAATATTGCGTCACACCATGCAAGAGAGCCTTTGCCGTAAATAGGTTCATAAATATCCTGGATAAAATAATCGTATTGCTGCAGATAAGTTGATATATCATGAAGCAGGGGCTGATCAACATACTGCTGTTTAAAATAAGCCTCTGTATAAATGAGGTTTATCTTTTTTTCCTTTAGCATTTTTGCAGCTCCCCGTAAGGCAGCTAACTCGCCACCTTGTATGTCAAGCTTTAAAATATCAATTGTTTCAATTTTGTTTGTTGTGCAAAAATCATCAATTGATAAAACATCGACCACTATTACCAACTTATTGGCAACTTCTTTGTCTGAGCTTAGCCCCATCTTTTGAGGCTGCAATAAGGAATTGGTTGCGGTATTGTGATTTACAAAGAATTCTTTTGTCCCACTTTTATCTGAAATTGCTTTTTGATATCCTGTTACTGTTTCAATACCCGATACCCTGTTTTGCAGTGTAGTAAATGAGTCAGGAAAAGGCTCAAATGCGTATATCTCAGCTTTTGGAAAAAGAGCATGGTAACGAAGTACAGTATCTCCCACATTGGCGCCAATATCAACAATTACTCTGGTTCCTTGGCCCGTTATCTCCTGTTGCTTTAAAAAAGCGTCTTCTTTAAATGATGTTTTTTGTACAGACTGTAAGTACCCGGTTCCATGTATCTCAAACCCAAATTTTCTACAAAACTTATTGATGAATGATTTATTCATATTATGTTCCTTATTTGTTCAACAAGCAATTGGTCTTGTATGTCCAAAGCCCCTTCAAATAACATAGCATTATTACTCTTTGACCTGATTATTGTATTTACGTGTGCCGGATGTTTGATAATAATGGCTTGTGATAGAAAACATGCCCAGTAACTAAATGTACTGGTGGCGGAAGTTACTATAAGTTTGCTTTTGCTCAGGAGGATAAGATCTGCTATGTCACTGTTTCCTTCTATCAAGCTGATATTTTGAAGTTTAAAAAGCTCTTTGAATTCGTGGGCAAAACCATCAGTAAATACACTTACCGGTAATGCTGAGCCATGTATATTTCTTATCGTTTTTATAATCTGTATAAAATGAGATTCCGGGGTACGGACAATGCCAACCTTATTAAAATCTTCCCCTTCTTTCAATTTCCTGAAATCACCCATTCGTATATGGATGCCAATACATGGAGCAGCATGATTCTTTATTTTTCCATACACTTTTTGAGAGACCAACTTTTTGAATAGAGCAACTACAAGTTGCCTGTTTTCCTTCAGTCCATCAAAATAATGATCCCAATGTGGCATTTCTGAAAAAACATATATACCAGCGTTGGCTGCCCCATCAATCTTTTCTACTGAGGGTTCAATTTGCTGATTGTTTTTATACTTCTTTAGCTTCCATTTATCAAACTGTGCTGCGAAAATATTTTTCTGGAATGTAAAAAAGCCACTGTAATTTCTTTTTACTTTCTCATTGCGTAAATAAGGGCCAATCTTTAGCTGGTGATAATTGGTTACTATCACAGGCAATCCGTTTAGGTGTGCAAACGTGTAGGCCTTCATCAATGGAAACAACTGATTGCCCAATCCGGCTTTCGGTAATTTACAGACAACTATACTCATGAAAGTTTCGGCATAGTTTGTATCTGTGCAATCAGTTTTTTTAGCACCGTGTAATGCGCCTTGCGCTGAAAAGAAACTGCGATATCATGGCTATAGTTTCCAAATGTTTGCCGCAGCTCTTTATTGATACCCAGTAGTTGTATTTTTTCTGCCAATTGGGAAATCTTTCCAAATTCAAATATCCATCCGTTCTTATCTTCCTGTACATCATCATCTTCACCATAACTTCCGCACCTGTCGCTTAAAATTACCGGGCATCCCATATAAATCGCTTCGCTGATGGCTATTGAATGCGGTTCTACCGAAGCCGGATGAACGTATATATCTGATGCCGCATAATAGGCAGGTAATTCCTCAATGTTTACAAAGCCGGGGAAATATATTTTGCTGTGCAGCAAACCTCCTGCTTTCATTTCCCATGCTGCTTTCATTTCGCCCGAACCCAAAATAAATAAGTGATAATATGCGCCCTTTGTTTCCAGTAGTTGAATGGCTTCAATTAAATGATCCTGGTTTTTCCAGGGGGATAGTTTTCCAACTACTATCAGCACAATGTCATTTTCATCAATACCGTATCGTTGCCTAATGGTATCACGCAGCGATGCTCTTAGGTCGTACCTCTTTTCGTATTGATTTACATCTATAGGAAAATGCATGCGTACAAACTTATTACTGGGTGCACCATACTTTTTATAATATGCCTCGTTGGCATTTCCAACAGTAAGAAAGAAACTGATCTTTCTAAAATAACGGCGCAAATAAAAATATTTGAGTAAGTCCTTCAGAGCACTTCTTTTATGCCGCAATTCGCTATCACCAATAAATGCTAATAGCACTTTATTTTTTACAGCCCACCTGTAAACACGCCTTTGCAATTTTTGGAAATAGCCATATACAATAACAATATTTGGCTGATATAATTCCAGTTCCTTTTCAACCGAAGGGGCATCCAGGTTACCATCCGGCTGAATAACCGCTTCTCCGTTTAAAAATAAATGATCAAATTTATCCAGTTGCAGGTTGCCCCACACTATCTCCCGGCCAAAATTTTTATCCGTATATTTTTTATACCCCAGGGCTGAACCAAAAAATACTCTTATCTGTGCCTGTTCACTGGCTGCAAAACTTACATACTGCGGACAAAAATGTTGTATTGGATGTGATACCACAATCGCTATTTTCGGTAGTTCTTTCATTGACTATTTTCTGCGACCAACTGTTGGTTCATATTTATTTTTTGCTGAAAAGATGCAGATACCAATGGAAGGATTGTGTTAAAGCAAGATCAATAAACTTCAATCATTGTTTCTTTTGCCTTGGCATTGTTAACTTCGATTTTAGGTAAATCGTATATTTTAATGCGCCATCTTTATTTAAATGAAGCCCATCACTAGTTTCAAATTTGCCAGAATCGGGTATTGGAATATATTCATATTTCGACGCAGGGAAATTCATATAAAAAGTTTGACGCACCAGCTTTGCTCTTGGCAAATTATTTAACTCTTCAGCAACAGGCATTTCATAAAATACAAAATTTACTCCCTTCTTTTCCAGCTCATTTACATACGATTTTAAATTGCTGAAACATTCATTAACAAATTTCGTATCAGGCAACTTTGAATATTTATCGACCTGCATCTCTAACATTTTAGCAAATAAGCCGTCCGAACTATTACCTCCATTTACCACTTCTGAATTTATTGGCGTCAAATGAAAACGATATTTAAACTTCATAACCATTCTTTCTGTAAAAGATGAGTTAACTAGTGTTCCAAGAATTCCGATCGGTTGTTTATCAGCTCTCAAAGAAACGAAAGCACTTTTTGAATAATAATGAATGGGAGAATTTAAAGCATCAGTAAAGTCTTTGCTCTCTTCATGTAAAGCAACATTCATTTCCACGAATATATTTTTAGGTAGTCTGGTTTTGTGTGTAAGTATACTCAATCCATCATAGATGCTTAGTCCGCCAAATGAAAGACTATAAGTACTAGGAAAACTATCCCTTATTAATTTGGTAGTCAATGATGAACCAACCAACACATTCTCGTAATAATTTGTATCACTGAATACAAATTTTTCAGCGTTAATAGTATTTGCCTGCCATTGATGTTGTGATGCAGACCACCATACAGGCGCAATGAAACGCACAAACACAGAATAAAAAATGAACAATGCTATTGCTATAACAAAGATCCTTTTAATCATATTGACTTAAAACTGAAAATAAATAAACGCTCCGGATGAACCACTGTTGACAATAATTAAAAAGAGCATAATACCATAGGGAATGAATTCAACCTTTCTTACGTTTATAACAGAAGATTTAACTTTCAATAAATAAAATAAATGATAAAATAACACCGGAGATGAATAGAGCATAATATAAGACATTAGCTGGGTGTCATCAATACTCCTGATGTTATTACCAATGGACTTAAAATACAAAATAACATGCTGAAAGTCGGGTAATTTAAACAGCAACCAGGCTAATGTAACAAAACTAAAAATCAGTAACCCTTTAAATATTTGGGTTACAATGTTCGCTTTGATTTTTATTTTTTCATTAGTAAACCTTTCCACCACTAAAGCAGCACCGTGAAAACCACCCCAGACTGCATAACTCCATGCAGCTCCATGCCAAAGCCCACCCAGTAACATTACAATCATGATATTTATACCGGTTCGTAATTTCCCCCTTTTATTACCGCCCAACGGGATATAGAGATACTCCATTAAAAAAGAGGACAACGAAATATGCCATCTTTTCCAAAAATCTTTAAATGATGTGGCGATATATGGAAAATTAAAGTTGTCTTTAAAATTGTATCCAAAAAGCTTTGCGAGTGATATTGCTATTAAAGAATAGCCTGCAAAATCAGCAAATATCTGGCACGAGTATCCAAATAACATTGTTAAAAGTGTCAGCGAAGAATATCCCTGAAAGTAAGGAAAAGCAATCCAGAAAGTAAAGTCCTTCAAATTGTCGGCTACTACCATTTTAAGAAAATATCCGAGTATCATATTTTTTACTACACAATTCCACTGTACATCCTGAATGCTTTTTCTCCCGATCTGAGGAATAAAATCATGCGCTTTTACTATCGGGCCAGAAATCAGTTGAGGGAAAAATCCTTTAAATAGAAGCGTCTGCTTAGCGTGAAGCAGGAATGATTTTGGAACCAGCAGTTCGCTTTTTACATATTTCTCTTTGTATACATCAACAACCAGGCTGATGCCCTGGAACGTGAAGAAAGAAATACCAATTGGCAATGGCATTGCAGCAAGAAATTCGCCCAAGGAACCCGGTTCTTTGAAAAATGTTTTGGCAAATAACGGGCTGTACTTAAAAAATAATAATATCGTCAAGTTGAGCGACACACCAGCAATGGCAAATCGCTTTTTATGTTTCACATCTCCGTATACGATGTAATAACTGGAAACAATATTAATACCTACAGAGAGTAATAATAACAATACCATTACCGGTTGATTGTAAGCGTAGAAAACTAAACTTGAAACGATTAATATTGATACCTGGAACTTAGATAAAGCAGGCAGGTAATAAAGTAAGAAAGTTGCAGCGACGAGACAAACAAATACAAAACTCGTAAATAGCATAATTTATAAATTAAGAAAATCACTGCAAAAAATCCAAATAGTAATTCTCTTGTAATTGGGTGTCTCTAAAACCAATTGCTAAAGCAGCATATATTTATGCGGCCATTTGCCAACCGGTTAAAGAAAAATTAATTCATTTTACTCCCGGTAGTTCACGCTCAGTCAAAGCAAGATTATTTTCAACCTGAAATAATATTTTCTGATAAAGCAACATGTGTTGCACAGCCAATTCACTGAATGGCTTTGTTGAAGGAATATAAGCTTTGGCAGCATCAATAATTGCCGGGTTATTAATGAGCATCATCAATTTTTCTGTCAGTGATGCAACACTTTTAAAATCAAACAGCCAGCCATTCATGCCATCCTGAACCTGTTCCGCATTACCGTATACATTGGATGCCAGTACCGGTATGCCTGCGGCAAACGCCTCCTGTATCACCAGCGGGCTCATTTCAGAAAAAGTAGATGGCAGGCATAACAGGTCATAACCACCCAGCATTGTTACTACAGCTTCAGATGGAATACTTCCCATCCAGTACACATTCTTCATGTTTTTGGAGTAGCTCCTGCATTGAACCGCATATTCGTCTTCGGTAACAGGACCAAAAATGTTTAAACTAATTTTATCCGGAGGTAATTGCTGCATTGCTTCTATTAAAAGATGCACACCTTTATACTTGCTTACCCGGCCAACAAAAACAAGCTTAACGGGTACACTTGCCGGTGTATGTTCAGCGACCACAGGAGATTCCTTTAAGCCCTGGGGCAGATATTGAATCTTGTTTGCGGGCACTCCATTCTCTTGAAGGATGTGCTGGTACCATCGTGTAAGCGAAATGATAGTATCACTAAGCCCGGCAAGTTCAGTTAGTATCTGTTTTTTTTTGTCCACTACAAAAGGAAATCCTAACGCCGTACCTAAAGAAGAATTGAGCTTGCTTGTATCAATCCCCGTTGCATACAGCAATTTTGCACCAGTCTGTAATGCAACAGACTTTATGCCCGTGATGGCTCTTGCCTCGTAGACACATGCCGTACATCTAAAGGTTCGGATAATTCCATCACAAGGTTCCTGCTGTTTATAAATCAAATTGCCGGTTTGACAACTATAAGTAGACAAATGACACGTAAGCAAAATTTTTATTCCCATTGCCGCCGCTGCCCGTACATGATAAATACCAACACCTCTTCCGGCCGACAGTTCCTGAAAATGTAAAATATCCGGTCTTTCCTTTTCAAGAATAGCTGTATACAATGCAAGCCCGTCAGGTTTAGTATTCCCTAAAATCATTTCCCTGTTGCTGGTACTATTTTCTGCGTACTGTATTACTTTTATCCCTTTGTAAGAATACTCTTTAGTTTCATCGCAATCAAAATTGGGTATAAGCACCAATACATTCAAACCTAGTTGCTGCAGATGATGGGCAAGATTATAAGTGTACACTTCAATACCTGCCAGACTACCCGGCAAAAAATGATTGAGTGAAAAGATGATCTTCATTTAAAACAAATCTGTATTAAGATTGGCAAACAAACTATTCATTTATCTTTTTTGTAAGAAGACTTTGTTGATTTATAACAACCATATTAGCCTCAACAGATTTATAAATTATGCAACCTGCACCAATCACCGCATTATCACCAATTGTAACCCCTTTTAAAATCACCACATTCGATCCTATCCAGCAATTGTTTCCAATACTTATACTGCCGGTTGAATATCCCTGCCTGGATATTAATTTGTTGCTATCGCTGTAATGATGGTTATGATCATACAAACAAACATTTTCACCAAACTGGGTATCATGCCCTATCTCAATTTCCTTCAAACAGGTAATAGAACAATTGTTATTAAAAAAGCAATTATTGCCGATGATTAAGTTGCCATTGTTCCCCATCATGATATGGAAATTATCCCTGAAACGCACTGCCTGATCGATTACAATAGTGGTATTTGAAATATCTGATTTAATTGAAAAACCCTTACCCATTATAATACCCCCTTTAAAAACAAATCTTTTTTTTGAAAGCTGATACAAAGAAGCCATTCTGAAACTGCAAAGAAGAGAATGGTATCCAGATTGTACTTTACGGATTGCTTTAAAAATATAATACAACATGGTATTGAAATAATGATAATTAACTCAGGACAAGATGGCTTTTATTCTAGCAAAAAATGAAAATGGAATGCCGAGGTTTATTGCAAGAAAATAACCAAAGGTTTTAACAGATGGGTTTAATAAAAAATCCTGCTTTAACCAGTAAGCGGCTTTTGGGAATTTTAACTGATACAAATACGCGGCCGAATGATGGATACTTTTTTTGATCTTCTTTTGTCGTGCAGCGTCTCCATCTTTATAATAACGGTAAAGTAAGTCTAATTCTCCGGCGATACTGTTAGCATTGGTAGATTCTTTATTGGATAACGAGGTTCCATGTATTCTATATTGGGCAGTATTCCCATGCATATAAATCACTTCATGATGTTCTGATAATTTTATCCATAAATAATAATCCTGTACCTGAACGGTATCGTCAAAACCACCCACCTCTTTTGCAGAATGAGTTTTAACTAAAACCGAAGAATTGGGAATAAAATTAAAATCAAATAATCTCTCATGTACAAATCCTTCTGGCATATTTTTTTCATCGTACCCTACCCTACTTAAATAATCATTATTAATAACTTCACCACCTTCATCTATAATACAGGTATTTGAATAAATAAGAGCTGCATTGCTGTTGCCTTCCATCTTATCCACCTGTATTGCTACTTTATCCGGTAATAAAATATCATCTGCATCTAATACCTGAAAATATTTTCCTTTAGCACTTTGTAATACTAGGTTACTCACTTTTGCGATACCAAGGTTCTGTTCATTTTTTATAAAGCTGATAATTTTAAGCCCTTTATATTGTTTAATCCAGTCTTCAATAACTGTAACAGAATTATCTGTTGAATGATCATCAACAATAATAACTTCTATATTTTGATAACTTTGATCTTCAATGCTGTTTAAAGCATGAACAATATAGTTTGCATAATTATAATTGGCGATGCCAATTGACACTAAAGGATTAGACTGCATATTCCTTAAAAAAATCTATGTGATTTGTTAGCTTAAACAGCAATTAGATTTTTCTTAAAATGCATTTTTAAAAAGAAAAACGAAATTGTTTTGTACCAATAACTATTTAAATACATTTCATCGTTCTCCTGCTTCTTAACCCTGTAAAAACCATTTTCTTTCATAAACTTCTGCACATCATTTCTTAACGGCTGATCTTTATAAAGCGGAAGATCAGATACCTCTAACCAAATTGCTTTTATCTTTTTAATAGATTTCCCAGCTCCTGCCAGTACTTTTAATTCTGCCCCCTGAACATCCATATGTACAAAATCGACAGAGGCGATTTTCCTGTCATTTATAAAATTCTCCAGCGTTTCCGTTGTAACTGATATCGTATTCTCAAATTTTAACCAGGGCACTATTTCGTTCACTCTGCCTGGTGGCAACAATGAACTTGACTTATTGCCAAAATCCCATACTTCGTCATTCTTTTTATCTGATGGATGACCGGAAGAAACATAAAAATCCTGTTGCCCTTTTACATCGGAAAGTGCGATATTTAATAGCTCTGCATTTTTTACATTGTAACGCTCGAAATTTTCGAGAATTATTTTTTTATTCTGGGATAACGGTTCAAAAACAAAGATGGAAGACTTAGGAAACAATTTTGAATACCTCACAGAATCCTCTCCCTCGCATCCGCCAATATCTAAAATAGTTATTGGTTCATCATTCTTAAAAAGTTTTAAGAGATCACGCTTTAATGGAGATTCAGAAAGTATAAAACTATTTCTATCGTACATAAAATTTCAGAATAATATTTTTCTTGTTCTTATAAGAATAAGTTAGAACAGACTTTGTTTTACAAAAATTGAATTAATGGAAGTATCCGCATAACAGAAATATCCTTTTGCTATTAAAAAATCAATCGTTGCCTGCTGCTTTAAAATAGTACGATGCTCACTAAATTCAATCGTTTCTACACAGATTACCTTAGGAGCATACTTCCCGAAATCAATGCTTTTCAAAATGTCAAAATCAAGCCCCTCAACATCCAGCGACAAAAAATCCAATTCAATTTTGTCAAAATATCGGTTCATCAATTCGTTGATATTGATCAATTCAATTTGCTTTACTTCATTGATTTGTATATTTCCATTTTTGCTGATTCTTTCCGCTTCTTCTCTTGAAAAAGTATTCAGCGCTTTTGAAGACATCAAATAAAAATCAGCAGTTTCATTACCTGTTTTAAATCCTACTCCTTTATTAATATTAATATCCTCAGGTCTCATTTTTTTTATAAAATCAAAGAGTACAGGATCAGGTTCTATATTAACGCCCCTGCATCCCCGTTTATAAAAAATATACGTATTATTGAAATTATGTGGATGATGAGCTCCTATATCCATAAAAGTTGGAACTTTAATATTTAATATCCATGTAAGCAGAAAATCTACGATCAAATCTTCACCGCATTGCGAGTAACTTACTTTTTGAGAGAAATACGACCGGTCATAAAATTTGTTATAAATCTTTTTTAATAAATTCCCGATAAATAAGTTCATTATTTGTTTTTAAAGCTAAAAAGTGAAGCAAGTTTTTTTGTAATCACTAAATTATAAATTTGGGCCATAATCATAAACAACTCCTTTACGCCAAAGCCTGCTTTTCGCCAAACCTCTTTTATTTTTTTTGCATCTCCCGTTTCTTTATAATAGATCAATAAATTCACAAGAAACTTTTTTTTCTCTGTTAATAACAATTCTTGCCTTTCAATGCCTGAGAGTGCTAACTCCGGCAAGTCAAGAACATCCTTGAAGTACATATAATTGTTAATAAGATAACTATCCTTTCTTGCAATTTCCTGGTCGCCATGCAGCCGGTAATTAAAATAAAAATAAGGTAATAATAAAGCATCGCCATTTGCGGCGGCTTTTATATTATAGTAAGAATCACCGGCTGGTCCATAACAAACCGGGAAACCTCCTATTTTTTTAAAATGGTGTTGCCTGATCACCGTTCCTCCGGGGCCGACATTTAAATGGCTTGATAAAAAAAAATGTTTTCGTATGTTTTCTTCAGGATGCAAACATGTGACCGTCTTAACATCATCCTGTCCATACATAGTAGCAAACTGTGCTGATGGAAATTTATCAAACTGTGTTACAATATATTCGATAGCATCTGGCTTCATGGTATCATCAGAGTCAACCGCCATTAATAACTCTCCAACAGCGTAACTCGCAGCTTTGTTCCTGTTGGGGAACTGTTGAAGATTATATTCGTTTACGTAAACTTTTATTCTTGAATCTAACTTTTCATAATGCCTCGCAATTTCAACAGTTTTATCGGTCGAACAATCATCAACAATAATTAGTTCAAAATTATGGTACACCGAAGCCAGCACACTTTCAATGGCTTCGGCAATGTACTTCTCCCGATTATATGCTGTCATTAATACACTCGTCAAAGGCCCATCAAATTCACTCATTTGTTGATATTCCGTTTCAAAAATGATCGAAGCACATTCTTAATACAGGGTTCAGCAACGTAAACAAACGAATAGACTGTAAGAAAATTCTTTTTCAATAATAGATATTGAAATTTACCGGATTTAAAGCTGCACGGTTCAGTAAGGTAAAGCTCAGGATTTAAATCTTTTAACTCTGTTCTGAACCGTAAAAATAATTTAAAAAAGCCGGCCCCCTTTGTTAGCGACCTTCTTATAAACAGTAAAATGGTAGCAATACAATTTTCTGACAGCTCATCTTTAAAGACTGATAGTTGCCCAGTCATTGCATTTGCACTGCAAAACGAAGCGAACGATTCAAAAAACAAATTATACTGTTTACCAAATCCAATGTTTGTGCTTGCTGTAATCGAAGAAGGTTGTATTCTGTAGTGGTAGTAGCAATCCTTTAAAATAACCGCACGAGTTACAAACTGCAGGTAAATAAGATTAAAAAGAATATCTTCCCACATGCTCATCTTTTCGTTAAATGAAATGCGATGCTTCCTGATGAGTTCCAATGAATATAGCTTATTCCAATTAGCATAATCGTATTTAAACCGAAGAAAATCCAGTAAAACTGTTTTGCTGTCCTTTGATATTTCAATTACGTCATCTTTCAAATGCAATCGCGGCCTGGATGATAAATTATTCTCTTCCATTGCAGCATTGCAGATTATTAGAACGCTGTCATGCTGGATTGCTGACTGGTATAGTTTTTCATACATAGCAGCTTCTACGAAATCGTCTGCATCAACAAAACCAACAAATCTTCCTTTTGCTATTTTTATACCGGCATTGCGGGCAGCACTTACACCTTTGTTTATTGAATCAATCAATATAATACGTTCATCCCGCTGACTATAATCCCGCATAATATTAATGCTTCCATCAGTAGAACCATCATTAATGATGACAACTTCTATAGCTGTTAAAGTTTGGTTAAGAATCGAAATAATGCACTGCTCAAGGTATTTTTCAGCATTAAAAACCGGAACGATTATAGACACGATTACGTCTTTCAATGTTTAATACTCTTGATTAACTGGCTTAGGGAATGTGTTAAAAAATTGACACTATGGGTATTGTAAAAAATGTCAGCAAACAATCTCAATGCTTTTGAATATTCTTTTTTATGCATCTTATACCAGCAGTAGAAACTCAACCGCCCATATATTTCCCTATTTGAAAGGTGAGGGGAAAAGCTTTTTAGCATTACTGTTTTAAAGTTGTTCCAAAATGGTTCATCAATTTTACCGGTGCTATAACCGGTGGTGTTATAAAAAGCAATTGGCAAAACGATATGTTTTGCTACAATCCCGGGATTGCAAAAGAAACGGATGTTGAGGTCATAGTCAGCAGCAATCAAATAATCAGTATTAAATGAGCCAAGCTTTTTAAATAAAAGGGCTTTATAAAATACACGTTGGTGATTTATACACATGTGTAATAACCTCAAGTATCCCCATTCATCCGACTCCTTATCTCCACCAGGCAGTAAAACTACATCACCGTAAACAATATCGTTGTCAGATTTTAAATACCCTGCAACTTCTGATAACACCTCTTCGTTGATCAACCTATCATCACTGCCCATAAAATAAATCCATTCGCCCTTTGCAATTTGTATGCCTTTATTCATGGCATCGTAGATCCCATTATCTTTTCCTGAAACAAACCGAACATCCATTATACTTAAAAAAGATTGCACAATATTAATTGTATTGTCAGTTGACAAACCATCTACAATTATTATTTCAACATTCGTATACTGCTGCTGCGCAAGACTATTAAGGCAATCAAAAATTGTTTGGCCAGCATTATATGTGGGTATAACTATTGAAATTTTAGGGCCTTTCATTTTAATGCCATCGAAATATTTTCATGGAGCAATTTTAAATCCCTGTTCTGTGATCCTCATATCCAACTCTGTAATATGCAGCAAGGGTTTATTACCATAAAATGATGCCCATGAAGAATAAGTACTGGGGGGCCCTATTATCAGATCGCAAAACGAAAGAGCATATAAGTCTTCAATAAAATTGTTATTAGTACATACAATACCAAACTCTTCAAAATCAGTTGAGTTTATCTGTCCATCTGAACACAATAAAAACCCTACCTTTTTATTGCTAAAAGAAGGAAATGCCTTTACCTGCCTCATAAATGAAACATAATCCGCGTTTGAAAACAACCATTTACCCTTATTAAATGTAGCATAGTCTCCTTTTCTCAAATGCACACCTACTACAACATCATATCTTATATAGCATTCCTGCTTTAGGGATTCCACATTGTCTACATATTTTTTATTGGGTGTAAATATTTTTCTGAGTGTATTTGCGTGTTTTTTAAAGGAGCTATTATCTATAAACTGCCATCCATCCACCAGAACAATATTGCTTCTGACAGTCTTCAAAAACTTTTTTTGAGAAAGATCATAGCCGTCAGCCTGTGGAGCATAATCGAAAAAATTCAGTTCCCTGATAAAAGGATAATGGCGATTGTGTTTTTCGAAATATGCTTTTGATAAATTCGCATACTTTATCAGAAGTCGGTCCTTTTTCAATGTCGTTTCAAAATCAATTATTCTCCACCTGGCATTACAAGAATGAACGCAAACATTTTCATTAAAATAAATAATATACTCCGCAAAGCCAAGGTGTAACAGTGAATAGTTATGCTCAATCGCATTTGCAATAAAAAAAGATGATTGCCATAAACGATTGGCCAACTGCCCTTCCTTTGCAAATAATAATACCATTTAGAATTAATTAATCGTCGATTTAATCATTGTTGAATTTGATGTAGATATCTCCGAAGCCTGTTTGCAAAAACTCATTTGATTTTACAAGTTCAATACCCCGGTCCGCTTCAATCCATTCATTCAGGTTAAACTGCATTGATTCTTCTACTGCATAATTAAAGGTATAATCTCCCAAACTTTTTAGTTTTGATAAGATAGGTTCTAATTTATGGGCCAGTTCCGGGGTAGTATACTCAAATGAAAGAATTCGAACTTTTTGGCTTAATCCATTTATGACTTCTAATTCATAACCTTCTACATCAATCTTAATAAAATCAGGCATTCCATAGTCATTGATTAAATCATCCAATGTAATAATTTCAACCATTTCTGCTTGCTTCCATTCAGTATTTTTAAATCGTCCCGCCTGCGTGGTTGCAATAAATTCTTCTGAGAATGAACTTAAAACCGATTTATCGGAAATATAAAATGGCTTTACTGTTCGCTCATCGCCCACCCCTTTTTGCAAAATCTTAATACTTGGATAAAACCTTTTCAAATGATCACAACATTCCCTTTGGGGCTCAACTGCGATAATTTTCTTAACTCCCATTTTTAATATCGGGCCAATCCTGTTGCCATAATTGGCGCCTATATCGAAATAGGTATCGCCTTTGTTAAGGATTTGTTGGTAAAACGTTTTCCTTGCCAAAAAAGAAAAACTTTTTTCCTCATCGTTGATAATCTTACTTGTTGCATAATTATATCTTACTTGTAAAAGATATTTTGAAAACCGAAGGGGTAAAATTTTCTTTAAAAAAGTCAATTTCATTATAAAATATTTATGGACTAAACTATCAATGTATTGAATGATTAACGAAGGTGATTCATACCTGCTAATATTGCCTATGCTTTTAGGTTCTTTATTTAAACCTTATTGAAATTGCTTTTCCGAAAGAAAGTAATAATTTTCAATACCCGTGAGTTATTTAAAAAATCACTCCTTAAAATTCTATATAAAGAATCCCTTCTGTAACTGAACCATATTTTTTTTATAAAATCATTTTCATACTCCATATCAACAGAAATTGCCGGCGGTATTTTTAACGGGAAACTGATAGGACTTAACTGCAGTTCCGAAACAGGATGTCCCGGATGAAAAGTATGTGTTGCTGAACCGGAAAAGCCAATATTTTTTACCAGGTTTTTTGCTGGAAATACAGAAAGCTTGTTGTAATACAATTGGGTAAAAATCCACTGATAATCCCAAGTGTCAATTTTACCAGCAGCCGTTAATGTGAAATAGTTGTTCCAGTATTTGATCCAGTTATAATCCACGTCAAATAAATTATCCTGCAATTTCCTTTGCAAAAAAAGTTTTTTTAAAAAAGTATTCTTCCATGTTTCCAGTTTATAATCTACCAGTATAGACGCCCTTCTCCAGGTTGCCCATCCCCACATATTCATAAACTTTGAAAATCCAAAAGATTGCTCTTCTTTGAATGTATAACCCAGGTTAGTTCCTCCGATAGAAATAATGCGTTCATCATCTTTGTATTTTTCTAATAGTTCCTCGCAATAATAAAAAAAACTTTCATCAGGAAGGCAATCATCTTCCAAAATGATTCCTTGTTCCACCTCTGTAAAAAACCATGCTATGGCTTCGGAAACAGCTTTGCGGCATCCCAGATTAGTATCTCGTATTAAAGTTTTTACGCTGCATTTCCAATCTATATTGTGTACAATTTCTTGTACAGCATCACACAACTCTTTTTCGCCTCCCTTCTCTTTCCTCGGCCCGTCTGCTGCTATATACAAATGCGCCGGTTTAATTTTTCGTATTGCTTCAAATACAATACTTGTTTCCTGTGGCCTGTTGAAAACAAGCAATAAAATGGGCGTTTCAAACATTTAAAATTGCATCGTATCTATTCGAAAAAACTGGCTCATTATCTAAAAGTTTTTTTTAACCGACCGTATTGCCGGTTTAGATTTTTTGCCAGTATCATTATCCTATGCTTCAACATCAATGTAAAATCATGGTGCTCCGTGTACAGCAATTTTAAATACCCGGGTGTTATATTATTCCAGGCCTGCTGCATTTGCAGTTGGTATTGAGATTTGTTCTCACCGCTTACACCATCCAGTTTAAAATACACCAGTTGTTTATTGATATGCGAAAATAGCTTTCCATAAATAAAGCATTTTAAAAAGAAGGCATAGTCTGCCGCCAGGGCATAAGCCATATCATATTTACCGATCTCAGTAAACAATGACCTTTTTATAAATGCGGCCTGGTGGTTAATAGTATAGATTTTCCAAAAATCAAGACTTAATGCGGAAGGATATTCATGATCTTTTATTTCATTATCTGCATCTTCCAATAAAATATTACCATAAAAAATATCCGCAGTCGTCGCTGTTGATACTTTGCTAAATTCCAACAGCACATTTTTATCCGGTAAGTAATCGCCACTATTTAAGAACATAGTATACTCTCCTGTTGCTTTATCTATACCCTTATTCATGGCATCATAAATACCATTGTCTTTTTCGGCAATCCAGTAAACGAACCGGTCTTTATATTTCTCTATAATTTGCTTACTTTCATCAGCAGATCCACCGTCAATAAGAATGTATTCATAATCGGTAAAGGACTGGCCAATTACAGATTCTATTGTTTTATGCAAGCCTTTACCATTGTTATAGTTGATGGTAATGATGGAAAGTTTTGGCATCTTATAATACTGATTGTTCCCTTACCGGAATGAACTGTTTCCAAAATTCTGGCTCATGCCTTTCCCATGCGTGACAGCCAAATGGTAACTCCCCCTTATTCCTTTTAAATAAAAATGCCGGGTTTGCGTCAAAGCTAAATTTACACGCATCATCAATGGGTGCAACCCGGTAATCGTCAAATGCTTTAGCCACCGCCCTAGTCCAGTAAAAATCTTCATTCAATTCGTTGTCAAAAAACAACTGGTCTAATTCACTAATTGATTGAATATGGAAATATGTTTTTAAGCCGGATAGAATTGTTGAAAAGCGAATCAAAGCCTGCAAGCGGCTTTTAAACCAAAACGTCCGAAGACTCTTTAAGTAATGGATTCTTTTTAAAATGCGCAGACAGCTTTGCACATTTCTTAATGAAAAGCCTGAATTACCTACCCCAATGATGTTGTTTGATATTGGGGATGCCAGCCCTTCGAACCAGGGTGCACCAATATAATCAAAGCTCCTTTTCCACCAGTATTGCAACTCATTCTTAAAGACGAATGCATCCAGTTCGTAAGTAAGTAAATACTCATACTCTTTAAACAGCTCATAAAAAAAAGTACTAACCTTTAGCTTATTGTACTCCAGCAAACCGGATTGCCATACCGGTGGAATACTTATCGTCTTAAACCCCGCAACCGTGTCTTCGTATTTCTTTAAGTCCATATTATCCGGTGCTAAAATTATAATGGGATATTGATTTAAAATATTGAAGCATTGTTTGAAGGAAAACAGTTCGCTTGCCGACGGATTTGGATTGTAAACTGGTATTACCACAACAACAGGTTGCATAAAAATAGTATTGCCTTTAAAATAAAAACCTTTTATCCCTAAAGCAATTGTTTGTTTGGTTTTATTATTTTGAAAATATTTGTGAGCATGCTTCGCAATTTAATATGAATACGATATCCCTTTGTTCTCTTAACCAAACTAAGTTCATTTCTTACCGAGCAGAATAATTCAAAGTCATGCATAAAAGCAGCAAAGTGCTGTTGCATTACTTCTTTTCGTGCAATCATAATTTTTTCCCAACTGCCCTCTTTAAGGCTGATCCCGTCTGTATTACAATACGTGATGAATAAGTCGATGTGCTTATAGGTACTGTTAAATTTATAAATCGCCAGCAAAAAAAAAGTCCAGTCCGAATTCATTTCATAACGTTCGTCATACAAACCCACCCTGTCAAATAATTCCTTCTTTATAAACGAAGCCTGGTGAGGAAGCGCATTATTGATGAAGAATTCAAAACTTAGTTTAGCAGGATACTTCCCCTGATATTTTACAGGATCCCATACAACATTGCCGTATATTATGTCTTCTGCAGGGTTTGTATCAAAAACATTTTTTAATACGGCACTGTCAAAGAGATAATCGCCGGCATTTAAAAAAAGCAGGTACGCTCCTTTTGCCTTTGCGATCCCCTTATTCATTGCATTAAAAATACCTGCATCTTTCTCGCTCACCCAATAGGTTATTTGTTGGGCATATTTTTCAATCAACTCCGTACTGCCATCATTGGACCCACCATCAATAATTATGTACTCGTAGTCAGTGAAGGTTTGGTTTAATACACTTGGTATCGTTTTAAATAAACCATTGTGGTTATTATAGCTGATGGTGATGATAGATAGCGCGGGCATTTTAATTTAAATTCTTTGCGAGTATTTTTGTATAAAGCTTCGCATATTCTGCTGCAATAAGTTGTTCGCTGAAATGTTCCCTTGCATAGCTAACTATGAAATCCTGATCGAATGCTTTTTTATTGGTGTGGAATTCTTCCATTGCATTTGCCAATGCGCCGGCACTTATTTCTTTTGCGAGCATCCCTGTTTTGTAATCAACAATATGCTCTTTTATACCCCCTACAGGAAAGCCAATTACAGGTGTACCACAGGCAAGGGACTCAAGCATTACATTGGGTAAATTATCTTCACGGCTGGGAATAATGAATGCATCTGCCATGGAATAATAATTCCTCAACACGTCATTGTCCTTTATACTGCCCAATAACCTGACGTCTAACCCCTGCACTTCTAAATACTCACAGTTACCCAATACCAATAAGGTGATATTAAGGTGTTTCAAATTACTTAACGCATCAACCAATATATCAAATCCTTTTCTATAGATCTTTATTGCATGCGCTACAAATAAAAAAACAACATTGCCTTCTTTAATATTATTTTCCTTTCTTAAATCCAAAGCCCTTTGTGGCGAAAAAAAAGATGTATCGATCGGATAAGCAATACAGGTTCCGCATATATTTTTGAATGTACTGCTTTGCTTTGCTTGGTTGTATAACCAGTCCGTTGGTGTAACAAAAATTAAATCCGATTTCCTTTTTTTTATAGCCCGGCTTTTTAATGCGGCAATTTGTTTGTCAAGTTTTTGGGCAACGCTTTCATTCCTTTCTTCATCTTCTTTATAATGGAATAAACCCTGGAAAGGATTCATATCATGCAATGTCCAGACAACCGGCTTTTTATTATTACTGAAGAATAACGGATAATCTACCATCCCCGCGCCCACCCAATGCATATGGATGATATCGGCGTTTTGCACCACTGGGTTTTTAAGAATGTCATACTCGGCAAACGGTATTGTAGCAATTTCACAATTCAATAATGGTTCCGTAGTTTTAAAAAGCTCCGTAAGCAGTTGCCTTATTGGTTTCATGGTAATACCCAAATGCTTTTTTATTCTAAAACGAATGCGGTTTTTTTCCCTTTCAACAAACCCCGGTATTAGAGGATATTGATGGCCTGAAATATCCTGTACCAACACGTTCTTATATGCTGCACTATGTGCTGTATGGGTAGTTAACATAGTGGAATCGATACCTGCTTTTAATAAGCATTCGTTAATGCGGTATGCAGCAGTCCCTGCTCCACCATCCAGGTAGGCAGTTAAATGAACTATCTTAAATGGACGCATTTCTTCATCATGGCCTTTTGGCATTTTTAATTTTGTCTTTATAAGATTTATTCCTTTAAGTAATATACCTTTCGCATCGTGCCATAATCCGGCATATTTAAATGCTTAATGTAAATTTTCTTTACAAAATGTATTTTCAATTTTATCATAGCCCATTCCCTATAGTTCCAGTTTAATTTTAAGAAGTGAATGGCGTCTTTTGTTACATCCACATACCCTTTTTCCAAAGACAGATTCGCTACCCAATAGGCAAGACCATAGAGCCTTCTGTTATAATCAACCTGCCCAGACATTAATGGTTTCAAACTGCGAAAGAGCCGCATATGTGATTGTAGATGTTCTTTTGAAATCGAAACGCCTCCAATACTTTCTAATCTGCTATCTCTTCTTACATAATTATCTACTTTCGAAAAATATAGAAATTTTAAATTATTTAGCAGCGCCCTAATATGCAGTTCCCAGTCCTGCCAGGAAAGAATGTCTTCGTTCCATAGTCCCAGTTTTAAAAAACTTTCCCGGCGCCAAACTGGTGCCATTATAAGCCAAGGTATATCTAAGTTTAAAAACCTTTCAATCACATTTTCAGTGGTAAAAACATTTACCAACATATTGGTATCATCAATCCGCTCTTTAAATTCTACGGTACTAAAAACCAAAAAATCACATTGGGAATGTTGCTGAAACTTTTCAATTCTGCCAGCAAGGCAGTCTGGCGAAAGGAGGTCATCTGAATCAAGGAAAATAAGAAAGGCTCCCTTTGATTTTTCAATACCAGTATTTCTTGCTCCGGGGGCGCCTTTCTTTCGTTGGTTGGTGAGCAAGATAAATCTGCTGTCTTCCTTGACCTGACGTTCAATATTTTCATACGTATTATCCGTTGAAAAATCATCTACAATGATACATTCCCAATTTCGGTAGGTTTGATTTTGAACCGTTAATAAGGTTTCGACAATTATACCTTCTCTATTAAAAGTGGGTATAATTATCGAAACCAATGGATCGCTGCTTAACATAAATCAGACGCTGTTCGGTTAAAATATCTAAAAGAGTTTTGTAATGCTTTACTTCCATTTACCCATTGTTTACATTGAAATGGCAAAACGATACTTTTCAGTGGCTATTACCAATTGTGATTTAATACCAACATAAGTATTTATATATGTCTTTATTCCTTTGCTCGCAAGGTTTTCTAATAAATCCTGCGCCGTATCTTTTTCTCCACTTCTGTTATAATCATCCATAATGATAATAAACTCATCGTTCTTTGTAAGCCGATCTGCAATATGACATATATCGTACCTCGAAAAATTTGTTGAACCTAATGGACCATCAATGAGATACAAGTCATAAATACCCGTTACTTTTTCTTTGAATCCCTGATAAACATTTACAGGACAATTTTTAATAATTTCTTTTGTCAAAGGAAGATGAATAATTTTTGAGGATGGAGATAAAATAAATTTATCCTCAAATTCAATCATCCATTGTGCATTCTGCTCTATAATTAAATGCGAGCTTTCCATCAATTCAAAATTGAGGAAGCTGGAAACTATTTTTGACGATTCTCCCAAACCGAATTCAATAATCCGGATTGGTTTATAATCAGAAAGTACCTTTACCAATACATAAAGAAAAGAATAATTAACTGCCCATCTACCAGGAGAAATAGCTATATTATTTAACCATGGTTTATTCTTAATGGTATCGTGAAAAATATTTGCCCATTGTAATTCTTCTGTTTGCAAAAGAAGCTGATCGTTTTGTTTTTTTAATTCCACTTGACCTTTTCGAAATTCATCAATAATCTTTTTTACAATCATAAAACAACATTATATTTTAAAAGAACATCACCCTGGTTAGCGGGTACCATTTTACCGGTCCTATAATAATCCTTTTCTGTCACGGTAAATTCCATTACTTCTGTTATCCAGTCAGCAATATCACCATTTGTTTCGCAGTACAAATTGCAATTATAATCGCCAGGTGCCAGTGGAAAATTAATAATTGAAAAACTTATTTTACCAGTAGATAAGTCCGGGGCATACCCAAGTATATCAGAACTAAGCCATCCGACTCTATCCCCTTTAATATTGTTAATACCTATATCAATTCTGCTATTGTTGATTTCATGATCCCCATTGAGGGAAAATTCCAAATCAAATTGTACCTCTGAAAAAGTATCAACAACATTATAAATATCTGAACTGGTCATCTTTATATTCCCTTTTTGAAATCGAAAGTTTCCATTACCACTTCGGTCTGTTATTTCTGCAAAGGGAATATCTTTTTTCTTCACCCCTGCAAAATACTTACTAATTATATATCCGGTTTCGCCTATCTCTTTTATTGTTCCATTTGATAATAAAATAGTTGACTTGCATAAATTTTGGACTGCTGTCATGTTGTGACTTACAAACAAAACAGTTCTTCCTTCTCTCGTACTTACATCTTTCATTTTCCCCAGTGCTTTTTTTTGAAAATCAGCATCCCCCACTGCGAGCACTTCATCTACAATCAATATCTCTGGCTCAAGGTGGGCGGCTACTCCAAATGCAAGTCGAACATACATTCCACTGCTATAACGCTTTACCGGAGTATCTATGTATCTTTCGACACCTGCGAAATCAACAATTTCATCGAACTTTCTTTTTATTTCCTGCTTTGTCATTCCAAGAATAGCACCGTTTAAAAAGATATTTTCCCGTCCGCTGAGCTCCGGATGGAAGCCGGTACCCACTTCAAGCAAGCTTGCCACACGACCTTTAATTTTTACCGATCCTGTTGTCGGTGACGTAGTACGGCTTAAAATTTTTAGCAAGGTGCTTTTCCCTGCTCCATTGCGCCCAATGATACCTATAACTTCTCCTTGAGATACATTAAAATTGATATTTTGCAGTGCCCAAACATATTCACTAAGACCTTTGGTTAACCGATTGTTTTCCTCTCCAATTTTTAAATAAGGATCGTCTTTTCCTCTTAATTTGTGCCATGTCCTATTTAGGTCATGTACGAACGACCCGGTACCAACTGAGCCCAAACGGTATTGTTTTGAAATATTTTCAACTCTAATAATAACTTTACCCATAATTCTTTATAGCTGATTTATTGAATCCAATTTGCAATTTCAACCGTTAATACAGATACTTAAACAATACCAACCCCGCCTAATATTATTAGTGCTAGAATTGTACATTTTTATTGGCTGAAAAATAGTCTAAAAGCGTGAAGAAAATAAGCAAAACAAAACCTGTAATCTCAAGTAACATAAAAAACTAACTGGCAACTAATAATCAATTATTTTGAACCGCCAATTTTTTTGGTTACAAACCAATAGAGTACAAAAACTATTGGTAAAAACAGCAAAGTTTAAAAAGTTAAAAAGAATTTTGCAATCCGGGGAATGTCTATTTAAATATCAACAGGCAAACAATCTATGCAATGGCAAACAAGATTTTACACGTTGCTTCCTTATACACTACTTTGCCAATACATCTTATTCTCCAGCCTGATATAACTCTTGTTACTCAGGCTTGTTAAAAAAATAATATGCATAGAATGACGGATATATCTGACAGCTTCCCCTTTTTTCAGACTAATAGTTCGTATTTTTTGTTTTAAGAGAAATATCAATTTTATTTAGTCCCGGATAATGATTTGACCTTGCTACAATCAATCCGTCCAAAGAATAAGTATCATACTCGTCGGCACTGCAAACAATAGTAAAATCATGAGCTTTTAAAAAGTCAATACAATCGTAGTGCACTTTGTTACCGTGGGTTGAAATAAACATATAGCCAACCTTTTGGCTTGTGATAGTATGCAGGGCTCCAAGTAACATGTCATATTCATGGCCCTGAATATCTGAATGCAGGATATCAATAAAATCAATTTTATTTTCCTTAACGTAGTCATCCACACAAATGATAGGGATACCTTCAAGACTACCGGCAGCCTTAGCTACAAATGCATTAGTGAATTTGCCTTTAACTTTATTAATCCTAAAATTATTGATACCAAATATAATATTAACCTTGTCTGGTTCAACAAGGAAGTTTTGTGCGTTTTTAATATTTTTGTTAAACCATATTGAATAAAATGACCAATATGCCCCCAGTTCAATCATTGTTGCACCGGCGGAAATTTCTTTTAAAACCAAGTCAAATGCATACTCTTCCTGAGGCTCATGTACTCCTTTATTTTTGTATAGCATTTGTACAATTGGCTCTCCGTAATATCCACCCATTGTAGTAGTAATACCATTATGCATAATCTGCTTGCCGTTTTTAACCAGCCCTGCTTTAGGATGTCTTATAATCATGCTATTATCCGGGCATTTAATAACATCCCTTATCCTTACCTCCCATGCTTCATCTAAAGAATTTGACAAATAGATCTTATCAAAAAGCCCAAGCGGAAGAATATATTTTATCTTAAACTTAATGAACCAGTGTGCCGCAAGTATTTTTTTCACTAACCGTATCTTTTGAAAAGAACCGATAAAACTATAATTTATATACATATACAAACTGTGATAAAACTTTATTGATGCAGAATATTCTTTTTATATCAATAGTTTCTAACTATTTCTCATTGATTAGGATTCACTTGCCAATAAATTCATTCCATACATCTTCCTTAACGTACCAATCGTCAAAAAAACTTATTGTTTCAAAGACTCGTCTATAGTGATTACTACGTAATAGATTAAATATATTATCTCTATTTGATGAAAAATTATGTTCTACAGTAATAATTTGGATGTTGTATTCTGAAAAATCGAAAGACTTTAGGATATCATATTCTGACCCCTCAGTATCAATTGATAAAAAGTGAATTTCTACTGGTGCATTGTGAAATTTCAAAAGGTCAGTCAATGAAATAGTGTCTACAATATATGCCTTTTTATTTTTCCTTTGCTCAGCAAATAAATCATCATTGGCGTACCCATCAATGGTTGATAATTCTGCTATATCTGTTTCATAAAAAGTTAGGCTCTCCCCCGTTTTTGTCCATACACATCTGTTATCGATAATACAATTTCTATTTTTTCTTAATTGCTGTTTCCAAGATTTTCCGGGTTCAGCCAGTATTCCCTTCCACCCATAATCTTTTTCCAGTAAATAGGTGTTACTGAAATCAATGCCGTCTGCCGCACCGAATTCTATAAAGAACCCGTTTCGCTTATCCCGCAAAATATATAGAACAAACAGTTCCTGCAGCAGCTGTGACTTTGACTCAAGTAATTTATCTCCACAATAATTGAGCAAATTTAAACTGGATTGTTGCTCTTTGGTACCGTAACTATGAGTTATTACATAAGTTAATCTGTTAAATGCAAGTTTTAAGGCTGCCTTTTCAGTCTCTAGTTTCTTAAAGGCCTTTTGGTTTGCCAATTCTAATCCCAATAAATTGAAACTACTTTTTATTAAATTTTTAAAGCTTTTCATACGTTTGTGAAGGATAAAGAATATTAATGTTTTTTTCTTTTTATTAAAATATTAAACCTGAATAAAATATGATATGAATATTTGGCGTTTTATTTTATAATAATATCCATTCATCTGGAATATTTTCCATACTATCAACTTCCAGGTTCAGCCATTTTTTAGGTGCTATAACTATTTTGTCTGGATTTTCATTTAGCCATGCCCCCCACCAGCTAAAAGAACTGTTGGCAATAATGTTGTGTTTGCAATGCTTCATCAGTTCCATATCAAAATAGCTATCCTCATCTTTGTTAAAGCTTATAACGTCAAATAAAAATTCAAACTGCATATTTTCTTTTACCCAGTCCGGTTCATCGGAAAATATGAATAGTTGAACGGGCCCAGCTTTTAGGGCTATCTGTTTTATAGCCGCTTCATAATAATCTTTAGTCAACATGCCATGATGGCCTGTAAGGGCATAATCCCCTCTGCGAAAATGCACTCCGACTGAATTGGTATTTTGTATTTTGTCCAGAGAATGTTTGTTGGTGACATTCATGTCTTGTTTAGGTAAAAAGTCTTTTATCAACACTTCCCTGATGTCTTCAAAATATTTATAACTTGGAAAAAAGCCTTCTAACAAGATATTGTCTCCTGCTTCTAATATTGAAGGATCAAATCGAGAATATTCTTTTTCAGAAATGTTTTTTAATTTGAATGGATTGATAATTTTAAAATGATCTGTAAAGCGCAATCGCCATAGTATTTTTTTAAGGTCTGCAATCTGATATTCTGTATGAAAATTGTTCAAACTGAATTCCCTGAAAAACTGTTTGTTCCTGTAATTATCAAACCACGACAGATCAACCCACAAAGGACTTTTATATTTGATACTCATATGCCGACCAAGGGCATACTGTAGCATTTGATTGCCTAACCCACCCATTATTTTTACAACGATCATAGAACAGTTAATTGAAGCAAATTCAAACTTATAAAATCTCTGGCAAAAATTGGTTTATTCCAGTTATTGGATATTCTTAGAAAACCCTTTTTTTCACAAAATAAATATTGCCATGGCCTTATCCTCCATCTAATCGCCTTCTTAAAAGCCAGTAAAATCATACATAATATATCCTCTCTCAAGCATAAATCAGGCCCCTCTTTTTCAGGTCCTCCAGAAGTAATTTCATATCACCCACCGGCCTTTTATCTGTACCTGGAAATTCGGCATCATTGTGTTGATGATATAACTTTTTGATTTCGTATCCACTGAGGGCTATGATTTTCTTGATAAGATTTTTCATTATTTTCTTAATTTCTTTATGCCTTCGCCCAAATCGGCACTGCGTGTTTCTTTAAATACAAGTGTGGATTTATTATTGAGGTTTCCTAAACAGTGTCCATAAATGTACGTTCAACCTTGCTAAATAGAAGCAACCCCAGAAACACTATTACGGCTATAAAGCATCCACTATATAATAAGCCAGTCAGGTCAAGACTACCTGTTCCGAAAAGTGCATACCGGAATGATTCTACAATGGGTGTCAGCGGATTCCAGGCAATCCATTTGGCAAATGATTTGCCCGCAATGAAACTCATTGGATAGGCTACTGGTGTGGCATACATCAGCAATTGAATAGCGAAGCCGATCAACACGCCGAAATCCCGGTATTTGGTAGTAAGCGATGAAATGATAATCCCAAGCCCAAGCCCAAGCCCTGCCATCATGATCACCAATAGTGGAATCAACAACCAGCTGGCGCCGAAATAAAAATGTCCGGTCTTAATGCCAAACCAAATCATAACTACCAGTAATAGTAAAAACTGGATAACAAATTTTACGATATTGCTCATAACCGTACTAAGCGGTATTACCAGCCGGGGGAAATAGACTTTACCAAAAATACCAGCATTTGCCACAAATGTGTTACTCGTGGCAGTTAGACATGCACTAAAGTAGTTCCAGATACTGATCCCGCTCATATAAAATAAGACCGGGCTTATTCCATCCGTTGGGATGTTGGCTATTTTACCAAATACCAGCAGAAATACGATGGTTGTAAATATGGGCTGAATAAAATGCCAGAGCGGGCCCAGAATGGTTTGCTTGTACTGGGCTACAAAATCCCGTTTTACAAAAAGCAATAAAAGATCCCGGTACTTCCAAACCTCTTTTAACTGCAAGTCAAAAAGTGTCGCTTTAGGTTTTAATACAAGATCCCAATGTTCGGGTTCGGCAGGCAGTTCGGTATTGTGGGGTGTTGACAAAGTAAAAAGTTATAAAGCTGAAGACTAAAGGCTGAAAGCTCAAGGCTTAAAGCAGAAGGTTGAACGCTTAAGGCTTAAAGCCAATGCTCGTTAATTTAATTGGTTTTGGAATTTTTTTTAACAGACGGTGTTAAGCTGAATGTGCAGACTGTTTTGTTACTATATCGATACAGAACGGCAACAGAACGGTTGTGGTGACTGTTGCAAGTGATGACTAAAGCAGCAATGCTCACCTCTTTGATTTCTTCTTTGGCTGTGTTTCCATGAACTTCTCTATTGCCGACAAATCGTAATATTTTTTACCACCCAAAACTACGGCAGTCACTATTTTCTTTTTCTCCCAGTTGAACAGGGTGGTCCTGCTAATTTTTAAAATCTGTCTAAGCTCGTAGGCGTCAACCCATCTTGTTTGAAATGGCCGTTGTACTGGTACGGGCAGCTGTTTTTTTGTAGGCATCGGGATGCATTTTCTGGTTACTAAATAGGGTAACTGAGGAAGATTTTGTAACCGGCGACATTACCGTTTACAAAAAACAATGCATCAAGATAAAAACTATTTTAAATATTTACAATATTTTTATATTATTTATTTTTAATGCCAAATTTATGGCACGCTATTAAACTACCCCCCGACATTTGGAAGCTCCTAAAATTGCCTCGTATCTGCTTCGGACCTGCTTCGGGAATGCTTCGGGAATGCTTCGGGAATGTATTTCGGTGTTTTGAACCGGTTTTGAATGAATTACCCGTGACCTGCAAATCAAATTTATCGTTCTGATGTACAGGCTTCGGCTTATTGCCAGCAGCACTGTTGTTCAAAACTGTTCATAATTGATTAACTGTGTTCAGCTTTGTTCTATATTGTTTAATTCTGTTCTAAATTGTTCACTTGCAAATAACTACATATTAAATATCTACCAACCCCGTTATAGTGTAGAACAACTGTGTGCCATTTACACGATCGGGTAAATAAGTATGCAGTATTTTTTAAAATTCAAAAACCCAATTAAAACTATGGGAAAATTTTCAAAAGGAATCCTTGGCGGATTCTCAGGCAAAGTAGGCAATGTAGTCGGTGGAAACTGGAAAGGTGTCGACTACATGCGAAGTAAAAGTTCTTTTAAAAATCTCAATCCGAGCGATGCCCAACTGGCGCAGCAGCTGAAATTCGGGATGTGCATCCGTTTTGTGCAAAGCATGAGCGGGTTGCTTGAAATGACTTTTAACAACTTCGCCGTTAAAAAAACAGGTGTTAACAGCGCCCTGAGTTATACGCTCAAAAATGCTGTTACTGGTGTGTACCCCATTTTCAGCATTGACTATGCCAATGTGCTGGTGAGCCGCGGCGATCTGCCGAACGTGCTGGCACCGGGCGTTATGATGGGAGTTGGCAGCCAGCTTGTTTACAGCTGGACGGACAACACCGGCGTGGGCGTAGCGAAAGCTACTGATAAAGCCGTTCCGGTTGCTTACTGCCCCAGCCTGAACCAATGCATCTACCTTACCAGTGGTGCAGACCGTAGTTCACTAACTGAAACTCTTAACCTGGCTGCCTTTAGCGGCAGGGCGGTAGAAACCTACCTGGGTTTTATAAGTGAAACAGGGTTCAACATCGCCAGCAGTTTGTACACTGGTTCTGTCCTGGTATCCTAATCCTATGCTGAAAAACCAGCCAGCATTACTTTGATGCGCTGCCTTACCGTAGCGCATCATTTTTTTTTAAAAGCTGAAACCAGTAAGCCGAAAGCTTAAGGCTTAAAGCTTAAGGCGAAGGCAGCAGCCGTTTATTCGATTATGCTTTTTTAACTGTTTCGTTTTTTAGTTCGTATTGCTCGCCGCTTTCAGGGCAGGTTGCTTTTCCTTCGGGTGAAAAATGCAAAGTATGTCCGTACTCACTTACCCAGCCTTTTTGCCGGGCGGGGTTGCCCATCATCAATGCGTAAGGCTTTACCGGCTTGGTAATTACAGCCCCGGCGCCAATCATACAAAACTCACCGAGCTCATTGCCACAAATAATGGTTGCATTCGCACCTATACTCGCTCCCCTTTTTACCCATGTTTTTTTAAACTGGTTTTTGCGTTCAATGGCGCTGCGTGGATTGATAACATTGGTAAATACCATCGATGGCCCCAGGAATACATCGTCCTCACAAACCACGCCGGTATATACCGAGACATTGTTCTGCACTTTTACTTTATTGCCCAGCACCACTTCCGGCCCGATAAAAACATTCTGACCAATATTGCAATTACTACCCACGGTACAGCCACTCATCAAATGCGTAAAATGCCAGATGCTGGTACCGTCGCCGATGTTGCAGCCTTCTTCTACTATTGCGGTATCGTGTTTGAAGAACATTCTTAGTTATAAGTTATAGGTTATAAGTTATAAGTTTTTGGTGTTTACTGCTCGGAGTGCCCATACTTTCAAATCATTTCAACGCTTTTAAAACATTCAGTTTAATAAAGCAACCTCCGCACTAATAATCGTGTTAATCAATTCAATCCTATAAATCATGTTCAGACAATTGCAGCAGGTTATAAGTTGTAGGTTATAAGTTATCAATTTTGGAGCCTGTTGGTCGGAATAATAATCCTGGCAATAACATTCATACCAGCACGTAACAAAAATTACTGCAGCACCGCCTTCAACTTTTGTTTGTATGCTTCAAACCCAAAATAACGTTGCACCTCTTCTGTTGCCGGTGTTACCTGTTTGTTGCCGCTTAATACTGCTTCAATGGCCTCCGTTATTTGTTGCTGGTTATTCGGATCTACCAATATCCCCAGTTTCCCGTTTTGCAATGCATCTACTGAGCCATCTGCATTGCCTGCTATTACCGGTTTGCCGTAAAACATGGCTTCAATAAATACGATACCAAATCCCTCTTTCTGGCTGGGCATGATATACAGATCGGCCAGGGCGTAGTGCGCTGCGAGTTCTGCGTCGGGGATGAATCCGGAAAAAACAATATTTTGTTGCACCCCTAATCTGCTGATTAAGGCATCCAGCCTGGCTTTTTCCGCGGCATCGTATTTACCTACCAGCAGGTATTTTATGCAGGGGATGCTTTTCTTTAAATCACTCACAGACCGAATTACCTGTTCGTAGCCTTTATACTGTTCGTTGTAAGCCATCCGGGTGAGTGTTAAGACCACTTTATCAGCGGCTTCAATTCCATACCGTTCAAGCAATGGTACAGGTTTGCCGCCGGTTAACGGAACGGGGAGAAACGGATCCAGGCAATTGTTCAGCACCGTAATTTTATTTTCAGGCATATTGTTTTCAACGATCAGTTTCTGCTTTGTAAACTGGCTAACGGCCAGGATCAAATCACATTTCCGTAAGGCCATCCGCTTCCACCAGGGAAAGGCCTGCCATACTTCGATGCCGTGCGCCATTAATACCAGCTTTGTTTTCGGCGAACACAATTTAATAATATATCCTATCAGCAATAAGTTTACATGGCTTAATAAGATGCGCTCGCAACCAAATCCCTTTTTGAAAACGCAATTAAAGAACCGAAACCGGTTTTTACCAAAACCCCTGAAGATGGTAGCGGGAAAATAAGCTGTATTGATATCCGCTGACTCGTCATACAACGAATAAATTGTTATCTTTTTAGGGACATCCTGCTCAAACAACTCGTTCATGGCTTTGCCGGCGACCCTGCATACTTTTTCGATACCCCCAGTGGCTGAAAAAACCCTAAGCGTAAGAAATAGCGTGGTATTATGCATGCAGCTGGTGTTCCATTAAATAGATAGTAAAAAACTGCGACCAGTGCAGGTTGCCACGGGTAAATTCCTTATGGAACAAGGCAGTCTTTGACCCCGGCTTGCCATCGGCATAGCGGTTGTTACCCAGCCATTCTTTAAACGGAAAAGAGAAGCCCATTTTGGGCCGGTTCCAGACTGCTGCAGGAATCTCCTCCTTAAAACTATCGATCAATAATTGCTTGTTAAACGACCCCGGATATTTGATATTGCTGCACAGTTGCAGTACAAGTTTCAGAAAATTGGCATCCAGAAACGGCACCCTGATCTCTACCCCGTGCGCCATACTCATTACATCCGCATCCCGCAGCAACTGGTTCTGCATATACAGGTTGGTCTCCAGCCAGCTTGCCTGGTTTTTGGGTGTTAAATTAGCAATGTCGGGCACCTGTGGTTGTTGCTGCAAAATGTCCCAAACGGCTGGTTCCGGCATATCCAGGTAGGCTGCTATCTCTGACGGGATAAATTGGCCCCGTAAGAACAAATACATACCCACCGAACCCGGTAAACTTAGGTAACAGAGCCGGCGCAATTTTCTTAATCCCGGCAGCCTGCTGTTTCTTAACATTGCCGGCGGCAGGTATTGTTTTACCTGCAATGCGGTGGCAATACGGTTAAATGAAGGATAACCTCCAAACAGCTCATCTCCGCCAATACCAGAGAGCACCGCTTTTAAGCCTTGCTGCCTGGCATATTTACTGATAAACCAGGTATTGATGCCATCACTACAGGGCAGGTCCATTGCCTGCATGATCGCCGGCATATCTGCATGAAAGTCGGCTTCTTTTAACAGGTGCTGGTGTTGCTGCCCTTGTAAGCCAAGCTGTACCATATCCTGGTATTTTTTCTCGGAGTACAGCGCCTCGTCAAATACAAGAGATATTGTATTGAGGTTTTTGATTTCTTTATTGGCCAGGCTGGCAATGATACTTGAATCCAGGCCGCCGCTTAAAAAAACACCGATGGGGGCATCGCTCAGCAAATGCCGTTTTACCGAAGCAGCCAGTGATTGCTGCACCAGTTCGATGGCCTGCTGACGGTCGTTGATTTGCTCTACGTAATTAAAGCGGTTGAATGGCTCCTGGCGGCATTCGCCGGACTGCACATTGTAATGCAGGAACCAGCCTTTTTTCAACGGTTGTACTTCTTTTAACGTAGTAACCGGTTCGGGCAGATGGCCATATGCCATCAGGTAAACCTGCCAGTGCGGGTTAGTCTCCTGCAGGTAAGGCAGTCCTTTAAAGGCCCTTACTTCCGAAGCAAAAGCCAGCCCTTCTTTTGTATGTGCAAAATATAGCGGCTTGATTCCTGCAGGATCTCTTACCAGGTAGACAGCACCTTTTTGATTGTCCCAGAGGGCAAAGGCGAACATGCCGTTGAATTGCTGAAAAGCGGCTACGCCCCAGTGTGCAAATGCCGCCAGTATTACTTCCGTATCGCTGTGCGTGGTAAAGGCAGCCCCTGCTTTTTGCAGCTTCTCCTTTAACTCCAGGTAATTGTATAACTCGCCATTGTAGCTGATGGTATAGCGACCGTCTCCATAACTCATCGGCTGGTGCCCGGCAGCAGACAGATCAATTAAACTCAATCGCCGGTGCCCCAATACCAAATGGTTATCCACATCGGTAAACATCCCCTCATCATCCGGCCCGCCGTGCTTTTGCACCGTACACATCTCCTTTACTACTGATTCCATTTCAGCAACAGGCATGGAGGGGTTTATAAGGCCGGCGATTCTACACACTTTTTGAGTTATAAGTTATAAGTGATAAGTTATAAGTTGTTCACGTTGGAAAGCTTCCCTTTTAGCTGTCCATTGCTGTTTCTAAGAATTAACCTGTGAGTTACAAGTTAAGGGAACAAAAAAGTTATAAGTAGTGAATTAACAGCCGAGTTGCTGCCCGTTCGAATGGTTTCAGCCGATCCGCCGCGACGGATTGACTTTTTTTATGTCGTGGACAAAAAAGTCAGTAGGTAGCAACATTTTAATAAAAGCATTAGCCAAAATATAGTACACCTTTTACTTTACTTTGACTGTAACAAGCCTAACAATAGAATTACCAAGGCTGAAAATACCATGCACAATAGTTCAATAATGCTATACGGCAGCAACGGGCTGTATTCGTTTCTGCCTTGATTTTTTTTTGTTACTTTTTTTGTGTCAAGACGAAAAAGTCATAAGTTATGAGTGATAAGTTATAAGTTGTCCGGTTCGGGGTCGACTGCAGTATCAGTAAAATATTTACATCGACAATTTGTTTTCCCGGTGAACTTAGGTCAAGAATATCTCTTGTCTGCAGCCGACTCTTTCGAAATGAAGAAACTTATAACTTATAACCTACAACTTATAACTGTCTTCATAACTGTTCTAAATTTCGTTTATCAAACTGCGCACTCAACTGCAACCCCATACTCTCAATCCTTACCCTGGCCTTGTTACCCACCAGTTCTACCAATATACCCTGGTAATTCATCAACACCCCCGTTTTAATACGCACCGTACTGTTTACTTTCAGAGAAAGATCGGTGACTTCCACATCCGTAAATTCATTTAAAAACTTGCGGATGGTTTGAATTTCATCTTCACGGATGGTGGCGGGCTTGCCCAGCCAATAAACGTAATTCAGTACACCATTTACTTTCCGTATATCCCATTTATCCTCCTCGCTCACTTTTACAAATACATAGCCTTTGAACACCGGTTCCAGCACTACCTTTTTGCGGTCGCTCCACTGCCGGGTAACCTTATTGATGGGACAGTAATTTTCAATGCCCTGTTCATCAAGCAATTTGGACACTTTTTTCTCCCAGCGGGGCTTTGTATAGAGTGCATACCATTGTCCGTTATTCTCCGTCATCGCATAGCTTCGCTTAGCCTCAGTCACATTTGTTTGTGAAAAGCTGGTAATAAATTTTTTTAATCCTACCATTTTGCCATTCTTTAACTGCGAATTTTAATTGCAATTAAAACAAGGCTTCCGTATCAGTTTCCCCCTGTTTTCAGCAGGGACAAAAGGTACGGCATCTGTTAAATGTATTGGAGGATGTGAAGAGGCTGGAATATGTAAATATAAATCAAACAAATGTTAAGACTTTACCTCTCTCACAGTTCCACTATCTACCGTAGATGATTCGCTTTATCTTACGCCCCCAGCGTTTGATGTTGAAAAAGCCGGGCTTCGCATCGTCTACTGCATATCCGTAGCCATATCCATATCCGTAACCATACCCGTAGCCATACCCATACCCATATCCATATCCATAACTCTTGCTGATATTGCCGATATTGATACCGCGTTTTTTAACCCCATTAAAAACAAGACACATGTTGTTGAACTTTTTTGCTTCGTTCAATTGATTGATGGTCCGGATAAATACTTTTGGTGTACGGTCATGCCTGATTACATAGAGTGTAACATCACAAAAGTCTTTTAATAATAAGGCATCTGTCACCGGGCCTATTGGTGCAGTGTCTAAAATAATATAGTCATAATCTTTTTTTAATTTTTCCATCAGATCGGTAAACCCGGGTTTAGCGATCAGTTCCGTGGGATTGGGTGGTATTACACCCGCCGGAATAATAAATAAATTGGCGATGGAAGAGGCATGTACCACCTGCTGATAGGTCGCTTTGCCGACTATATAGTTGGAGATGCCCGGATCACGGGTAATCCCCATGAGGTTGCTCAACTTAGGTTTGCGCAAATCCATTTCCATCAGGGCCACTTTTTTACCTGTGAGTGTAAGACTGATGGCAAAATTGATGGCAATAAAACTTTTGCCTTCACCTGAAATACTGGAGGTGACCAGCATCGTCTTGTTCTGCTCGTTTAAGCCGATATAGGCGAGGTTAGTGCGCAAAGCCCTGAACTGTTCAGCAATTACGGTTCTTTTACCTTCCATAATTACGACAGGTGTTTTGGTGCTTGCCTGTACAATTTCTCCCGCAAAAGGCACAGAAGTCTTTCCTTCAATTTCATCACGGAATAGAATCCTGCTTTTAAACTGCTCCTTCATCAGCACCAAAAAAATGGCTGACAGCAGCCCTACAATAAAACCTGTTAAATAGAAATTCTTAGCAACCGGGCTTACTGGCCCATACGAGTTTGGTCGTTCAATAACTCTCAAATCTGAGGAAGTGGATGCAGAGGAAAGTGCTGTTTCCTCTCTTTTTTGCAGCAGATAAGAGTAGATGGTATTTTTTACTGCCTGCTGGCGGCTGATTTCAAGTAATCCTCTTTCTTTTTGCGGTACCTGCGTCAGAAGCCCGTTATTTAAACTTATTTTGGCAATGATATCATTTTTGACGGTTAATAAATTTGCCCTGATATTATTGATATTCTCCAGTATATCAATTTTTAGACGACGCACTTTTTCAGTGGTTTGTAAGACCGGTTCACTCTGTTCCCCGGTGATGCTGATGGCATTGTCACGGTCAAACTCGGTTTGATACAACTGACCAAGCAGAGCACTAAGTGTGGCATCTGTCACCAGGCTCAAAGAAGGAACAGTGCCAGTTTTTTTGCCTTTGGCTTGAATATAATTTTTAATATCATTGAGTATTTCCAGCTGCAGATCAATTTCACCCTTTTGTTTATCCAGTTCCTGCACTTTGGTGAAAAAAAGTTCTGCCTGCGAGCCTACTGCATATAAAGATTCTTTTGCTTTAAATGATACGATATTTTTTTCCACACTATCTAGCTGGCCAATAACTAAATGAAGCCTGTCATCAATAAAAGTGAGTGTTTTGGAAGCGATCTGGTTTTTATCTTCAATACCCTCCCGGTTGTACACCTCAAATAATTTGGTCAGGATCGCTTCACCTTTTAAAGGTTCAGGTGTTGAAAAGGAAACATTTAGTACAGTAGATACATTGGATAGTGGTGAGGCACCAAGAGCTCCGGAAATTCCGCCGGAAACGGCTGCAATGGGCCTGAGAAGCACAAAATAATTTTTGCCTGTAACAGCTTTATTGTAGTTGTTGTTAATTACAAACCGATAGGTTGTCCCACCAAGATTTACTGTGGAATCAAACGCTACCGTCTGGTTATTGATTGCTACTGTTTTGTTTTTCCAGTCTATCGAAAAAAAGAATTTATTGTAGGAAAAAATGCTGTCTTCGTTCAGGGCAACAAAACTTAAGGGAGAGTTTTGTCCATATAATTCTTCTAATCTTACCTTGCCCTGGTTGTAAACTGTAGCATATAAATTTAGTTCTTTTACCACCTCCTGTACAATACTGGCAGATTTTAATACCAGTATCTCATTATCAACAATTTTTTTTTCACTAAATATATTAAGGGCATCCAGTACCTTACTGTCACCGGAGCCTTTATTGGGATCTTTTAGTAATACTTTTGCCGTGGCAACGTAAATAGGTATCTGTGAACGCAGGTAAACATAGCTGACGCTCATAGCGATTGGAATAGTCAAGGCAAACAGGGGCCAGAAAGGCAGGTACTTTTGCAATACCTGGATAAGAATATTAACCTCTGGTTTTTCCTGAAATAATGGTTGTTCGCTCATACCTAATTACTATTCGGCTATCGTTTTATAATTCTGTCTAAGACGATTAACGTAATTGACAATACTGACACGAAAGTAGTATATAATTGTAAGTTCCGGGTTCGCCGTGCTTCCCTGTAAATTTTTTCTTCATTGGGATTCACTACCAATATGTCTTTTGGTTGCAGATAATACCAGGGCGATGTAAAAATGGAAGCATTTTCCAGGTTCAGGTGTTTAAATTGTTTGGCTCCATCAGTTTCCCGAATCACCATTACATCCTGCAAAGTACCGTTATTTGTAACACGGCCACTTAATGCTAGCGCATCAATTAAAGAAATCTTTTCTGTTGGTACATTCAGCTTCTGAGAACTGCCTGCCTCACCCATAATCGTAATAAAGTGGTTAGCAAAACTGACATTAACAATGGGATCTTTTAAATAAGGAAGGAGATCTTTCTCCAGCTTATTTTTTACCTGCTTAAGCGTCAGGCCTGCTACTGGTACTATGCCCAACTTATGTATGTTAATATTTCCTTCGCTGGTTACCAGGTAGCCTATACCTCCAGCATCTGATTTGCCACCTGTTGCCATAGTACCCATTGCAGAATTAAACAATGCATCCTCGGCGGGATTTAAACTGGAAATACTTAGATTCAGCAAATCTTCTTTTTGAATTTTGAGTTCAATATTGCTATCAATAAATCCCTGAATGGTTGTATCCTTTTTTATGTCTTTAAAAATGTAAGTGGGTTTGGTAATAGCACAGGAGGATAATAGAGCAGCTGCCAAAAATATACCCGCCATTAATTGTACACCAGTGATAAAAGTTCGTTTTGCAAATGGACAAAATGCAGGTATTTCCATAATGAATTCTTTAGGATGCGCAATAATAGTTAAATAATAAATAACTACCGGATGCACTATAGATTTTGTCTTGTGTTTTTTGACAAATGCAATCAAATTTCGCATAAAAAAATGACTGAGCCAATAAATTGATAGGGATAGGTTTCTTCATAAAAAAGGATGATAGCAACTATCATCCCCTGGCAGGCACACAAGCCGCCTTATGTCAATTGAACTGCTTTTTTATTGCGGTTATCTTTTACTTTTTTGGCCCCATACACCACACCGGCAGCAACTAAGTAACTAATGCCTCCATCAACCGGGCAAGGGGGAGAATCGGGTTGGTGTGACGGATCGGTCGGCAGGCAGTCATCAGGCGGCGGCAGAACATCCGTCTGCGCAAGCATCGTAGCCGGCAAACTGCTCATTACTAAAAACAGCGCGGATATCAGCCAAAATCTATATTTTATTTTCATGTACATTTCAGTTTTTCAATTCTACCTGCTCAGTCACAACATCAAAAATAACGATTGTTTTGGTATTATAGTTTTCACGCAAGCAATTAAAAGATCTTTTATTTTCCCCAGCTGTGGGAATCTTGTCGGTTCTATTCAGGCAACTGTTTGCCGGGGGCTAGTCTGGCGCTAAAGAAGGACTGGCAGGCAACATCCTGATAAAGATCCACTTCAGGCCGGAAACAATTTGCCTTCGCGAAGCCCGCTGGCGTCCCATGATCCCTACAAGGCACAACGAACTAAAATGGTTTTTATTACTTAGAGGAGCCCGAGCCAGCTTTAAGAAACAGTCTCGCAACGAGTGCTATCATTTTTGTTCAGGATAAAAAGAAGAAACAACGATTAAGTAAAAAACTGCTTGCTGAATACCAATCTCCCCAATCAAAGAATAAGGGTGTAACCTATACGTTGGCTGTAACAACCCTGACAGTAGCGTTGCCAATGCTAAAACTACCATGTATCAACGCCCAACAAAGCTACCTGTCAGCAACGGGCTGTATTCGTTGCTGACTTGACTTTTTTTATTATTTTTTTGTGTCAGGACAAAAAAAGTAAAGAAGAAGCGGCGATCAACTAAAAGACTTGCAACCTAAATAGGCAATCTCTGAATCAAAAAGTATAAACCCATTATCAAATAGCGCCGGGAATACACCGACGAGAATAACACTTTAAATCATATGTTGGCTGTAACGAACCTAACAGTAGTATTACCAATGCTGAAACTACCATGCACCAACGCCCAACAAAGCTATACGGCAGCAACGGGCTGTATTCGTTGCTGCCTTGACTTTTTTTTGTTACCTTTTTTTATGTCAAGACAAAAAAAGTAAAGAACAAGCGGCGATCAACTAAAAGCTTTCACGCAGGAATACCAATTTCCCAATCAAAGAATCAGGATGTAAACTATACTTTGACTGTAACAAACTTAACAGTAGCATTACCAAAGCTGAAACTACCATGCACCAACGCCCAACAAAGCTACCTGTCAGCAACGGGCTGTATTCGTTGCTGACTTGACTTTTTTTTGTTATCTTTTTTTGTGTCACGACAAAAAAAGTAAAGAACAAGCGGCGATCAACTAAAAGATTTCCCGCAGGAATACCAATATCCCAATCAAAGAATCAGGATGTAAACTATACTTTGACTGTAACAAACTTAACAGCAGCGTTACCAAAGCTGAAACTACCATGCACCAACACTCAACAAGACTACCTGTCAGCAAAGGGCCGTATTCGTTGCTGACTTGACTTTTTTTTGTCACTTTTTTGGTGTCAAGACAAAAAAAGTAAAGAAGAAACGGCGATCAACTAAACAACTTGCGACCTGGATACCGAATTGCCACTAATCAAAAAAATATCATCAGTGATCACCGCATTGTAATTTTCAGCATTTTAACCCGATTATCGGGGCCGACAATTTGCAATAACCCAACAGTAGTATAGGCAATGTCCTCAGGCAAAGAGATGGCCACATGACGGCCAAATCCATCGTAGTCAACTTTTCTTTCCATCATCAATTGCCCCGTTTCACTGAATATTTTTATAAGGTAGGCACCGGCGGGTTGATTCAACAAATGCAGATTGATAATACCGCCTGTTACCGGGTTGGGATATACAAGTATGTCTTTTTCTTTCTCCTGCCAGCGCAAAGCAACAGTACTGGTATAGGTCGCTGCACCATTTTGGTCAATGGTCTGCACCCGGTAAAAATTATCACCGGCTACGGGATTTTCATCCAGCACAGCATAGCGCAGTGGCATAGGTTTACCTGCAGCCTTCACCAATCTGAGGGTACTGAAAGCGACTCCGTCCAGCGATTTTTGTACTGCATAACGGGATATGCCGGTTTCATTTTCAACTTTCCATGATACCTTAATCGTTTGACCCAATTTTTCAGCACTGATATGGGTACTGGTTGTTGCCAGTGCTTTGGCAGACCTGGTGAATACAATGCGGAATCGATCAGGTGCGGCGCTGGATTTTTCCCCGGTGATGGTAAATGAAATTTGCGTATTTCCCTGCGTCTTGACTGGTGTACTTGCTCCGGTGTACCTGTCTGACAGGCGTGCGGTAACCAGGGGATCTATATTCGTTGCGGTGAATACAAACTGGTAACTACGGGCCGTAGTTCTGGTGAGGTTTAGTACCAGGGTATCAGTTACCGCAAAGACGCTTCGTCGCTCTACGGTGATTGATTTGTTTTCCCTGTATAAAGCAAGGGCTTCGCCGGGGTTAGGCATTTTTGCTGCATCATTGTAATCAATACCGTTATTGTAACCTTCGCTGTATTCAGCCAATATCCCATCGGCTAAAGTTGTTGTGCTATCGGTATTAAGCAAGTATAAATCTGTGCGCAAAGAAAATCCTGCTGGCACGCTGCCGCCCAGCGGGCGAAACACCGCGGGATTGCCGGTGCGCCATTTATCTGTCTCGTTAAATGCAATGGTAGCCGAAGGTGCGGACGCTTGTACAAAAAAAGCCTGGCCGGATTGAATGATGCTGTCCTGTTTGCCAACGGGGCTGGGTGGTGTTGCTATCCAGTTGCCCCCGGCAACAGTACTATAAGTCATCGCAATATAGCCGCCGTGTTGTGCATTCAGATTGGGATCCCAGGTGTAAAATATGCCGTTGTTGATACCCGGTGTTGCAGCCACCAGGCGGGATGCATACACTGGTGAAGCGTATGGATTGCCCACCAGGTAAAAGCTGCCGGGCGTTAGACCGCTGAATGTGAATGACTGATTTTTGATTAAGATTTTGCCGGTATCTCTCAGCACGGTTGCATTGGCAAAGGATGGGTTAAAAAGATTAACTGTACTCCGGTCGCCCCTGACAAAAATAAAGTAGCCCCGGTTATCCGCTGAGCCCGTAGTGCCGGAAATCAATTGGGTCCTGGTATTGGTGACTTCTTCCAGTAACTGCGTGGCGGCATTAAATGTTTTTAGAGAGCTGTTATTAAAGGGCGATGGATCTAACCCATTCACCGCGGGAGCCGGATTTTTGCCGGTTATAAATGTGCCGCTTTGGCTGGTTGCGAATCCCCGGTTTTGCCAGGAATTAAAAATAGTGCCGGTAGATGCATCCGCTGTAACAGGGGCAGTAATCAATCGCCAGGCACGTTTGGGGGGATAATATCTTTCAATCACAAACCGGCCATTGGTACCATAATTTATTTTTACGCCGGCAACATCAGGGATGGCCCCCACCCTGGCAGTTTTAGTGGCGCCGGATAGCAACGTAATATAATTTTCACCCAGCGACAATTCTGTTGAGGGTGTTGTAAGCAGGTTACTGATTTGAATGGAATCGGCAATGCTGGCGTTACCTGTGAGTGTTTTAACTCCGGTATTGTCAAGCAATAGATTATTATATGGCAAACCGGCAAAAGACTGGTTCCCGCCATTTAGCAGCACCGTGCCATTATTATGTGCAAATACGGGTGTGCCGGTTTTTATAAAATCACCAGATATAGTCAGTATACCTGCAGGCGCTGTTTTAATACCGGCTGAGCCAGCAATCACGAGGTGCTGATAAGGAATGGTATTGGTGATTGACTGGTTGCCGCTTACCTGCGGCGGATTAGACCGGGAGTAATTAACGGTGCTGCCCGGCTGTAAGATAACGTTCTCAATATTATCCCTTACAGCGGGCGAGTTTAACCCGGACAGCGGGCCGTTGAAGCCGAAGGCGTTGCCGCATTTAAAGGTGGCGCCGGTTTCCACCGTAACGGTTTGAATGCCGGAAGGGCCAATGATTGCATTGTCATTCATCTCAAACACGCTGCCGGCTTTTACTGTAAAGGTTCCGTTTGAACCCAGGGTAATATTACCGTTTGAGTTGCCGGTATACAAGCCGGTGGTTTCAATATTTTTATAGGTTTCACTGCGGATGGTTTGTCCGCTGGCGCTGTTGCAATCAAATTGCACCACGCCACCCGTCAGGTTGTAAGTGCCGCCCATGTGGGGTTGGGGATTGCCGGTACCTCTTAAAATCAGGCGGCCATTATCCATAGAAAGACTGGTTAACAGGTCTCCAAACACATGAATGCCCGCATCGACAGTAGTATTGCCTTTGATAAAAACAGTACCTGTGGGAATGCACGCATTGGCCAGTGTTTTTGTACCACCGTTGGAAAAAACGATGTCACTATAATCATCCCTTTTAGTGATCACCTGATTTCCTGCAAGGGCATACTCAACGACACTGCCGGGCATCAATGTAGTCGTAACCCCGGGTATGGCTCCATTGGTGCCGGTAAAGTTATCCTTATCACGATTGATAAATCTGCCATTGATCGTAACAGTGCCTCCATTGTCTAATATCTGGCTTTCGCCGCCGTTGTCAAATACTGCATTGGCGGCGACGAACAAATTGCCAGATAAAGTAAGGCTGCTGGTCCCATTTAATGCCAGTGTTCTTGTATCGCCAACAGTCACATTTTGTAAGCCAATGGCCGCTGGAATGGTTACTTTATTGCCTGTTGTGCCTCTTACGGTGAAGCCGGCAGCTGCATTGCCAGCAAGGCTACCGGCACCAATAATCAGATCCGCTCCATCCAGGTCTAGTAAACCTCCGGCACCAATCGTAAAAGTTCCGGCAGACAATTGCAGGCTGCCGTTAACGCTCCCGGTAACGGGCAATATAACACCGGCACTGTTATTACAAATCACAGTGAATGGCACATTTACCAGCGGCCATTCTTTTGCTGTTACTGTTTTGGCAGAAGTACCTGAATACTTCAGGCTACCAGCGGGTCCGTAGGCAATTTTTCCGCTACCTGTCAGCGTAACAGATGCGGCAGGAAAATGATCCAGCGTACCATTGATGGTAAGTGTAACTCCGTTGTCGATCGTGAGATTGCCCGCCACCAAACTGATATTATTGAGTGTTTGGTTACGGCTTATTTGCAGCACGCCGCCATTTACCACTACATCGTTTGTTGCAGGAATGGTATTGCCCCCAATTTTATTTAACTGCAGGGTACCTCCGCCAGCCGAGAGCATTGTTGTACCGGTAAAAGTATTCGCACCAGTCAGTGTTAGTATACCAGCGCCTTTTTTTATAAGGTTTCCGGCACCTGATTTGTCAGCGATTGTGCCGCTGATCGTGAGGTTACCTGCAGGAATATTTATTGCAGTTCCGGGTGCCGGGCCCAACTGAAGATTGTGTGCAAGGGTAAATGTGGCGTCTGTACGCAAAACGCCACCATCCATTACAATCACGTTCGCCGGATTGCCGAAACTACCATCGGCAGCAAAGCGAACTTCACCACCATTTATGTTTACCGGTCCGGAAAAAATATTGGCCGCATTGGTAATATCAAATAATCCGGTGCCATTGCTGTTGGCTGAAAAGCTGATACCTGCCGGAGCACTGTTGGAAATAATACCACCAAAAGATAACGTACCCGCGTTACCTATGGTGAGGGTACGGTTGGCATTGCCGAGATTAATGTTATTACTGAAAGTGAGACTGGCAGCAGCTGCAGCAGGTGCAGCAGTTTCTCCAAATTGTACATTGCCCCCAATGGTTATACCCCCGGGGTATTTTGCTGCAAGGGCCATATTTCCAGTTGAACAAAGTGTGCCTCCGTTCAGGGCGAGCGTGTTGCTTCCGGTAGCACCCATTGCATTGATACCATTTACTACCATGGTTCCTGCTGTCAGCGTAAACCCGCCATCGTAGTTGCCACCAGTGCCGAAAACCAGCGTACCCGTGCCTGTTTTATTAAAGCCCGTACCGGCAGTAGTTGATATAGCCTGGTTCATATTCAGGATAGCCCCGGCTCCTACTGTTATCGGAATGACCGTTCCGCCGGTACCTAAAGTACCCCCGTTCGTCCAGGCGGATACGTTGGCATTGGCGTTGATACCCGCCACAGTTATAGTTCCACCGGTTACTGTTGCGGGGTTATTGAAATAGATGATAGCGCCCCCGCTTGTATTTAACGCAGCGGTATACGGGCCTACGGGTGCTGTGCTCCAGACATTTCCGTTCAGGATGCCAGAAGCACCGAAATAATTGTTTGTCTGGCCTGAGCTGCAAATGCATAACTGCAGGCCAACTGCAGGGAGGAAAATATATGTTTTCATGACGACTTATTTTCACCGGAACAGGACATACGATTCCCCTGTAAAAAAGAGCGTTTTTTTACACAGCGTATGCTCAGGAACTTATCATGGAAGGGAGGTAGAGCAGCCGGATCACAATTACAGGTACACTATTTTATTCAGCAGATATATGGATTAACTTAAAAACGACGAGTGAATATGAGGTAAGAAATTCAGCCATGCGGAGTTTACCTCCTAAAACATTTGATGAACTGATATGGACGAACGGCTATAAAAATATAAATTATTTTGAATAATGTATATAAATTATAAAATATTTTTTACAAATGACATAATATGCCCATTCTGAAATTTATAACCAATTGATTTTTGGTGAATTAGCATGTCAGGGCTGATCAAAAAATAGTTGTAACAATGGAGAAGCAAGTTCGCCCACGGTTATTTTTCAAGGCGGTCTTTGATATCCAGTCCAAATTTGCGGCTGGTATCTTTCGCTACATCATAGCCTGCATCTGCGTGGCGGATTATGCCTAAGCCGGGATCGTTACGCAATACACGGCTTAACCGTACGGCAGCTTCAGGTGTGCCATCTGCCACTATTACCATGCCTGCATGAATACTGTACCCCATGCCAACGCCGCCACCATGATGGAGACTTACCCAGCTTGCTCCGCCGGCCGTATTTACCAAGGCATTTAGCACGGGCCAGTCAGCAATGGCATCACTTCCATCCAGCATAGCTTCTGTTTCGCGGTTAGGACTGGCTACCGAACCCGTGTCAAGGTGATCTCTTCCAATAACAATGGGTGCTTTTACTTTTCCCGTACGTACGAGCTCATTAAATGCAAGGCCGGCTTTTTCTCTTTCCCCCTGTCCTATCCAGCAGATGCGTGCCGGCAGACCCTGGAATGCGATGCGTTGCTGTGCCATTTTTATCCAGCGGGTCATGCTTTCATTTTCAGGAAATAATTCCATCATAACGGTATCAGTTACCCGGATATCTTCAGGATCGCCACTCAGTGCTACCCAGCGAAACGGGCCCATACCCAGGCAAAACAATGGCCGGATATAGGCCGGAACAAAACCCGGAAAATCAAACGCATTGGTCAGCCCCTTCTCCTGTGCCCTGGCCCTTATATTATTGCCATAATCGAAAGTAACGGCGCCGAGTTGCTGTAACTGCAGCATCAGCATTACATGCAGCTTCATACTTTGATAACTTAATTCAATATACTGCTGCGGATTTTGTTTACGCAATACATTTGCCTGTTCATTGGAGAGCGTATGCGGTACATACCCTACCAGCGGGTCATGTGCCGACGTTTGATCGGTTAAAGTATCAGGGATAATGTTTCTTTCTACCAGTCTTTGCAAAAGTGTAACGGCATTGCACAAAACGCTTATAGATAAAGCTTGTCCCTGTTGTTTTGCTTCCAGCGCAGCGTCAATGGCAGTGTCTATGTCCGTAATTTTTACATCCAGGTACCTGGTTTCAATGCGTTTATCGATGCGCCATTCTTCTACCTCTGCAATCAGCGCCACGCCTTCATTCATGGTAATGGCCAATGGCTGCGCCCCTCCCATTCCGCCGAGGCCCGCAGTAACATTCAACGTGCCTTTTAATGTGCCCCCGAAGTCTTTATTGGCAGCGGCGGCATATGTTTCATAAGTACCTTGTACAATACCTTGCGAACCGATATAGATCCACGAGCCGGCCGTCATCTGACCATACATGATAAGACCCTTTTTTTCCAGCTCATCAAAATGATCCCAGTCGGCCCATTTGGGTACCAGCTGGCTGTTGGAGATTAATACCCTAGGCGCATCTTTATGCGTCTTCAGCATGGCAACCGGTTTGCCGCTTTGTACCAGCAGGGTCTCATCTTCATTCAAATCTTTCAATGCTTTTAAGATCAGGTCAAGGCTCTCGAAATTACGTGCCGCCTTGCCGCGACCGCCGTATACAATCAACTCTTCGGGCCTTTCGGCGACTTCAGGATCGAGGTTATTCAACAGCATTCTGTAGGCTGCTTCTGCGATCCAGTTTTTACAGGTCAGTGTAGTACCAGTGGGCGTTTTATATTTGGCTGCGCTATATTGTGGTTGAATGGTTGGCATATGATTTTATTATTTCGATTTACTGTTCATACCTGCAAGCCCCTGATGGTATGCGCTTACTATAAATTGAACTGTGATGATTTGTTTCCTGTGTGAATACTCAAATTTACATTTATTTTTTTCGGGTTGAATGGTTAGAATAGTTTTACATTGAACAATACGGTCAGCGGTTATCAATCCCGCCCTGAAGAACAGGAACGCCTGGGAGCGGCAGATTAAAACGAATCTGCATACCGCCGTCAGCGGTTATAAACCCTGACGGCGGTTAATGAAAAAGGCTGCCTACCACTTTTAGCATTTATAAAACCCGTACGACCTGACTAGCCCGGTTGCAGTTAATCAATCAACGTATATCCGAAGATATCACTTAACCGCCGCCGGGGCCGGAAGCCGCCGTCGGGGTGTTTGAGAAGTGTAATTTAAAAGAATAATACACCCAGCACTGGAAAAATTCAGGGCAATAAAAAACCTCCACTTGGGAGGCTTTTCAGGAGTAATATTTAATTCAGGGCAAACTTAGAGACGGACACTGCTTTGGAATAGTATTGGATTTTTACTTTAGTAAAATTGGTTGATTTAAAGAAGCTAAATTGTAGAGAAGAAAGTATATTGAGGGTAAGTGTTTTTCGATTTTTATGCCGGTTGCTGCAGTTTAGTGAGAATAACTAAGCATGAATCAATGATAAAGAGCTTTCTAACAATTGCAGCACTATGATTTGTCTCTCAATAAACCTTAGCAGTATTATTTTTAGAATATGGTAACCTTATTACATTATTAGTGTTCAGAATATGGTAATAAGGTTTATCAGTTCTTTTGTTAATTTCTACTAAGGTTGTTAAAGACGAAGTTGTCAGATTTTCAGAAAGCTATAGCAGGCATTACCTTCAAAACAAATGACCACTCTATCAAATAAAAATACTCTTATGCAAAGTGAAAAAGACAAGATGTTATCCGGTAAATTATACAAGGCATCTGATGCAACGCTGACAGCAGAGCGGTTGCACGCCAAAGAACTGGTGTTTGATTTCAATAACCAGCGGCCCGCCGAAGCTGCTGCCCGGATACAAATTATCCGGCAATTGTTTGGCAGAACAGGTACTAATTTTTTGATTGAGCCACCCTTTCATTGCGATTACGGGTACAACATTTTTGCAGGAGATAATTTTTATGTCAATTACAACTGCGTAATACTGGACTGTGCCAAAGTTACGATTGGCAACAATGTTTTTATAGCTCCCAACGTAAGCATATTTACGGCCGGCCATCCCATTGATGCCAGTACAAGAAATGCGGAATGGGAATATGCTTTTCCTGTTACCATTGGTAATGATGTATGGATTGGCGGCAACACTGTGATCAACCCTGGTGTAACTATTGGCAACAATGTAGTTATCGGATCCGGCAGTGTGGTCACAAAAGATATTCCTGCTGATTCAGTAGCAGCCGGCAATCCCTGTAAGGTGCTGCGGCCAATTAATGAAGCAGATGCGTTGTATTATTTTAAACAACATCGCATTGACAATGTTGATTGACCAATATTATCGACATCCTTGCTTTAATCTTTTAGGATCACGCTTTTATTTGCAGCCTGAATTTTTTGTTTTTTATCAAAAAATAAGATATGATTTATGGAAGCAAATATTGTTGTCAAACCTTAGGCAATACGCACAGCTTTCTGGTTGTAGATTCGCCTCTACCGCCGGCGGGCTGCGTAGCCGCAACGCCGCCGCTTTTGCTTCTTTCAAAAATCCCGATAGCTATCGGGAATGCTGCGCATTTTTTGAATTCCGGAAAGCCGTCACTGAACCGAAAGAGGCATCTTTTGCAGCTACTGTGTTCAACCCGAAGGAAGGATTGAGGCGCTTACATTTATGCAAGTCTATTAAGCCTGAAACTTCATACGACCGCTTTCTGACATAAGTACGCTTCAAACGGCTCCGAATAAAAATTTAAGCCTTTTATTCGCAGTCTTAATTCTTTTGCTTCCTTTTTGTATCAAGAAAAAAAATGAGGACTAAAACATATGCCTAAGAACTTTGCCAGTGAATACCTGGTCTATAATTTTATTACAGACCGCTGACCATTTAATAATACCAGTTTGGCGTCAAACGTTTAAACAAAAAAATCCCCTCCAAAAATTGAAGGGGATTTTTTATATTTTGAAATGCGGTTGTATTAGTAACCTCCCATTCCACCCATATCAGGAGCACCACCATGGTTATGGCCTGCATCATCTTTAGGTTTGTCGGCTATTACACATTCTGTTGTTAACAACATACCTGCAATAGATGCTGCATTTTCAAGGGCAACACGGGCAACTTTTGTAGGATCAATTACACCAGCCTTAAACATATTTTCATATACTTCAGTGCGGGCATTGAAACCATAATCTCCTTCGCCTTCTTTAATATTCTGTACAACGATTGAACCTTCGATACCGCAGTTGGCAACGATCTGGCGCAATGGCTCTTCAATAGCACGGCGAACAATCGCAATACCAGTTGCTTCATCTGCATTCAGTGCACCTTTCAGTTTTTCCAAACCTGCAATGGCACGAATGTAGGCAACACCACCACCTGGTACAATACCTTCTTCAACTGCAGCTCTTGTAGCATGCAATGCATCATCCACACGGTCTTTCTTTTCTTTCATTTCTACTTCTGTAGCAGCACCTACATACAACACAGCAACACCACCGGCCAGTTTAGCCAAACGTTCCTGTAACTTTTCTTTATCATAATCAGAAGTGGTATTTTCTACCTGTGCCTTGATTTGATTGACACGTGAAACGATATCGGATTTTTTTCCTTTACCACCAACGATCACGGTATTGTCTTTATCAATAGTGACAGATGAAGCCTGGCCTAATGAAGTCAGTTCAACACCTTCCAGTTTATTACCCAAATCTTCGCTGATAACAGTACCGCCGGTTAAAGCAGCCAGGTCATTCAACATTTCTTTTCTTCTGTCACCAAAGCCTGGTGCTTTTACTGCAGCCACTTTAATAGTACCACGTAATTTGTTTACCACCAGTGTTGCCAGTGCTTCACCATCCAGGTCTTCTGCAATGATCATCAACGGACGACCACTCTGGGCAACTTTTTCCAGTACGCTCAAAATATCTTTCATAGCAGAGATCTTTTTATCATAAATCAGGATAAAAGGATTCTGTAATTCAGCCTGCATTTTTTCGCTGTTGGTAACGAAGTAAGGAGAAATGTATCCCCTGTCGAACTGCATACCTTCCACTACATCAACTGTAGTATCCGTACCTTTTGCTTCTTCAACAGTAATAACACCTTCTTTACCTACTTTAGCCATTGCCTGAGCAATCAGCTTCCCGATTTCATTGTCATTGTTGGCAGAAATGGTTGCAACCTGCTCAATCATTTTACTGTTGTTGCCAACATCTTTTTTCTGGGCAACCAGGTTTTCAACTACGGCTCTAACTGCTTTGTCGATACCACGTTTCAAATCCATTGGATTTGCACCGGCTGCTACCATTTTCAATCCTTCGCTGATGATGCTCTGCGCCAAAACAGTTGCAGTTGTAGTACCGTCACCTGCAATATCTGCAGTTTTAGAAGCCACTTCTTTCACCATCTGGGCACCCATATTTTCAATCGGGTCTTCCAGTTCAATTTCTTTTGCAACTGTAACACCATCTTTAGTTACCTGTGGTGCGCCGAACTTTTTTTCGATTACCACGTTGCGACCTTTTGGTCCAAGGGTTACTTTAACTGCATTAGCCAAAGTATCCACGCCCTTTTTCATTTTGTTGCGGGCTTCTATATCGAAGAATATCATTTTTGCCATAATACTTAATTTGAAAATTTAAAAAATTTGAAAATTTGAAAATGAGGAAGACAATGCTTTACTTTTTACATTGAGCCATTTTCGCTTTAAACTATTGCCAGTATATCACTTTCTCTCATGATGAGGTATTCAACACCTTCAAATGTAATTTCTGTACCGGAATATTTGCCATACAATACAGCATCTCCGGCCTTTACAGTTACGGGTTCGTCTTTTTTACCCGGACCTGCCGCCACTACAATACCACGCTGTGGTTTTTCTTTAGCTGTATCAGGAATAATAATACCTCCTGCAGATTTTTCTTCCGCAGCCGCTGGTTTCACAATCACCCTGTCATGCAAAGGCGTAATGTTTAACTTCTTAGCCATAATAATGTTGATTTTTTGTTTGTTTAAAGTAGATGCCTCGTTTATTACGGGCAATGCACTTGCACTAATTTTATACCAAACATGAATATTGGCATAGTTGTCAGTTTACAAGGATGATTGTCAGTAATAAGACAGGTATTGGCAGACATTTTTTCATAGGCCGGACAGTTTGCTGCTATAATAGCTACCTGTGTCGACCGCCGCTGGATTGGTTTGCCGCCGCTAGTTTGGGTTGCCAAATTTTAATCCCTTAAATTTGCCATCCAAATAAAGTTCTTTTAGCATGATCAGCAGACGAAATATACGGGTTAAGGTAATGCAGAGCCTGTACACAATTGACAGTATGAGCAATGAAGTAGCTCCTGCAGAGGCCGTTCGCCTTTTAAGAAAACAAATAGACCAGAGCCGTAAATTATTTGTTTACCTCGTTTACTTTGTAAGCGAAGTAGCCCGGTACTCCGAGAAAGACGCACTCAAAAAAGCATCCAAACATTTACCTTCCGAACAGGACCTGAATATCAATACCAAAATAGCCGGTAACGAGTTACTCTGGAAAATTGTGGAAGAACCTGGTTATGCGGCGGCATGTGCTGAAACCAAGCCGCAGCTGATGATGGATGAGGAATTGCTGAAAAAGACCTACCAGGCGCTGGCCCAGTCTGAAGAATACGCCGATTACACGGAAGCACAAAGCAGGGATAAGAAATCAGAAAAAGATATCCTTGAATTCATATTCACTAACCTGATGCTGCCCAACGAAAATTTCATCAGCCATGTAGAAGAACATTTTATTAACTGGGATGATGATGCGGAAATGATGAACATTCTGATGCTGAATTTTTTACAAAAGCCCGGCAGTTATAATTTCAATGAATTTGTAAGCAGGGAAAAGTGGGACTTTGCAAAAGGCCTGCTGGAAACCACGCTGGAGAAAAAAGAAGTGAGTATGGAATTGCTGAAGCCAAAGTTAAAAAACTGGGATGCAGACCGTATTGCCGCCCTCGACCTGATCATTATCCAGATGGGCATTTGTGAGTTTCTATTTTTTGAAACTATTCCTACCAGGGTAACCATCAACGAATACATTGATCTTGCAAAAGAATACAGTACGCCGCAGAGCGGCCAGTTTATCAATGGCATCCTGGATAATATTCATAAAGAGCTGAGTGCAGAAGGAAAGATTAACAAGAAGACATTTAAGAACAGCACGCTTTAACAGTTATAAGTTATAAGTGATGAGTTATAAGTTTTTACCGATTTATTGACGCCTAACTTTGCTTCCGGCTTTTTACCATTATAGATATAACTTTGCAAAAAACTACGAATGAAAAAATATGTTTTGTTCTTTTTGATAAGTACCAGTATTGTTAGTTGTGATGTGCGGAGAAAAGATAAGGTGGCAGATGGCATGGCTTCAATGGCGGAGATGGCCGCGATGGATAGTACCACTGTACAGATTATTGACACCGCTTACAATTTTGGTACTGCCACTGAAGGAGAAAAAGTATCCTATAATTTCAGGTTTAAAAATTCAGGTGACAAACCTTTGATAGTTACCAATGCCCATGCCAGCTGTGGTTGTACGGTTCCCGAAAAACCTGAAAAGCCTGTAATGCCCGGTGAAACAAGTTTTATAAAAGTTGTATTTAACAGCCAGGGTAAAGTGGGACACAATGAAAAAACGATCACCGTAATTTCGAATGCCAACCCTGCGTTTCCTCCCTTAGTTTTAAGGGGAGATATCACAGCCAAAAAATAAAAAACATTTCATTTTTAATAATCAATTTCACAACACATGCATTCACTTAGTATTTTTTTGATGATGGATCCCCAGGGAAAAGGCAGCAGCAGTTTTTCTTTAATTTTTATGGGCCTGATGATTTTAGTTTTCTGGATGTTTATGATTCGTCCGCAGGCTAAAAAAGCAAAGCAACAAAAAACCTTTATATCCGATCTTAAAAAAGGCGATAAAGTAGTAACCATCGCCGGCATACATGGCACGGTTAATAAAGTAAACGAAGACGGTACCCTGAGCCTTGAAGTGAGCCCGGGCAGTTATCTTAAAATTGAGAAGAGCACAGTAAGTATGGAAATGACTGCAGCGATCAATAAGCCCGCAGCTGAAACAAAAGCATAGTCTCGTTCCCGGAAAGGGAATTAATACAGGAATACAATATTTAATTAATAATTTTAACCGGTCGTTTTACGACCGGTTTTTTTAGCTGCCGGCATTGTGGGAAATGCTGCAAATAAAAATACAGGCGCTTTAATTATCAATCATCTACTAAAAAATTATCCTTTAAAATTCCTTCACTTGATTTTAAAAGTTGGCATAACAGGTGGCATCGGCAGTGGTAAGAGCACGGTTGCAAAGATATTCGGGTTGCTGGGCATCCCCGTTTTGTATGCAGATGATGCTGCCAAAAAATTGATGAATGAAGATGAGCATCTTAAAGCAAAAATTATCGGCGCATTTGGCACAGATAGCTATAGGAACGGCACATTGAACAGACCATTCATTGCAGAGAAAGTGTTTAATAACCCGGCGCAGCTTACCTTGCTAAACAGCATTGTACATCCCGCTACCATTGCCGATGCGGACAAATGGATGCAGCAACAAACCGCTCCCTATGCCATCAAAGAGGCCGCCCTGATATTTGAAAGCGGCGCCGAAAAATGGCTGGATAAAGTAATCGGTGTATTTGCCCCTGCGCCCCTGCGGATACAACGGGTAATGCAAAGAGATGGTATAACCGAACAAGAGGTTACAGCCCGGCTAAACAAGCAAATGAACGAAGATGACAAAATGCGTTTATGTGATTATATAATCAACAACGATGAGCAGGAACTTTTGATACCACAGGTGTTAAAGCTGGATGCGATTTTAAGGGAGGAAGCCGGAAGCAAAAGCAAAAGGCTGAAAGCTGAAGGCTAAAGGCTGAAATCTGAATGCTTGTGCAAATACAAAGGCGGAAGACATGTCCATTTTGAGACTGTCTTCCGCCTTTTGTTATCTTTTTGCCTTAAGCTGTATGCTTTCAGCCTTCAGCTTTACGCTTATTTCAATTTAGCCAACGCATCAATAATCCGTACCCAGGCTCTTTCAATGTTTGTCATGCTGTTGGCGAAAGAAAAGCGAACACATTTTGGCTCGCCAAACGCATCCCCCATTACAGAAGATACATGCGCTGTATTTAACAGGTACATCGAAAAATCGGCCGAATTGGTAATTACATTTTCACCGTCTGATTTACCAAAATAAGAAGATACATCAGGAAAAATATAAAAGGCGCCTTCCGGTTCGCTGCATTTAATGCCAGGAACATCTTTAATTATTTCCATTACTTTAGCCCTTCTGCGGGTAAATTCAGTCGTCATATCCATAGAAGGTTTCAGATCACCGGTTAATGCTGCTACTGCGGCTTTTTGGGTGATAGAACAAGTGGCACTTGTGAACTGGCCCTGTAATTTTTCGCATGCCTTAGCTACTTCCACATTGGCCGCGATATAGCCCAGGCGCCAGCCGGTCATGGCAAAACCCTTACTCAGACCATTGATCAGGATAATCCTTTCTTTCAGGTCGGTAAATTGCGCAATGCTTTCGTGCTTGCCTACAAAATTGATGTATTCGTAAATCTCATCTGCAATGATATAAACATTCGGGTATTTTCTTAACACGTTGGCCAGACCTTCCAGTTCCGCTTTGCTATACACTGCGCCGGATGGGTTGCAGGGAGAGGAAAACATGAACAAGGTTGTTTTATCCGTAATGGCTGCTTCCAGTTGTTCGGGTGTAACTTTAAAACCACTTTCCAGGCTGGTACTTACCTGCACCACAACACCACGGGCAATTTTAACCAGTTCTGAATAAGTAACCCAGTAGGGTGTAGGAATTACCACTTCGTTACCGTCGTCTACCACAGCTAAAATGGCATTGGCCAGGCTCTGTTTTGCCCCCGTAGAAGTAACAATATTTTCAGGCTTATAATCCAGGTTATTGTCGCGTTTTAATTTGGTACAAACTGCTTCTCTTAAATCTGCAAAACCCGCTACCGGAGTATAATGACTCCAGTTGTCGTTGATAGCTTTTATAGCCGCATCCTTGATGAACTGAGGTGTATCAAAATCAGGTTCTCCAAGGCTAAGGTCAATTACGTCAACCCCTTTTGCCCTTAATTCGCGGCCCAGTTTGGCCATTTTAAGTGTTTCCGGTTCTGCAAAGCGATCCAATAAAGAAGAAATATGCATGTAGTTTAATTTTAGGATTGCGAAATTACAGGAAACCAGACATTTATTGCATAGATAAATACAGAAATCATTTTTTGGGTAAAAGTTTTTGAACCGGCAAGGTGAATTCTTAGAAAAAATCTACAGGATGGCTACCAATTTCATCTTCCGGATGAACATAACGTGCACCTGTTTTCCTTCAACCTGATTAGCCGGCCTGCTTATGAGTTGAGCGTATTATCCGGCTAATCGTAATAATCATTATCTTTAAAAAATGCGCAGCTGATTCTCTTCGCTAACCCATTGTCATATGAAAAATAGCTTTTCAATCCTTCTTTTAGTTTTACTGCTCCAGTGCGGTGTGATTGCCGCACAGGATTCCTCCCAGGCCTGTAAAGTACTTACTCCAACATTGAATATGCGCTACACAGGTGAGTGTAAAAACGGCCTTGCCACCGGCCAGGGCGAAGCCTTCGGCCAGCATCATTATAAAGGCACATTTGCGAATGGCAAACCAAACGGCGCCGGCGTTTATTATTATGACGACAGTACTTACCATGCCGGCTTTTTCCAGGACGGCCAAATGGAAGGCAAAGGCGAAACGCATTATATGCACAATGGAAAAGCTGACAGCACCATCAAAGGGTTCTGGAGCGGCAATACTTACCGTGGTAAAGATTATAAAACCTACGATTTTAACGGCGCCACCATGTTTGACCGGTATGAGATTAAAGCTACACCTCAGTCGGGCCGCACCATCAGCTTTGAAATATCTACAACTTCAGGTTCTCCAACCGGTGTTCCTTCCGATTTCCAGGGACAGCCAGGCTATGTTTTAAGACTGGAAGATATTGTTGCGGGTGACCAGGCGATCATAAGAAAGTTATCTACAGTAGAAACGCCTACCAGGTTTCATGTTACATATGATATTGACAGGTTCCCCGTAAAGTTATACGTCACCATGTCGAACGGAAACAACTTTACGCTGAACCTGTATAAAGCGGCCACCTGGTCGGTACGGTTGTATGTAAATAAGTAATATTCCAGTCTGAAAACGATAAACCCCGCTCCCCTCCTCTATTCACACAATTTCAATGTGGCTGCATTGCGGTTGCTCATTTGTATTTTGTTGATTTTTGAAGCCTTGTCGAAATATACAATCAGGATGCCGTATTTGGTTTGGTAAGCATCCCAGGTTACATCTTTTATAGAAGGGTTACCCAGCACATTAAATAAACTGGTTCTTGCAGCCCCTATCAGCGGAATGCTTAGCTTGCCTTTAAAATGTGCCCCGATCTCTATATAATTCCTTTCAGTAAAAAAAGAAATGTCTTTGTCTTTAAAAAAAACACCGCCACAGGTGCTGCCATTGGTTTCAGGCGTGGCACTGGTAAAACATGGGAATTGTTTTTCAACATCTGCCAGGGTTGAATAAGTAAATAACCGGTTCACGGTTCCTTCCAGCACATCCACGTCAAATGGCGGACAAACGACAGTGGTCTTAAGCTGAGCCTGCAGCAGCATTGAACTTATTAACCCTGCCACTAAAAGAATACTTGTTTTCATACTGATATTGTTTTAAATAATGATTGAACCAATTTTGAAATTAACTTGTGCAATGCCCTGTAAAGCAAATTCCTTGCTACAATTCATTTAAACAACTATCTTTTTTATAAAATGGAATGAAACTCAATTCAGGCGTATCCCGCTAAGAGCTCCAGGTAAAACTTTGCGGATTCAGTTTACGTTACTCAAATACCAGGTACATCCCCAGGCAAATTATGCAAATGGCTACGGAAGTAAGTCCGAATAAAATAACATTGTACAAATCAGGAAAAGGATTTAGGATGGTAAGCAGACAACTTACAAAGCCCAGAAAAGCGCCTGCTGCCATACAAATAAACCCTGCCTGCAATTTTTTAGCATTCTTTAATTTTCTGAACGCCCTTAAATGAGTGCTGATGGAAGCTGCATCCAGCCCGCTTTCTTTTAATTTTTGTTCTACGATTTCTGGTTCCAGTTTAGCGGCTATCCATTGCTGAATAATAGTAAGATCAACTGTTAAAGTATCTGACATGGCGGTAGATTTGGCAATCGTAAATGTGTAATGGCATCTGAAACTGACAATTAAAATAGCAAGATTTTTTTAAACTGGCAAATTGGCCTGCATTTTTTAAACGAAAAAAGTAAAAGATAAAGTCCGGTCAGTTACTGAAACTGTCTTATTAATCCGGTGTCCCCGCTGAGTTATTCATTATGACGCCCAGTTTAGGAAGAACAACATGCAACTCTTTTTCAACATTCACTCCCGGTATTAATGCGTATGCAAATTGGAATCATTGAAGCCTATTTTATCAAGATGTGCTATCTTTAGTTGAACGGTTTAAAAAATTGCAATATGAAAAAAATCACACTGCTTGTCCTTGGCTTTTGTTGTTGCTCTGTTACAAAAGTAGCGGCACAGGATACAGCTTACATTCATCCCAATACAAAAGAAAAAGGCTGGCAGGATGTTTTTACAAAAGGCCTCACCAACGCTGTTTTCCCTGCAGGTGTATGGAAAGATTCTGCCGGTATTTTTACCGCGTCAAAAGATGAAGCATTGTGGAGCAAAGATCAGTATGATGATTTTGTGGTTGACCTGGAATTTCAAACAGCTGAAGGAACCAATAGTGGCGTGATAGTGCATGCTACGGATATTAAAGACTGGATACCGCACTCCGTTGAAATACAGATTGCGGATGATTATTCAAAAGAATGGAGCAACGTATCACCCAACTGGCAATGTGGTGCTGTGTTCGGTCATAAACCCGCCACCAATAAGTCACTAAAACATCCGGGTGAATGGAATCATTTTACCATTACCTGCCGTGGAAAAATGATCTGGATTGTGTTAAACGGAACGCTGGTAAACGAATGCAATATGGAGTTGTTTACTTCTGCCAAAACAAATCCCGACGGCTCGGAAGTACCTGCCTGGCTGCCCAACCCGATGGCTACGCTGCCGCTGCATGGTTATATCGGCTTCCAGGGAAAACATGCGGGTGCTCCTATTTATTTCAGAAATATTAAGATCAAGAAACTCAGTTAGCATTTTCACACCACGGAACGACCGATATAAAGGGAACGACGAAATACAGCGAAAGCCTTTATATTCCTTCGGTGCAACCCCGTCAACGGTTAATCCCGATAGCTATCGGGACTGACGGTGGTTGATAAAACTCCTTCATAATTTACTGAGCTTTTCTAACCGCTGACGGGGCTTAACTATATCCAGTTGACGATTAGATAAAAAATTATCCCTTCTTGTAAAAAATGATTGCAAATTATTGTAGGTTTAACTCTTAAAAAATTGATGGATGCCAACAGTTAACTGGTCTGAAGCAGTAAAGCCTTTATTAAAAAAATACCTTGGCAAAAAACACCCGCTGGAGTATAAAAGTGTGTACCAGTTAATGGTGATGGTGGTGTTGTCTGCACAGGATTCTGACAAACATATTAACCAGATTGCCTCCAAATTTTTCACAGCCTTTCCAAACATGAAAGCGCTTTCGCAGGCCACACCGGAAGCCATACAGGAGCAAATAAGTGACGTAAGAAATTTTGGCAATAAATCTAAATGGCTGAGTGAATTGTCGAAGAAAATAAAAGACGATAAAAACATTCCGCTTTCGCTCGATGAGTTGACAGAGTTGCCCGGCATTGGACGTAAATCTGCCAATGTAATAAAGCGTGAAGCTGGCGCCGCTCCTGAAGGCATTGTTGTAGACCTGCATGTTGTACGGGTGGCGCCGCGGCTGGGTATTGCAAGCGGTACAGACCCAAAGAAAATTGAAAAACAACTGATGGAAGCATTGCCTGCCAAACAGTGGGACGCAGGTATGGCCATGTCATTTTTAGGGAGAGAAATCTGCCGGCCAACCAACCCACAATGTGAAGTGTGTGTGATGAACCCGGTTTGTGCTTATTATAACGGAACCAAATAAATTGCCTGGCTAAGCAAAGACACTTATAAACGAATACCTCCCGCAAAATGCAGGAGGTATTTCTGTTTTGATGGTATTCGATAATAGTAAATGTATAGCCGCTAAAGTGAGTATTAAAAAGGTTCCATGATAGATTTGCTTTGTCCCGAAAACCATTTGGGTCCTTCCTCCGTCATGTAAGCGCAATCTTCCAGCCGTATACCAAATTCGCCTGGTATTGAAATTGTTGGCTCTATACTAAAACACATGCCCGGCTGTAATTTTTGCTGGTTGTCTTTTACCATATTGCCCCATTCGTGCCCGTCCATACCAATACCATGACCGGTACGATGCGGCAAGCCGGGGAGTTGATATCCGGGCCCAAAACCTGCATCCGTAATTACTTTCCGTGCAGCAGCATCTACCATCCCACAGGCGCCACCAATTTTAGCGGCAGCAAATCCGGCAGCCTGCGACTGCTTTTCCAGGTTCCATATGTCTGTTTGCCTTTTGGTTGGTTCAGCTCCAAACACAGTCGTACGCGTAATGTCGGATGTATACCCTTCTACCCTGCAACCACAATCCATTAAAACAATATCTCCCTTCTTTAATAGCCTTGGTTTGATGGTACCATGCGGAAATGCAGAAGCTTCTCCAAAAAGACACAATGCCCCATCGGCATCGCCGCCTAAATCACGTTGCGCTTTTCCAATGATGGAAGATAATTCGCCCGGTGACATGCCTTCACGTAACTGGCTGATGCCAACTTTAATGCCACCCAGTGTAATGTCACTTGCCCGTTGCATCAAGGCTATTTCAGCTGCTGATTTTATCATCCGGCAGTTCATGGTAACAGGTGTACCGCTTGCAAAATTCAGGTGGGTCGCTTCTTTCCTCACGCCATCCATAATAAAAAAACGTACCTGCTCTTCAATGCCAACAGTGCCCGATGTAACACCGGCATCTTTCAACACTTTTGCTATGAGTTTATAAGGACTTTCATCTTCCTGCCAGGCATATACATCTTTACCGATGGTAATCTGCTCCCGAAAACGGGCTTCTTCAAAACCAGGGCATACATATCTTACAGGGCCGCTTGCCGGAATAATGGCCACCATCGTACGCTCACTTGGCCACCAGCTGATGCCGGTAAAATATTTCAAATTTGTACCGGACTCCATAATCAATGCCCCCATCTTTTGTTCCGTCAGCAGGCGTTGCGCCTTCTCAATCCTTGCCTCCCGTTCCTTTACAGTGATAGGTGCCACATCCCCGGGCATGAATGGACGCTGATTTGCAGCACCTGCTGCTCTTCCTTTTTCTTCAGGCGTTGTAAACGAGCTCATGCCTGCAACTACTCCTCCGGCAACTGCCATAGCAGACAGATTTATAAAATTTCTTCTTTTTAACGTCATAATAATTGGGATTGTTCGTGATTGATTCCTTTGTCTGAAGATAGTAATTTTATTGTTTCAATAATCCCGCCAGGTAAAACTGTCATTTCATTAATAAACGCAGCCGAAATGAGTGTAATTTGTTCGATTGAAAAAAGGCCAAATAGCAGCGTTTTATATTGTTGTAAAAACTTAACAGGCAAAAATTCGTTGCTCACCTGCTATATTTTTTCAGCTTTTCTTTTTCCGCCTGGCTTAAGCTGTCCATACCGTTTGAATTTATTTTATCCAGAATTTTATCTATCTCTTTTTGCCTGCTGGTTTTTTCAGCATTGTATTTATGATCTATGGAATAATAATCATCGTGCTTTTTAAAGAATAAATTGTCTGCCAGTAAAAAATGCGGCTTTGTAATAATCAAATAAATAAAAACAATTGTTGGAATACAGATGACGAGGATAGTAATATAATTTTCTTCGATAGCCGTCGGCTCAAAAAGCAGTGCTGTGGCCATTCCAACGAGGGCGCCACCCAAATGTGCGTCATGCCCTATATTTCCTTTTTTAGATTTAATTCCATAAATGGCATAGCCAACATACACCATACCGTACAACCATCCCGGCATGGAAAAAGGCAGGCCGAAAAAACCAACACTCATACCGGGATACAAGGCGATGGAAGCAAAGATGATTCCGCACACCGCACCGGATGCACCCACAGCGCTATAATCACCATGGTTTTTATGTACCAGTAACGAAAGCAAATCTCCCCCGGTTAAACTGGCAAAATAGATCACTAAAAATGGCAGCTCCCCAAGGGTGTTTTCAATGTGTCCGCAAAAAGCATACAGGCTGAACATATTAAAAAGGAGGTGTGTCCAGCTCACATGTAAAAAGCCCGAAGTAACCAACCGCTTGTAATCTTTATCAATGAGAATTTTATCTACTTCAAAAGTATAGGTATCAAAAAAAACGGAGTTGGTAAATCCCTTGTACGAAAAAGCGATATTGGCAACAATCATCAGCAAGCCGGCAAGACCAATGTTTGTCATAAGTGAGACGGTTATTATTTAACACAAAAATTTCCGGTGCTCAATATACACTTAATACAAATTCAAAAACAAGCTGTCATCTGCCATATCTTAAAATGAAATACCCGGAATTGTACGTGGTGCATCTGAATTGCAGATTAATTTAAAAATATTTTATGCATTGACTCAACGCTAAAAATAAAGGTTGCCAATCTTCCGGAAATTACTATTGTCCGTTGCCTGTCAACCTTTCAACTAGCAATGTTGCTGCGTTATTTATTTATCCCTGCGGTCGCCTCTGTCGCGGTCGTGATCATAATCCCTGTCATAATCTCTGTCGTATCCGCGATGATGATGATGCCGTTCGTAGCGTTCATCGCTGTAATCCCGGTGGCGGTAATTGTATTGTGTACAACTGGAAAACGATATCACCGCAACGATGGCAACTGCAAATCCGGTAAGTAATTTTTTCATATCGATATGTTTTATACCCTTATGACGAAAATTATATGCCTGGGTTGCTGTTGATATTTCTATTAACGAATATTTACGAGTCATTACATACTACTCGTCTATTTCCGTAATAAAAATTCCTCATTATTAATGAAATTACCGCCCAATCAATCCCCTACTTTTTATACTTCACCCGATAAACATTTCCAGTAAAATCATCGGCGATATACAGGCTGCCATCCGGGCCTTGTGCCAGTCCGCAGGGCCTTGGCTGGCTGGTGCCGACTGCAAAATTGTCTGCAAAAATTTCCCATTTACCAGAGGGTTTATTTTTATTAAAAGGTACAAATGCTACCAGGTAGCCCTTTTGCAATACCGGCGATTTACCATGAAATGCAATAAAAGCACCCTGCCGGTATTTTGCCGGAAATTGGTTGCCGGAATAAAATAGTAATCCATTGGGGGCCAGATGTGCAGGAAAATCCATCACGGGGTTTTGGGCTTTTGCACCACCTGTTTTTTTACCGTCGCCGCCATATTCTGGTGCCAGTATTTTTTTGTGCAATTTAGCATCATAATACACATACGGCCATCCGCCATCACTTCCCTGGTGTACCTCATACATGGTTTCTGCAGGCTGACTTTTGGAATCTTCTTCGCTGTACAGGGCAGGGTAAAGCTCATGAAACTGATCCCGGCCATGCTGCATAATAAACAACGAATGGGTATTGACGTTCCAGTCTAATCCCACTACATTTTTAAACCCGGTGGCATAGCGAATACCTTCTTTATAGCCCTGGTTTAAACGGTTGGTTTTAAATTTCCAGATGCCGCCTACTGAATCCAGCAAGGGGCAGGGCATTGGCGCCTGCAGTGAAGTACCATTAATTAAACAACTGTTGCTATAGGATCCGCAGTTTACATACAGGTTACCTGCATCATCTACAGCAATGGATTTGGAGTTATCGCGGTTATGGTTCACCAGGCCGGTAATAATTTTTTCCGGTTTGTCGCGGTCAATTACTTCGCCCGTGGCATTTAATTTATACCGGTATACATCCTCATTGCTGGAAGCATAGAGATAATTATTTTTTACGAAAATACCTGTACCCGCGTAGTCGCCAAAACCATACTGCACGTTGATGTGGCCCTGTTTATCCGCTTTTAAAAAGTAAATGCCTTTACCATCTTTTAAACGCCCGAGTTTAACATAGATGCCGCCTTGTTTGGTGACAGCCAAATGACGGGCTCCGTCCATTCCGGTGGCAATGATGGTTGATGTAAATCCTGCGGGCAACTTCAACCCTTCAACCAGCTGATGGGTTGAATCGGTCAAAACATTTTCAGGGTTAGCGGCAAAAATAGTTGTTGTACTAAGAAGCAAACAGAGACAACTGGTAAGCAAGGCTGATTTTTTCATTGGTTTATTTTTAGAGCGCAAAGATGCGCTTTTAAATGATTTATGAACAGCAGAAGAAGTTGTTATTTTCTTTCACTCAAATTATAGAGCACATAACCCTTAAGCTGGTAGCCGGATAAAACTGTTTGGGCGGTTAGTGATATTTTCACTTCAGGCAACATATCTTCTTTAGCAAATTTTTTGAAAGCCATTGCCTGGCCACAGGCAATAAAACGGGCGCCGATATTTTTAAGTTCACTGATTAGTTTCAGGTTCGGATTACCTGTTTTATATTTTTCTTTATATCGTTCACTGGTGCAAAATGCATTGAGTGCGCCGGCATGCACTACAATTACCGGCAAAATTTTAGCGATTGGTATACCGGAAGCCACGTGCAGGTTGATGATACGTGCCACTTCAACCAAACCATAATTGGCTTCGTTAATTACAGAGTCCGCATTATTGTCTGTCAGTTCAAAAAGCAATTTATAAGTGATGGTGGGATCGGGAATTTCTGCCGGATCTTTTACCGGCACCACTCCGGAAAACTCACCTGCATTAAAAACGGGATAGACTGCACTGGCTCTTAGTTTATCCCAGCGTTCTATTTCGGCATACTGCTTTTCAATTTTTAAAGAGTCTGCGTGTAACAGTGCTCTCAGGCTGCTGTCTTTTGAAAACTGTATGGAAGGCGGTGTTTGAGCCATACCTGTAAAACATAGTACAGCACCAGTGATGGTAGCGATTATTTTTTTCATTCGTTGCTGGTTTAAAAAGAAAGATACATTTTTTTGTCCTGCATTTTTACCGGATTCTGGTTAAATTTGTTCAGCAGCCTGAAGCGCAGCGCAACGTATTATGATGTATATACTAAACAGCCGGCAAGGCGGCATTTGGGGTTTATTGTTTTTGATAGTGGTTATATCTGCAGGGTGTGGTGAACAATCCGGTCACAAACAAAACTTAACAACAGCGTCAACGGATGTGTGGCAGGCACCCGATACCGCTGCGCTTGCATCCATGCCGGACGGGAATTTAATAAAATATGGCAGGGAGCTGATTGCTAATACGGCGGCCTATCTTGGCCCTAAAGGCAAGGTGGCACAAATAAGCAATGGTATGAACTGTGGCAACTGCCACCTGGATGCCGGCACCCGCCCAAATGGAAATAACTTTGCTTCGGTAGCATTTACTTATCCCCGGTTCAGAATGCGGAGCGGCAAAAAAGAGTCAATACAGTTTAGAGTAGAAGATTGTATGCAGCGAAGTTTAAACGGAAGCGCACTCGACAGCAATGGCAAAGAAATGAAAGCTATGGTAGCCTATATCAAGTGGCTCGGTAAGGATGTTACTTCGAATACAGTAATAAAAAAAGATCCTGATTTACCATTCATCGAAAGGGCTGCTTCCATAAAAAACGGAGCTGCTGTGTATGCCTTGCGTTGCACCACTTGCCATGGCGCAAATGGAAATGGCCTGGCGAAACCAGATTCTACCGGGTACATTTATCCGCCGTTGTGGGGTCCTTACAGTTATAATACAAGTGCCGGTAACTATATGCTTTCGCGGCTGGCGGGTTTTGTAAAACACAATATGCCTTATACCGTTGCACCACAGGCGCCGGTACTCACAGATGAAGAAGCATGGGATGTGGCTGCATTCATCAATTCACAAAAAAGACCGGTTAAAGTTTTTCCAGGCGACTGGCCAGTGTTAGCTACCAAACCTGTGGACTATCCATTTGGTCCTTATGCAGATACTTTTTCTGAATTGCAACATAAGTATGGGCCGTTTACGGCGATTAAAAAAGCATCCTACAAATAGGCCGGTGATAGCTTGATTGATTTTTGATGATTGGTGAATCAATGTCGTTTACTTAGCGAATGAAGGTGGTCGACCTTTTTTATAGGTATCAGTTTTTAATAAGGTCGACCACCTTTCCACGGCACTGAAATTCCTTAAATAAACGACATTGATTGGTGAATACTTACGAATTGGAAGCGATCCACAAAATTATAAAAGCACAAGAGTGCGACGCCAATGCAGTTGCACCAAGCTTCTTAGCCCGGGTAAAAAAACTATTTGTTCTTTGCTTCCATAAACTTCATCAGATTTTTTCGGGCGGTATTTTTAATTTTATTTTGAAAGAAGCTATTCCACCCGAAGAGTGTGCCGGTTAGACCAAATGCCTGTTTGCTCCATTTGTGTACACTGAAGCCATCACTGTGTTCAATTATTTTGCCGCCGGCGAAACGCATGTTGGCTTTCACTTTATTCACCACTTGCTTACCGGTAGCAGAAAAAATATAAGTCGCCGTCCAGTCGCAGGTACTGTACTCATCATCCAGCGCAACAATGTTGCCGTAGGTTAACGAAAATTGCCTGGCATTTTTACACAGCATTTCCCACATGCTCCTCACCTCTCCTCCTTTCAGCAATCCAAACACGGGATCAAAAAAAACAATGTCTTCACTGTAACAACTATTCATGGCAGCTGCATCCAGTTGCTGAAAAGCGGTATAGAATTTTTCAATCAGTTGCGGGTTGGTGTCCATCTTTTTTTATCTGGTATGTTTCGCTAAATTGAGCAATCTAAATGATGTAACATGAAAAAATGGGTATTTCTTTTTTTAGTGGCAGGCTTTTCTTTTTCAGCAACGGCGCAAAATGAAGACAGCAGCTGGTTTGCAAACAATTATTACAAGATAGAACGTATGGTGCCGATGAGAGATGGCATCCGTTTATTTACTGCTTTTTATATTCCGAAAGACAGCGCAGCGCAGCATCCTTTTCTGATGACCCGTACGCCTTATTCCTGTGCACCTTACGGTGAAAATAAATTTTCGGGCTTATGGAGAAGTTACCGCATGGCCTACCTGAAAGAAAAATACATCATCGTTACACAGGATGTACGTGGCCGTTATATGAGCGAAGGCGTGTTTGCGGATGTACGCCCGTTTAATAAAAATAAAAAAACAAAGAAGGATATTGATGAAGCCAGCGATACATACGATGCCATTGCCTGGATGCTGAAAAACATCCCGGGAAACAATGGTAAAGTAGGTGTGCTGGGTACCAGTTACCCCGGCTTTTATGCAACAGAAGCTGCGCTGAGCGGGCATCCGGCGTTAAAGGCGGTGAGTCCGCAGGCGCCGGTTACAGATTGGTTTATCGGGGATGACTTTCACCACAATGGTGCCTTCTTTGCGCTGGACGGATTTTCTTTTTATTCTTCATTTGGCAAGCCGCATCCCGTTCCCACCAAAGATTATGGCCCGGGATTCAGTACGCCTGTCAAAGACAATTATCAATTTTACCTGCAGGCCGGTGCGGTAAAAAACTTAGCTGCTATGATTGGGGACAGCATTAAGTTCTGGCACGAGATGTACAAGCACCCCACTTATGATGCGTGGTGGCAGGCCAGGAATGCAAGGGTTGGTTTATACAATGTGCAGCCTGCTATGTTGTATGTAGGCGGATTGTTTGATGCCGAAGATTGCTTTGGTGCCTGGAACTGTTACAAGGCAACCAGGAAACAAAGTCCGGCTACCAATACCAAAATAGTAATGGGCCCCTGGTTTCACGGGCAATGGAGCGGTGAAGGAAGTTATATGGGCAATGTGCGTTTTGCTTCCAATACCAGCGCCTGGTACCAGCAAACCATGGAAGTGCCCTTTTTTAACTATTACTTAAAAGGAATAGGCAATGCGGATACCATCTCGCAGGCCAATATATTTTTCACGGGGGAAAACAGCTGGAAAAAACTACCCCAGTGGCCACCGGCAAATATTGAAAACAAAGCCCTCTATTTTCATGCCGGTGGTAAATTATCTTTTGATAAACCTGTTGTAAAAAATGCTGCCTTTACAGAGTATACAAGCGACCCGGCTCACCCCGTGCCTTACGCTGATGGCGTGCATGAAGGAAGGACAAGAGAATACATGACCGATGACCAGCGTTTTGCTTCCAGGAGGCCCGATGTGCTTAGCTTTGAGACCGACACACTTACAGAAGAACTGACACTGGCCGGACCGGTGCTGGCCGATTTAATGACCAGCATAACCACAACGGATGCTGATTTTGTTGTGAAGGTAATAGATGTTTTTCCGGATGATTTTAAATATGATCCTTCTTTAAAAGGCAATGGTAAAGACTACCCGATGGGCGGTTACCAGATGCTGGTGCGGGCAGAAATTATGCGGGGCAAATTCAGGAACAGTTATGAAAACCCGGAACCTTTTGCACCTGATAAAATAACGGAAGTGAAATATGCTTTGCCGGACGTGGCGCATACATTTAAAAAAGGTCACCGCCTGATGATACAGGTACAAAGTACCTGGTTTCCGCTGGCAGACAGGAACCCGCAAAAGTTCATCAATATTTATACAGCCAATGACAGCGACTTTCAAAAGGCCAGCATTAAAATATACCATGATGGAGTAAATGCATCGTCGGTTCTTTTACCGGTTCTAAAATGATAGATGATGATATTTTTTTAAAAGCCGTTTGATTTTAGCAGTTTATTTTCTTTTTTCTTGATAAAAAAAAGAAACAAAAAAAATCAAGGCTGCGAATAAAAAAAGTGTTTGATTAATGAAGGCTTAGCAAACCTCTTTTTCAATTGTTAACCCATTTTCTGCAATGATAAAAACAACAAAAAATCAAGATTGCTAAAAAAATAATTTAGTGAAGCAGTAATCATTTATAAAATTGAGAACTGTTTTTGCAATGGGATGAGGAAAGAAAATAATTCCCCGTTAAGAGGTATGGCTAAATCAAATCTTTCTATTTACAGTGCATTAGTGGCAAACCTGGTGATTGCCGTTACAAAATTTGTTGCGGGAATTTTTAGTAATAGCTCGGCTATGATCGCCGAAGGCGTGCACTCACTGGCTGATACCATCAACCAGTTACTGATATTATTTGGCATCCGGCAAAGTAAAAAACCCCCGGATGCGTTGCGGCCTTTTGGTTATGGCAAGGAATTGTATTTCTGGTCATTTATTGTTTCTATTATCATTTTTGGCTTGGGTGGCGGTGTGTCTGTTTACCAGGGCTATGAGCATATCATTCATCCAAAAATGTCGGGCGATATTACCTGGAATTACCTGGTGCTGGCCATATCGTTTGTTTTTGAAGGCAGCTCCTTAATAATAGCTGCGAAAGAATTTAATAAGGTACGCAAAGGTGAAAGCTGGTGGCGGGCGATTGTAAAAAGTAAAGACCCTTCTGCATTTCTGGTATTGTTTGAAGATGGTGCGGCCGTGCTTGGACTCATCATTGTAGCCATTTGTTTATATGCCGGGCACCAATTAAACCTTCCATACCTGGATGGCGTTGCTTCGCTGCTGGTGGGTATTTTACTGGTTGGGGTTTCCCTTATACTTGCAAGAGAAAGCAGAAGTTTATTGATGGGTGAAGGCATTGCTTCATCAACCCGTCAACGGATCAGCACACTGATACAACAAGACCCCGCTGTAGAAAAAACGGTGCATATTTTATCCACCTATCAATCGCCGGAGGAAGTGTTGCTGATGCTGATTGTTGCATTTAAAGCCGATCTTGATACAGCAGAAATAAACGATTCCATTGTGCGTATAAGGGCAGCTATAAAAAAGGAATTTTCTTTTGTACGCTTCATTATTATTCAGCCGGAATTATTTGAAAAATAAAAAAATGATTTTTAGATTTGGTAATACATTGCAATACCATTCCATTATTCAATTTATCTGCACCCTTAAAACTGAAACTGGTATGTTACTTGCCTTGTTGATAAAAATAGTATTCCCCATAAAAACAATAACGCATTTTTAGCAAAGGTTCTGTATCTTTCGCCGGATTGTACCACACGACGACAGATGCAGTTGCCTGCCAGCTACATGCAGTATTATTAACCAATACATTTTACCATATGAACGTAGCAGAACGCAAGCTGGTCGTTAAAGAATCTATGTTGCCTGGCGCAGGCAAGGGATTGTATACAGAAGAATTAATTGAGAAAGGCACTTGTATCATTGAGTACAAAGGCACGGTTACAACCTGGAAAAATGTGGCACACGATGATGGAAAAAATGCCTACGTTTTTTATGTAAACCGCAATCATGTTACGGACGCAAGGGATCATCCGCATGAACTGGCCCGCTATGTGAATGATGCAAAAGGCATTCAGCAGGTAAAGGGGATTACCAACAATGCGGAGTATGTTGTTATTAAAAGACGCATTTATATCTACGCTACTAAAAATATTCCTGCCGGCGCTGAAATTTTTGTTGGCTATGGAAAAGGTTACTGGGATACTATCCGGGGCTACCTGAAAGAGGCAGCACAAAACAGTACCGCAGCAACCGTTTAATGTTTATTAAAGTTTAACCTTAGCGCTGTATTAATCCGTCTTTCAGGCGTATAACCCGGTTACCGTACGTGGCGTTATGTTCACTGTGCGTTACCTGCACGATGGTTACTTTTTCCTGTTCATTTAATTTTTTAAACAGTTCCATAATTTCAGTGGCCTGGTCGCTGTGCAGGTTACCCGTAGGCTCATCTGCAAAAATAACTTTGGGATTACCGGCGATGGCCCTTGCAATGCCCACCAGTTGCTGTTGACCTCCCGATAGCTGTGACGGAAACAAATCTTTTCTGCCAACGATATTAAATTTATCAAGCAACTCCGCTACCCTGCTCTTTCTTTCGGATGAATTGAGGCCTTTGTACAACAACGGCGTTTCAATATTTTCATACACCGTCAGTTCATCAATCAGGTGATAGGCCTGGAACACAAAGCCAATCTGGTTGCGGTGCAGTTCGGTTCGTTTCTTTTCTGTCAACTTGGAAACGTTCTCGCCCAGGAATAAATACTCGCCTTCGTTGGCTTCTTCCAGCAGGCCAAGAATATGCAGCAAGGTTGATTTTCCGGAACCGGAAGGGCCCATGATGGAAACAAATTCGCCTTCAGCAATATCAAGGCTTACATCGCTTAATACATAAGCTTTTTTTGAACCGGTGTTGTAGTACTTGTAGATCTTTTTTAGTTGTATCATGTTTTATTTTGCCGTTCAGGCGTTTAGATATTTATGTTTATGTATTTGCGGTTGTCAGGTCATTGTCTTTTTTGATGATAATACTTATTTTTTTGTGTTTCAAATTTCTCATTATTTCAACAAACCTGCGTATGAATTTTCTTCCGCAACGGCAGAGATGAAGTTCATTCTGTTTTTAGAGTTTTAACCGGATTAGCAATGGCGGCTTTTACTGACTGAACACTGAGTGTCAGCAATGCAACCAGTATAGCCAGCATGCCGGCCATTAAAAAATATTGCGCCTTTACCGGGATATGATACGCAAAATCATTCAGCCAATACTTCATGCTAATTGCTGCTATTGGTGTTGCGATGATCAGGGCAATGAATACCATCAATATAAATTCTTTCGTGATCAAGGCAATAATGCTGGCAACAGAAGCTCCCAGTACTTTTCTTATGCCGATCTCCTTTGTACGCTGAACGGTACTAAAAGAAGTGAGACCGAGCAAGCCGAGGCAGGAGATGAAGACAGAGAGCACGGCGAAACAAACAAATAATTTTCCAAACTGGTTGTCGGCCTTATACTGCGCATTAAATGTATCATCTGCAAAATTATAAACCAACGGTAATCCTGGTGCGATAGCAGACCATTTTTTTTGAAGGGCACTAACCGTTGATGCCATATTCTCTGATGCAATACCCAGCGTTAAAAACGTAAAGAAACCAGGCGATACCTGCATGGTGAGTGGCATGATTGCTTCATGCAGCGAATGAAAATGAAAGTCTTTGATAACACCGATGATTAATCCATTGCCGCCACGTTGCGAAAATGGTTTTCCGATTGCATCCGCAGCATTATTAAAGCCAAGCCGCTTTACGGCAGACTCATTGATCACCATGGCATCCCGCATGTCTTCGGCGAAATCTTTCGAAAATCCCCTGCCTGCAACTACTTCCAGGCCATACTGTTTCAAAAAATTATAATCAACAAAATAAGCGTCTGCCTGAAGTTCCTGCGGCTCTTTATTTGCACCTTCAATGGTGGTAGGATATTTTGTATTGCTGCGGCCAGGGATGCTGGAAGATATGCTTGCTGAATGTATTCCCGGAATGCTGGCTAATTCCGCCATCACACTTTCTCCGTGTTCACCAATGCGTTCATCGTAATGAAAATCTATTACAAGGTTATGTTCTTTTTTAAATCCCAGATTTTCATTCTGCATAAAGTTCAGCTGGCTGTAAACAACAATGGTAGCAATGATCAGTACAATTGAAATCGTAAACTGGGTAATCACCAATCCCTTTCTTAAAATCAGTCCCTTTACATTGTTGACAAATTTGCCTTTAAGATTGCTGACCGGTTTAAAACGTGCAAGCACCAACGCCGGGTAAAGTCCCGAAAGCAGGCCTGTAACAATGGCCAGCATCAAAAACAATCCGGCAAATTTTATATTACCAGCCATCCCGGTCGCGATAACTTTACCGGTTATGTTATTGACAAAAGGTTGCAATGCAGCACATAAAATAACTGCTATTGCAAATGCAATCAGCGATACCGTTAAGGCGTCGGTAAGAAACTGGTAAGTCAGCTGTTGTCTTGTAGCGCCGGTCACTTTTCTTACACCAATTTCTTTTGCTCTTTTTAAAGAAAGTGCAGTGGTAAGATTGATAAAATTAAAACAGGCGATAAACAATACAAAGATGGCTACAATTGAAAAAACATAGATGTTGGTGTAGTTACCCGAAGCAGTGGCACCTGCCTTGTTGCCTCTTGCCTGGCCATGCAGGTAAAGACTGTTAAGCGGCTCTGCGACCAACGAATATTGCAAATTATTTTTTAACGGATGTTCCTTTGCAAGGCCGGCTAGTTTTGCGGTAAAGCCCGCTGCACTTACATTTTCCTTTAAGAGAACATAGGTTGAAAAACCGAACCTGCTCCAGTTGGTCATCCAGTTGGTGCCTTCTTTAATTAAGGAAGACATGGAAAGAAAGATATCAGTCCGGAAGTGCGAATTTTGTGGAATGTCTTTCATGACACCTGTCACAGTTGCCGTAATCTTCCCATCAAGCGTTAATGTTTTATTGATGCAATCGGTGGTACCAAAATATTTTTTAGCCGCCGTTTCCGATAATACCATGGCATAGGGATTATTAAAAACCGTTGCAGCATTGCCACTTATCAACGGAAAAGAAAAAACGCTGAAAACAGAGGGATCAGCATAAGCCAGTGTTTCCTCCCCGTAAGCATCCTGATCCTTTTGAACAATATAATAATCAAGAAAAATCCGGGTGGTGTTTTCTACTTCGGGAAAGGTGCTTTGCACTGCACCGGCAACAGCGCCCGCCGATGTTTCGTGCGTAATTCCAGCCGGAGTTTCAACGTTGGTGCTTAGCCGCAGGATGCGGTCGGCATTGGTATTAAACTGATCATAACTCAATTCGAAGTGAACAAAAAGCACTGCATAATAAACCACGGAAAAGGCAACCGCCAAACCAACCAGGTTGATGGCTGAAAACAATTTGTATGCCCTGAGATACCTGAACGTTGTTTTAAAATAATGTTTGATCATAACCCCAATTGAAACTCCTTATGCTCTGTTTATTGTTATTAAAAATAGGTCCTACTCGCTCTTTAAATTTTTCATTGGGTTGGCCAAAGCAGCTTTTAATGTTTGCAACACAATCAGTAAAAGTGTCATCAAACCTAATGCAATAATGGGCAACAAAAAAGGTTGTGCTGTTAAATTAATGCGGTAAGCATAATTGTTCAGCCAGCCACTCATTAAATACCAGGCGATGGGCACTGCCACACAAGCTGCAAGCACAACGATTGCCGCAAATTCTTTTATAAACAACAGCGTGATATGCGGCACAGATGCGCCCAATACTTTACGGATACTGATCTCCTTTACACGTTTGTGCACGCTCAGTGAGATTAACCCCAGCACCCCCAGCAACACAATGATGAGGGACAGAACGGTAGCAGTAAAAGCCGCTTTCTTTAATTGAATTTCATTGGCGTACAGGTTCTTCAATGTGTCATCCATAAACTGGTACTCAAAAGAACTCCCGGGCATTAGCTGCGACCATTTTTTTTGTATGGCCTCAATACTGGCCGTTGTGTTGCCGGGTTTCAGTTTAAAGGAAAGATAGCGGTGCACAACAGCCGTGTACACATTAAAAAATACAATCGGACTCATGGCGTCCTGCATGCTGAAGAAATGAAAATTACTGGTAACGCCTTTGACGGTAAATATAGTAGGATCGCCAGGAATACGCAATTGCTGGCCAATGGCTGCAGCCGGCGTTTTATACCCTAATGCGGCAACCGCTTTTTCGTTGATGACTACTTTGCCGGAGTCCTGCATACGGCTGTCAAAAAATTCACCGCTCTGCAAAGGAATCTGGTAAGTGCTGAGGTAATTTTCATCCGTCACCAGCGCCTGCATACCAATCGTTTTGGTTGAATCGCCCCCGCTTTTATACACCTGCGGTTCATTGCCATTGTTGCCGTTGGGTATTTCATAACTCAGTGTAACCGCACTTACCTGTGGCATCGCGGCAAACTCATTCCGGATCGTTTGCATTTTTTTTACACCGGCCGGGCTCCAGTCCCTCGGCACCTGCGACGCCACTACAAATTCTTTATTGTATCCTAAACTTTTGCTAAAAAAAAGTGACACCTGTTGTGAAACAATTACTGCAGCTATCAGCACAACCAATGCAATGGCGAATTGAAACCCAACGAGTGATTTGCGGAGTACAATATTTTCTTTTACCGTTTTTAATTTTCCTTTTAATGAGTTTACCGTGTTATTGGCAGATAGTACAAAAGCAGGGTAAACGCCCGCCAGCAATGCGATCAGCAATACCATCACCAACGGTACCAATACAAAATACAGGGGCAAAGAGGACAATGCCGGAATTGATTTTCCAACTATCCCCGAAAAAACCGGGCTTGCCAAAGGGTAAGCTGCCAGTGCAAATAATGTGGCCACCAGCACCAATACAAATGACTCTGTGAGAAACTGCATGATAAACTGAATACGCAAACCACCCAGTACTTTCCTGACACCAATTTCCCGCATGCGGCTGCCCGCATTGCTGATAGAAATATTGATGAAATTTACAACGGCCATCAGCAAAATAAACAGCGCAATTAATGATAAGGTGTACAACATGCGCTTCACCAAGCCATTGTCTTTTTGAAGATAATACTCAGTTAGCGCAATAGGCCGGATTGTAAGATTTGCTTTTATGCCATCAGGCGCATTGGTTTGTATCAATTGATGAATGGCTTTTTCAACACCGGCGATGGTAGCGCCTTCTTTCAGCTCTATATAAGAAGGAATCGAGTTATTACTCCAGTCTTCAAGACTGGTTCGTCCGAAAAAAGCATAGGTGTTTGTGGGGATAAAGATGGTATTGTTGTTATTACCATTCAGGTTGATGACAGAGTTTTTTGGCTGGTCTTTTAAAACGCCGGTAATAGTAAAATCACTTTTGCCGCCCGAAAAACTCTGGATGGAAATCGTTTGTCCCAAAGCTTCTTTTTGCCCGAAGTACTTGATGGCGGTTGCCTCCGTAATAACGGCCGTGTAAGGCTCTTTCAAAGCCGTAGACGGATTGCCAGCTAACAGTTCAAAGCCGTACATGGATAACATCGTACTGTCGCCCAATTGTATGCCTTCCCTGAAAGACTTGTCTCCTTTTGTTACGCCAGATGTAATGCCATCCCAGCGGTAATAATTTGCAACCAGGGATGGATAATCTTCTTTCAATCTTTTGGCAATGGGGGAAAGTGTCGTAATGGAATAATGTATGTCCTCCCCTTTCCACTCACTCTGTAAAAAGTACTGCCGCCCGGCATGATTTAATTTTTTATTTACCTGCAATTCTCCCCACACGTACGCCCCGATAAGCAAGGTGAAAGTAATACCTGCAAACAGTCCCACCACGTTTACAATGGAATAGAAACGATGTTTAAAAATGTTTCTCCAGGCTGTTTTAAAATAGTTTCTTAACATATAATTTATTTTGACTCGTATCTCTTGAGGACGTTCCCTGACGATTTCGTCTTATCTGTATGCCTTACATTATCAATTATCTACTAAAAAATTATCCGTTAACTTACTCAGCTCTCAAACTCTCGACTGGGTTATGAATGGCTATCCGGAACGTTTGCCACACAATGGTAAAGCCACCAACCAGCAGCATCGAAAAAAATCCGGTTAGCAATGTACCGGCGCCAACTGCTACATGATAAGTAAAGTTGTGTAAAAATAATTGCGCTGCGATATATCCAACCGGCACTGCTATACAACCTGCAATCACCAACAGCCAGACAAAGTCCTTTGACAGCAGCAACAGCAGCTGCATGATTTTGGCGCCCATTACTTTTCTTACACCCACTTCTTTTGTTCTGATCTCTGAACTATAGGTCACCATGCCCAACAAACCCAGACAGGCGATACAAAGTACAATGCTGCACAACAACACCATTAGTAACTGGTCGCTTCCGTGAAAATGATGAGCATACAGTGCCCTATCATACCATTCCGCGGTAAACTCCTGGTAAGGATTTAGTTGCTTCCATATTGCCGCAACAGAGGCTTTTAAATGGTCTGCATTTACAGCAGGATTTGCTTTTACCTGCAGTACCGAAAAGTAAGTTGGGGCATCCCGGATGATCATGGGAAAAATCGGAAAGAACATACTCATGGAATGAAAATCTTTTAACACACCGGCTACGCGGACTTTGCTGCTGTCGCTTAAACGTATCAATTGTCCGACGGCTGACTGTGCATTGTCAAAATGAAGCCGGGCAACCGCCTGTTCATTGATCAGCACCGAACTCCCCGCAGAATCATTTGTTGCGGGCAATATATTATTTCCCGCGACCAGCTGTAACTGCATTACTGAAATAAAATGCTCATCGGCAGAAAGTATTTCCGCTGATGAGTAAAAATCTTTTTCTATACGAAAAGCTCTTTGCTGGTTGCCTCCATTTATTCCAAGTGTGTAAGACGTGGCTGCGATTTCCTCCACGCCGGAAATTTTTTTCAGTTCATTCGCCAGTTTTTTATGATCGGTTCCGTACAATTCAATATTTAAAATATTGTTTTTAGCAAAACCATATTCAGCTGTAGCCATAAATTTTTGTTGCTGGTACATGGCCAGCATAAAGATGATACCGGTGAGTAACATGGCAAATTGTGTTACCACCAGTGCTTTGCGGATCGTAATGCCTTTCATTACCGTCAATGCTTTTTGTCCTTTTATCGCTACCGCGGGACGGATGGCTGATAATATTCTTGCCGGTATGCAGCCAGCAACAATGCCTGCTATGATTGCAAATAAAAACAACATGGAATAAAAGGCCACCGAAAGATGAGCATCTTTAAAAACATCCTGGATAACGTTCATAGGTTTCAACAACTCCAGCACCATCAAAGACAGCAACAATGCCAGCAAACAGAAGCAAACAGATTCTACAATAAACTGGGCAAACACCTGCCCCGGCCCGGCACCGATCACTTTGCGCAAACCAATTTCTTTCGACCTGGTAAGTGATCTTGCCAATGTAAGATTAACATAATTAAACCCGGCCAGTATCAGCGTGATCAACCCGATCCCTATTTCAACCAGCAGCTTGCCGTAAGTAGTTCCTGCAGGAAAATTCAAGAGGTCTTCACGGGAAGGATTGATGTCATTCAGCAATTGAGCCCTGTAACCAAAAGAACGCTGTTCATTATTTGCCGCAATGGCTGATGTAGAAATATTGGCCACTTGTCCAATGGCCTTATCCAGCTGACTTTTTACACTTCCTTGTTTTAACAACACATACGTGTAAGATGCCCATGGGTTTGTCCAGTTATTTGTTTCGGCAATGCTGGCACCGTTGTTTTCAATCGCTGTAATCGTACTGGAAGCAACCAGCAGATCAAAGACTAAATGAGATTTTTTAACTGGCGTTTCAACAATTCCTGTCACTAAAAAATCACCCCAGTCTTTATGATGCAATATCTTTCCAACGGCATTGGCGGTACCAAAAAAGCGGCTGGCTGTTTCGGCGGTAACCACGGCGGTATGCGGCGCATCGTTAAATGCACCTAGTAACAACTGAAACCCGAAGACCTTAAAAAAGGATGCATCAGCAAAAGAAGTGGATGTTTTTAATATCTTACCTGCAGCTTCAAATTCTACTTTTTTTGCGGGCACCACATGTACGACAGCCTCAATAAAAGGATAATTATTTTTTAATTGTATTGCAACCGGATAAGGTGTACTGGCGTAGGCTTCCCGTTGATTTTCTTTAAATGTTACATCCGTAATAATCCGGTAAGTACGTTCCGGCATCGGATGAAATGTATCATAGTTATACGCCTTATTGAAATCAACCAACGCAATAATGCAGATCACCATACCAGCAGCCAGGCCAACAATATTGATGAATGAAAACAACCGGTGTTTCCACAAACTCCGTAAGGCGATTTTAAAATAGTTTCTAATCATACAAATTTGTATTTCCTGTTAAAAGGCTTTGGCGATTATTACGTCACATTCTCCATTCTCCATTAAAAAATTATCCATTAATCTAGTCTGGCTTGAGACTGTCAACAGGGTTTGAAAAAGCCGCCCGCAATGATTGGGATAATACCGTCACCATACTGATCAGCAACATCATCACAACACTCATCAGCAATATACCGGCACTCACGCTGACACGGTAGGCAAAAAATTGCAGCCACATATTATTAAGATACCAGGAAAGCGGTACCGCTATTATAATGGCTATCAGCAGTAGTTGTGCATAGCCTTTGGAGAGCAGCACAATAATCTGCGGCACACTTGATCCGACCACTTTGCGGATGCTGATTTCTTTCGCCCGGGTTTCTGCCGTGTAAGTCGCCATGCCCAGTAAACCAAAGGAGGAAATAAGCACTGCCATCAAAGAAAGAAAACCTAAAATCTTTGCCACATCCACTAAAAAAGAGTGCGTCATTAATAACTGCTCATCTAAAAATGAGTACTCAAATTTTGCATTGGGGTTTACTTTTTTCCAGGTCTTTTCCAAAAAGGCGATGGTTTCAGATGTGTGATGACCGCTGACTTTTATATTGGCATAGCCAAACTCCTTGGGCCTGTTACGAAGTACCAACGCTTCTATCGGGCGTGACACATCCAGGAATTGAAAATCTTTTACCACACCGGCAATCTCTACTGTATTGCCATCTATTAAAATCTTTTGTCCAACAGCGGCGATGGGAGTTCCATAGTTGAAACGCCTCACCATAGTTTCGTTGACTATTATATATCGTTCGCCACTGGTGTCCGGCATTTCGGGAAATGTTTTACCGGCCAGTAGTTTCAGGCTCCAAACATCAATGAACTTTGCATCTACATCAAAGAAACTCACATCCATGCTGTCTTTTGACCGCTCCACTTTAAAAATGCGGGTGCCATTGTTGCTGCCGGTGGCGGGCATAAACGAACAGGCAGAAATGCCGCCAATATCCTTGTTGCCTTCAATAGCCTGCGCAAAACGCTGGTAGTTATCAAGCTTGTATAAACTAACATCAACTATATTTTTTTTATCAAAACCATAATCGAAATTTAAAATGCGTTTTGTTTGCTGGTACAATACCGCCGTGGATATAATAAAAATCAGCGACACACAAAACTGTGTAACCAGCAATACTTTTCTTAAGGTTAATCGCTTAAATAATTTTAATCCACCAAAGTTTTTCATCATCACAATGGGGTTAAATGCGGCCATGTAAATGGAAGGCAGCAGCCCGGCAATGAAACCGATCAGCACAGCAAATGCGACAAACACCAGCAACAACGGCAGGCTTTGCTGAAAGCTGATGTTGATAAATTGGTTCAACCACAAACCCGTAAAAGCAATCGCCAGCAATTTTAACATCACCACTGCCAATACAAGAGCGGCAAGTGAAACGATAATTGCTTCGCAAATAAACTGGGCGAAAACCTGCGCCCTTGTGGCACCCGCAACTTTTCTTAATCCGACTTCCTTTGCCCTCGTTAAAGCCCTTGCAACAGAGAGGTTGGTATAATTGAGGCAGGCTGAGAACATAATGATCATACCAAGAATACTCAAAATCAGGAGCATGACGACAGGCATCGATAAATGCGTTTCGTTACCTATCGGATTGCTGGGCGTAATTTCATTTAAAGCCTGGGCTTTAAAAACAAAACGGCTGCCACTCCCCTTTGGATATTGCATGGCTGCAACCTGGTTCAAATCAGCCTGCAGGTTGGCTTTGGTGTTGGTTTTTTCCAGCAATACGTATGTATAATTGGTCCAGACATTGCCCCAGTCATTTGCATCGAAGCCGAGTTTCTTTTCATTGGCAAGTGCTGGCAAAGTGCTTAAGGATGCCAGTAATTTAAAAGGCAAATGAGTTTTACCAGGCACGTTTTGCAGCACACCGGTAATGGTAAATATACCAAACGCGGTTTCTTTGTTTCCTTTTTCCGGGCCACCGGGATTAACACCTTTATCATTAAACTGTACCGCTTTACCAATCGGGTCTTCGTTGTTAAATAATTCTTTGGCGATCTCTTCTGTGATCACCAGAGAATAGGGATTTTGCAAGGCAGTTGCAGCATCGCCTTTACTCAGTTTAAAATCCATTATTTTGAACAGTTGGCCATCAGCGAAATAGCCACCGCCGGATGCCGCCTTTTCCTTGTACAACATATCACCACCGATATTTCGCACCAGGCTTGCTGTCTGCTCAATACCCGGATAATCCTGTTGTAGTTTTTTTGCCAGCGGAAAAGCAGAACTGGCTGTTTTACTATTATCGCCCCCAATACCATAAGTCAGCACCCGGTAAATGCGATCCTTATTGCCATGAAACTGATCATAACTTTTTTGATCAGCGTAGATATTAATGATGAGCAAACAAACCGACATGCTCACCGCAAGACCAACGATATTAATTAAAGAGAAGGCCTTATTTTTTGTTAAGGTTCTGATAGCTATCTTAAAATAATTTTTTATCATGGTAGTAGCCGAAAGGCGTTTAGACGTTTATCATTTTTGTTTTACCGTCGAGACGTTTTAATTTTTACTTTTTAATTTCTAGTAAATCTTCGCCCAGTAAGCTTTACCTGGCACCCCCCTTGGGGGGCAGGGGGGCTCGGTCGCTCCTACTCACTCCTCAAACTCTTCACCGGGTTCGTCAACGCCGCTTTTATACTCTGGTAACTCACCGTAAGCAAAGCAATCAGCATCGCCGAAACACCCGCCGCAACAAATACCCACCAGGGCATGTCGATGCGGAAAGCAAAATCTTTTAACCAGAAATGCATCAACGCCCACGCAACCGGAACGGCTACAACCAATGCAATTAAAACCAGCCGTAAAAAGTCAGCAGATAATAATTTCACCAGGCTTTCTGTAGTAGCGCCCAGTACTTTCCGTACGCCCATTTCTTTGGTGCGTTGTTCTGCCATGTAAGTAGCAAGGCCAAATAATCCAAGACAGGCAATCAATATAGCCACAATGGAAAGACTCAGGCCCAGCTTGCCTGTGCGCTGTTCTACCTTATACATTTCATTAAAGGAGTCATCTAAAAACTGGTAGCTGAAAGGCATAGCCGGCGACAATTTTTTCCATTCGGTTTCTATGTTAGCTACCAAACTTTTTACATCTCCAGTACTAACTTTAAACGCAGTAGCCCAGCCCGCATCACCCAAACGAAAACAAAGTGGTGCTACTGTTTGCCGCAATGATTCGTAGTGAAAATTTTTCACAATCCCGATAATGTTATAGGAAAAAAGTTGCTTTGAAAACTGTCCATCCCCATAACTATAAATCTTATTTCCAACCGGGTCTTTATATCCCAGCAATGCCGCCGTACTTTCATTAATGATGACAGCACTGGAATCTGCTCCAAAATGTTTTGAAAAATTTCTCCCCTGTATAATCTCCATCCCCATCGTTTTGATGTAGTCATAATCGATGCGCCAGGTCTGCATGTTCAACCCGCTTTTAGAATCCATCACGGCGCTCTTCGAGTAAGTTAAATCGCTTCTTGAAGAATTGGAAACAGGCAAAAACCCCGCAGCACTGGCACCGTTTACACCGGTCATTTTTGCAACTTCATTTTTAAATACTTCGCTGTTCTTGCCAAGCGAACCTGTGCCGTTAACAATCAGCAACTGGTCTTTATTAAAGCCCAGTTTTTTTGTCTGGATATAATTCAGCTGACGATATACCACCATCGTTCCAACAATCAGGATAATAGAAGTACTGAATTGAATAACAACGAGCGCATTTCTTAAACCGCTCTTTTTTACGCCAGCATTTACCTTTCCTTTTAATACTGTTATTGGCTTAAAGCCTGATAAATAAAACGCCGGGTAACCACCTGCTATTATACCAACCGCAAGCGGCAGCAATATTAAAAATGCCAGGTAACCAGGCCGCAGCAAGTCAGTAATAGCAAGGCTTTTACCGGATAACTCATTAAAATATTTCATGCAAAAAGCAGCGATCGCCAGGGCGAGTAACAAGGAAACAAAAGTCATTAAAACAGACTCGGTAAGGAATTGTCCAATCAGCGATTTCCTTTGCGTGCCCATCACTTTCCGCATGCCTACTTCCTTTGCCCTGCCAGCTGAACGGGCCGTAGAAAGATTCATAAAATTGACACAAGCCAATAGCAACACAAAAAAAGCCACGGCTGAAAAAATGTACACATACTCTATGCTGCCATTAATACCCAGCTCCGGACTGCGATCGGAATGAAGATGAATATCTGTCAGTGGCATCAGGGTATAGTCTAATTTATTGCCGGCTTTTTTAAAATCAGCCAGTGAACTAATATTCAAAAATTGACTGGCCTGTGGCAGCACATATTTCTCGGCTACCTGCGCAAAGTTTTTCTCAAATACTTTATAATCGGTACCTTCCTTCAGCACGATATAGGTCTGGTGATTACAACTTAAATAGTTGCCAAAATCGTACTGCACATTGTCCATCGAAAAAATAAAATCAAAATTAAAATGGGCGTTGTGTGGTATGTCTTTTATAACAGCCGTTACCCTGTATAAAGTGCTGTTGTTTTCATTGGTTTCAATGGTTTTACCAACAGCATCGGTGGTGCCAAAATATTTCATGGCCGTTGAAGCATTGATCACCACGGTGTTTGGCTCGTTCAACGCCGTCTTCGTATTACCGGCTACAGCTGGCAAGGTAAACACATCGAACAGCGTAGAATCTGCATGCACCACATTCGTTTCATGGATAAATTCATTGCCTTTTCTTAATAGCTTGGATCCGTTTGAATTGTAAAACCGAACATATTCTTCCACCTGTGGATAGTCTCTTTTTAACGTGGCGCCCATCGGGTCGCAGGTGGTGGCCATATGCAGGTTGGTCCCACCAAAAACAATATCCGTATTCACCCGGTAAATACGGTTTGCTTTTTCATTAAAGCGGTCATAGCTCAGTTCATCCGCCACATATAACGCAATCAAAATAAAACAAGCCAGGCCCGATGCAAGGCCGATAATATTAATGACAGAGAAGGCTTTGTTTTTCAACAAATTTCTCCAGGCTATTTTGAAATAATTTCTTATCATCTTTTAAACTTTTATTGCGTTATGTATCTTTTTTCTACAGGCTAAAAACACAGCCATGGTCATCATCGTTGTGTCACTCCCTTGTACATTTTCAGCCTTGTGGTACTCTTCTTCAATTTGCTACAGCATTTGTTTTATTTGTAATCATTTTCAAAAAAACGGAAACTCCCACGGAGTTAAATATAAAAAAACAATGTTCACATTCTACAGAGAGGTAGCTTCGATGGAGCTGAAAACTATCAGGTATTTGCAATCCCACACCTGACTTAAAAAATAGCCATCAAAAAATTGAACACCCAAAATCAGACATCAAAACATCGGACATCAGACATCTCACTCACTCCTCAAACTTTTAACCGGGTTCACTGTTGCAGCCTGGAAGCTCCTGATGCACAGTATCAGCAGCGCCATTAAAAACATAATCATCCCTCCTGCTAAAAATATCCACACACTGATATCCGTTTTATAAGCAAAGTTGTTGAGCCATTGAACAGAGCCCCACCAGGTGATGGGTACCGCAATCACAAAAGCAATGATAACAAGCCGTAAAAAATCTTTGGACAAGAGCTTGACGATTTGTGTTACGGTTGCCCCTACTGTTTTTCTTATTCCGATTTCCTTTGTACGCTGGTTGGTGATGTAAATCACCAGGCCCAGCAAACCCAGGCAACTGATAAAAATAGCAAGCCCTGTTGCCCACATCAATAAGCGGGAAATGTTTTGTTCTGCCTTATAATACTTAGCAATGTCTTCATCTAAAAAACTGTATTCAAAATCGGTTCCCGGATACACTTCTTTCCACGCAAGTTCCATTTTGCTGATGGCTTTTTTCCAGTCGCCGGGAGCCGTTTGCGGGTACAGGGCAATATTTAAAGTGCGCTGCCATCCCGGATTGCAAGCTAAAACAAGTGGCTTAACGGGTTCACGTAAAGACTGCTGGTTAAAATCCCCTACTACCCCGGCAACGGGTATCTTTTTATTGCTCCATTCAATCTCTTTTCCAATGGCATCTGCCGGGTTTTGAAAGCCAAGTATGTGCAGGTAAGTTTCGTTGATCAAAAATGCATTCACCGAATCTGAATATGGATAGTTAGTACCTGCCAATAATTTCAAATGGTAAAGATGCAGGTAAGCAGTATCTGCAAATTTTTGCTGCACGTCCGTCTCTATTTCTTTTTTGCCATCTTTATATTTCATGGTGCCACTCCAGGTACTGTTTGATGAGGGCGGGTTGGTGCTTATACTGATGCCTGCCACAGCAGGTATAGCTTTTATCTTTTCGGACAGTACATATTTTTTTTGTTTCGAAGTATCATAAAAATTTGTTTGTGTAAGTACCATGGATTCTTTTTTAAAACCCATGTCCTTGGTCAATGAAAATTGTATTTGTTTACTTACCAGTATGGTAGCGATAATAAACACCTGAGCAATTACGAATTGAGATACCGTTAATGATTTGCGTAACCAGGCATTGCGTGACCTTCCTTTGCCTGTATTCGACTGGTTCTTTAATACCAGCACCGGCTGATAAGCCGATAATACCATGGCCGGATAAAAGCCCGACAAAATACTTACAGCAGGTATCAGCAGCAGTAAAAAAATGATGATGCCCGGTTGTGCTGATACATCAAAATGTAAACCCGGGGGAATAAAATCAGCAAATACTTTTAACAGCAACGGCGCAATGATGATGGATAAAATGGTGGCGACAAATGTCAGCAAAAAAGTCTCGCTTAAAAACTGCCACACCAATTGTTTTTTTGAACTGCCCATTGTTTTACGTACACCAATCTCCTTTGCTCTTTGCGAAGCCTGTGCGGTGGTAAGATTTATAAAGTTGATACAAGCCAGCAGCAATAAAAAGGCTGCAACTGCCAGCAAACCATACAAGGTTGGTTTATTGCTGAGTGGCAGATCATATCCGCCATAGTCTGCATTGTAATGCAGGTCGCTTAGAGGTTGCAGTGCATGACTGGTAATGCTATGATCATTGGGATCTTTCTTATGGTATTTTTCGTACAGTGTTTTAACACGGCTTTCTACCTGCGCCCTGGTTGAACCGGCAGATAATTTTACCAGCAATTGTGATGAACCACTGGTGTTGTTCCACTCAGCCCAGTCAAATGGTTTAAGACTTGTTTTTTCAAGCGTAGCCCTTGATATAAATACGTTGAAATTAAAATCGGTATTGTAAGTAAGGTCTTTCACCACACCCGTTACAGTGGTAAGCACCGTGTCATTAAAATACAATTCCCTTCCTACAATCTTGTCGGGTGTTAGTTGAGGAAAATACAAGGCTGCGGCGGAGGTTGTAAGTACCACCTGTGATGGCGCCTGTAAAGATGTATTGGCAGTACCTGCAACCCATGTATAATCGATCAGGTTAAAATAGCCTGAATCTGCGAACACAATATTTTTTTGTTTTTTAAATACAACAGGTTCCTGTTTACCGGCTACGGGCACACTTATCTTGGCAGCATCATCCATGGTATTAAAAGGTGCTGCCTTATCAATACCCGTCAGTTCTTTTCTCACGGCGTCTCCCATCGGTATGGGCACACCCGAATTATGATAGGCTTCCCCGGAAAAAGAAAAATTACTCACCACCCTGTAAATGCGGTCGCCATCTTTGACCGATGTATTAAAACTATAATCGTAATCAACGATCAAAAAAATAACCAATGACGCACTGATTCCGATTGCAAGGCCAACAATATTGATCGCCGAAAAAACTTTGTTTTTGCGAAAACTTCTCCAGGCTGTTTTGAAATGGTTTTTTATCATTGTTTGACTGTTAAGGCGTTTGTATTTTTATTTTTTTTCCGGTAAAGTGTTAAGTTTTTTAATCTTGGAAAACCGCCTACCTCCTATGGTAGCAGCTTGCTAATTCGTAGCTCTTTTTAAATCACCTATGCGCTAAACGATCGAATTGTTAAGCTCTTCAAAAGTCCCCTGGCGGATTTAGGGAGCTTCTTTTTACTCACTCTTCAAACTCTTCACCGGGTTCATCACTGCCGCTTTAATGCTTTGATAACTGACCGTTAGTAAAGTAATCAGCAATGCGCCCAGACAAACCAACACAAAAATCCACCCGGAAATACCGGTTTTATACTCATATGTTTTCAGCCAGTTGTGCATGCTGTACCAGGCGATGGGTGTAGCAATTAAAAAAGAAATAAATACCAGCATCACAAAATCTTTTGAAAGCAATTGCCACAGATTAAATACAGAGGCGCCATTTACTTTGCGTACGCCAATTTCTTTGGTGCGCTGCTCTGCGGTAAAAGAAGCCAGTCCGAAAATACCAAGGCAGGAAATGAAAGTCGCTAAGATGGCAAAGCAGCTGGCCAGTGTACCGATGCGTTTTTCATCACCAAATTTCCGGGCGTAATCATCGTTGGTAAACTGGTATCCAAAAGGCTGATCGGGATTGTATGTTTTAAAAACCTTTTCAATTTTTGCAAGTGCCGCTGCTGTACTGGTAGCGGGATTGATACGGATATTGATAACAGACTGCGGATCGTTGTTGGTAACAAAAACCGTCCGGAATACCGGCTCATAGGGCGATTGCATTACCATATCTTTTACAACGCCTACTACATGATACGCTTTGCCATCCCAGTTGATGACTTCATCTACAGGATGTTGCAGCCCCATAAATTTAACAGCCGTTTCGTTGAGTATAATTCCGAAAGAATCCGTCTTAAATTCTTTTGAAAAATCCCGTCCTTCTTTAATATGCCAGCCAATCGTTTTACCAAAATCAGGCGACACATATACTACGCCAAAATCCCCCTGAACGGAAGGTGGCTTTCCTTTCCAGTCAAATCCATTGTCCTGTTCATCAACATAAGTAGTTGCACTGGAAGCTTCTGAAATTTCCGATACAGCACCGGAGCTTTTCAATTCGTCGCTTACCGCATCAAAGTGTTTGTGAATATTTTCAGTGCGCAGGTAAATGCTTAGCAAGCCGTCCCGGCTGTAACCTACAGGACGGTTTCTTGCATATTGTATTTGGTTAAAAACAACGATGGTACCAATGATGAGCACAACCGAAACCGTGAACTGCAGTACCACCAGTACTTTTCGGGGAACTGCAGCAAAACGGCCCACCTGGAAAGTACCTTTTAAAATTTTTACCGGCTTAAAAGAGGATAAGTACAAAGCCGGATAACTGCCGGCCATAAAACCGGTGATCAACACAAAGGCAACACCCAGCAACCAGAACAAGGGGTTGCTCCAGAGGATGGCCACTTTCTTATCTGCTATCTCATTAAAAAATGGCAACACAAGTTGCACAATCAACAGGGCAAATATGAAAGCCAGTGATGTGACCAGCAATGATTCTGCAAAAAATTGCCCTATCAGCTGCCCGCGCTGCGAGCCTATTGCTTTTCTTATACCCACCTCCTTGGCTCTCTTTTGAGAACGTGCCGTGCTGAGGTTCATAAAGTTGATGCAGGCCAGCAGCAGCACAAAAAATCCGATGATGGCGAACAACCAGACAAATTGCATTCTTCCGCCAGACTGGATGCCATTTTTAAATTCAGAATACAAATGCCATTTACTCATGGGATGCAGAAATACCTCGGGTTTAAATTCGGCATCTGCTTTGGACACCCTTCTTAATTTCAGGTCTTTTATTTGCGTTGAAACCTTGTCCAGGTCTGCATGATCGGCCAGTTGCACAAAAGCCTGGAAGGAATTATTGCGCCAGGGATTGGTCGCTTTCTCCGACCAATAATTATCGTCAATATACAACTGCCAGGGCGCTATAAAAGTGAGGTTGCTGAAGTCAGAGTTATAAGGAAGGTCTTCATACACACCAGTCACTTTTACATCAAACTTGCTGTCAAGTTTTATTATTTTATCAACAGGATCAACCGTACCAAACAACGCTTTAGCGGTTGATGCAGACAGAATAACTGAATGAATATCCTTTAAAGCAGTACGTGTACCGCTAAGCATTTTCAACGACAACATCTCCGTAATCTGCGGTTCTAAAAAATTGCCGCTTTTGGTTATTTTCTGTTCACCAAAAGCAAGGATATGGTTATTGGTCCACGTGGCCATGGAGACATACTTAAAATTATCACCGTAATTTTTTTTGAGTTCTTCCCCGGTTAAATACGGCAGGGAAGTTTGCGTGCCCACATCACCGTTGAAGGTTTGGTGCTGCATCACTTTCGCAAGGCTGTTATAATTGTCGAAATTTTTATTAAAGGTCACTTCATCCCAAACCCACAAGCCAATCAGGATGGCAACGCTCATACCCACCGCAAGCCCGCTGATGTTAATGAAAGAGTAGCCCTTGTTTTTTAACAAGCTCCTCCAGGCAGTTTTAAAAAAGTTTTGTATCATGATCAGCCGTTTATTTTTTGCCGTTAAAGCGTTAAGACGTTTTTTGCTTTTTTGTTGGACTTCCTATTTACAGTACAGAATCGCTGATTAAACTGATCAGAGCTGATTTTTTGGGATAACAAAAATGCCTTTAAAAAAATCCTGCCTTAATCAGTATTAATCCATATAGTCAGTGTACCTATTCAAAATAAATCCATCCTGATCCATTTAATTCCGTGTCATCAGCGTTCCAATCATTCACTCTTCAAACTCCTCACCGGGTTCATCAATGCAGCCCGTACGCTTTGAAAACTAATGGTAGCTGCAGCCAGTAGAATCATGGACAGGCCTGATAACATAAACACCTGCCAGCTCACCGATATCCTGTATGGAAATTGCTGCAGCCATTGGTTGTTGACGTACCAGGCAATGGGAGCCGCAATAATAAATGCTACCAATACCAGTTGTATAAAATTGGCAGATAATAAAGTGACCACACTCTGCACGCTTGCTCCCAATACTTTGCGGATGCCGACTTCTTTTGTTCTTTTTTCTGTTGATAAAATAGATAACCCAAACAAACCGATACAACTGATAAAAATGGAGAGCAGGGCCGCCCACGTAATGATTTGCTTCCATTTTGCTTCTCCCTTGTAGTAGTCTTTATTCCTGGAATCCATAAAGACATAACTGTACGGCTGAAACGGAAACACTTTTTTAAAAACGGATGCGATGGTTTGCATCGCATCCGGAATATTATTGGGAGTCAGTTTTACAAGCAACTGCCCGAAACCAAAATGCGGATCGGCAACAAAAAGCAAAGGCATTATTTTATTTTGCAGTGCTTCAAAATGATAGTCTTTTACCACCCCCACCACGGTTACTTTCCTGTTAGCCCAGAAAAAATCTACCTGCTTGCCGATCGGATCGGTCCATCCCGCCTGCTTTGCAAAAGTTTCATTGATCACAACAGATTGTGTTGAATCGCCGGAAAATCCATTCAATAAATTTCTTCCTTTTACCAGCGGAATCTGCAGAGCGCTTAGATAATTTTCGTCCATGCGTTTGTAGGCAAAGCTCATTTCTTTACCATCCACTTTTCCGCTGGTAATATTGCCATGTCCATCGCTGGCTGCAACCATTTGTATGGATGGTTCTTTTGCCAGTTCGGCTTTTAACAACGCCACTTTTTTTTGATCGGCTCCCCGGCCTAAATCCAGCAAAGCCGTGTTGGCATCATTATAACCAAGATCGGTATGGGTTAAAAAATTAAACTGGGCATACATGAGTACCGTAGTGATGATAAGAAAGGTAGCCAGTGAAAACTGAAAGATGACCAATCCTTTGGTAAGGTAATTTTTGCCATGGAATTTTTGCCGGTTATAGATGGTTTGTAATGGATTAAAACCAGACAACACAAGAGCTGGATAAAACCCTGCAATAAATCCTGTCACCAAAAATAACAATACATAGGTCAGTAACAAGGGTGCATCCAAGAGCGTGAAAAAACTAAGTTGTTTGTTAGCCAGTTGATTGAATACCGGCAGTATCAATATGGTTAAACCAACAGCCGCAACAAAAGCAATCAGGCTTAGCAAAAATGATTCTCCTAAAAATTGTTTAATGAGCTGTTTACGCTGACCGCCCATTACTTTGCGTACGCCAATTTCCTTGGCCCTTTGAATAGAATGCGCCAGTTTAAGATTGATAAAATTGATACAGGCAATCAGCAAAATAAAAATGGCAATGCCTGTAAGGATATAAGCGTAGATGGGTTTGCTGGCGTTTTTAAAATCGCCCTGGCCGTATTCCGTGTCCAGGTGCATGGCAGTAAAAGGTTGCAGGCCAAAATGAATTTCATCTTTAAAGCCATTTTGTTCCCTTGCATTTTTTAATTCATCTTTTGCATTGGCGAAAAAAATACCTGAAAATTTAGAAGCCACTTTTTCGGGGTTTGCATTTTCTGCCAATAAAACGTAGGTACTCATGTAAAAGCCGATCCACTCCGTGCTTTTATCGGTAAAAGGCGTCACCACATCAAATTGTATAGAAGAATTCTGGGGCGGATTTTTTGCTACCGCTGTTATTTTCTTCGGCGCAAATTCACCGCGATTGCCAACTTCTACCGTTTTACCGATTACATTGGTTGTGCCGAAATATTTGATGGCGGCATCTTCTGTCAACACTACTGCTTCCGGATCTTTTAACGCCGTTGCTGGGTCACCCGCCAGCAGGGGAAATGAAAAAACAGCAAAGAAATTACTATCTGCGTTCAGTACTTCCTGCCCAATAACCTCTGTGCCTTTTTTTATATTGGCGTAATCATTTTGCAAACGGACAAAGGCTTTTATCTCCGGTAATGCTTCCTTAAAGGCAGGTCCAACCGGGCTGTTGGTGAGCGACAATTTGCGGTTCTCTTTCTCGTCTTTAATTGCAGTAACCACCCGGTGCAGCTGGTTTTTATTTGTATGAAACTGGTCAAAGCTGGCCTCATCCTTATTGTACAATACAATCAGCATACAACAGGTTAACCCCAGTGCCAGCCCGGCAATATTGATGGTGCTGTACAATTTACTCTTCCATAAATTGCGATACATAATTTTAAAATAGTGCTGCAGCATAGTGTATATATATTTATAGATTCGCCGATTTAGCTGATAAGGGCTGATTTTAACGGATAATAAAAAAGAGTTCAATTAATAATCCGCCGTGATCCGTTTTAATCCGCTGCATCCGTATTCCTATCCAAAAAAATCCGCTCCTATCTGCCTATATCCGCGTCATCCGCGTTCCCATCACTCCGCTTTTAAACTTTTTACCGGGTTCATCAGCGCTGCCTTTAACGCCTGGAAACTTACGGTGGCAGCTGCTATCAGCATCGCTGCTACACCCGCAATTAAAAATATCTGCCAGTGAATGCTGATGCGGTAAGCGTATTGTTTCAGCCAGTTATTCATTACAAACCAGGCCACCGGGAAAGCAACCAGGCAGGAAAAACCTACCAGTTTTAAAAAATCTTTAGACAGTAAACCTGCCAGGCCGCTTGCAGATGCACCAAGCACTTTACGTACGCCAATTTCTTTTGTGCGGCGTTCGGCGGTATAGGCTGCCAGGCCAAATAAACCAAGACAGGAAATAAGAATGGCCAGTGATGCAAACACCTGCGACAGTTTACTGATCAGCATTTCACTCATAAACATTTCGTTGAACTGATCATCTACAAATTTGTATTCGAAAGGATAAGCAGGATTGTCTTTTTTCATCACCGTTTCCATTTTGGCTAACAACTGCTCAGGATTGCCGGACGGTTTTGTACGCACGTACATCAGTGTGGTGAATTTTGGTATACAATAAAATATCACGGGCGACGACTTGCCGTACATATTGCCGTACACATAATCATTTACAACACCGGTGACATTTAAATGAAAATATTCATTTTCTTTCTGCCCCGGCAGTTGCATTGTTTTGCCGATGGCACTGCCATTGCCCAATATTTTTTCCATGGATTGGGTGATGATCACATTGAAAACCTGGTTAGAATCTTTAGGTTTAAAGTTATCACCCATCTCCACGATATCCGTTTCCTGGAAATCTCTGCCGGATGCAATTTGCAATCCAGCAGTGGAAATAAATTCAGGACTCACCACACGTTGGGATATTAATATGTTGCTGGTAGGCGCTTTGCCCGGCCACTCAACAGCCGTGGTATTATTGCCGTCGTAAATGGTTTCATGATCCGTGACCGCTACATTTTCTGCAATGCCTGCACTCATCAGATCCTGTTTGATAACGCTGTAATTTTTAAGCATATCACCCTGCAGGTTCATCTGCACCAGGTTGTTTTTATTGAAGCCGAGGTTACGGCTTTTTACATGCTGTATCTGCTGATAAATAACAACCGTACCAATGATCAGTACGATGGAAACAGTAAACTGCGCAATTACCAAACCTTTGCGGATATAGGCTGCACTGCCAGTTTTCAATTTCAAACCTTTTAATACAAATATGGGGTTAAAGGAGGATAAATAAAACGAAGGATAACTGCCCGCAACAAAGCCGCAGACTAGAATCAGCGCAACAATTGAAATAATATGCATTGGGTTGTTTAATCCCGGTGTTAGCTGTTTTTGTACCAGTGAATTGAAAGCCGGCAACAAAAGTATCATAATAACAATGGCAGCTATCGCTGCAAGAAAGGCCATCAAAAATGCTTCGCTGATAAACTGGATAACAAGCCTTTTTTTACCTGCACCCATTACTTTTCTTACGCCCACTTCCCTTGCTCTTTTTTCACTGCGGGCAGTGGCCAGGTTCATAAAATTAATACAGGCTATCAACAGGATGATCCAGGCAATGGTGGAGAAAAGCCGAACATACACGATACGGCCATTGCCACTTTGTTTGCCGTTATCAAAATCATCATACAGGTGCCAGTCGTTCATACTAAATAGAAAAGCGTGTGACGTCGCCGTAGTGGTTCCCTGCTTTTGCTGGAGGTAATTGTACAACTGTTTATTTACTGAAGCCAGGTCAGCGCCATGTTTTAATTCAACATAACTGCTTACGCAGGAGTTACCCCATTTTTGCGCCCAGGGTGATTGCTTATAATACACTTCAAATGGCGCCACCCACTCAAACTGCAAGGTGGAATTTGGAGGCAGGTCTTTTAAAATACCTGTCACAACATAATCCTGTTTGTTGTCAATTTTAACGGTTTTGCCAAGTACATTTTTGTCATCACCAAAAAATTTTGTCGCCGTTTTCTCCGTTAAAACAATTGAATACAGCTGGTTGAAAGCTACAGCAGCATTACCTTGCACAAATGGCAATGTAAACATGCTGAACAAAGATGGATCCGCATATTTACCGGAGGCATACATCGCTTTATCACCCATCTTAAACAATAAAGAAGTCTGATCTTCAGTTACCCGGCAGGTGTTTTCGATACCAGTTATATCCGCCTGCATGGCGGGTGCCATTACGCCCGGCGTTGACCCGAACGTTGCTGTATACGTATCATATTTTTGATTGACTTTGGTGAAATAGATACGGTCTTTTTTCAGATTGAACTTGTCATAATTCACTTCATCTTCTACCCATAAAAAAATAAGCCCGGCACATACCATGCCTACAGACAAGCCCAGGATATTAAGGGAATTGTAGACTTTGTTATTTAAAAAACTTCTCCAGGCTATTTTGAAATAATTGTAAATCATGCGGTGGGTGTTTTGGCGTCTGCCAGCCGTACGGGCAGGTTTTGACGTTTTTACAATTGTTACAACAGCCATGCCACGCTAAAACCCTTTACCGCAAAGGGTTACAGACAGCTCCTAAAATAAAGTGTACGAAAACGGACAACCGGTGTCTGATTTCGTACATAGAATTATTGTTTAGATGGCGGCATTGGGAAGTACTGTTTCAACAATCACGCAGCTGATTACATGCAATATTTTTTATTCTGATTGTAAACTTTTTATCGGACTAGTGATAGCCGCCCTGATGGCCTGGAAGCCGACGGTAATTAAGGCAATAATAATGGCCAATCCACCAGCCAGTGCAAACATCCACCAATCTAATGCTGTGTGATAGGTGATATTGGAAAGCAGCATACGTACCAGCCATATACCGACAGGAATTGTGATTGCAATTGCGATAAAAACAGGTTTTAAAAAATCACCGGAGAGTAACAGCCAGACCGTTTTGGCACTTGCTCCAAACACTTTGCGGATGGACATTTCTTTGCCACGGCGTTCAGCAAGAAAAGAAGAGAAGCCAAACAGTCCCAGGCAAGCGATAAAGATGGCCATCGACCCAAACAGCGTTGCCAGTGCACCGATGGAGCTCCATTTATCAAAACGTTCGTTATAATCTGCTTTAGTAAAAGAATATTCAAACGGGTATTCGGGAGCAATCTTTTTCGAGGCTTTTTCTATTTGAGCTACCGTTTGCCGCCACTGGTCATTGTTAGTGATGCGTACAAAAAAATGCGACAAGCCGCCTGTTTGTAAAGAAATCTTCATGGGTGCGATAATGCCGGAGGGATTGTTGTAAACAAAATCCTTAAATACACCTACTATGGTAGTGTTGTCTAATTTTGTTCCAACAACGGGTGTCTTTAATCCCATCTTTTTTACTGCAGCTTCGTTGATGATGCAGGCTGTTGTGTCAGTGGTAAATAATGGGCTGAAGTCACGGCCCTCAAGCATTGTAATGCCCATTGTTTTAGTCCAGTCATACTGAACTGAAGATACAATGATAGAAATTTCCTGCCCCGGAATTTTGCCCGGGTAATTGATGCCTGTAACGGCACCGCCGAAGTTGAGAATATTATCTGAACCCGCTGTTACGCTTTTAACGCCCGGGATTTCAGCCAGTTCATTTTTAAAAATACCAAACTTATTTGCCAGGCCCGCGTTGGCCGAAATGTCAATTAAATTTTCCTGGTCGTACCCAAGCGGACGGTTTTTTACGTAGTTGATTTGTTTATAAATTACAATAGTTGCGATAATAAAAAAGATAGAGATCACAAACTGCACCGTAACCAGTGTTTTGCGCAACCCCGCGCTGCTGCGGCCTTCCGCAAACCGGCCTTTCAAAACTTTGATTGCCTTAAAACGGCTCATGATAAAGGAAGGATAGCTGCCAGAAACAAGACCCGTAAACAAACTGATCGCAACCATCAGCGACCATACTTTCCAGTCGCTGAAATTAAACTCAATATTTTTTTCGGTGAATTGATTAAAAGAAGGCAATACCAGTTCAACAATAAAAATAGCGAGTACCAAGGCCAGCAAGGTCATCAATATGGCTTCGGTCAAAAATTGAAAAGCGATCAGCTTACGTGACACACCCAATACTTTGCGCACACCTACTTCCCGGGAGCGTTGCTCAGACCGTGCAGTGGCAATATTCATAAAATTGATACATGCCAGTAACAACACAAATACTCCAAGGGCGATCAGTAAAACTACCACTTCAATGCCGCCGCCATCCGGCTTTCCGTTGTTAAAACTGCGGTGCAATCTCAGCTTGCTGAGCGGATAGACGAACAGGGAAACAGTAGTGTCGCTGGAGCGTTGCTGCAACAGCCTTGTTAGTTTTGCATTTACGGAAGCGATGTTTTGAGCCGGCTTCAACTGCACCCAGGTCTGGAATGCGGTTATCATCCCATTTGTTTAACCACTCGTTGGAAAGAGCGTAAAAACTAAAAGGAAATACCATGTCAAACTGCAGCGTACTGTTTGTTGGGATGTCTTTAATAACCGCCCCAACCCTGAAGGTATTTTTTACATCCGCCACAATGATTTTGCCCATTGGATTTTCATCACCAAAGAATTTTTTAGCGGTATGCTCAGTGATTACAACCGTATTGGGATCCTGCAAGGCTGTAACGGGATTTCCCTGAACTGCAGGAAAACTCATGATATTAAAAATGTCAGGCTCTGCATACATTCCAGATTCATAGATGGTCTTATCTCCCGCCTTCATGATCTGGTTACCGAAGAAACTTACCCTTGCCGCATATTTAGTTTCCGGCAGTTCGTCCCTGAAAGTGGCAGCCATTGGTCCTGCGGTACTGCTGCCCGTTGAAATGCCATCCATCTCTTTCTGATTCTTCATCAGTAAATAAATATCATCAAAATGAGCGTTGAATTTATCGTAACTGAATTCTTTTAGAACAACCAGCATAATGATGATGCTGGTAGCAAGGCCAAGCGCCAAACCAGTAATATTAATTACAGACGATACTTTGTTTTTTAAAAGGCTGCGCCAGGCGATTTTCAAATAATTTTTTATCATAGAATGATATTTAAGTCGTTTGCCCCCATGCCCTAAAGGGGGGTAATTTGAATATTTCAGTACGGTTGTAGTCGCTGCATTTTTAATTATCCATTATCCAGCTGCCAGCCGCACAGGCAGGTCAAGACGTTTTCATTTGTTATTATTTTTTTACTCTTCAACGCTCTCAACCAACACCAAAATTGAACGATGCATTTCATTGCTCCCTTTAGGGGATGGGGATTACTCGCTTTTCAAACTCTTCACCGGATTAAGTAAAGCCGCCCTTACGGCCTGGAAACTCACTGTCAGAAACGCTATCAGCAATGCAAACAAACCAGCCAATGCAAACATCCACCAGCTGATATCAATGCGGTAAGCGAAGTTCTGCATCCACCTTTGCATAACCCACCAGGCAACCGGTGACGCTATCACGATGGCAATACCTACCAGCTTTACAAAATCTTTTGACAACAACTTTGCGATGCCTGCAACCGTAGCGCCCAGCACTTTTCTTACGCCAATCTCTTTGGTGCGTTGCGCTGCTTCAAAGGCAGCAAGGCTAAACAATCCCAGCGCTGAAATCACGATGGCAATAACAGCAAACACAATCATGAGGAAAGAAGTCTGCTGGTCTTGTTTATATAAATTATTGAACGTGTCATCTAAAAAATTATACTCCAGCGGACTGTCGCTCACATATTTTTTCCAGACAGTGTTGATGGCGCTCAATCCCGTTGCAGCTTTTTCCCCGGCAATTCTCACCGTAAAAAGATTTCTCCATTTAGCATTGTTGAATATTACCACCGGGCCCGATTTTTCATGCAGGCTCTTATAGGCAAAATCATTTACCACGCCAATCACACGGCCGGTATCTCCTTTAAAAACAAACCATGTACCTGTTGCCGGTAACGGCAGTTTAAAGTCTTTCACTGCAGTTTCATTCAATATAAAACCATGTGCACCATTATTATTTTTTTCACCAAACCATTCACCTTCTTTCATTTTTAGTTGCATCGTCTTTTCAAAATCTGTGTCGGCAGAAAGTTGTGTTATCTTAGGATTGTAGCTGGTATCACGCCCTTTCCAATCGGCGCATTCCGTACACACGCTGCCAAGGTTTACCAGTGGCTGGTTGGAAGTGGCCACTTTTTCGATGCTGCTTTCAGCAAGCAGGTCCTGCTTCATCGCCGCCATCACCGATTCCCGCTTTCCTCTTTCGATGGCTTGGGGCAACATAAACGACAGGGTTTGCGACCTGTTATAGCCCGGGTTTTTATGCTGAATAAACTGAAGCTGGGAGTAGATTACAATGGTGCCCGCAATTAATATCACAGAAACGGTAAACTGCAATACCACCAGGCCTTTGCGGAAAGTGGCGTCTTTTATTTTCAGTACGGTGTTGCCACGGAACACATTCAATGGCTTAAAAGAGGATAGCAACAAGGCAGGATAAATACTGTTGAGCAGCAGGGCCGCCAATAATGTGCAACCCAATACCTTCCATGTGTTCAGGGATGTCAGCGGCAGTTCAAATGATTTTTCTGTTAGCTGGTTAAATACCGGCAGGCAGCATTTTATCAGCACCAGTGTTGCAAACAACGACAGGAGACTGATCAATAAAGACTCCGTAATAAATTGCAGGAAAAGATGCGACCGGTCAGCACCATTTATTTTACGTACGCTCACCTCCCTTGCCCGCAGGCTGGCCCTTGCAGTAGTAAGATTTACATAATTGATGCAGGCAATCAGCAACAATAAAAAACCAAGTATAGAAAATACATACACCGTGTTGAGGTTGCCGTGTATAAAAACAGAATTGCCTATTTCTGTTTCAAAGTGCATGTCTTTTAAAGCGATCATCGATATCGGCGTGGCATCTCCCTTGCTTTTTGAGGCCATCAAATCCGTTATCTTTTTTTCTATAATAGCGGGCTTACTCCCCGCACTGGTTTTTACAAAAGTGATATAGTTGGCATTGCCCCACTGCTGGTCGTTTTCCCGTATCTGCGGATTGGTCATCAGTGCACTGATGGGTATAAAAGACGTGTATTGAAAACTTGAATTGGTAGGTGCATCGGCCACCACACCTCTTACCTGGTAATTCACTGAATCTACCCGGATCGTTTGCCCCACGGCAGTAGCGTTACCAAAATATTTTTTTGCTTCGGTACTGGTTAATATGATGCTGAAAGGATTGGCATCAAAAGACGCCGCATTACCTTCTTTAAAATCATACTTAAAAATATTGAACCAGGCTTCATCTACATAGGCACAACCTTTACTGTAAAACAGGTTGTTTTTGATGGTAAAAACTGGCCAGTTGCTCGTGTACAAGCGGGTAGCGTTTGTAATTTCCGGTACTTCTTTTTTTATGGCATCTGCCAGTAAAAGCGGGGTACTCTCCCAAACCCAGCCCTGCGAGGGCAGCCTTGTGGTAAGCCGGTAAATACTGCTTTCTTCTTTGTGGTAATCATCAAAATTCATTTCGTTCTGTACCCACAACAGTATAAATACGGCAGCCGTCATCCCTACCGATAAACCAAGTATGTTGATGGCAGTGGTGCCTTTATTTTTTAGCAAACTGCGCCAGGCAATCTTAAAGTAGTTTTGTATCATGCTGTTGCCCCTTGGGTGTTTGCAGATTGGTTACAACAGCCATGCCACGCTAAAATGCTTTACTGCAAAGGATTTCAGATATCTCCTTAAAAAAAGTGTACGAAACCGGACAACCTGTGTCTGATTTCGTACAAGTGGATATTTATAAAAGGCAGTCTGCCAGATTATCAATATTCGGCGGAATTATTTACTTATCACCCGTAGATCATCCAATCCATCTGCTATTTAAAAGTCAGCACCAGTTTACCACTATTGGCATTTACTTTTACCTGAGTACCACCGCCATTTACCTGGCCGTTGATTTCTTTCTCATCAATCTTTCCCTTAAAATTTCCCAGGTCATCCGCTTTAATTTTATCCGCACTTAAATCCATATCATAACCTTTACCGGCGGGCAGTTGCAGATCAATTTTACCGCCGCTGTTGCCGATCTTTATAAACTTGCCGGCTGTTGTGATGGCCACTTTTATATCGCCGCCACTCGTGCCGGTTGTAAGGTTGCATGCAAGGCCTGCCATATCAACATTGCCGCCCGATGTATGGGCATTCAGATCACCTTTTATATCATTGGCCCGTACATTGCCGCCGCTGGTAGTTGCCTTAATATCACCATTTAAATTCACCAGTCTCAAATCGCCGCCCGATGTAGAAAGCTCTACTTTGCCGGTACAATTATTGGCTTCAATATTGCCACCACTGGTGGTTAAATCAATATCATCGTCCGAATCTTTTACATCAATATTACCACCACTTGTAGTACCTTTTAATTTCCCCTTTACGTTGTCGATGTTAATATTTCCTCCGCTGGTAGTCACCCGTTGCTGACCTGTAATGGCTTTCAGGTTGATGTTTCCGCCGCTGGTGGTAAGGTGTGTGACAATATTTTTATTGGTATAAATCCTGAACGAAATAGACAACCCATTTTTCCAGTTCATATTCTGACGCCTGGGTTTTGCGGTGGCCGTTAATTTATTGCCAGCAACCTCAACGGATAAATCATAGTATTCATCCAGTCTTTTTTGTATCTCTTCTTTTGAAACAGAAGCGCCTTTGTTTCTGTTGGAAGGCCAGATAAACACCTCAATTTTTTCCTGGCCCGCTCCTACGCTTTCCACCGAAACATTGCCGCCAGATGTAGTAGCTTCTACTTCGCTTACATGTTGCCCGGCCAGCGATTTGGTTGAATATGGTGTTTCATACTCCTTTTGTGCCCATGCCATGCTGCAGCTGCAGCTTACCAATAAAATCAGCAATATTCGTTTCATGTTGTGTTGTTTTTTATGTTTTAAAGAATGTATTTATTTTTTGTCCGGGCTAAGATGCACTGTGGATCATCGTTGCGTCGCCCTCTTGTACTGTTCAGCTTTAGGCAACGTGTTTTCAATTTCAGGTTTATTCGCTTCCTCAATAGTTCAACTTCTAAAATTTCGTTCCTACCTTTCAGCCGCCGTCAGGGTTTATAACCGCTGACGGGGCTTAGTTTCCGTTCAGTCTTCGCCAGTAAAAATCAATGGTTGGCAGGCTTCGTGAAGCTTTACGTTTATCCATCTTATTTGTTACAGCTCAATCAATTTCTTTTAAAAAAATAATCTCCAACAAACCAATACTGTTCAAACCAAAAAAAATCAGCCAGCAGACATCCGCCATCAGACATCATTTGTTTTTTCCCTGATCCACAAATGCTCACACCAATCGAACATTCCTTTTAACACCCGGTCCGAAATCTTTTGGAGGTTGCCCCTTCGGATAAAATGCATACACCAAAACACCCGCAACAATAATTACTATTAGTGCTGCAAAAACAACCGTCTTAAATTTCCCTGAACGCATCCAATTCATCAAAATCAAAAACGTCCAGTAGCCAACCATAACACCCAACCCATTCAGTATTACATCATCGATATCAAATATGCCCACGTGCAACACCACCTGCATTCCTTCAATCAACAAACCACTTGCAACAGCAATGGCCAGCATTTTCTTCCATGTTATGTTCCTAAAAATCAGGGGAAGAAGAAATCCGACTGGCACAAGCAACACAATGTTTCCAACAATATTAAGGCCCCCGATAATCAATCCCTGTCCGCCAAACAGGTAAAGCAAAATAGTCTTGAATGGCACCAGGTTCGCCGGCCCATCATGCGTTCCTCCAAACCTAAACATCAGCGGTCCAATCCTTATGATCGGCAGATCTTTAAACACCATTATCTTAATCAGCAGCAGACTATAAGCGATGAGCAGTAAGGTTGCTACTAAATGTTTCTTCACAGCTTCCAGGTTATTGTTCATTACAATTTTATCATTGGTTATTGAGCAATTGCTACATTTTAAATCCCCATCCCCGAAATGGGGTAATTTTGATAGTTTATTGCATTTGCAGTTACTGCATTTTTAATTATCCATTAACCCATTATCAATTATCCATTACCTACTCCGCTTTCAAACTCTTCACCGGGTTCACCAACGCCGCTTTCACGGCCTGGAAACTTACGGTCGACAAAGCAATCAACGAGGCAGCAATGCCTGCTCCGGCAAATACCCACCAGCTGATGGTTGTCTGGTATGCAAAATCCTGCAGCCATTTGTGCATGGCCCACCACGCCAGCGGAAATGCAATGATGCAGGCGATAAGCACCAGTTTTAAAAATTCTTTGGAGAGCATATTGGTTACTTCCAGTACGCTGGCGCCCAGTACTTTTCGTACGCCGATTTCTTTGGTGCGTTGTTGTGCTGTAAACATGGCCAGACCAAACAACCCAAGACAAGCAACCAAAATAGTAAGGCCTGCAAAAATGCCGAGGATGATTCCGATTTTTTGTTCGCCTTTATAGGTATTGTTAAAACGATCGTCTAAAAAAGAATAGCTTAAAGGATCTTCTGAACCCAGTTCTAACCAGCGTTTCGCCAGCATATTGGTTAAGCCTGCCACATCTGTAGTTTTCAATTTTGCAATCAACGTGCCGTGGTTAGGTGCGTAAGACATTACCAATGGAGAAATACGTTCATGCAATGATTTGAAATTAAAGTCCTTCACTACGCCTATCACATGATAATTAATTTTTTCGCCTTTGTTGTTGCTGTATAAAATGTTCTGTCCTACGGCGCCTTTCTCCCAGCCCATTACTTTAGCGGCTGTTTCATTCAATATAACAGCAGATGAATCAGTAGAAAAATCTTTTGAAAAATTTCTGCCGGCTTGCAGGTGAATGCCCAACGTAGCGATATAATTTTCATCCACATCATATCGCAAAGTTTTAATCATTTGCCCAGGATTCTGTTGAGGCGATACAAAGAAATTGTTGTTGTCGCTTGGCCCCGCTGGTAAATAGCCTGAGCCACTCACACTCGCCACGCGGCTGTCATTCACCAGTTGCTGATAGAATGTTTCCTGGTTTTTTCCAAGCGTCCATACGTTGGGTATGATGAGCACCTGGTCTTTGTTGTAGCCGATATCTTTATGCTGCAAAAAATAAAGCTGTTTAAAAACCACTGTGGTACCTACCGCCAAAATGATGGAAATAAAAAACTGGAATACTACCAAACTGCCTCTTAAACCAAGCCCTTTTTTACCGTTGATAAATTTTCCTTTTAATACAGCGATTGGTTTAAATGACGAGAGATAAAATGCGGGATAACTTCCAGCCAGTACGCCCGTAAACAATACAAACAAAACCAGGCCTGGCAGCAAAAACGGATGATCTGCAAAGCGCAGGCTCAGGCTTTGCCCGGTTAAATTATTGAAGACGGGTAAGGCCGTGTAAATGAAGGTAATAGCCAGTAATAATGCGATAGCGCAAATGATGATGGATTCAAACAAAAACTGTTTTACCAGTTCTGATTTTAATGAACCCAGTACTTTGCGGATCCCTACTTCACGGGCACGTTTGGATGCTCCGGCTGTTGAAAGATTCATAAAATTAATACAGGCTATCAGCAGCATGAAAACCGCAATGGCGCCAAAAATATACACGTTGCGCACATCACCCGCCGGGCTCATTTCGTTGGGATAATCAGGGTCCAGGTGAATGGCGGTGATTGGTTTTAAATGAAAGCTGAGGTCGTTGCCTTTTTTCCTGAAGTCAGTAAGGCTGGTTCCCATGGCTTTCAGCATTTGGGGGCCAATATATTTATCTACCACCTGTGGTAATTTTGCTTCCAGCTTTTTATAATCATAATTCTTGGCCAGTAACAGGTAGGTGTGAAAATTAGATCTCATCCAATCATCTACGCCCGCTTCTTGCAGATCCGACATGGAAGCAAAAATTTCAAAATGAAAATTGGAATTCACCGGCACTTCGTTGATCATCCCGGTTACTTTAAGCGGTGTATTTTTATCGCCATTTAAAGTGATGACTTTTCCTATCGGGTCTTCATCACCAAAATATTTACGTGCCATTGCTTTTGTAAGCACCACCGTATTGGGTTCGCGTAAGGCTGTTGCTTCATCTCCTGCAATCAACGGCAAAGTAAACACCTGGAAAAAATTAGCGTCAACAAAAGCAAAGGCATCTTCTTTAAAAGACTTGTTACCAACCGTAATTTTAGGATTGCCGAAATTGCGTAAGCGGGTGGATGCTTCCACTTCAGGATAATCCGTTTTTAATGTTTGTGCTACCGGTGGCATTACTGTTCCTTCGTTCATCTTTTCTCCCTGGATATTTCCCTGGAAGGAAACAGCAAAGATGCGGTCTGCCTTTGTATTGTAACGGTCGAAACTCAACTCATTATTTACAAAAAGCATAATGATTAAACAGGTGGCAATACCAATGGCCAGCCCAAAAATATTGATGGCAGAGAAGGCTTTATTTCTCCGGAGGTTTCGCCAGGCGATCTTAAAATAATTTTTTATCATGGTGTGGTTGTATAGATGTTTACTGCAATCATTGCTTACAACAGCCATGCCACGCTAAAACCCTTGCCAGTAAAGGATTGTGAAATGGCGGACGCTAAAAGGTGTACGATTGCGGACAGTCAATGTCTGATTCCGTACAACGTAGGATGGGTGTGCGGAGGATGGAACGCGGATGACACGGATTTGGTCGGATGGCCGCAGATTTTAGATGGAACACAGATGACACTGATCAGACAGATGCACACGAATTTTAATAGATACGCTGATTACGCAGATTCTATCAGATGTGTACGGATAAGAAAACGGATAAAAACAAATCCGGGAAAGCTGCCCCCATCCCCTAAAGGCGGGTAATTTGAATACCTCAATTTTATCCGCAGGCTCTGCATTATCAATTATCCACTAAATAATTATCCATTAAAACCTAGTCTGCTTTTAAACTTTTTACCGGGTTAGCCAATGCAGCTTTAATAGCCTGAAAACTCACTGTCATCAGAGAGATGATGATTGATAAAAAACCTGCCAGTGCAAATACCCACCAATGAATATGGATGCGGTACGAAAAAGCGCCCAGCCATTTACTCATAAAAAACCAGGCAGTGGGCGATGCAATAATGAGTGAAATAATTACCAGTGTTACAAAATCTTTTGATAACAATGTGGTGATCCCGGTTACGGAAGCACCCAATACTTTTCGTACCCCTATTTCCTTTATCCTGTTTTTAGCCATATAAGTAGCAAGACCAAATAACCCAAGACATGAAATGAAAATGGTAAGCCCTGCAAACAATGCGGCCAAAGTTCCCTGACGTTGTTCATTATCGAATTTCTTTGCATAGTCCTCGTCTACGAATTTAAATTCAAACGGATATTCCGGGTTGTATTTTTTGAAAATAGTTCCTGCTGTTTCCAGATTTTTCGTAGTAGAATTATTCCCGTTTAGTTTTATCTGCATCACGTTGAAACTCATAAAGCTGCTTTTTCCACCACATATCAATATGGGCCTTGTTGGTTCATAAGGGCTGGTAAGAATAAAATCTTTAATGACTCCCACAATATGCCAGTCAATGCCCAGGTCGCTTACTATTTTACCAATCGGATCTTTAAACTTCATTACTTTCAGGGATGATTCGTTTATGATCAGACCTGTTGAATCAGTAGGAAATTGTTTTAAATCGAAATCACGGCCTTGTATAAATTGTAAACCTGCAGTAACACCCAATCCTTCATCAGCTACTAACCGGTCGAAAGATGTTTTATCATTCGGGTCTTTTCCTTCCCAATTTTGTCCCCATCCATCACTCCATCTTTCAGTAAGCGGCGAGTTAGTTTTGGTAATAGATTTAGCAACACCCGATGCAAGCAATTCATTTTTTATCAGTGCAAAATTCTTCTGTATATCACCCGTCATAAAATGATACACAAGGTTGTCTTTGTTATACCCGGTGGCACGGTCACGGGCATAGTCCATCTGTTGTTTTATGATAATAGTGCAGATAATAAGAATGGTGGCAAATGTAAACTGCAATACAACCAATGCTTTTCTTGGTGTTACAATCGCATTTGCTTTTTTGAATGTACCCTTTAATACTTTAACGGTTTGGAAAGAGGAAAGAAAGAATGCAGGATAACTGCCAGCTAACAAACCAGTGAAGAGAATAAATCCTGTAAATGAAATCCATGTATAGATATTGCCAAAGTTGATGGATAGTTTTTTATCAGTAAGCTGGTTGTAGCCCGGAAGGCTTACCTGAACAATAACGATAGCTACAATACCAGCCAGCAAGGCGATAAAAACAGACTCCCCTATAAACTGGCTGATGAGAGACATTTTCTGAGCACCCACAGCTTTTCGTATACCTACCTCTTTCGCTCTTTTTTCACTGCGTGCGGTACTGAGGTTCATAAAATTGATGCAGGCAATTAATAATATTAACCCCGCTATGATACCAAATAATTTTACGAATGTGCTGCGGCCACCGTTGTCTTCAACACCATTGGTGAAGCTTGAATATAAACGCCAACGATCCATCGGGTAAAGAAAAAGCTCCCATTTTATCTTTTTTGCTTCATCGCTGTATTGCTGTTTAAGCACTTTTATTTTAGGAGCAACAGAAGCATACGTTGCATTGGGTTTCAGCAGCACATAAGTGGGTGTGCTGTTATCGTTCCAGCCCAAATCTTGTCCCGGCCTGTATTTTAAATTGGACATGGATATTAAAAACTCAAAATCGAAGCGGGAGTTTTTGGGTAAGTCTTTTAGTACGCCAGTTACTGCAAAGTCCTCTTCATTTTTAAGCCTTACAACCTTACCCAGGGCCTCCTCATTACCAAACAAACTTTTAGCAGTTGTTTCCGTAAGCACAATAGAATGCATATCGTTTAACGCTGTGGCCGCGTTGCCCGCTATCAGCGGAAAGCTGAACATTTGCAGGAAACCTGTATCCACCATGCTCCCGGATTTCATTAATTTTTTATCGCCCACTGAAAAAAGAACACCGTTGTTACTCATTACCCTTACTGCACGTTCTACCTCTGGCAGGTCTTTTTCTAATACGCCGGCCAGTGGTGCAGACACACCATTATCACACTCAAGTTTACCATCAGATGGATAACGATTCCATACCTCGTAAATCCTGTCTTTGTTTTTATGAAAATCATCGTAGCTAAGTTCATCTTGTATCCACAGCAAAATAAGTATTGCAGCAGCCATGCCGATAGCCAAACCCGCAATGTTAATCAAAGAAAACCCTTTACTGCGCCAGAGATTGCGCCACGCAATTTTGAAATAATTTTTTATCATAGCTTAGCTTTTCAGGCATTTAGATGTTTTGCCCCCATCTCCGCCGCGGCGGAGGGTAATTTGAATACTTCAACTTTATTCGCAGATTCTGCATTATCAATTATCCATTAAATCCTATTCTGCTTTCAGGCTTTTAACCGGGTTGGCTACCGCTGCTTTTATTGCCTGGTAACTTACCGTTACAAAGGCTATTGCTACTGCGATCAGTGAAGCGATGGCAAACTGCCACCAGCTGATAGCAATGCGGTAGGCAAAACCTTCCAGCCATTTGTGCATGATGTAATAGCCGGCGGGTACTGCTATGAGCGTTCCAATGAGCACCGGCTTCAGCAAGTCTTTTGATAAGAGCAATACAATTTTTTGAACCGAAGAGCCCACCACTTTTCTGATACCGATTTCTTTTGTTCTTTTTACTGCAGTGAAAGATGCCAGTCCGAATAAACCCAGGCAGGCGATACAAACTGCAATAATGGAGAAGATGCTTAAGAGTGTTTCCTGTCTTACTTCTGACTTATAGAGCTGGTTGAATTTTTCATCCAGAAAAGTATATTCAAAAGGATAATCAGGTGCAGCGGCGGAATACATTTTTTTGATGCGGTTGATCGCCGGTGAAAGTTCAGCTGTTTTTAATTGCACCAAAGCAAGCCGCCGGTCGCCCGCTTTGGTTGATATTACCAGCGGATTGATGGGCTCTTTAAGGGAGGTAAAATGATAATCTTTTACAACACCAACGATGGTACGGCGCAGGCTGTCCTGCGAAATATTTTTTACCCATTTGCCGATGGCCTGTTCCGGCGAATAGCCCAGTTTTGCCGCGGCAGATTCATTAATGATAACAGCATCGGTTGAATCTGTTGGAAAGGAGGAGGAAAAATCCCTGCCAGCAATGATTTTAAGACCCAGCGTTTTTACATATTCAAAATCCGCAAACTCGGTATTGAGACTTAACTTTTCATCAGGTTTTCCTTCTGCTTCAAAACCATAACTATCATGAAAGCCGCCGGGCTCTCCCGACATTAAAGACACGTTGCTTACCGATGGATCTCCCTGCAGCTGGTTTTTAAAAAGCTGTTTGTTGTCATAAATTTTACCATTGTCTATGCGCACAATCATCGTCTGTTCTTTATTAAAACCAAGGTCAGTACTTTTTACATAATGCATTTGATTCATCACAATCGTTACGCTAATGATAAGCAATACCGAAATAGCGAATTGAAAAACAACCAGCGCCTTCCTGAAAAAAGCACCTTGCTTACCGACCTTCAATTTTCCTTTGAGGGATTCAATGGGAGAAAAAGAGGGCAGCAGTAAAGCGGGATAACTGCCGGCCAATACACCTACTACAAGAATAACACCTGCAATGAAAACATAGAAACGGGCATCTTTATAATAAGGCGGCAACTGGTAGCCAAGAAAATTATTATAGGCAGGCATTAACAATTGTAACAGCGCAACTGCAAGCAATGCAGCCAGCACAGCAAACAGCAACGATTCAAATAAAAATTGCGTGGCCAGTTGGCCTTTTACAGCACCCAACACTTTTCGTAATCCAACTTCTTTCGACCGGTCGGATGCCCTTGCTGTTGCCAGGTTCATAAAGTTAATACAGGCGATCAGCAATATTAAAATAGCAATGCTCATGAAGATGTAGACCATCTTTTTACTGCCATGTTTTACATTGTCGAATGGCGATTCACCTTCAAAATAAATACCATTGAGCGGGTTAATGGTAAGGCTTGTTTTAAAACCATTTTCCCTGTAAAACTTACCCATGTATTTTTCCATAAAATCAGGGAAAAGACTTATCAGCTTAGCTGGATTAACTTCAGGGTTCAGCTGCACGTACACAAACAAACTGTTGGAGGGCCATTGATTAAACCACTGTTCATTGCGCCAGTTGGATATTGGCACCACCATATCGAAGTCGAGGTGAGAATTCACCGGCACATCGGCAGCAACACCTGTCACGGTTAATTTTAATTTTTTGTTCAGCTCAACTACTTTGCCAATAGGTTCTTCATCACCAAAATATTTTTTAGCCGCAGATGCCGTCATCACAATACTCTGTGGATTATTCAGCACGGTCGCAGGATCTCCTTTTAACAAATGAAAATTAAAAAACTGGAAGAAATTGCTGTCGGTGAGATAAATCTTTTTCTCGTTAAACGAAACCTCTTTATAAGTCACCAGGTCATTGTCCGGCGATACACGCAAAGAATTTTTAATGGCATCGGGATAATCATTCTTCAGCGCAGTCGCGTACGGTGGTGACAGATAAGGTATCTGCCGGGTAACGCCATTCATGTTACTCACCCGCATTACCCGGTAAATATCTTTTCCATTTTTATGAAAATTATCATAACTGAATTCATTCATGATAAAAAGAAAAATCATGAGGCAACAGGTAATGCCAATAGTTAACCCAAGAATGTTAATCAGCGAAAACAATTTTTGTTTCCTGAAATTTTTTACTGCGAGTGATAAATAATTTTTAAACATAGTTTTAAGTTTTGTAAGCATTCCCTAACGGGCGTAATTTGACGACTTCAATTAGTTTGCAGTATTTGCAGTATCAATTATCCATTAATTAATCTGCTTTTAAACTTTTTATCGGGTTAACAATGGCTGCTTTGATCGCCTGGAAACTTACCGTCATCAGGGTGATCAGCATGGTGCCGGCACCCGCGAGTATGAACATCCACCAGCTAAGGCTGATGCGGTACGGATAATTCTGTAACCAGTTGTGCATAAAATACCAGGCAACCGCCGATGCTATTATAAATGCAATGATCACCAGCATGATAAACTCTTTTGAAAACAAATACACAATGCTTCCTTCTGATGCACCAAGCACTTTGCGGATGCCTACTTCTTTTGTGCGCTGCACCGCCATGAAGGAGGCTAGTCCGTATAAACCAAGACAGCTAAGGAATATAGCGATGGCCGCAAAGATTTTATACAACTGTGCTAACTGGCTTTCCTGCTTGTAAAAGCTTTCAATTTTATCATCCAGAAACCTGTAGTCATATACCTGGTTTGGCAATGTTGTCTCCCATATCTTTTTGATGGCTTGCATGGAAGAAGCAATGTTTGTGGTAGACAATTTTATGGAAGCCTGCCGGTACATTGTTGAGTTGGTGGCAATGAGCAATGGAGACAAATCCTGTCGCAACGACCTGTTGTTAAAATCTTTCAATACACCCACAACAGGACATTTTATTAAGCCTCCCATTATGCTGACCTCTTTGTTCAATATGTCTTCCGGTTTTTTAAACCCTAATCTTTTTACGAATGATTCATTCACTAAAAATTCTCTCGTCCATCCCGAAGGCTGTAAATTTCTTCCGGCAACAACTTGTAATTTATAGGTCGGCACATAATCTTCGTCCGCGAATTTGGTGATCGCCTGGAAGTCTGCATCTTTCGCTGCATGGTCAAATTTGAAATTGCTAAACATGTTGTTATTGTCTTCAACAGGTGTGTTGGAGCTGAAGCTGACGGCCTGTATACCGTTTGATAATAACTGCTGTTTTAAATAGTCAGTCATCTTGCCACCGGTACTGTCTGCACGAAATGCAACATTTACGATGGCCTCCTGATCGAAGCCCAGCGGCTGTTTCATAAAATAATTCATTTGCTGTACAATGGTGAGTGTGCCAATAATCAGTGCCTGTGCAATGATGAATTGAAATACTACCAATCCTCTTCTAAGGGAAATGCCACCGTTGGTATTGGCGCTTTGTTTACTCTTTAATGCGGTTACAGGATTGAAACGGGATAACACAATGGAAGGATAAAAACCCGCCAGTGCGGTTACCACAATGGCCAACATCAACAAAAATAAAATGACTGTCGGGTTGTTCAGGATGTTGAAGGCAAGCGATAATTCCAGTAATTGATTTACGTAAGGCAACGCAAAAATTGTAATGCCTGTTGCCAGTATTACAGCAACGGTTACTATTAAAAATGTTTCAACAATAAATTGAATTTGCAGTTGCGATTTATTGGTGCCCATCACTTTTCTTACGCCCACTTCTTTGGCACGATTGACGGCTTGCGCAGTGGATAGGTTGATGAAATTTACACACGCTATCAATAATATGAATGCTGCAATCAGCCATAGTACATTGATGAGTTGGTGGCTGATTATTTTGCCGCTGTAATTACCTGCGGCAGCATCGTAATGCACCGCACTGATTGGTTGCAGCACATAATTATCCTTACCGTCGGCAGACTGCACTTTTTTAGCGAATGCGCTCAATTGCTGATTGAAATTGTCAGCAGACATATTTTGCGGCAGCATTGTATAACAACCAAAATCGGGCGCTGACTGGTTCCAAAGCGGTTGATCAAAACCGTATTTTTTGTCGCCTGTAAAATCTGTTCCATAAGCAACCACTAATTTGAGTTGGAAGTCAGTGTTGGCAGGTATTGTAGCGAGAATACCGGAGACCTTCAGCGGCGTTGCCGGGAACTGAAACAATCCAGCGCCCATGCTGTAATAACCTTTTATTTTAATGACTTTTCCGACAGCAGTTTTCCAATCGCCGAAATAATTTTCTGCCACTTCTTTGGTGAGCAAAACATTGTCCGGATCTTTTAATGATTCATATGAACCGGCAAGCAGCGGAAAATTAAACATCTTAAAAAAAGCCGGCGATGTATAAAATACGCCGCTTTGTTCTTTGAAGTTTTTTACACCTGTTCCGTTAGCATCTGTTACCTGTAATTCATCATTGTGGCTGGCATACACCGGCGCCACTTCTTCCAATTGAGGGAATTCCGTTTTCAGGGCTGCGGGCATTGGAAAAGGAACATTTTTTCCATAAGTAATCGTGGATGCGTCTGCGTGATGAGATTCCGTCAACACCCGGTAAATGCGATCTTTTTTTACATGAAAATTATCGTAGCTGGTTTGAAATTGTATGATAATGAAAATCATCATACAAACGGCAATGCCTGCGGCAAGCCCTGTGATATTTACGATTGCAAATCCCTTATTGCGGGATAAATTACGCCAGGCTATTTTGAAATAGTTCTTAATCATGGTTTGGTTGGATATGTTTACTACTGCTGCACACTTATCACAACAGCCATGCCACGCTAAAACCCTTGCTAGTAAAGGATCATAGAGTGACCATCAAAGAAAGGTGTACGATAGCGGACAGTTAATGTCTGATTCCGTACATCGGTGAATGGGAACACGGGTGATGCTGACTTTGACGGATGTGAATGAATTTTAATGGGTACGCTGATTATGCAGCTTTAACGGATATTGACGGATAACACTACAGCGGTGGATTGGAAGACGAACGACTCGAATTTCAACGATGTGCACGGATAAAAAAAGTATAACCCATATCCGGTAAATCTGTTTCTATC
>NZ_JAQBNR010000055.1 GCF_028288465.1 Ferruginibacter sp. | reverse complement strand
CAAAAATCAACCCAAAACAGCAGGTTATGATGACGAGTGCACAGATACGCAGTCAATTTCTTGATTTTTTTCAATCAAAGGGGCATACCATTGTGCCTTCGGCACCCATCGTTTTAAAAGATGACCCGACCCTATTGTTTACCAATGCGGGCATGAACCAGTTTAAAGATTATTTCCTGGACAATAAAAAAGCGCCTTATAACAGGGCTGCGGATACCCAAAAATGTTTGCGGGTTAGCGGTAAGCACAACGACCTGGAAGAAGTAGGCGTGGATACCTATCACCATACCATGTTTGAAATGCTGGGCAACTGGAGCTTTGGCGATTATTTTAAAAAGGAAGCTATTGAATGGAGCTGGGAACTGTTAACTGAAGTATATAAACTGGACAAGGATAGATTGTACGTAACCATTTTTGAAGGCGACGAAAAAGAAGGCTTGCCAAAAGATGAAGAAGCATATAATGAATGGAAAAAATATGTAGATGAAGACCGGATTTTATTGGGCAACAAAAAAGACAATTTTTGGGAGATGGGCGACACCGGACCCTGTGGCCCGTGTACGGAAATTCATGTGGATTGCAGAAGCGAAGAAGAAAGAAAACAAGTGGCCGGCAAAACTTTGGTAAACAACGATCATCCGCAGGTGATTGAAATCTGGAACAATGTGTTTATTCAGTTTAACCGGAAAAAAGATGGCAGCCTAGAACCATTACCGGCAAAACATGTAGATACCGGGATGGGATTTGAAAGATTGGTAAGGGTAATACAAGGCAAACAAAGTAATTACGACACAGATGTTTTTACCGGAACAATTGCCGAAATCATTAAAATAGTAAAGAAAGAATATAAAGCTGGTGATGATAAAGAAAGCATTGCGTTCAGGGTTTTAGCTGATCATATACGGGCCATCAGTTTCTGCATTGCAGACGGACAGCTGCCTTCCAACACAGGCGCAGGCTATGTTATACGCCGTATACTTCGCAGGGCTGTGCGATATTATTATTCTTATCTGGATTATAAGCAGCCATTGCTGTTTCAACTGTTGCCTGTAATTGCTACCCAATTTGAAAATGTTTTTCCGGAATTGAATGCACAAAAGGATTTTGTAGCAAGAGTGATTAAAGAAGAGGAAGAGGCATTTTTAAGAACGCTGGATAAGGGTTTGAAGAAGATCGAGGAAGCGATGGCACAGTCACAGCAAACGAAAACGATCAACGGTGCTACCGCTTTCGAACTGTTGGATACTTTCGGTTTCCCGATTGATCTTACCATTCTTATTGCAGCAGAAAATAATTTAACCGTGGATGAGGCTGGTTTTAAAGCCGAAATGCAGCAACAAAAAAACCGCAGCCGTGCCGCTACAACTTTAGAAACGGAAGACTGGGTAACCTTAATTGAAAATGTCAGCAACAAATTTGTAGGCTACGATTCACTGGAAACAGCAAGCAATATTATCAAGTATAGAAAAGTAACGGCTAAAGGAAAAGAACAATATCAACTGGTATTGGATACCACACCCTTTTATGCTGAAAGTGGCGGACAGGTGGGCGATACGGGTGTTTTACAATTTGGTGATGAAGCCATCGGAGTAACAAACACCAAAAAAGAAAATGATTTGATCATTCATTTTACTGACAAGCTGCCGGCTGCAATTGAAACAACTGTCACAGCAAAAGTAGATGCAGCCAGGAGAAAAGCCATTGCTGTGCATCACAGCGTTACCCATTTAATGCATTCAGCTTTACGTACCATGCTGGGCAAGCATGTAGCACAAAAAGGAAGTTTGGTAAACAATGATTACCTGCGTTTTGACTTTAGCCATTTTGCCAAAGTAACCAATGAGGAAATCGCCGCAGTTGAAAAACTGGTTAATGAAAAGATCAGGGAAAATATTCCGGTAGTTATAAAATCCATGCACAAGGATGAAGCCGTAGCCATGGGCGCCATGGCTTTGTTTGGAGAAAAATATGGCGATATAGTGCGGGTGGTGATTATGGATCCTGGGTATAGTATTGAACTTTGCGGCGGTACGCATGTGGGCAGTACGGGCGAGCTCGGCATCTTTAAAATACAGCATGAAAGTGCCGTGGCTGCTGGTGTAAGAAGAATTGAAGCCGTTTGTGGCGCAGCAGCAGAAACCTACATCAACGAACAATTTGTGGCGCTGGATGAAATTCGTGGTTTGTTGAAAAATTCAAAAGACATTCCAAAATCAATACAATATCTGCAATCGGAAAACAGCCTGTTGTCCAAACGTATTGAAGGGCTGGAAGCAAGGCAACTGGTAGGCATCCGCAACGAATTATTGCAGCAGGATGAAATCATCAACAACGTAACTTTTGTGGGCGCCATCATAGAAGTCAGCAATGCAGATGCCCTGAAAAAATTATGTACCGATCTTAAAAGCCACCTGCACGACAGCGTGATAGTGCTTTGCAGCAACATAGACGGCAAAGCCTTTGTAGCCATTGGTATCGCCGATACAGTGGTAGCAGCAAAAAACCTGGATGCTACGAAAATTATCAAAGAGCAAGTTGCCGGTTTGATAAAAGGGGGCGGTGGCGGACAAAAAAACCTGGGCACTGCAGGCGGACAGGATGTAAGTAATTTTAAAACCATTATTGAAAAGGTAAAATCCTTATTATAAAAATCAACTTCTTATTTTTTAACGAAGGGAAGTTGTAATGGCTTCCCTTTTTTATTGCATGCCATGAAAATAATCATAGAAACTCCCCGCCTGGTCTTGCGCCAGTTTACCATGGCAGATGCACCGCTGATATGGACACTCAACAGTGCACCCGGTGTACTGCAATACATTCACGAGCCGGCACTAAAGAATGTTGAGGAAGCGACAAACGTGTTGCAAAATATCATGCTGCCGCAGTATGAAAATAATCTTGGACGCTGGGCCGTTCATACAAAACACAACAATGAATTTATTGGCTGGTGTGGTTTAAAATGGCTGCAATCAACAAATGAAATAGATCTGGGCTACCGCTTTACGCCGCGTCATTGGGGCAAAGGCTATGCTACCGAGGCGGCACAGCATACATTAAACTACGGCCTCCATCAATTAAACCTGCAGGAAATTTTTGGTAAGGCTCACATTGATAATACCGCATCTCAAAACGTACTTGAAAAAATTGGAATGCAGTATGTAAAAGAAATTATGGAAGACAACGTGCAGGTAAAAGTATATCGTGCCACTTAATTATTATAAAAATTATAGCCGCAAATCGGTAAACAAATATCTTTGGTAAAATGGTAATTCATGATCAGCTACAATCCTAAAGAGTGGTTTACATTTATATTTCGCTTTCACAAAGCGGATAGCTTTCGCCGGTTGTTCCCCCTGATTATCGGCATCAGTATTTATTCAGGTATTATTGCTTACGTGGAGATGGAATATTTTCAGCTTTCCGTAAATAGCTTTTTAAAAAATATTCCGCTTATGCACAGCCTGCTTGGCTTTGCCATATCCATGCTGCTTGTTTTCAGAACCAACACCGCCTACGATCGCTGGTGGGAAGGCCGCAAACTTTGGGGCAGCCTGGTCAATAACAGCCGTAATCTGGCCATCAAACTTACAGTAATGTTGCCAGAAGAAGATAAGGAGCAACGCCTCTTTTTTAGGAAAATAATTCCGGCCTACGCATATGCCTTGCGCAATCACTTAAAAGCAGAAAAAACAAGAATTGAACTGTTTGAAGAAGATGCCAGGCATCCTATTTTTAAACACATCGATACAGAAAAACACATTCCCAACCAGGTTGCCTTACTTATGTTCAGGCATATTCAGCAAATGTATAAAGAGCAAAAAATTAATGGCGATCAACTCATCATTCTCAATGCAGAGCTGCAATCTTTTACGGATATTTGCGGCGCCTGCGAACGGATAAAAAATACGCCCATCCCTTTTTCGTACAGCGTATTTATAAAAAAATTCATCTTTTTCTATGTAATGACTCTACCCTTCGGTTATGTATTCAGCCTCGGGTACTACGTAATACCAGTAGTAGCTTTTATCTTTTATGTACTCGCCAGCCTGGAACTGATTGCCGAAGAAATTGAAGACCCGTTTGGCAACGACGAAAATGATGTGCCCACGGATAAAATTGCACTTAATATTCACAAACACGTGGCCGAACTGATTTAATTTTTGTAAGACAATTTTTTGTCCGGGCCAGGATACAGCCGTGGTCATCATTGTTTTGCGTCGCCCTCTTGTACGGCATACCATTTTTGCACCTTAGGAACAGGCTGCGGCGTGTTCCTACCCCTGCCTGATTTAAAAATTTTGTTAAACCAATTAAATAATCTGCGAATAAATTCGTAATTAAAAAATTCTACCTACATTTGAACTACTAAATATTTCGTATATCAAATCAACCAACATGAAAAAAATAATTTTTACCGCACTGGCAGCAGGTTTCATTAGTTTGTCATTGACTGCATCAGCGCAGGAGGATCTTAAACAAGACTCAAAGGACTACATCACAAAACCGGATAAAAAAGGAAAAAAAGAAACACAGGAAATTATTATTAAAAGCAATGGCGATAAAACCGTTAAACTCAATGTTGAAATTGACGGTGATAAAGTTACCATCAACGGAAAACCCTTGTCTGACTTTAATGATGCAGATGTAACCATCAATAAAAGGAAATTCATCATCCGCGACGATCATGGAGGAAATATGACTTTTAATTTTGACGGCCCGGATGGAATGCCAGAGATTGCTGGTCTTGACCGCTTACAGGGAATGAAAAGAGGTCCGGGTGCTCACAAGCCTTTCCTTGGTGTAACAACAGAAAAAACTGCTGAAGGCGCTAAAATTGTGGAAGTACTAAAAGAAAGCGCCGCTGAAAAAGCTGGATTAAAAAAGGATGATATCATTACAAAAATAGGCGATGAAAAAGTGAATGACGCCGGAGAACTGGCTGAAATCATCAGTAGTAAAAAACCAAAGGAAGAAATAAAAATAGCCTACATCAGGGATGGCAAAAAAAAGGATGTTAAGGCTGTACTGGGCGACCGGATTGAAGAAAGAAATATGGTTTTTAAATACGATAATTCAGGTCCGATGGTACGTGGTTTTAAAGCTCCCCGTGTGCAGGTAAGACCAATGCCCGATGGTGACATGTTCCGGAATTTTAACATGGATGACAATTTTAATTTTGGCCCGAATGAGGACTTAATAGGCGGCATGTTTCCGCGGCAAAAAAGGTTGGGATTAAAAATTCAGGATACAGAAGAAGGTGGAAATGTAAAAGTAATTGATGTGGAAGATTCATCTGCCGCACAAAAAGCCGGTCTTAAAAAAGACGATGTAATCACTGAAATAAACGGTCAGAAAATAAGCAATACAGATGATGCAAGGGAGCAGTTGCAGGAAGTAGCCGACAAATCTGCCTACACTATCAAAGCGAAGAGAAACGGAACAGAAATGAATTTCGATATCAAGATTCCGAAAAAACTGAAGACCGCTAACTTATAAACGAAAACCTCCATGTAAAATCCATTCGTCTGTGGCCGCGGCCATTGGCGGATGGATTTCTTGTTTACCCTATCTAAAGGAGGGCATTTGAAATTTCCTCCTTTAGAAAATAGCCACCAACTTCTTTGTACATTTGCAACCGTGATAAAAAATGATAAATACGAGGTGGTAATCGGGCTTGAAGTGCACGCCCAGCTGCTTACAAAAAGCAAATTGTTCTGTGGCGACAGCGCTGCCTTTGGCGCGGCACCCAACACGCACATTAGCCCCATAACACTGGCGCACCCGGGCACGCTGCCCAAAATGAACAAACAGGCCATTGAATATGCAGTAAAACTGGGGCTCGCACTGCATTGTGAAATTGAACAGCAAAATTATTTTGCCCGCAAAAACTATTTTTACCCTGATTTGCCCAAAGGCTACCAGGTAAGTCAGCATACTACGCCCATTTGTAAAAGCGGTACGGTGCGGATTAAGACCGGAGATACCGAACGGCATATTCGGCTAAACCGAATTCATATGGAAGAAGATGCTGGCAAAAGTTTACATGATGTAGATGAAAATTATACTGCTATTGATTTAAACCGGGCCGGTGTTCCCCTGCTTGAAATAGTAAGCGAGCCCGATTTGCACAGCAGCGAAGAAGCATTCGCCTATGTAACAGAACTGCGCCGCCTCGTGCGCTGGCTTAATATCTGCGACGGCAATATGGAAGAAGGCAGTATGCGTTGCGATGCCAATATTTCCATCCGTTTAAAAGGCGAAACAAAGCTTGGCACCCGGGTAGAAGTGAAAAACTTAAACAGCATCCGCAACGTAAAACGTGCCATTGATGTAGAGGTAAACCGCTTAATTGATATTGTAGAAAGTGGCGAAAAAGTGATACAGCAAACAAGAAGTTATGATGCCGATAACAACACCACTTTTTCATTGCGCAGCAAGGAAGAAGCAGATGATTACCGTTATTTTGCCGATCCGGATCTTACCCCATTTAACATTACGGATGAATTTTTACAGCAGGTAAAAAATGCATTGCCTGCATTGCATGAAGAACTGGAAAAAAAATATATCTCGGTATTTAATTTACCAGTGTATGATGCGCAGGTAATTTGCGGTGATAAATTACTCGTTGATTTTTTTGAAGCGACCATACAACATACCAATCATTACAAAGCCGTAGTTAACTGGCTGATGGGTCCTGTAAAATCTTACTGTAACGATAGGGGTATTGATCTGTCAGACTTTCCGTTAACGCCCGAAAAAATAAGTGCACTGATTAAACTGGTGGATGAAGGCAAGGTGAATTTCAGTATCGCATCTTCAAAAATATTTAATGCTTTATTGGTTGATCCACGAAAGGAACCTTTACACATTGCCACCACCTTAAACCTGCTGCAGGAAAGCGACACAGGCTCGGTTGCTGTTTGGGTTGACGAAGTAATTGCTAAGATGCCTGAAAAAGTAAAGGAATATAAAAGCGGTAAAAAAGGCCTGATCGGATTATTTGTAGGCGAAGTTAAAAAATTAAGCAAGGGCAAAGCAGATATGAATCTTGTAAATAAATTATTGGCAGAAAAATTAAATTAAACAACCGGAATGAAAAACTTATTAACTATTGCCTTGTGTGCTGCCACTTTATTATCATGCAATAATAAAAATGAGCCGGGGAAATTTACAGTAAACGGACAGATCAGCAATGCGCCTGATCAAAAAATATACCTGGAAGAATTGTTTTTCAGTGAAAAGAATCCGGAAGTGCTGGACACTGGCGAGATAAAAAATGGTCACTTTACAGTATCTGCACTGGCGGTGGAAGAAGGGTTGTACCGCATTCGCCTGGAAAAAGACAGCGCCTTTTTTGTATTGATCAATGATAAAGATGAAATTGGTTTTACAGCCGATTACAATAAACTTGCTACTGAGGCAGGCACATTTGCCTCTCCCGCAAATGCTTCATTAAAAAAATTCCTCGATGGCATTCGTTCTCAAAGAATAGCGTTGGAGAATAAGTCGGCCGGGCTACGGCAAATGACCGCATCAGGTCAATCTGATAGCCTGTTAACTGTAAATAAAAATGAACTGGCAGAAAAGGAAGTTGTATATAACCATTTCATCAGCCAATATGTTGACACCACCACAGACCCCGTTGTGGCGATGTTTGCTTTAGGATATTCACAAACCATCGAGCCAGACAAATTAGAAAAACCTGTCGCCGGTCTTGCTGCAAGGTTTCCAAAACATATGGCTTTGAACAGCATGGTTGCGCAGTACAATCAACTGATTGCGCAATTCAAGGCAAAGCCGCATGAAGGAGGTATGGCTCCTGAAATAAATTTACCGGATACAACAGGTAAACCATTTGCATTGAGTATGCTGAAAGGTAAATATGTGCTGGTAGATTTCTGGGCCAGCTGGTGCGCTCCCTGCCGGGCAGAAAACCCGAATGTGGTAAAAGCATACAATACTTTCAAAGATAAAAACTTTACTGTGTTGGGCGTTTCGCTTGACCAGGATAAAGGCCAATGGGAAAATGCCATCAAGGCAGACAGCCTGAACTGGTATCATATCAGCGATCTTAAATACTGGAGCAGCGCCGCCGTTAAATTGTATGGCTTTGATGGCATTCCTTACAACGTTCTTGTTGACCCAACAGGAAAAATTATCGCCATGAATTTAAGAGGCGATGCGCTTGAAAGCAAACTGGCAGGGATTTTAAAATAAACGCTTACTATTTTTTTACCGGCTCTTTTACGAGTGTAGTATCTTCTTTTAATAACGGAACCTGGTATCCACCGGTATCAATCGTTGTTTTAGGAAATAAAGTTTTTAATGTGCTCCAGTCTTTGGAAGTATAGCCCGTTTTATACAAGTACAACCACTGCAAATTTTTGAGTGTTTTTAATTGAGCAACGCCTGTTGCCGTAATTTTTGTACCCACAAGATTCAGGTATTGTAGGCCCGAAATCGCGGCCAGTTGTGCCAATCCCTTGTCAGTAACAAATGTATTTGACAAATCAAGCTTGGTAAGATTGGTCAATTGTGCAACCTGCATTATGGCATCATCACCAATATTGGTGTTCTGTAATTTTAACCAGATCAGCTGCGGTTTTAGCTGTTGTAATAACTGCAGATCGGCTTTATCAACGATACTGTCTGTTACAAAGTTTGCCATCAGGTAATTGGTATTTTGGGCTACCGGCAACACAACAATATTCCTCGCTTTTAACGAATCAATAATTTTTTCATCTGATTTGGTGACTGCGGCGGCAGGAATATCTGTTCTTGGTTTTTGCGTTTCAGTAATTGTTTGCAGGGCCAGTAAAACTGGCTTTATTTTATCGGTTTGTGCAAGGTCTTTTACTTTCTTCTGGGCATCCGCATTGTTGCCAATCCACCAGTGCAGCAGGGCAACCTGGCTCTCAGATAACTGCGGCTTTTCTTTTGGCGGCATATGGTGATCGTTATCTGTTGGCAGCAACAATCTTTTAATCAATTCGCTTGCATCTGCATTGCCTGGCGTGATTACTTTACCATCTTTTCCTCCTTTCATTAACAGGCTTATTTCATCCATCCGCAGGCCGCCTTTTTGTTTATTGGCGTTGTGACAGCTGTAACATTTGGTTTGTAAAATGGGAGCAATCACATCGGTATAAGCAATGGCTTCCTGCACATTGGCAATGGGCTTAATTGTCGCATTCGCCAAAGTATCGTTGCTAAAAATTTGCTGCAACGGGCGACTCAAATAATCCGATCCATGTGTAAGCGATCCGCCCAAATGGCCGGTAATCATCAGTAACACAAACAACCCGGCTGAAAGTATTTTTTTATTAATGGCAAACGCCGGATTTTTTTCTTTCGCATACAAAACCAGCGAAACCAATGTTACCGCGATGGCCATCCACATGTGCCAGCTAACAAGCGATTTATCGTAATCGTCACTGATGGATAACAGGTAACCTGTAACGCAGGACGCAAAGGCCATACAACAACCAATAAGCAAAATAACCGGAATTGCCGGGGCAAGCGCTACATATTGATTGTTACGGTTCATCCATTGGAGCAGCAATGCCACAAACAAAATACCGATGGGCAAGTGCACCAGCAGCGGATGAAAATGACCAAAAAATTCAATGACTGATAAAAGTTTCAACAGATAAATATTTATTAAGGCAAAATAAAATCGCTTTTTATGCTGGTTAAAAAAAAGAGTTTTGTGGCAAGCTTTTGTTTTTCAATTTAGCATTGTTGTGTCACTCACTTGTACATTTTCAGCAACCAGGAACAATGTAAAACGTGCAGCTTAAAGAATTGGTTTTTCAAATTAAATTAAAATCCCTGAACCCGCTACAATCTTCTCCATTTCCTTCCCTCCGGGGAGGATAGGTGGGGCTTCTTACAAATATCTCTTTCTCAACAAATGCATCATGTAAACATTGATGGCCCATTGATCAGCCAGGGGTTGATGAGTATAAGGAACAGTAGGCATATAATCCGGCGGACCAAATTCTGTAAGTACTGTTAACACTTCACCTTTTTGTTTTTTAATGGCAACCACAGCATCCCACCAGGCAAAATGTGCTTTTACTGCTTCCTCCCATTCCGGCGCTCTCGGATCGCTTACCTGCGGCCCTTCTGCGTGGCCAATACGTGCATGTAGGTGATCCGTTCTTTCTATCGCGAGGTTAACCGTTTCCTGCTGATCAGCCAATAAGCTTTCACTAACGTTGCACCAGTGCGATATATCCATTGTAATACGCAGACCGGGTATTTGCTGCATAAATGTTTTGGCAACCGGTGCCGCAAAAAGCATCCTCGAGCGGTGCGTTTCATGACAAATTTTTATCCCCGTTTCTTTTGACAGCGTCATCGTAAAATCAATCAGCGCCTTGTTTTCTTCGTAACTGAAATAATCTTTACCGCTATGGCAGTTAATGTATAAAGGCGATTGTACTTTATTGGTAACCGCAGCCGTAACCATCTGTTTAAAGCTGGAAAAATGTTCTGCATAATTGCTTTGATGGCCGGCTGTAAGAAAGCCTACTTCCAGGTTATACTTTTTTAGTGCGGCAAATAATTCGTCGGTTTCCTTTTGTGAATTGTTCCACCATATTTCTATACCGTCGTACCCTTCCTGTTTTACTTTGGCGCAATAAGCATCTATGCTTCCCTGGTAGCCCCAGTTGGTAGCCAGCACTTTCAGTTTAAAACCTGTATTCATTTGATTGATTTTTTGTGGTATGGCAAATACATCCAGCGAAGTAAGCAATAATGCCGTTGTTGCAGACGTGGTTGTTTGTAAAAAGTTTCTTCGGTTTAGCAGCATGGTTAGTGGTGAGTGTTCAGTGGCGAGTAGCGAGCACTGAGCAGTAGTTCACTCACTACTTAGCACTCACTGTTCACAATATTAGCTCAAAATATCAGTAATTACTTTTCCCCTCGTGTCAGTTAGCCTGAACGGCCTTCCCTGGAAATCGTAGGTTAGCTTTTCATGATCAAAACCCAACTGGTTTAATATGGTGGCCTGGATATCAAAGGGCTCAACTTTACCACTGATGGCGCTATAACCAATTTCATCTGTCTCTCCATAAGAGAACCCTTTTTTGATACCGGCGCCTGCCATCCACATCGTAAATGCTTCTGTATGATGGTCCCTGCCTTTATAGGGGTTTTGTTTGCCCTCCCTGTTTTCCATCATCGGCGTTCTGCCAAATTCACCACCCCAAACTACCAACGTTTCTTCCAGCAAACCACGTTGCTTTAAATCAAGAATTAACGCAGTGATACATTTATCTACCGAGCGGCATTTATTGATAAAGCCAAGGTCAATTGCAAGGCTTGCATCTGTACCGTGACTATCCCATCCCCAGTCAAATAATTGTACAAAGCGAACACCTTTCTCTACCAGTTTTCTTGCAAGCAACACATTGTTGGCGAAACATCCATGTCCTGGTTGGGTACCGTACATTTCATGAATATAAGCCGGTTCATTGTTAATGTTCATCACCTCCGGCGCTGATATCTGCATCTTATAAGCCATTTCATATTGCGATATCCTTGATAAAATTTCGGGATCATTATAGGTTTTATATTCCTCCGCATTTACCTGGTTAATGGCATCAATGCTGGCCTTGCGCAGGTCCCTGTCCATACCTTCAGGGTCTTTAATAAACAGCACAGGGTCGCCTTCACTTCTGCACTGAACGCCTTGGTATACGCTCGGCAAAAAGCCGCTTCCCCACACGCTTTTACCTGCATCTGGATTTTTTCCTCCACTGGTTAACACCACAAATCCGGGCAGGTTTTGATTCTCTGTACCCAAGCCATAAGTAGCCCACGATCCAATACTGGGCCTGCCTAAGCGTGCCGAACCGGTATGCACCATCAGCTGTGCCGGTGCATGGTTAAACTGGTCGGTAGTAACTGCTTTTAAAAAACTTATTTCATCTACAATAGAAGCCAGGTGCGGCATATTTTCGCTTACCCATGCCCTTGAGTTGCCATGCTGCGCAAACTTTGCCTGCGGTCCAAGCATTTTAGGAACACCTCTGATAAAAGCAAACTTCTTTCCTTCCAGCAACGACTGTGGGCAATCCTGACCATCCATTTTCATCAGCTCGGGCTTATAGTCAAACAGCTCCAGTTGCGATGGGGCGCCCGCCATGTGCAGGTAAATTACGCTCTTTGCTTTGGCGGCAAAAGGCGGCAACTTGGGCATCAGCGGATGAGCAGGATCAAACACTACACTGCTGCTCTGCGGCCCCTTGCTGGCGCAGCTTCCAAACAGCGAGCCCAATGCCAGCGCACCCAACCCCATGGCACTTTCTTTTAAAAAGTGGCGACGGGTATTCATCTGCATCACAGCTTTTTCAGCCTCCCTGATCAACCGCTGCTGGTGTAATTGTTTTTGTGTCATTGTAATAGTTTGTTGTGTTATCTACCGCAATTGGTTCTTCTCTATAACTAATCATTTATAAATCATCACTCATAATGTTCCCTAGTTTTTCGTCACCACTTCGTCCAGGTTCAGCATTGCATTGGCCACCACAGTTAATGCGGCTGTTTCCGGATTGTTGTGTTCGTTTGGTGCACCAATCAGCTCACAGGTTTTCTCTTCATCTTTTTTAAATTTATTGAGAGCGGTGTTGTATAAATTTAATAATGCCTGTAAACTTTTTGCGTCAATATCATGCAGGGTGGCTGACTTAAATCCTTTTTTAATTTGCTCACTGGTTTCTTTTCCGGCAATGGCCTGCATGCGGTAGGCAAAATTTCTTGCGATGTCAATATACGCCGAATCATTCAATGTGGTGAGCGCCTGCAAAGGTGTATTGGTGCGGATACGCCTTGCTGTACAAACTTCACGTGCCACACCATCAAAAGTCATCATGGATGGATAAGGTGCTGAACGTTTCCAGAAAATATACATTGCACGGCGATACTGTTCGTTTCCTTTTGGCTGTTGCCATTCTTCACCGTTCCAGGGCGAAAGCCAGATGCCGTTTGGCTGCCAGGGATAAACGCTGGGGCCTCCAATTGCCGGGTTCAGCAAACCGCTGATGCTTAAACTCTGGTCTCTCACCTGTTCTGCCGATAAACGAACCCTTGATCCGCGGGCATACAATTTATTGTAAGGATCTTTTTGCTGTAATTCAGGCAGGAGTTTAGAATCCTGCTGATAGGCAGCACTCATTACAATTGTACGGATCAGTTTTTTAACGCTCCAGTTATCCTGGTGCATAAACTGGTAACTGAGCCAATCAAGCAGTTCAACATGCGTCGGCGCAATGCCCTGCGAACCGAGGTCTTCCAATGTTTCTGCAAGGCCGTTTCCAAACAGTTGCTCCCATACCCGGTTCACCATGGTCCGGGCTGTTAATGGGTTTTGATCGGACGTTAACCACATGGCCAAACCCAACCGGTTTTTGGGTGCGTTGGCAGGGAAAGCGTTGAGTGATTTAGGCACGTCCGGTTCTACCTGATCTCCTTTTACCAGCCAGTTACCTCGGTTAAAAATATATGAAGCCCGGTGCATGTCTGGTGGATTTTCATACATCACGGGAGTGGTGGTCACCTTCGCATTCATCAGTTGCCAAAACCAGCTGTAGGCAGAATCGTATCCCGGTTTTTCTTTGCCGGGAAAGGCTTCTTCAAAACGAAACCATTCAAACAAAACGCCGGTCTGTTCCGCGGTTTTCAGGCTGCTATTTTTATAGGTAAAATAGAGGTCATGAAAACCAATTGTCGGTTTGATTTTGGTACTGGCAATTTGCCAGCCTTCTTTTACCGGCGCAATTTGTACGGTAGTTAAAACCGGTCCGTTTAAAGAATCAGTGTGGATGGTCCATATACCATTTTTTACAGACGATGTATAGCGAAACAATAACTCCTGTTTGTTGCTGAGATCAACATGCTGTAACCTGCAGGATCCATTATTTCGCATGCCGGCATACCAGCTACTTACAAGTGCTGCATTTACAAACTGGTTACATTGTAAGGAGTTGATGGTTGGCTGCCATGTTTTTAAAAATGCATAATAAGCTTTGGCGGTATCAGCTGAAACATTTTCGTTGATCCATTTTGTTAAGCGAAAAATGGTGGCACTGTCCCGGCCCGAATACTGCCGCAACAAGGGATAATCGGCTTGTGAATCTTCATCTCTTGCATTGTTGAAAAAAGCCATGAACTTATAATATTCATCCTGCTTAAACGGGTCGTACGGGTGACTGTGGCATTGCACACAACCAAAACTAGTGCCCATCAATCCCTGCCAGGTGGTGTTTACACGATCCATTACGGCGGCGGTTCTAAACTCTTCATTGTCGGTTCCACCTTCATCATTTGTCATGCTGTTGCGGTGAAAAGCGGTGGCGATATAATCATCGTCTGTTGCATCCGGCAACAAATCGCCGGCAATTTGCTCCACCAAAAATTGGTTATAGGGTTTATCTGCATTGAAATTTTCGATGAGCCAATCACGGTATTTCCAGATGTTTCTGCCCATGTCTGCCTCATAACCTTTGGTATCGGCATACCGTGCCAGGTCAAGCCACATGCTGGTCCATTTTTCACCGTAATGCGGCGAGGCCAATAGAGAATCTACCAGGTTTGCATAGGCATTATTGCTGCTGTCATTCAGAAATTGTTGTGCAATATTTTCTGAAGGCGGCATACCAATTAAATCCAGGCTAACCCTTCTTAACAACGTTTTTTTATCTGCCTGCGGCGATGGTTTTAAATCCTGTTCATTCAGTTTTTGTTCTATAAAATAATCAACTTCGTTTTTTGCCCAGTCACTTTTTTTATTGATTAAACCAAAGAAACTTTTTGCCTGCGGAACTGCAACTTCCTTTACCGGGGCATAGGCCCAGTGCTGGCCCCAGGCCGCACCCTGTTTTATCCAGGCAGATAAAATTTCAATATCTTCTTTGCTGAGTGCATCATGTTTATAAGGCATCCGTTCTTCGGGATCTTTCAGTGTTAGCCGCCGGATCATTTCGCTGTGTTCGGGATCACCGGGTATAATCGCCTGTTTGCCTGCTTTGGTTTTGGCCAGCGCTTCTTCCCGAAACAATAAACTAAAACCACCTTTCTGTTTTACCCCGCCGTGGCAGGTGATACAATTTTTATTGATGATAGGCTTTACCTGTGTTGTAAAATCGATGGTTGATTTCCGGATGCCAATTAACCAACTGCTCACCGCCAGGGCGCCCAATATCAAAACAATAAAAACGATTTTTTTATTCATGCCGGAGGAGCGGGTTGAGTATAAATGTTACCCTTAAAGTTAAAACTTTGTGAGGAAGAATGTTTCTAAAAATTAAATGGCTGCTACAAAATTACCGAAAGCAACATCTATGCGTCAGACAATCCGGATTCGAAGCTGATTAAATCAGCAATCATTCAGTTTCTATGTAAATTTAGACTAATAATAGCCGTGATATTCTTTACCGGGTTTAGATTTCTTGCATAGTTTTTCTATTTATTATAAAAAACAAAAGAACGTGAAGCACTTATTGATTATGGCAATTTGCCTTAATTGCCAGTTTATCCAGGCTCAAAAAATTAAAGAGCAGGGCTCTTTTGTTGAAAATTTCAATATGCCTGTTTCAAAATTTTTCAGGTATGGCTCAACTGGCAATGCTGCTGATTTTAAAAAGGCATTCGGAGTAAATTCAATCACAGAACCGGGTACTAAAATACTTTCCTTTAAGATCGATCCGGCGGATTCTGCGGGGCCCGGGCGTGGACCAGAGATTATTTCAAATAACTTCACTCATTTTGGCACTTATTCAGCAAGGCTTAAAATACCTGATGTTGTAAAAACACAGCCCAATGCCGGAGCGGTGGTAGGGTATTTTACTTATCACGTTGATAGTATTCCCGGCCTCAGTGAAATTGATTTTGAATGGTTAATTGCCGATCCGGAAGTAATTTATATAGGAACATGGACAGGACATGAAAGCGCCCTAAAACGAATCGGTCGCACCA
>NZ_JAQBNR010000034.1 GCF_028288465.1 Ferruginibacter sp. | reverse complement strand
AACGGCCAGACGGATTACAAAAAATTGATTCCTGCATATGAAGGCCGGTTTTATTTTGATCAGGATAAAGTGTTGCGGACAATACGAAAGGGAAAAGGATTGTGGGACTCGGGACAGGAAAGCATCCTGTCACTGCAGCAAAATACGAAACGGTATATTGGTCTGCTTTATAAAAAAAACAAAAAACACTGATAATAATAGAAGCTGTGTAATGCTAAAAGGGCTTCGGAATGATTGCAGAACTGATGGCAGGAAATGTGTGGCCTCCCATGCAACCCTTTCCTTATGTTGGCGGTCAGCCATACAATTAAAACGCGTTTATGAAATGCATCATTCCTTTGTTTTGTGTGGCTTGTATCATGCTTGTAATAACAGGCTGTAAAAAAGAAAATAAAAGCCCCCTAAAAAATAAATTGATGAGCTCCGGTTATATAGTTACCGACTCAGCTTCGCTAAAAGGTTTCTGGGAGTTACGGATTTTATATGGATGCCAAACGCCCAACTGTAATCCGGTCTTTGAGCCGGGTAATGGCAATACTTACCAGTTTACGGATTCAGCATATAAGTTTACCGCGAATTCAGTTGCGCCGGCATATACCGTGATCGACAGCGGGAGGTATACAACCGGTAAGGATACGTCACATGTAACAGGCAGGTACATGGATTTTATCAGGTTGAAAGATGATCCATACAGCAAACTGTATGTTGAAATTGTAAAAGATACACTCACCATTTATGACGGGTACATTCCTTCTGATGGAACCATCCAAAAATATGTGCGGTTTTAATTAAGTTATCTGCCAGCCTCATTTTTTACTGATCGTATGAGGTTCCGTTAATTTCAACGGAGCCTCTTTTATTTATAACCTGAAAGTTTGTTTATAGAAGTACTCCGAACAAATATTTTAATCAATATTTGTTCGTACGAAAAAATTCCTAACTTTAGTTGATGAAACAGGAAAAGAAAAATAACAACATTGAACCCACCAAATCTGAACTGGAAATATTGCAGGTATTGTGGCAGCACGGTCCGTCAACGGTCCGCTTTGTAAATGATACATTGAATCAACAAAAGCGGGAAGTCAATTATACTTCCACCCTAAAGCTGATGCAGATCATGACAGAAAAAGGACTTGTAGTAAGGGATGAAAGCAATATGAAGCACGTCTATCACCCGGCGCACCCGGAAGAAAAAGTGAAGGGACAGCTGCTGAACCGTTTTGTGGATTCGCTTTACAATGGATCTGCTTCCAGCCTGATGATGCAGTTGCTCGGCAACAAAAAAACATCCAAAAAGGAACTGGATGCCATCAGGGAGTTGCTTAAAAAATACGATGCTGACAAATAAATGCACCTGCTATGAAATTGCTATTCCTATTTGGTTTTATTTCATCCGGCCTCGTAAAAGCCATTTGCTGGACCTTGCTTCACTCCATTTGGCAGGGCCTGGTTGCGGCCGCCATTGCGGGCTGCATTGTACTGGCCACGAGGCGTTCCAAAGCAGTAGTTCGGTATAACCTGCTTACAATATTGTTTGCTTGTTTTGTTGTCATGGCACTGATCACGTTTTTGAATCAACCAGGATTAACAAACGATTTGTCCGGTAACGGCCAGGCCGGTGCCGAACCGGTGAGGCTTTCAACCAGTACAACGTCTGGGGATGCTGTAAGTTATCAGCAGGCGCCCAATGGCGGGCAAACATTATTTCAGCCATTTATTTCTTTGGGAGATCAATATGCAGGTTACATCACGGCTTTCTGGGCGATCGTCTTCCTGTTCAATTGTATAAAAATGCTTACCGGGCTGCGGTATGCCTGGCAGCTCCGGTCCGGCGGTGCCATGGAAGCAGCGCAGGATTGGAAGGAAAGATTGTACACATTGGCAAGCCTGCTTGGCATGCACACCAAAGTGATAATAAAAGAATCTATCCGGGTAAGAGTACCTGTTGTTTTGGGATATTTAAAACCAGTCATATTGGTCCCGGTCGGCATGTTTGCGCAGCTTTCTGTTGAACAGGCAGAAACCGTGCTGGTGCATGAACTGGCACATATCAGGCGCCAGGATTTTTTAATCAACCTGTTGCAAAGGCTGGTGGAAGCCGTTTTCTTCTTTAATCCGTTTGTCCGCTGGCTTTCATCCCTGATACATGAAGAAAGAGAAGCTTGCTGTGATGACATTGTACTGGAATACAACGCCGACAAAAAATTGTACCTGGAAGCGCTGATCAGTTTTAAAGAAAAAGAATTTGAAGAACACCAATATGCATTGGCATTGGGCAACACTAACAGCCTGCTCAACCGTGCCAAAAGAATACTCACAAATGAAAATAAAAAATTAAATGCCATGGAGAAAATAACGCTCATGCTGGTGGTGGTTGCAGCAACCGCATTCGCTTTTGTCCCGAAACAAAACATTGTACCTGCAGCAAAGCAAACAGCCTTTATACCCTTTAACAGCACAAGTAATGAGATAAAATCAACCAGTGATAACGAAGCAAGCCTGGCCTCTGCAAACGATACTGTGCCGGGCAAGGGGATCAGTTTTAAAAATATTTCAGCTAACGATAATTACGATGGCAATAAGAAAACCAGCACGGTAACAGCCTTGGGCAGCGACGGAAAAAAATACAGCTATACAACAACAAATGATACCATCAGTGAACTGAAGGTGAATGATTTGGCAGTAGGCAAAGAAAACTTCATTGATTACAAAAAGATGGTTGACGAAATAGAAAGCGGCCGCCGCGAACAGGTACTGAATGCTTTACAGAAGCAACAAGCGCTTAAATTACAACAGTCACAGAAAGAGCTAGAGGAAGACCATCAGCTGGTGCTGCAGGAGGAGGTATTACAACAGTCAGACAGCGCCCTTTTACAGGGTAAATTACAGGCAGAACATGATCTTGCTTCGCAAAAGACGCAGCAAAAAAGCCAGCGCCAGCTCGCACTGCAAAACAGTGTTCGCCTGAACAGGCAATTGAAATTGTTGCAACAACAGCAATTGAAAATGACAAATAAAGACCTGCGGCTGATAGAACAAAAATTCAATCTTGAAAAAAATGACCAGCTCAGTCAGCAACTGGCTGAGTTAAAAAGTGAGCAACAGTTACTGCAGGATAAAGCGAAAAGCCTGGTTGACGCTGAATACGATCCTGAACAGAACACACAACTGAAACTGCAACTCGAGCAGCTGGAAAATGAGCATCGATATGCAGACGGAAAATCAAAGCTGTTACTGAAAAATCAGCTCAACCTGCAAAACAAACTGCAGCTAAATCACAATTTGCAACTCATCAGAAATCAGCAACTGCAGTTGCAAAAACAATTCTCGCAAAACGTGTTAAACAAACTGAATCTTAGCCTGCCGGTTTTAAAAAATGACGCGGTTACAGATATTATCAACCGCCTGGTTGATGCAGGGATTGTTACAGACAGAAGCCAGCTTTCATTTACATTAAACAGCGAAGAGCTGGTTGTAAATGGTAAGAAACAGGCTGCCAACCTGCACAAGGAACTCAAGTCAACATTCATTAAGAATAAAAAAGATCATTACATCTATAAAACCGACGGGCACAGCACCAGTACGGATATTACCAATGAGTAACTGAGAATAAAGTTGAATCATTCTGCGATTTTTAATTCGCTGGAAAAAACAAACGCAAAAAATATCGCCTTAAAAGCCCCCATTGATTAATGGGGGCTTTTAAGTAATTGGTATATGGGTGCATGCACGGGTAAAATATTGCGGTAATAGTGATCTTCATTTATTTTTACCCATTATCTTTAGAATTCAAACGGGCATGTCCCGAATTGGCTGTTTACTTTTTTAACTAAGGTGCCTGTATCAAGTATGAAACAAATTAAACTTGTCCTGATCCTGCTGTTGTTTACCGGTACGCTTGCAGTTCAAACTACGGCGCAGGGACAGTTTGCAGCCATAGACAAAAAGATGCTGCAAATACCAGATTCAGCAACAGCCACAACACAAGGCATTGCATCTTATATCAATGCCAATTTTACAAATGATAAGGAAAAAACAAGGGCCATTTTTAGCTGGATTGTAAACAACATTGCATACGATGCTGAAAATATGTTTGCCATTAATTTTTATGGCCAGCAAGATGAGCGGATCAGCAAACCGCTTAGAACCCGCAAGGGAATTTGTGAAAACTTTGCCGCTCTATTTAATGATATTTGTTTAAAGACTGGCATAAAATCTTTTGTGGTAGATGGCTATACAAAGCAAAATGGTTTTACAGATTATATTCCACATGCCTGGTGTGCCGCTTATGTTGACAGCACCTGGTGGCTCTTCGACCCTACCTGGGGTTCGGGTTATCTTACCAACAGAAAGTTTGTAAAAAAGATCAACAACGGGTTTTATATGGCGAAGCCTTCTGCGTTGATCAAGTCGCATATGCCTTTTGATCCGCTCTGGCAATTTTTAAATTACCCGGTTACCAGCCAGGAATTTATGGAAGAGCGAACTGCCGAAAATCATTCCAAACCATTTTTTAATTTTACAGATACATTGCAGCAATATGAAAAGCTGGATCACATAGAACAGTTAAAAGCAGCCTGCCGCCGTATACAAAGTAATGGCGTACAGCATGCGCTCACCTTTGACCGGCTGCAACATTTTAACGCAGAAATAGAAAATTACAACCGCAATAAAGATGTTGATTTGTACAATTCAGCCGTAGCAGATTACAATGATGGCGTATTCCTGCTCAATACCTACCTGCAATATTGGAACAATCAATTTACACCGCTAAAGCAAGATGCAGAAATTCAGCAAATGATGGATACGGCCAGCAACAAATTGAAAGCCGCTAAAAATAAACTTCAAAAAATCAGTAACCCGGATGCCAATGCCGCCGCACTGATTACGCAGCTGACAAAATCCATGGATGTAATAGATGTCCAGGTAAAAGAGCAACAGGAATTCCTGGCCCATTATTTTAGCCGGCCAAAAGCAAAACGCAAATCCCTCTTCTATGAAAAAAAGACTACCTGGTTTGGCATACCAATCAATTAAGTCAGCTTATAGCTGACTTTGTCGACATTGTATCCTTTGTGCCCGTTGTGTGAAACAAAAAATAGCTTTCGCTTTGCTCATTTAGTTTTAATTTACTTAAAATTTTTTCTCCTTAAAACCTTACCATGCGTTTTGTAAAATTGCTGCCTTTGCAGGCTTTGTTTTTGATTGCTGCTATTACCATCAGTAGCCACGTGTACAGCCAGAAAGTTACCCGTCTTCAATGCGAGCACCTCGTAAATCCAATCGGTATTGATATGGATAATCCGCGACTTTCCTGGGCAATAGAAGACACCGCAAAGGGTGTCGCCCAAACAGCTTACCGCATCATCGTCGGTACAGATTCCGCCGCTGTAAGCCGTCAGTCGGCCACCACATGGGATTCTAAGAAAAATAATTTCAAACAAAATATCATCACCATGAGCGGCGCCAAACTGGCGCCCTTTACCAAATATTATTGGCAGGTACAGCTATGGAACCAGCTTGGTAAACCGTTGCCACCCAGCGCAGTCGCAAGTTTCGAAACCGGAATGATGAACATGCAAAACTGGAAAGGCACCTGGATCAGTGACAATAACAGCATTCATGCGGCCGCAGCGCCTTATTTCAGAAAAGTATTTACAGCAGCTAAAACCGTAAAATCAGCAAGGGCCTACGTTGCAGCCGCTGGTTTGTATGAATTGTACCTGAATGGCGAAAAAGTAGGCAACCATCGCCTTGATCCCATGTACACCCGCTTCGACCGGCGTAACCTCTATGTGAGCTACGATGTTACCGCCCAATTGCAGGCCGGTAAAAATGCCGTGGGCCTATTGCTGGGCAATGGCTGGTACAATCACCAGTCCATGGCCGTATGGAATTTCGACCGGGCGCCCTGGCGTGCCCGTCCTGCCTTTTGTATGGATATCCGTATCACCTATATGGATGGCAGTACCGAAACCATCGCTACCGATGGCAGTTGGAAAACCCACAGCGGTCCCATTGTATTCAATAGCATTTATACCGGCGAGCATTATGATACGCATAAAGAAATTCCTGGTTGGAATACAGTGAATTTCACCGACACTGCCTGGAGCGAAATTTCCCTTCGAGCTACGCCATCGCAAAAAATTACGAGCCAGCTGATGCGGCCAATCCGCAACGTTACAAAAATACCCGCCCGCTCAGTCAACAAATTCAGTGATACCTGTTATGTGTTCGACCTCGGTCAGAACATTGCTGGTGTTACACAAACCAGCCTTACCGGCGAAGATGGAACCATCGTTCGCATTAAGCATGGCGAGCGCCTGTACAAAAATGGCCACGTAGATATGTCGAATATTGATGTGTACTATCGCCCAACAGACGATACGGATCCTTATGGTACCGACATTGTAACGCTCAATGGCAAAGGCGCGTTACAGTTTATGCCCCTCTTTAATTACAAGGGTTTTCAGTATGTGGAAATCACCAGCAACAAACCCATCACGCTCACAAAGGAAGATGTAACCGGCTGGTTTATGCACAGTGATGTGGAGCCTGTGGGCAGCCTCGAATCTTCCAACCCGCTCATTAATAAATTGTGGTGGGCTACCAACAATTCGTATTTGAGTAACCTGATGGGCTACCCCACCGATTGCCCGCAACGGGAAAAAAATGGCTGGACGGGGGATGGTCATTTTGCGGTGGAGACCGGGCTCTTTAATTTCGATGGCATTACCATTTATGAAAAATGGATGGCCGATCACCGCGACGAACAACAACCCAATGGCGTACTACCGGACATCGTTCCAACCGGAGGCTGGGGCTATGGCACTTCCAACGGTACCGACTGGACGAGCACCATCGCCATCATTCCCTGGAACCTCTATCTATTTTACGGCGATAAAAAACCACTGGAAGATAATTATGGCAACATCAAACAATACCTGAAATATGTGGAGAGTATCAGCCCTGGCGGCCTAACCACTTTTGGCCGTGGCGACTGGGTACCGGTAAAATCTTCTTCGCCGCTTGAATACACATCGTCCATTTATTATTTTGTTGATGCTACCATACTCGCCAAAACCGCGGCATTATTCGGCAAGTCCCAAGACGTTGTGTACTATACAGCGCTGGCGGCAAAAATTAAAAAAGCCATCAATGATAAATATTTTAATGCCACTACCAATATTTATGGCAGCGGGCTGCAAACCGAAATGAGCATGGCCCTGCAATGGGGTATTGTGGCGCCGGAATTAAAAAGCAAAGTGGCTGCCAATCTCGCTGCCCGTGTTGCGGCCGACGGTATGCACCTGGATGTGGGCGTGCTAGGCGCCAAAGCCATTCTGAATGCACTCAGCGATAACGGCCAGGCCGAAACTGCGTACAAATTAGCCGCCCAGGATACCTATCCTTCCTGGGGCTGGTGGATTGTAAACGGCGCCACCACGCTGTACGAAAACTGGAACATACAAGCTGAAAGGGACATATCTTTAAACCACATGATGTTTGGCGAAATTGGCGGCTGGTTTTTTAAAGGCCTCGGCGGTATCAAGGCAGACGAAACTCATCCCGGTTTTAAAAATATTCTACTGGAGCCGCATTTTGTTAGCGGCCTCAGTCATTTTACCGCCAGCCATACCGGCCCTTACGGCGCCATCATTTCTTTCTGGAAAAGGGTAGGGCAAACCATCGAATTCACCGCCACCATCCCGGCCGATTCCGGCGCAACGGTTCAGCTTGACGTAATAGCCGGCCAGCATGTTTACCTGGATGGAAAACTAGTGCCCGAAAAGCTCAATATTTCATCCGGCACTTACCGGTTTGTAATAAAATAATTATTGTCCGGGCCGGGAAGCTTTGTGCGGCTGCATTGGCGTCGCACTCTTGTACGGTTGTTCTTTTTCCAGCTCTTCCCCAAAGTCGGTAAGTGTACTGGAAAACTGGAACCTATCAAGATTGTAGGGCTTCAGATTGCTTTATAAATAAATAGCGAAAATGACGAAGACTGCATTAAATATTATCAGTGTTATTTTAATTTTATTGGCGTTTGTGGACCTGCTTTTCTGGGGGCTTGCAGGTGCAAGCAGCCATAATGTACCGGCAAGGACCACAAACAGTATCATTATTTCTCTTGTAGTGTTAGTATGCCTTATAACCATTGTTGGGTACTTAAACAGCAAGCTCAAAGCAAATTAGAAAGGATGTAGTATTTTAAATATTAAAAGAAGGGGGAAGCCGGCGTGGCTCTTTGCCTGTAGATACTTTGCATTAAGCCCCTCAAAGCACCAGTTACCTAAACCTCTAACTGGCGCAGGAGTCTGTCCTATTTCCCTCGCCTCATCCCTGCGCCAGTTGCTTAATGTAATTTCAATCTCTTACCAATACGCCATTTAAAAAACAACTGAATTAATACAATAAAGAAAAAAAATCCAGAAATAGTCATTCCCCATACTTCATTTCTAGTATTAATTTCATTTGAATAAAATGTATCGTAATTTCTATTATATAGCAAGTTTACACTATCACCAACTTTATAAGACTCACAAATTCTCATTCCAACATTTAAAATATGATTTGTTTCATTATAACTGAATACTAAGTAATTGTATCTGTTATTAGTCTCACTACAAACAACCTTTGAAATTCTTACTTTTACATTTTCATGAAAATTCACTGTATCAATCGCCTTTTTATATTTATAATAACCTATCATAAATAAAAGAAGGAGTGAAAAAAGGCAAAGAAAATAAATATAATAAGACCTTAAATTCTTCATAATCGACTCAGGTTTCTTTAGTTTTTATTATTTACTCTAGGGGTAAAGATACCCCATCTGGCGCAGGGTTCCCTCCATCTGGCGCAGGACTCTGTCCTGATGCCAGGCGTTACTAATACGACCTTCAGAATACACTTCGAAACAAAAACTAAGTCTGCACGTTAGTTAATACAGCAACGATTAAAATCGTTTGGAAGAACAGCTTACAAATCCAGAAAATTGAAAAATCGTTTTTGTAAGTTTATTATAAAAAGATGAGTACCAAATACAAGTTCACCGATAAGCAAGGCGTTTATTTTACTACCTCCACAGTAGCAGGTTGGACAGATGTTTTTACACGGAATATTTACCGGGAAATTTTATTGAACAGCATTCGGTTTTGTCAAAAGAACCGAGGCTTAAAGTACATGCCTGGGTACTGATGACAAATCATTTGCAAATGATCAGTTCATGCAAAACAAACAATGATCTTGCATTGAAATTAAGAAATATCAAAAGCTTTACCGCATTGAAGTTAATGGATGCCATCATCAACAACCCGGCAGAAAGCAGAAAGGAACATATGCTGAATACATTTGAGGCGGAGGGTAAAAAAAGCAGCAGCAATTTCAGGTTCAAGTTTTGGGAACACGAAAACCATCCTGTTTTATTGGATTCAACATTGGCATACAATCAACGGCTGGACTATTCGCATTATAATCCAGTAAGAGCTGGGTTTCTAACAGATCCCTGGCATTGGAAGCTGAGCAGTGCGACAGATTATTTTACATCCGAAAAAGGATTGCTTGACTTGATTATATTGGAGTAGCATTCGCCTCGCAACGCTAGTAACGTCTGGCAACAGGACAGAGTCCTGCGCCAGAAGGTAGGGGCTGGGTTTGTAACAGAGCCATGGCATTGGAAGCTGAGCAGTGCAACCGATTATTTTACATCTGAAAAAGGGTTGCAGGATTTAATTATATCGGACTAGTACCCAACTGTGCAAAACAGTAGTAACGCCTGTCACCAGGACAGAGTCCTGCGCCAGAAGCAGGCATAGGCTGCGCCGGAATAACGATCGGATTTAAACAAGCTATCATTTAAACAATCTCATGCGGTAAGCATTCATCGCTGTAACCCCCAATTTTTTGATGAGTTGATAATTAGCAATGACACCAACCGGTGCGCCAATCACCGGAACAAGCTGCGCCATCTTTGCGAGGTCAATATAATCGCGGTATTCCTGCTGAAATTTTCGCCAGTCAAAATCTTCCATATTTGCGGGCAGCGTTTCAGCATAGTTTTCCCAATCAGCTATTTTCAGGTACACATCTTTTCTATGGGCATGACTGGAAAAAGCCAGTTCAAATATGTGCAGTATGTACACCCGTTCTTTATAATTGGCCACATCAAATCCGTACAAGGCTGCAATGTCAAACAACAGTTTTATTTTAATGCCAATTAAAAGCGGGAAATCTGCGAGGCCCAATAGTATGCCACCTGCACCTGTTATGCCACCTTCTACCGCAGCCGTATTTCTATAAGCCTTAATTCTTTCCTGCACGGCCGTTTCCCTTACTTCCAGCGATTTATCCGTTAAAGGTTCCGCGGTAGTATATTTGGCGCCAAATAAAACACCCCGGATCATCTGTTTAATAACAGTCGTAATGGCAACATGTATTTTTTCAGGTATCCAGCTATTGATTTTTGTTTGGAGTGTACTGGCCAACTTATTCAATATTGTTGGACGGCGGATCATCTTATTTTGCCAAACCACTAATTCAGCAAACGCCTCTTGTTGATAGCTGTCCATAGAAAAGTTTTATACAGATCAAAGTTACTTAACAATAAATAAGGGCCCTGCAAAGAAAGGCATTACCTTGTTGCGGCAGTTTTAAAAGTAATAAAATCTATGGCACAGGAAATAGAAAGAAAGTTTTTAGTCGACAGAGAAAAATGGGCCGCAACAAAAAAGCGGGCGGGACAATTATACAGGCAGGGTTATTTATTGACAGACGTAAATAAAACCATCCGCGTAAGACTAACGGACGCAGAAGGCTGGCTGACAATAAAGGGCAAAAATGATGGAGCAACAAGAGCCGAATACGAATACCGCATTCCGGCAGCAGATGCCAGGGAATTGCTGGATGCTTTTTCAACTTCGGAATTGTCTAAAATCCGGTACGAGTTGCTGGTTTATTGCCATTTAAAAGCTGGTGAGAAAATTATTTTCAGTAAAAAGTTCATTCTGTAAAAAGCAAGAATAGGAGACCGGAAACTATTCAATAAATGTTTTAACTTTAAAAACATGAAGCAACTTTTTTTAAGCGCCTTTTTTATTTGCTGCACCACGATCATGTATGCACAACAACCTAAACCCACATTGTATGATCTTGTTAAAAGCCTGGTAACGGATGCCAACGGTTATGAGAATGTGGGCGACTGGGCGGTGGACAACCCCAAAAAATTTGCTGTCAAATGGAAAGAAAATAAAATTACCATGAGCGACGATACCAGCATTAATTTTTTCCGCATTGGTACCGCAGATCTCACCATTAATGGTCGCAGTTTTATGCAGGCCGGTCAACCTGTAAAATGGAACGTGATGCTGAAAGGCCCCCGCAGTGGCTATACTTCTTTCAGCATTGTGAGCTCGCCGCTAAGTCCTGAATTACAGCCTAAATTTACCATTGACAGTATTTTTGGTAAAAACGATTTTAAAGCAAAATTGCTTAAAAAGTGCGATGGCAAAACACTCGCCGGCTATTATTATTACGAAGTAAAAATACCCAAAAAAGATCCCGTATTTATGAAACTCAGCTGGGTTTGGGTAAACGGAAATACAGGCATTCGAATAGACTGTTTTGGCAGCCTAAGCAAATATGCAGCAAAACTGGACTGTGCGCAATAGCCATCCATTGCTTTACAAAGCAGCTGGGTTGTATAGTATCGGTGCCTGGTCAATTATTCGAGAAGAGTGTCGCGGTATTGCTGTTGCGTTGCCGCCTGATTGCTTAAAAATGAGACAATGAAAAATAGCTTGTTTGCATTGCTTGTAATGCTGGCCACTTCCCTTAGTGCATGGTGCCAGCCTGATAAGTACGAAGTGTATGCATTGCGCTTTGCTTCTACAGCGCAACCATCGCCTGTTTCGGCCTGGGCATATAAAGGACCGGACCACGATAGTGTGGCGATTGATTTTATGGTATGGCTGATAAAGGAAAAAAACGGCAAAAATATTTTGCTGGATGCAGGATTTTTAGGTGGTATTGAAGATGCGAAAGAGTTTGGTATTGTCAATTATATCCGGCCGGATTCGATGCTGTTAAAAACCGGGGTAAAGCCCGGCGATATTACCGATATCATCATCAGCCATCCGCATTGGGATCACATCGACGGGATTGATCTTTTTCCCAATGCGCAAATCTGGATGCAAAAAGAAGACTTCAATTATTTTGTGGCAACCGCCTGGCAAAAGAATGGTAATAACGGTGGCTTTAATAAAAGGGATGTGCTGAAAATTATCGCCGCAAACCTGGCTGGCAGGTTAACATTGATTGAAGGAGACAATAAAGAAATTATACCAGGTATCAGGGTGTACACGGGATCAAAACACACTTTTAATTCTCAATATGTTATGGTGAATACCGGCACTAAAAAAATGGTGTTGGCATCTGACAATATCTGGATATATTATAGCCTGGAGCATTTAACGCCGCCCTCCGTTGGAGGCACACTTGATCCGGCAGGGTATGTAAAAGCCATGCAAAGAATGAAGACGCTGGCCTCTGATAACAAATACATCATCCCGGGTCACGATGCAAAAGTCTTCACGCTGTTTCCTTTGGTATCACCGGGCATAGTGCAGATAAAATAATAACCACAGCACATTAAAATACTGCCTGATGTACGATGGCATTTGTATTCGGAAATAATTTTTCCATGAAGGATTAGGTTAGTAGAATTTGCATGAATACCAATATTTTTAATCTTAAAAAAAACAAATACCGGGCTTAGATAGCCCGGTATTTGTTTTTTAGCGACACGTCTTAGCTAATGTATAAAACGGGGTACAATTAATTTTTAATAGAAAAGAAACTTAACTGCCTGATGTTACTGACGTCACTATAGTCATACTGGTATAAGCCGTCCGGACACACCACCATCGCTTTCTTATCTCCCGAAATAACATCATACGGATCTTTACTTGTTATCTTTTGCAATAGCTGCAAGTCAGCAGGGTTAGCAGCATTGTACACTTTTACATCGGTGCCATCACAAATAAAAAGCAGGTCGCCATCTTTACTAAGCCCGGTGGGTTTTGTTAGCGGGTAGGTTTTTACCAGTTTTGAATTTTTTAAGTCGTTTACATCAATTACATTCAGTTCGTTGGAGCTGCCTCCGCAACCGTCGCCCGCGTGTAATGTAACATAAGCATAGTGGCCGTCAGTTATAACCGGGTCGCAGGCCCTTCCGTGAGAGAACTCACCAACAGCTACAGGATGCACCGGGTCGCTAACATCAAACATAAACATGCCAATTGCTGAGCCGAGAAACAATTTGTCTTCAAAAGGAAAAATAGTTTGCAGGTCAAAGCCGGCGAAGAAACTCGTATCCAGTTTTGGGGTTGTTTCGTTGGTAATATCTACAATACCCAGGCTATGCATTTCCGTAATCGCATATAAATGATCTTTCATTAACACCATGCCCGCCATAGAGCCTGCGGTTCCTGTAGATGAAGACTTGATTGCATCTGCCGATGATGACAGTGTTGCAAAATAGCAACCATTGCAGGTACCCGGTACCGGCGGAGTAACATAATCATTTATTTCCACAGTGGTATCCTTCTTAATCCAGTCAACTACAATCATTTCATTAAAGTTGGTAGCCTGGCCGTAAAACTGGGCACGGCCAGGGAAAAAATTACTGATTGTACTGGTGATTTTGGTGTTATGAATATCAGTGATGTCCACCGCAACCAGGTCGCTGTACATATCCGCATACAGTGTGTGGCCTTTGATGGCGATATCGGTATTGCCGGGAATGGAAAGAAAAGCAACCCGCTGCGGACTGGCAGGATTGCTGTTGTCAATCACGTGAATTCCCTTGTTGACTTCGTTGAGGTAAATAAAATTATCCTTTACATAAATTTTACCTGCCTGGTCAATGGCTTCTGAAGCATTGCTATTGATAGAGCTCAGCACAACTGCTCTTTCTTTGTACACGGGGGTATACATGGTATAGGTTCGGGTTCGTTTGAGCGTGTCTTTTATGCAGGATGAAAACAGGATCGTAATCACTGTAAACGCAAACAGGGACTGTAACAGATACCGGGTATTTTTTTTCATATACTTCGTTTTAAAAGCTGACAACTTATTTTTAATGAGGGTTGCATTATAGGGTAGAAATTTATCTTTTTTAAGACTATCTTTTTTGAGAGATGATTATTTGGCTATGCGATTATCTTCGCAGCTGCAATAATGACCGTCAAACAAATACAAACCGCATGAGCAGCTGGATAAATTATCCCACCATTTTACAAGGCCAAACGGTCAATTTAATTCCGCTGGAAGAAATGCATTTTCCGGTATTGGAACAACTGGCAAAAGACGAGCGCATTTGGCAATTTTATCCGTTTGACGGTACGGACTCATCGAGAATTTTATCGGTATTGACTACGGCCCTCGCTGAACGGAACGTTGAAACCAGGTTTCCATTTGTTATTGTTCATAAGGCAGAAAATAAAATAATAGGAAGTACATCGTTACTGGACCTGCAGCCCAAAAATTTGAAGCTTGAAATTGGTTCCACCTGGTTGCATCCTGATTACTGGGCTACACCTGTTAACCTCGAATGCAAACTACTGTTGCTGACACATTGTTTTGAAAAATTAAATACAGTACGTGTGCAGTTAAAAACGGACGAAAATAATGTGCGGTCAAGAAAGGCAATTGAAAAAATAGGCGGCCAGTTGGAAGGTATTTTTAGAAATGATATGCTAAGGGATAACAACACCCGCCGGAACTCCGCCTACTATAGTATTATACAGGAGGAATGGCCGGAGAAGAAAATAAAGTTAGCGGAATTGTATTATTTAAGACAGTAGGGCATGGGCCATTGGAAAAAGTGGTTGATGACATAATCATAATGAGGGAATAGAATTAACTCCACACAATACTTTAAGCAGCCGCAACCTTTACGTATTGCTGCTGTTGAATATTGCTGCCAGGCAATGTCATTATCTGGCTTTGGTTTTGCAGAAAAAAACTTTACTTAATCCGTTCACTTACATCGGGCAACGTCGCTAAATTGGTAACAGGTTTATCCAGGTAAAAATAAGTAGTGGCAGAGTAATCATCTACCCGGTAAAAATTAACCCACCCTTTTGGAAACGCTGCATCATTTATATCCAGCGGATTATCCAGTAATCTATTGAAGCCTGCTTCTGATTGTACCGTTACTGGTTTTAAGGGAACGTTTTCTTTGATCAGTTTTCTTACCAGTTCCAGATCGCCGCCACCAATCTGCTGAATGGTGCCGCGGAAACTACTGTTGAAAAATACCTGGTCGGGAATATGAAACCTGTAAAACGCATATTGTTTGGTGCTGTCGTTGGCAATGGTTGCTCCCTGGTACATATTGGTAAAAGTACCCAGTCCCCAGCCGGTACCAATATAATCTTCCGAACCGGTGCCATTGTAACCGGGCAGTTTATCGTCGCCATCTTTATAGATTTTTACTTCGCCTTCGCCCCACCAGGTGTCTGCATACCGTTTGTCTGCATTTACACCCATGTTTACACCAAGGTATCTTCCCTTGCCTTTTACGGCAGGTAAAAATTCAAAGTCGCTGCCGAGGGCAGAAGTTTTTTGCCTGGCCCAGTAGGCGTGAAAATAGAGTGCCTTCGGATCAGGTTTTACAAGACTTACAAAGTCGATGTCGAAAAAAAGAAGTTCTATATCATTACTGCTTTCATTTGTGATCAGCACTTTGGCGGCAGTTTTATAGGGCATAGGAATATAGCAATTGAATGACCGGCCTTCAGGACTTGAAAAAAGCGCCGATTCAAATTGGATCATTTTGGACAAACCAAAACCAAAGAAATCGCCGAAAGGTACATCTACAGCGGGTTTGGAACTGTTGTCCCAGTACATACGCAAGCGCATGCTGCGCAACATTTCGGGCGACCGGTCTCTCACCGTAAACCACATCCGCTGAATAATACCCGCGCCCTGTACATTCAGCAATGTTTTTGAAGCGCCTGCTTTCAGATCTTCAAAGGCATTACCCTTACCTGTGTTATTCGTTTTTCCACCGGCATTTTTGATGCCATTGATATTTTCAAAACTGCTGATGGTACTTTGCTGCACACCCTCCGGCATTTGATATAGCTGTTGTGCCAGCAGAATCTGACATAAAAAAAGCAGAAGCGGCAAACACATTTTTTTCATAACAATCATTTAAGTATTACTAAAAATAATAAAATAGTAAACAGGTAATTCAGGAGATAAAATAAAATGCCTGATTGCACCCAAATAAAGCCCGGAAATTTTACATAAAATCAGCAAAGAAAAGAAAGGCATTAATAATATGCAACGCTGTATTGCCTTTTGTTTACAGTTTATATTATAAAGGTACTTTTATAAAAAAAATGAATTCAATGTTCCTTGTTTATATTTGATGCTGTTAACTTTTTTGAACCAGGAACAAAATTATTATCTCAAATTATATGCAACTATTATCTCAGCTGCTCGATCATAAAATAGTAGCCATTCTTCGCGGCATGCCGCCAAAAGAAACCGTGCGTATAGCCGAAGCGTTGTATGCCGGCGGTATCCGGTTGCTTGAAGTGACATTGAACTCAGAAGCTGCTTTACCACTGATAGAAGAATTAAGTGTAACTTTTAAAGGCAGGATGCTGATAGGTGCCGGTACGGTGTTAAATGTAAGCGATGCCAACAATGCCATTGCAGCCGGTGCTGCTTTTTTAATATCACCGGCACTTGATATTGCCGTGATTAAAACTACCAGGGACGCTGGCAGAATTAGTATTCCCGGCGCTTATACGCCAACGGAAATTTTAACGGCCCATAATAACGGGGCGGATATTGTAAAGGTTTTTCCGGCTCCTGATGCAGCCTATGTCAAAAATATTTTAGCGCCACTCAATCATATCCGGGTAATGCCAACGGGTGGTATTGACGCCGGTAATATAAAAACCTTTGCAGCCACCGGTGCTGTTGCATTTGGCATTGGCAGTGCACTGGTAAACAGCAAGGCCACTATAGATGAAACCTATTTAATTACGCTTACCAACAAAGCCCAACAATTAATTACCGCATTAAACAGTTAATTCATATTTATGAAGATTCTATCATACAGATTGTTCCAGGTGCCACCGCGGTGGTTGTTTTTAAAAATTGAAACCGATGAAGGCATAACGGGTTGGGGGGAGCCGATTATTGAAGGCAAAGCCGCCACTGTAAAATCGGCTGTTGAGGAACTGATGCAAAACCTGGTGGGCAAAGACCCGATGCACATTGAAGATCACTGGAACACAATGTACCGTGGCGGCTTTTACCGCGGCGGCCCCATTTTAATGAGTGCGATTTCCGGTATTGACCAGGCGCTTTGGGACATCAAGGGAAAGTTTTTTAACGCACCCATCTACCAGCTGATGGGTGGCAAAGCAAGGGATAGCATAAAAGTATATTCCTGGATTGGCGGCGACAGGCCTGCCGACGTAGCCAATGAAGCTGCAAAGGCTGTAGCCAATGGGTTTACGGCAGTTAAAATGAATGCAACGGAGGAACTTCAATATATAGATAGCTATGATAAAATTGAACGTGTATTAAGCCGCGTGGCAAGTGTGAGAGATGCGGTAGGTAATACCATTGGCATCGGTATTGATTTTCATGGCAGGCTGCATAAACCAATGGCAAAAGTGATGGCGAAAGAACTGGAACAGTTTCACCCAATGTTTATTGAAGAGCCGGTGTTGCCCGAAAACAATGAAGCATTGAGAGACATTGCGCAACTAACTTCCATCCCCATTGCAACCGGCGAAAGAATGTTCAGCCGCTGGCAATTTAAAGATTTGCTGAAAGATGGATATGTCGATATTATTCAGCCGGACTTATCACACGCCGGTGGCATTACAGAGTGTAAAAAAATTATTTCGATGGCGGAAGCGTTTGACGTGGCGGCAGCGCCTCATTGCCCGCTGGGGCCCATTGCGCTGGCTGCCTGCCTGCAGGTAGATGCCAGTTGCCACAATGCTTTTATACAGGAACAAAGCCTGGGTATTCATTACAATAAAGGCAACGATTTACTGGATTATATTACCGACCGCTCTGTTTTTGATTATGAAAATGGGTTTGTAAAAATTCCTTCCGGGCCGGGTCTGGGCATCGAAATCAACGAGGCCTATGTGATAAAAATGGAACAGGAAGGACATAACTGGCACAACCCCTTGTGGCGTCATCCGGATGGGAGTGTGGCGGAATGGTAAGAAGAGAGTTGAAAGTAATAAGTTGTAAGTTTAAGGAAAGTAAAAATTCAAAAGTAAAAAAGCAAAAAAAGATTCTTCGGTATATAAAGTCTAACCGATTTGCCCGAAGCCAATTTTGACTTTTGACCTTTGAATTAATAAAAACGGAGTGATCGTTTTATAAGCCTAATTAGCTTGTTAGTAACCAATTTTGACTTTTGACTTTTGAATTTTGATTTTTCACCCGATGCAAAAACCCACACGTGTAAGATTCACCATACTGGCCGCCATTTTTGTAAATGTGGTGATCAACTATATGGATCGCAGTAATATTTCTGTTGCGGCTACGATGATCACGTCGGACCTTAAATTGACACCTGTGCAGTTGGGGTATATTTTTTCTGCATTTGGATGGACCTATGCTATTTTGCAGATACCCGGCGGTATCATGGCTGACCGTTATGGTGCCAGGCTGGTGTATGCATTTAGTTTGGTGTGCTGGTCGGCTGTAACTATTGCCCAGGGCTTTGCAGCGGGGTTTATTGGCTTGTTTATTTTGCGTATGCTGGTGGGGGTTTTTGAAGCGCCGGCTTACCCTATCAATAACCGCATTGTTACCAGCTGGTTTCCTGATAAAGAACGGGCCACAGCCATTGCAATTTATACATCCGGCCAGTTTGTAGGGCTGGCATTTTTAGCGCCCGCGTTAACGGCGCTGGAATATTGTACCGGCTGGAAGGGCTTATTTATCATCACCGGTGTTATTGGTATTGTGTGGGGGATTGCTTGGTATTTTTTTTACCGGGATCCGCTTGAACACCAGACGGTAAATGAGGCGGAACTCCAATACATTGAAGAAGGCGGCGGCCTTATCAACCGGAAAAATAAAAATAATAAACCAGCACCAGCTCCATTTAATTGGAGCGATTTGAAAGAAGTATTCAGTCATAGAAAATTATGGGGTATTTACCTGGGCCAGTTTTCACTTGGCGGTACCATGTGGTTTTTTCTAACCTGGTTTCCCACTTATTTGGTAAAATACCGGGGCATGAATTTTATCAGGTCCGGTTTCCTGGCATCGGTGCCTTTTCTTGCCGCATTCGCCGGTATTTTGCTGGCTGGTTTTTTATCTGATTATATGATTAAGAAAGGCGTGTCTGCAAGCTTGTCCCGCAAAATACCAGTGGTGACAGGCCTTTTGCTTTCTACCGCAATCATCGGAGCCAACTATGTCAGCAGCCCGGCGCTGACTATTTTGTTTATGTGCATTGCATTTTTTGGAAATGGTTTTGCCTCCATTACCTGGGTATTTGTATCTACGCTGGCACCCACGCATTTGCTTGGGTTAACAGGCGGCGTATTTAATTTTATCGGCGGCCTGGCAGCTGTTTTTATTCCATTGATCATTGGTTACCTGGTAAAAGGCGGCAGCTTTGAACCTGCATTGATATTCATTGGTGGACTGGGCATTACCGGCGCATTGTGCTATATATTTTTGGTAGGCAAGGTGGAACGCATACAAACAATTTCAGACATCGAAACCGTATTACACTAATAAAGCTGACAGCTAATTTTGTGTAACATACATTAAAAAAAGTAATGAAATATTTTATCAGTTGCGATTGGGGTACGAGTTCTTTCAGGCTTCGGTTGATTGAAAGCGGTACAAAAAAAGTATTGGCCGAAAACCACTCTGCACAAGGAATTGCTGCTACTCATGCTTTGTGGAAAGACTCCGGCGATGGTGACAGGATGTTGTTTTATACCAATTGCCTGTTGAAACCTATTGAAGAACTGGAAGCGCAGGCAGGGCTTACATTAAACGAAGTAACAGTGGTAATTTCAGGCATGGCTTCTTCTACCATTGGGATGATAGAATTGCCATATAAACCCATTCCGTTTTATATCAAAAAAGCTGAGCTTGAGACGCACTTTATTGCGGCTACGGATTTGTTCCGGCATAACCTGATCGTTGTGTCTGGTGTTCGCTCCGGCAATGATGTAATGCGGGGAGAAGAAACCATCCTGGTTGGCTGCAGTATTGAAGATACTGCACAGGAAGAGCTGTTTGTTTTTCCGGGAACACATTCCAAACATGTCATGGTGCACGATGGATTGGTAATAAATATTGCTACTTACATGACCGGAGAATTGTTTGACCTGCTGCGAACAAAGAGTATTTTGGCAGCATCGGTGGAAACCGGTGCTGTTACTGTAAACAACCCATGGTTTATAAAAGGTGTGCAGGATTCGGTTGACAGTAATGTACTCAATGCTATTTTTCATATCCGCACCAACCAGTTGTTTGCTGTATTGGATAAAGCAGAAAATTACCAGTATTTAAGTGGCCTGCTGATTGGCGCCGAGCTAGAAGATTTGTTGCAAAAAAAATATGCGGCAGTAACAATTGTATCAGAAGGTGTATTGCTTGATTTATACCTGGTAGCCATGAATGCATTGGGTTTGCAAAATATATGCCGGCAGCAAAATGCAGACGAAGCGCTGATCAGCGGGCAGGCGTTTATTTTCAATCATTATCTATAAATTTATCATTGCTAAAATAGGCCATCATGAAAAATATCTTCTTCACTTCAGTTTTGCTGTGTGCCATCGGCGTGTATAGTTGCAACAATCAACCAGCTGATAAAACGACAGCAACACCTGACAGTGCAATTGGTAAAATAGAAATTTACGACAGCAGTGCTATTAAATTAATTGACAGTAACGCCACACTGGAAGTGATTGGAAAAAACTTCACCTGGAGTGAAGGGCCGGTTTGGATTGCAGCCAAACAAATGTTGTTGTTTACAGATGTGCCGGAAAATAAAATATTTCAATGGAAGGCCGGTGATACTACAAAATTGTATTTAACGCCATCAGGTTACACGGCAGCCACAAAACGCGATGGCGGCGAAGATGGCGCCAATGGCCTTACGCTGGATAAAGAAGGAAGATTACTTTTATGCCAGTCCGGTAACCGGCAGGTAGTAAGATTAAACACCCCGCTTGATTCACCAAAGCCTGATTTTACAGTACTTTCAGCCAATTACAATGGAAAAAAATACAACAGTCCGAACGATTTAGTGGCCGATAGTAAAAACAATATCTACTTCACTGATCCCATTTATGGTTTACCAAAAGGAGCCAACGATCCGACAAGAGAATTAAAATTTGAAGGCGTGTATAAAATTGATGCAACCGGCAAAACGAGTTTGTTGATAGACTCTATTCCCAATCCCAACGGCATCGCCTTGTCGCTGGATGAAAAAAATTTGTATGTTGCCAGCAGCGAGGATACACACCCGAAATGGTTTGCCTATAACCTCGATGAAAACGGCGATATTAAAAGTGGTGGCGTATTGCTTGATGGAACTGACTTAAAAATTAGAGCCGCTGTAAAACAAGGTGCTGATGGATTTAAGCTGGATAAGTATGGCAATATTTTCAGTGCCGGTCCTGATGGCATAAATATTATTTCGCCGGCCGGCAAATTGTTGGGCCTGATAAAAGTGTATGTACGAAAAACTTCCAATTGCGCTTTTAATGAAACAAAAGATGTGCTGTATATTACAGCGGATGATATTGTGCTGCGGGTGAAACTGCATGGATAAGATAGGGGATGCCAGAATTAAGAATTAAAAAGTCGAAAACAGGATTTATCGTTGCGGAAATAATGTGATTTGACGGAAGTTTAAAATAAGAATGTTTTATTTATTAATGTCAAATGATTAAATCAGTAACTTTCAAACAGCAGGCAAAGTTTTTACTTTTTTACTTTTTACTTTAAATGACCTATGAATATGAAACGATTGCTGAGTTTGTTCCTTATAAACTTACTGACATTTTCTGTTACTGCACAACTTAAAGTGAGTGCCGATAAACATTATCTCTTAAAAAAAGATGGTAAGCCGTTTTTCTGGCTGGGTGATACTGCATGGGAATTGTTTCACCGCCTTACCAGGGAAGAAGCAATCGAATATCTTAAAAACCGGGCTGATAAAGGCTTTACGGTAATACAGGCGGTTGCATTGGCAGAGCTGGATGGGCTCAATACGCCCAACGCTTATGGGGCTAAACCTTTAATTAATAATGATCCCACAAAACCCAACGAAGCCTATTTCAGGCACGTTGATTTTATAATAAATGAAGCAGCGAAAAATGGGCTTATCATCGCCCTGTTGCCAACCTGGGCTGATAAATGGTACAAAGATCAATGGGGTACAGGCCCTGAAATTTTTACTCCCGAAAATGCAAAAGTATTTGGTGCGTGGATGGCAAAAAGATATCTGAATAAATCCATTGTGTGGGTATTAGGAGGTGATCGCATCCCCAAAAATGAAACACACTTTGCCATTATCAGGGCCATGGCAGCCGGTATTAAATCTGTGGATCAAAACAAACATTTATTAACGTATCATCCCAGCGGTGGTTCAAGCTCCTACGATTTTTTTGCTGACGATGCATGGATTGATTTTCATATGTCGCAGACGGGCCATAAAGTGGGCAACCCCGATTATAAAACTAATATCAGAGCCTATACGTTGCAAAATGCGAAACCGCATCTAAATGCTGAACCCAATTATGAAGATCATCCCAATGACTGGAATCCCGGCGAGAAAGGCTGGATGGATGATTTTGATACAAGGGAGGCAGCTTACTGGAACATGCTATCCGGCGGTGCAGGACATACGTATGGCGATCACAATATCTGGCAGATGTATACAGAGAAACGGGAACCCATCAACAATGCACGCACCAACTGGCATGTAGCTATGAATTACCGGGGTGCCTACCAGGTAGGCTACATGCGGCGTATGTTTGAAAAACGCAAATGGCAAAAACTGGTGATGGATCAATCGGCTATTGCCGGTAATAATCCCGAAGGGCTGGAATACAAAATGGCGGCCGTGTCGTCTGCTGAAGATTTTATGATGGTGTATATTCCCTATGGCAGAAAGACAACCGTGAATACTTCCAAATTAGCCGCCCCGAAATTGCGTGGCTGGTGGTTTAATCCAAGAGATGGATATGCCATCGCATTGGGTGAGTTTGACAATACCGGCAGCAAAGAATTTACACCAACCTCTGTGGGCCGCGGTAGTGACTGGGTGCTGGTGCTGGACGATGCATCAAAAAATTATCCTGAACCCAGCGCATATTGACAGTTAGCATACCAAATTAATAGTAAGGTCAACTAATTAAAATATATAAAGAAAATGATTGAGGAAAGTTTTGACATTGCGCTAGACGTTCATTTACTGCCATACAAATTACTAAAGGCCGGAAACATGACCTGCATATATGAAGCAGGCAACCTGCGGTATATCAAATGTGGCAGCACAGAAATTGTACGCATGATATATGGTGCTGTAAGAAACGAAAACTGGGACACCATTGTGCCTGAAATTACCAATGAAATAGTAGATGCAGGCGATGATGTTTTTTATATCAGCTATATCGCATTGTATAATTTTAACGGGATACAATACAGTGCCAATTTTGTAATTGAGGGTAAAGCAGACAGCAGCATCAGCATTACCATGCATGGCCTGGCGCTGAGCGATTTTAAAAAGAACCGGATTGGCCTGTGTGTATTGCATCCGTTAAAGGAAACAAAAGGAAAACCGGCAACTATTGTAGAACCTTCGGGTGATGTTTATACGGCTGCGTTTCCTGAATTGGTTTCACCCGATCAGCCGTTTAAAGAAATACAGCAAATGCAATGGAAGCCTGCCGAATCAATGACTGCAAAGCTTTATTTCAGTGGTGATATTTTTGAAACAGAAGATCAGCGGAACTGGAGCGACAGTTCGTTTAAAACTTATTCCACGCCACAGCGCATTCCGTTTCCGGTGTTGGTAAAAAAAGGAGATACAATGCAGCAAAAAATTGTGTTGACTGTCAGCGGAAATTCAAACCCTGAGGTAGAAAAAAGGCCTTCGACAAAAATAGCAGTACCAACCAATACCACATCCAAAATTGGTTATAGCATGCAGTTGGAACAAATAGCCTTGACTGGTAAGCAGGTAAAATTTTTTAATGAAAACAACGTGCACCATTACCGTACAGAGCTTTACCTCGATAGAGCCAACTGGCCACAGCAATTGGAAAAGGATGTGGCATTTGTGGCGGAGCTGGGTGCAAAGCTGGAACTGGTGTTATTTTTTGCAGATAAATATGACGAAACATTTCAACTTCTTTTGCAGGAAATAAAGCCAGTCGTACAGTATATTGACTCAGTGTTGCTGCTTGATAAAAAATATGCAGTAACGCCGGCGGCACTGATGGAAAAAGGATATGGGCTGATGAAGGATGCTTTTCCATCTGTAAAAATCGGCTATGGAACGGATGCCTATTTTGCCGCACTTAACCGCAACAGGCCGGGTAGTTTACCGCACGATCTTGTGAGTTTTAGTTTGATGCCACAGGCGCATGCCTCAGACATCCGAACCATTATAGAAAACCTGGAAAGCATGCCGGATATAATGCAAACAATTCAGTCATTTACCAATAAAGCCATTCACGTTTCACCGGTATCAATCGGTAAAAGAATAAATCCGGATGCCGTCCTGGAAACAGATTACGTCATCACCGAAAGAGATGTAAGGGAAGACAGCGTTTTTGCCAACGATTGGAAAAGGCTCAGTTTGATGGGGCTTCATGCTGCAGCAAGTGTTACGATTATGCAATAACCAACCGACAGACTTGTTTGTGTTTGTAAAAAACTATTAGGGTTTATTATAACATCGGAGCGTGTACTTACTGGTTTTGTTTTAAAGCTTAGATTTAACAACAGCTGTTTAGAAGACAAGTTTAAATTGCTCATGCCATTTAAACAGTGTGTATTCAATATCATTCTATAACTGAAGTGATAAAATATAAAATTAAATGATGAATTTGACGGTTTTATTATTCGAAGATTTTGAAACACTGGATGTGTTTGGGCCGGTAGAAATTTTTGGCAGACTAAAAGATAAATACCAGGTTTCTTTTTGTTCACTTGCGGGAAGGATAATTAAAAATGAACATGGCATTTCAATTGTAACGGAGCGTATGAACGATTTAAGAAATGAAGTTGATATCTTTCTTATTCCCGGCGGGCACGGTACGAGGGCCGCAGTGAATGATAATGGGCTAATTGAGAAGATAATCGAAATTTGTGGGCAAAGTAAGTATGTTTTAACCGTGTGTACTGGCAGTGCATTGCTTGCAAAGACAGGGCTGTTGGATGGCAGAAAAGCAACTACCAATAAAAAAGCTTTTGACTGGGTAATAACACAGGGGCAACATGTGGAATGGATTAAAAAAGCCCGCTGGACAAAAGCGGATAAATTTTATACCTCAGCCGGAGTGAGTGCGGGTATGGATATGTCGCTCGGTTTTTTATCCGATATCCATGGGGTTGATTATGCCCGGAAAGTTGCTTTTGAAATTGAATATAACTGGATAGAAGATATGGAGGAAGATAATTTTTATTTACAATACCATAAATAAAAATGCGGACATCCGTGCTGACAGCTAAGCTGAAGTGGGTATGATACAGAAGGCAGCACTCAATTTTTATAAATATGAAGACAGCAGAAAAAAGCCTGGATATTCTTTTAAAAACAATGCAGCCAATACATAATCCCGGCGAATTTGTTTTTTGCACCTGCAAAGAGCTAACAGCAATAAATTCGCTGGATGTTATTTCAATTTTTAAAGAGCAGGAAGGATATACGGTAATACTAAAAAAAGACAAAGCGGATCAGCTGCTGCTCAGCTATTCTTTTATCGCCTCCTGGATTACTTTAAAGGTGCATTCTTCATTGGAAGCGGTGGGGTTTACGGCTGCGTTTTCAAACGTCCTTGCATCGGCTGGTATCAGCTGTAATGTAGTAGCCGCCTGTTATCACGACCACATATTTGTAAAAAGTGCGGATACAAAAAAAGCTATGGATTTACTCAATAGCTTTTCTGAAATACAGACGAAATAAATCTCCCGCATTGGATAAAATTGGTATCAGGAAAGGCTCATCACCAGTTTACCTATTACCTGGCCATTATAGTATATGACTACCGTATAATTTCCTTTTTCGAAATTATCGGCACCTACAGAAAAATGCAACAGCTTTTCCTCGCCGCTGTCGAAACTGGTATGTATTTTATGAGAATAAATTTTTCTTCCCTCGGGGGTATCAAAGGCTCCTACTTCCCAATCTGAGTTTTGTACTACTTTGCCGTTAGGCTGCATAATGCAAACATAAATATCGGCATTGTCGTTGGCTGCATTACTTTTTACTGTAAATGATCCATTGATCTTTTCTGTTTCTGAAGCCTTCAACGTTTCCTGTTCTTTATCGTCCTTTGCTGAAAAGGCCATCACACGAATGCCCGTTAATAACAAAGTTGGCGCAGGTGACTTTTTTTCTGCAGCAGGCAATTTAGCAGGAGGTGCGGAAGGTGATTGAGCTGCATTGTTGTGCTGTTGATCATAGCCATCCTTATCATACTGCTGAAGTAACGCTTTCAATTGCTTGTTTTCATTTTCAACAGTAATGATGTTGTTCTGCAGCTGGTCAATTTTTCGTTGCAGCTCATTAATTTTTTCCCGTGCATTATTGAGGCTTTCCCTTGATACGGTATTTTTCAACAGTATCCTGATCTCTTCTTTTAAAGAGTTGATCTCGGTTATTTTATCATCTACATTTTCCATCAGCGAGTCCGCGGTATTTTTTGCAGTACCAATTCTTACATCCAGTTTGTTGATGGTTCTGGAATACGCGTCCAGCAATGAATCGCGTAAATTGGCGTTGATGGAAGCAACAGAAGGCGTTTGTTTTTGCAGGCTGCTGTTTCCCTTGTTGTTATTATTGAAAAACTGGTAGCCCCAGATGGCCAGCAAAACCAATGACAGTGAGAGTAAAAGCAATGATACTACCAGCAGTAGAGAAGATTTATTATCTTTCATGAGTTCAAAATTTTGTTAACAAAAAACAAGTCGGGGATATAGGATTTTACTGGGAAATGTTCTGATCAACATAAGCAGAGATCCAGCCTACCTGGCCGTTTTTTATTAAATAAAATTGTTTCTTTTCATAGATTCCTTCAAACTGGCGCATGATTTTTAGAAGCAATGCGGTACCAGACAGTAAGGATCTTTGATCAAAAACCTGGTGAACCCGTTTAACTTCTTTGGCAATGGCTGCCTTATCAAGTGTATTGTCTTTTATATTTTTAACTATGGCGCTATCTGAAAAAGCGTTGTAACTGGCCGATAATTTTTCGCTGAATTTTGCCACATCATCATAGGTAACTGACACTACAGCATTGTCAGTAAGTTCAGGCAAAAGCAATGTTGCAACTGACCATGCAATACCGCCGCTGAAAGCAATGTTATCGCTCATGTTATAAGCGCCGCTTTCATTAATTGTGTAAATAACTTCCGTATTTACCGGCCCGGCAATTACCCTGCCCAGTTGTTTTGAAAAATTGGCAATGCCCTTATCACCATCACATCTTTTTTCTGTAGCGTTGGCTGTACTTTTGGTACCCCAGCTCAATTGAAACAGTTTAAGATCTTTAGTATTGCCGTTTGGAAAATAACCACCCTTGGTATTGCCACTTCCTATATCAATTAAGAAAGTGGTATATCTCTTTGATTCTGGTATAATACCAAGATGGGATAAGCGTGCTTCCTGCAGTACATCTACCACATCAACCGCCCTTTTGGGCTCTTTCGTTTTAAAACGGATTGAGTCTGCCAATCGGTTGATCCAGGATTGTTTATTATCTTTTTCTGCCTGAATTTTTACACCGCTGCTTACTACGGTAAAAATATGTTCTGTAGGAATATTGTAGTTTAGAAATGCAGCGGCGTATAAGTTACATACACTGGTTAAAGTAGCGCTAAACGAAGCGTCATTAAAAGTGATAAAATCGGTGTTAACAGAAGTATCCTTCAAAATGTTGAACGATCCGATTTTTTTTGAGTTCCTTGCTATTTCAAGTAAACTCATCTTAACACCTTTAGAACCAATTTCAATACCAGCATATACTGAGGAATTGGTATACTTAAGTTTTAACTTGTATTGGGCTGATGATAATGCCGGTACTAAACCGGTAAGGACAATTACGGGTAAAATACATCTCAATAACCTGCTCATTTTTTTAAATTTTCTTGTTTAAAAGTAGTACAATGTGGTCATCAGAAAATCTTGAGATAGGTATTGGGATTAAAATGTTGTAAAATTATTGCATGTCAAAAACGGGCCATTTGCCTGCTGCTGATTTGTGCTAATTCATTCTTTTGTTTGCTTCTATGCACCACATCAATTCGGGTATAAATGCAGCTGCACGCTTTTCGGTTGCTTCTTTTTCTATTGCATGGCCGCTTTCATCAAACGTTTTATCTGCAGTTGGAACGGAGAACATGGCAGGTACGGTCCATGACTTTATTTTCCATAACGTAAATTGTAGTGAAGTTATTACCTGTGTTATACCAAATAACCCAGTGGATACGGTAGCATTCACCACAGGGTTGCTGTGCCATTGGGTATAGAAATGATTAGCTGCATTTTGTAAACCCGCAGGATAACCACCATTATATTCAGGGATTACATAGCTTACACCATTTGCTTTTTTTATCTCTTCTGCAAATTGCAGCATGGGAGCGCCATCAATTTTTTTTAGTGTTAAGCGTCCTTCAAAATTGGAAAATTTACATTCTTTCAGGAAAGGGATGATGACGGATGCCGGTTGTGGTGCTTCAGTATACCGTGCAACCTGAGGGCTTTTTCTGCCATTGCGTACACTCGACGAAAGGATTACAATTGAAGACAAGGGTTTAGTTTTTAGGGTTTAAGAGGCACAACAAAGATAAAAAAATAGTTGACTTATCGGCTATTACAGGAAATTAATTTATAAGTTATTGATTTAAAGATTATTAATGATGCAAAAAAAAGCTATACTGTGTTAGTATAGCTTTTTTTCTATAGGTTGTAGTAATTTATTGTACTCCTTCGGTGGCATTCATTTCACCTTTGGAAGTTTTACGTTTAAACAAAGACGCATCAATTTTTCCGAACCGGTAGCTGAAATTCAGCCTGAACATCTGGGGGTCACGCAGGCGGTTATACGTTTGTGTAAAGTATTCGCTGCTGCTGTATTGGTTGCTTACCCTGGTTTTAAAAATATCATTGATACTTAAAGTAACAGCGGCTGCATTGTTTTTCAGGAAGCTCTTTTTAAAGGCCAGGTCAACACCCCATGAGGGTAGAATATATCCTTGTGAAGAACTCTGGCTCTGCATCATTGGCGGTCCGCCCATACCTGGATTATTATTTACCGGCAGGTTGGTTTTTGACTGGTAGGTCGTGGTAAATTGAATCGCATAATTCTTAGGCAATTTAAAATTACTGTTGAATTTGCCAAACATACTCCACAAAGCTCCCTGTGAAAGGGTGCTCACATTGGTTGTATTTACTTTGGAATTGTAGAAGTTTACATTGGTACTGATATCCCACCATTTGGTCAGATAATTTTGAGCAGTCAGTTCTGCACCGGCAGAATAACTGCTGTTGGCATTGATATAAGTATTGATCAACTCTGTACCGCCCGATACCGGGTCAACTTCCTGTGTAAGGTAACGGGTGATCAAATTATCGGTGTGTTTATAATAAACCGATCCAAGAAATGTGTTGTTGCCTTTAAATGTTTTCAGGTAAGATAATTCAAGCGACTGCGTAAACTCGGGCACCAGGTTGGGGTTGCCTTTGGTAATGTTCAATTTATCTGTATAGTCTGTAAACGGAATCAGTTGAAAAAAGTTAGGCCTGTTGATACGGCGGCTGTAACTCAATTGCACTTGTTGTTTGTTATTTAACTGCTGACTCAAAAATACAGACGGGAATAAACTTACCGGGTAACTGTTCTTGAATTTTTCACCACTGTTGGTCAGGGTGCCGGTATAATCAGAGTGTTCAGCACGCAGGCCTACTTTGTAACTGAAGTTTTTAATACCACTGCTAAGAGTGGCATAAGCCGCATACACGTTATCAGTATTTTTATAATTACTTACAGCGGATGGAATTAATATATAATCATTGCCATCATACAAATAGTTGTTATTGATGTTGGTTCTGCTGCGGATCGCCGCTCTCACACCGGTTTCCAGCTTGGTAAGTTTTGTAAAAGGTTTTACATAGTCAGACTGTATTACAAAGTTTTTATCATTGCCACTGCCAACTGCTTTCTGCAATTCTGTATTGGTAACCACACCGCTGTTATTAAAATAGTTGGTAGTATACAAAGAGTTATTATTGTTTTTTCCACCAAACATATTGGCGTCAACAGTAATTTCTTCTCCTTCTTTTGGAAAGATATGTTTTAGCCCGAATACCAGTCCTTGTCCGTTAAATTCACGGTGGCCACTGGTAACACGGTCGCTGTTGGCACTGATTTTTCCGCTGTTGTATAAACTGTCAGTAGTGATATCAATTACTTCATTGGGATTAAATTCGCCATGCACCCTGATACCGGTTAGTGACAAGGTCGTTCTGTTGGTAACAAAATAATCGAATCCAACTTTACCAAATAAAAAGCCACCCGTAGTTTTATTGAAATTGCTTTGGTTAACTGTCGTCTGCGGCGTGTCAAGTAAATTTACCCGGTCAGTCGTACCCGTGGTGCGGCCTTTATTTTGGTTTACCATCAGGGCTGCGTTAAAGTTGAATTTATTTTGCCTGAAGCTGAAATCTCCGCCACCATTGATAGCGCCACGTTTATCAACACCGGCTCTTACATTACCATTATAGCCTGTCTTTTTATTCTTCTTTAAAACAATATTTAAAATGCCGGCACCACCTCCTGAAGCATCGTACTTGGCAGAAGGATTGGTAATTACTTCCACGCTTTCAATGGCATCTGCAGGTATCTGATCCAGCGTGAGCGTAGTAGGACGCCCATCTATCAGCAACTGGGGAGCGCTGTTACGCAGGGTAACGTTGCCATCAATATCCACGTTTACAGATGGCACATTGCGCATTACATCCAGTCCCGTACCACCGGCACTCATAATATTTTTTTCAACGTTGAATATTTTTTTATCTGCAGATAGCCTTACAGGTGGCGTAGTAGAAGTGATGGTAACATCCTGCAACTGTTTGCTATCGGTAGTCAATTTGATATTGCCCAGGTCTTTGTCAAAAGAAGGCATTGCGCCTGCAGCTGGTTTTGGTGCACCCGGCTCCATTTTAGGCATAAAGGAAACTTCCTGGTCAATAGCTTTAAAGCCACTGCTGCTTATTTTTAGCAGCATAGCGCCCATTACCGGCAATTCATCAAAACTAAAATCGCCGTTGGCTTTTGTTATCATCCCTTTTAGCAATACCTGTTTCATTTTCTTTGAGGCACTGTCCATCCTTTTGCGCATCAGCATTACTGACGCACCACTTACTGGTTTGCCATCGGCATCTGTTAATTTACCATATACATGGCCCATATTTCCGCCTCCATTACCGTTCATTTTACCGGGCATGCCTCCGGGCATTTGAGCCATAGCATTAACCGTGTAAATGAATATTGCAAAGAGTAAACAAATCTTTTTCATAACAATTATATTATTTGAGCACAAAACTACTGTTGCAAAAACGCTGAAAGCTACAAATGAGATAAGCGGTTAAAATGTTGCGACGAAACTGACCGGCGATGGGAATGTGTTTTGCTGTAAGAAAAATACCAGAAACACTATAAAATGATTATTATGCTGCCGACAGATACCTTTTTGATTATCTTTATTTTTCAGCAAATAATATTATGCCTTTACTCATTCTGTTACTTGGTATCGCACTGCTTGTTGTTTTAATCACCTGGGCCCGCCTCAATGCATTTCTTGCCTTTATTATTGTGGCTATTTTAATCGGCCTTTTCAATGGCATGAGTATTACGGGTATCAGCGGCTCATTGCAAAAAGGCATTGGCGACTTACTGGGTTCCATCATTGTTATACTGGGCCTTGGAGCTATGCTGGGTAAACTGGTAGCCGATAGTGGTGCTGCGCAAAAAATAGCCACCAGCCTGATGGATATTTTCGGGAAAAAGTATATTATGTGGGCCTTGGTGTTAACCGCATTTGTGGTTGGTATTCCCTTGTTTTATAATGTAGGCTTCGTACTGATGGTGCCTCTCATTATCACCCTTGCAAAAAGATACAATATCTCTGCTGTATATATTGGAATTCCGATGCTGGCTGCACTGTCCGTTACACATGGTTATTTACCGCCTCACCCATCACCAACCGCACTGGTTACACAATACCATGCAGATCTTGGTGTCACTTTGTTGTATGGATTTATTGTAGCTGTTCCGGCCATTGTAATCGCAGGTCCTTTATTCGCCACTACATTAAAAAAAATAAATTGCCAGCCACTGCAAACCTTTGCCGGAAAAGATATTCCCGATGAACAGCTGCCAGGGTTGTTCACCAGTATGTTTACCGCTTTTTTGCCGGTGATTTTGATTGCAACCAGTACCATTGTAAAACTGCTGGTGCACGATGAAACCGGCTTTTCAAAAATGATCATTTCATTGGGCGATCCGGTAATTGCGATGACGATTACCTTGTTGTATGCCATTTACAGCCTGGGGTTGCGGCGGGGTAAAAAAATGGAGGAAGTGATGCTGCCGCTTGCAGATGCAGTAAAGGATATAGCCATGATTGTGTTTATTATTGGTGGTGCAGGCGGATTGAAACAGATACTGACAGACACCGGCATCAGTAACCAGATTGCCGCCGGTTTGCAGGGAATGAATATTCATCCTTTGCTGGCGGCGTGGAGCATCGCCGCTATTATAAGGGTTTGCCTGGGATCAGCCACTGTAGCGGGGTTAACGGCTGCAGGTATAGTAGCGCCACTGATTGCAACAACCGGAGTAAATCCCAGCCTGATGGTATTGGCTACCGGCGCAGGCAGCCTGATGTTTTCGCACGTGAATGACGGGGGCTTCTGGTTGTTTAAAGAGTATTTCAACCTGTCATTTAAAGACACCATTAAAACCTGGAGCCTGATGGAAAGTCTCGTTTCCATTGTTGGTATAATAGCCATTTTTATACTCAATTATTTTATTGCTTAATTTTATCAGATACCTTTCTTAATCTCAATTTTAAATAATTTTTTTATGACACCTGATGAACAGTTTGCCCAATTGAATCTTTCATTACCCCCGGCGCCGGCACCATTGGGCGTGTACAAACCGTTTTTAATTGTTGGCAATCTCTGTTATGTTTCGGGCCACGGCCCGTTGCAGAATGATAAAACGCTCATTAAGGGACGCATTGGCGCAGATATGAACATGGAAGATGGAAAGCTGGCAGCACAACAGGTTGGGCTTACAATACTGGCAACACTGCAGCATAACCTGGGTTCCTTCAATAAAATAAAAAGAGTGATCAAAGTATTGGGCATGGTGAACTGTACAGGCGATTTTGAAAAGCATCCGTATGTAATAAACGGATGCAGCGAGTTGTTTGCAAAAGTGTGGGGAGAAGACAATGGTGTCGGAGTAAGAAGTGCTGTGGGGATGGGCTCGCTGCCGGATAATATTCCTGTTGAAATTGAAGCCATTTTTGAACTGGCCTGAGGCAAAACAGATTCCATCAATCGCATTAAATCAACAAGTATGAATTGGTTTACAATAAAAAATATCGATACCATCGACTCCCCGGCCCTGGTTATTTATAAGGAGCGGGTGCACGACAATATCCGGCTGTTAAAGGAAATGGTACATGGCAATGTAAGCCGGCTTCGCCCGCATGTGAAAACAAATAAAATAACAGAAGTGTGTTCGATGATGATGGATGCCGGCATCACTAAATTTAAATGCGCCACCATTGCCGAGGCAGAAATGCTGGCCATGATTGAAGCGCCGGACGTGCTGTTATCTTACCAGCCTGTTGGTCCCAAAGCAATTCGCCTCGCCGCACTGGTTGAAAAATATCCGGCAACAAAATTTGCCGCCGTAGTTGATAATATCCATGTAGCTGAAATGCTTTCGCAACTCTTTGCAGAAAAAAAATCATCGCTGAATGTTTATATTGATCTTAATACCGGGATGAACAGAACCGGCATTAGTCCTGAACATGCCACCCAGTTATTTGAAGCGATGCACTTATTGCCTGGCTTAAAAGTAGTGGGCCTGCATGGATATGATGGACAAATCCGCGATACGGATGTTGAGTTACGCAAACAGCATACCGAAAGGGGATTTAGTAAAGTGCTGATACTTGCTGCAGCGATTGAAGCAGTATCAAAACAGCCCGCTACCATTATTGCAGGCGGTTCTCCAACTTTCCCAATATATGCCGACAGAAACGATGTGGAATGCAGTCCCGGCACATTTGTTTTTTGGGACTGGGGTTACAAACACGGGATGCCTGATGAACCCTTTGATTACGCAGCGTTGGTAATAACAAGGATAATCAGTGTTGTAGACGAACACACTATCACAACTGATTTGGGACATAAATCAGTTGCCGCAGAAAACCCGTTCCCCCGCGTTCATTTTTTAAATGCCCCTGAAGCGGAACCTGTTTCTCAAAGTGAAGAACACCTGGTGGCCAGGGTGCCGGATGCTTCCAAATATAAAATCGGCGATGTATTGTACGGAGTGCCGGTACACATTTGCCCAACGGTGGCCCTTTACGAGCGGGCAGTTGTTATTGAAAACAATATCGCTGTAACAGAATGGAAAGTAATTGCAAGGGATAGAAAGATCAATACTTAAGATAAAGTTGATCCGATGAAGGATCTGGAATAACCCGCAGTTTTGTTAAGACGTTATACAATAGCGTCAGCTAACTCCCTATTTTTTAACAATATGAGCCAGCCGAAAATAGAAACGTATACAGACATTTATAAAAGCCTTGTTGGTAGCTTGATTGTGAGCATTCAGAAAGATGAATTTGGAATACCTATCACTTTGGCGATGCAACCCGACTTAAATCAAATTCCCGGATATTACCAGGTAAAGAATGGTAATTTTTGGATTGCCAAAGTGGGGGAAGAAGTGGCAGGCACAATTGCATTGCTGGACATAGGAAATGGCCAGGCTGCATTGCGTAAAATGTTTGTTGCTAAACCGTACAGGGGAAAAGTATTTGGCATAGGACAAGGCTTGCTGGACACCTTAATCAACTGGGCTATACAGAAAGATATTAAGGAAATTTTCTTGGGCACCACTGCAAAATTTCTGGGAGCGCAGCGGTTTTACGAAAAAAATGGATTTATAGAAATTGCCAAAGAGCAGTTGCCACAGCAGTTCCCTCTAATGGCTGTCGATGTAAAGTTTTACAAATATGCTCTTCAGGATAAAATAATATCTTAATCAGCCAATTATAGCTACTGCAAAAAATCAAAACATATGTTTACAATTGATGCGCACTTAGACCTTAGTATGAACGCTATGGAATGGAACCGTGATCTGCGGCTATCCATTCACGATTTAAGGGAAAGAGAAAAAGGCCAGACAGATAAACCGGACCGTGGACAGGGAACAGTCAATTTTGCTGAACTAAGAAAAGCAGAGGCAGGACTGGTAGTAGCTACACAGATTGCAAGGTATGTGGCACCCGGCAATCCTTTACCGGGCTGGCAGTCTGCAGAACAAGCCTGGGCACAAACACAGGGGCAACTGGCATGGTACAAAGCGATGGAGAAATGTGGCGAAATGGTAATGATCACAGATAAAACGGGATTAGAAAAACACCTTGATCTTTGGATGAATGGTGAACCAAACGACACCAAACCTATCGGTTATATACTTAGCCTGGAAGGAGCCGATTCATTGGTGACGCTGGATAATTTACATGTGGCACATGCCTATGGCTTGCGTGCTTGCGGGCCTGCACATTACGGTCCCGGGCGTTATGCCAACGGTACAGATGCTACCGGTCATTTAAATGAGCAGGGGAAAGAGCTGGTAAGAGAAATGGATAAATTAAAAATGATTTTGGACGCTACGCATTTATGCGATGATGCATTTTGGGATGCGTTGGAACTATTTACTGGTCCTGTTTGGGCCAGTCACAATAACTGCCGGGCCCTGGTAAATCACAACAGGCAATTCAGCGACGAAATGATAAAAGCGTTGATTGAACGTGGTGCCGTAATAGGTGGTGCTTTTGATGCCTGGATGATTGTACCGGATTGGATCAGGGGAAAATCATTACCCCAACAAATGGACTGTACCATCGAAAAAATACTGGATCACATGGATCATATCTGTCAGCTGGCAGGTAATACGAACCATGTAGGCATTGGTACTGATCTTGACGGAGGCTATGGAAAAGAGCAGTCTCCTTATGACCTTGATACCATCGCAGACCTGCAAAAAATTCCCGGCCTGTTACAGAAAAGAGGTTATTCGACCACTGACATTGAAAAAATCATGCATGGAAACTGGCTGCGGTTCATAAAAAACGCCTGGAGTTAAAAGCTCCTTCCCCCAAAATTAATGAGGTACAGCATGCTGTAATTCCAACCCCGTGGCTGTGCGTGGTTTAAAACCTGTCCAGCCTTTGTCGTTGGAATGTTCTGGCAGGTCCAGGTATTTGTTATAGTCTTTTTGTTTTAGATAAATGCCCACAAAAGCAGTAACAAAATGCTGGTTGATATTATTGATGCGGTATTCGTTCCACGATGGCTCTGCATAATGATAATATTCATTAAACGAAACACCAGCTTTTAAACTCGCTGCAGGTGGCGGATTCGGCGCCACATTATGGCGGGCATTTTCATAAGTCAGCAGGTAACGGTTGGCATTGACGGCGCCTTCGTAAATAGCCTTAATGCCATCTTCATACCCCGAGACATCATCCAGGTTACCCGCTACAAAAAGGGTCGGTACTTTCAGGCCTTGTAATCCTTCGGCATCCCACACGCCACGTTGCATGCCCCATGGCGCAAAAGCTACTACGGCTTTTATTCTTGCATCATGCGAAGCTTTAAACTCGTCGTTATTGGTGGTGCGTACACGCAAGGCTTTGCTGCCACCTGTCATTTGGGTAAAACTGCTATCCAGTTTGCTGCTGTAACCAGCTCCTGCTGCATTCAACACACCATATCCGCCCATGGAGTAGCCGATGAGTGCAGTATTGTCTGCATCTGCGAGTCCTGCTAAAAAATGTTTATTCCCGGCTTTTGACATGTCAGCCACTTCATTTAATACAAACAGAATATCTTTTGCCCGGTTAAGCAATGTACTTTGAAAAGGGGAGCGGTCTCCATAGGTAGATTCTGTATGATCAATCGCTACCACCACATAACCTTTGGAAGCAAGGTTTTCAGTAAGGTAAGTCAGTAATAACCTGGAGCCGGGATAGCCATGAGATACAATGATTAGGGGAAATTTCCCCGCTGATAAATCAGGCGCCGCATCACGCAAAGCCCTGCCGTTGAAGCTAAACGGAATCAGGGGCCGGGAAGTATCTTTCCATAAACCCAGTGTGCTGTTATAAGTAATCAGCGCAGTCTGGCCTTGCGGTACAATGGCCGGGTACCATACTTCAATTTTTAAATGCCGGTCGTACAACGGATCTGCACCTGCTTTGGAGTTCAGTATATCTACCTGTTTTTTATGAACCAGCTCAAGTGTCCTTACACCTACTTTATAATCCCCCCTGGGTGATAATTCAGGGGCATCCGGAAGTGCATCTCCAATAACAAACGACGGGTCATTCGCCTGCGCAGTGATGCAGTTGGTGATAAAAATAAATGCAATCGCAGTAAGCAGTTGTTTAATGGCAAATAATTTCATGTTGTGTAGTTGGCGTGATGCAATGTATAAAGATTGAAAATAGTAAATGGTTTTCATTACAGGTAAAATAATTGTTGACCGGTCGTTAGTAATGCTGTTAAGCTTCATTGGCGTCGCACTCTTGTACTTTTGTACTATTTTGAGCATTTGGTTGCAGGCTTTCACTCAACAAAAACAACTTTCACTTCAAAATGAAAGTAGCAGCCAATCAGCTAAAATTTAACTGCCGTCTTACTTTAACAGGTTAACCTTAAACATGGGCTTTTTTCTTTTTTTTGTCGCCTGTTCATAAGCGTATGCAATGCCGAGCAATGCCGGTTCTGTATAGGCAGCACCAAAAAATGAAATACCCACCGGTAGCTCGTGCACAAAACCCATTGGCACGGTAATATGCGGAAAGCCGGCCATGGCAGCAGGTGTAGACAATGAAAACCCGGTATCGTAGTCGCCGTTAATTAAATCAATGCAGCAGGCGGGGCCGTTTGTAACACCACAAAGGGCATCCAGCTGTTGATCTTTCAACAGGTTATTAATCAGTGTTCTGGAGCTCAGTGATTTTGCAAGTGCATCAGCATACTCCTTCGACTGCAGGTTACCTTTGGCCTGGCTGCTAATGAGTGTTTCCTGCTTAAAATAAGGCATTGCGCTGCTTTCATTTTTGAGGTTAAAATCAATTACCTCCTGCAACGTTTTCATCTTGCAATCAGCCGCGGCGAGATAACGGTTCACCCCATCTTTAAATTCATATTGCAACACGGTAAACTCTGCGTCACCCAATTCATAAATACCTTTAAGCAAGTCGACTTCCACTACTACGGCGCCTGATTTTTCCATTAACGTCATGGATTGACGTAATAATGAAAC
>NZ_JAQBNR010000093.1 GCF_028288465.1 Ferruginibacter sp. | reverse complement strand
GCCCATCTTGTACAACTACTTCAGCACCATCACCCCGACGTGCTAGCCATCGCTCAGCAGGGCGGGGATGACCCTGAAGTCGATGCCATGTTCGAAGGCGCTAAGGAGCCTTCTGCCGTTGGCACAGGCCACATGGCAGCAGGTGTCCCGGGGATCGGTATGATGCCCGCTCCGGGCATGCAGCAGCTTGCTCCTGCCGGTCCTAACAACATGGTCAACCCAATGTCTCAGGGTGGCTGCCCGCACTGCGGTGCCATGATCACCCCGGGTCAGGGCATTTGTCCTCAGTGCAACTCGGCAATCTCTCCGATGGATCAGGGATCCTCGGCGGTCAACCCGCAGGCCCCGGTCGGTCCGGCAGGACAGGCGATGCAGCCGGTCATGGCCAGCTTCCACGAGCAGATCATCGCTGAGCGCACGAGCGCCAACCAAGGCCCTCACAACCTAGAGCAGGTACAAGCCGTTGTTGAATACCTAAAGTCCCAGGGACAAGACTTCCCGGGTCTTACCGACGACATCGTGGCGCACCCTGAAAACTATGGCGACATCCTTGCCGAAATCCAGGGCAAGAGCCAGCCACCGGAGCCCGACCCAGATCCGGGTCCCGCACCTATGCCCGACCCATCCCAGATGGGTGGACAGGGTATGCCTCCAGCAGGAGCACCGGGAGGTGCCGGTGGAGGTATGCCGATGATGGCCGCAGCGCCAAGCATCGTTGGCCCTCAGTCCCTCGAAGAGCAGCAGCTAAATTCGGACTTCTATCCGCGCAACCAGGCAGTTGTCACATGCCCAGGATGTAATACGCCAACCGTTCCTTCACTAGGGGGTTGTCCACATTGCGGAATGAACTTCCATCCTGACCTCATCAAGCGCGCGGGGCGCAGCGACGGGGCAAATCACTGCCCGTCTTGTCAACAAGGCCTCATGGACGCAGGGACTGGCACATGCTATCTATGCGGGTACACGTACCCTTATGATGGGGCGGAAAGTCTGGACGGTCACACGAGCCCAAAACTGTGGGCTCGCGAGCAAAATCTTCCTTTCGTCCACCCATCGGTATTTGGTCCTGTACACCAAGGAGCCTCCGATTCCATCACACCTCCATGCCCCAAGTGCCAGTCCCATACCACAGGGCTGATCACTGACTCTGGTGAGGCTCAGTGCTCCAACTGCAATCACAAGTGGCAGACGGATTTCGAGCCACAGGGCGATCAGACTCCTGTGTCCACTAAGGCTGCCTTCCACCATGATGACCTTCATGATCACGCACTAGCGGTTCCTGCCGCCGATCAGCAGCGTCCGGATGACCCTGCCTTGGATGACAATCCAGGCGGAACTTGGTCTACCCAAGATGGCCAGCCGCTTACGGTAGGTCAGGAGTACGAGATGTACTCTGCCAAGTATGATGTGCCGGACATCGTGCGCATCGAAGCCGTCAAGCCAGATTCCATTGAATACTCCCTCACCGGCGAGTATGGTCTTAACCACAAGACACAGTTGAGTAAGCAGGAAGCGGATATGGATGGTACGACCTTCGTTCCGACCGACTCTGCGGATCCCGCAGAGAACCTCAACGAGGAGAGCGCTCCGGACCAGCAGATGCAGGCTCCTGCCCCGGACTCCCATGAGTTCGGTATGAGGGCTAATGTTAGGACCGCTGATGGCCTCCATCAGAATGAGTTTGGCTACTCACAGCCATCGACTCCGGATCAGTTCGTAGATCGTGCGCAGCAGCGATACCAACGAGGACAAGCGGGCTATGAGCGTTGGCAGCCTGGCCAGTACGGAAATATCCTGGCTATGCCGAACAACGATGTCCACGCCTGGAACGTCCCGCAACGCGATAACAACCCGCAAGCCATCATGGACTACGCCCATAGCAAGTTCATGAAGGACACCGGTATCGACATGTCCCAGCCGGTACGTACCGGCCACATCACCCCGGATAGCCAAGTCTACTGGCATGGCGTACAGCAAGGTTCACCAGAGCATCAACAACTCATGAGTCTCGTGCCACACCTACAACCCGGTACCTACGACATGGCCGATGAAGATTGGGATGAGCCAGATCAGTTCGCGCATGCCGCGTCTGTCCGCACCGCCGGTAAGAAGTTTACTCCCATGGAGCAGCGCGAGTTCATCGATGAACCCGGCGTAGCTCGTAACTCAGACAAGCTCGACCTCGCAGGCACGCATTACGAGAGTAGGGCTAGTATGATCGATGACGACTTCTACCTGTTTGGGTTGTAACGACATGGCCCGCAAGATGGATGTCCTAGAAGCTATCGACCAGCGTATCTATGACATTGCAGAGCTTGCGGCCAAGGAGCTAGATGTAGAAGATCTTGATGAGGCAGACAAGCGCCTCAAGAAGGCGAGCGAGATCCTTAACAAGCTAGATATGCTACGTAAGTTTGTCGCACAGGGTGGAGACGCCAACAATACTTGGTGATCAAGCTTCCTTGATCCTCATTTTCTTACTGATGCACCTAGGTAAGAGCTAGAATGGAACTTTTCGCCAAGAGAACAGTCAAGTGCTCCGCTCGCACAATGTCGCGCGAGTCCGCCCAAGCTTCGCTAGAGCGTCAATTCGAAGACGCCGAGATTCTTGATCTCAAGCGACGCGGGGATAAGTGGGTTGCTACACTTCTTGAACCCAAGAAGGCTGAATTCCCACCAAAGGATGACCCTGATGAAGATCCAGCGCCGTTCAAGGAAGAAGAGTCCGACGACTCCTCCGACGCGCCCTCCGACGATGGCCCTCCATCCGGAGACGAAGAAGGTTCAGGCCCTCCTAAGAAGGATGAAAAGGGAGGGGAGAAGGCCGAGCTAGGTGCCGTCCTCGACCTGATTACCCAGATCGCTGACAAGCTGGGCATCGTACCTGGCGGCGATCCTATGGCCCCTGGCGCTGAGGACCCGATGGGAGCACCTCCCGGCCCTCCAATGCCTGCCGGACCTCCTGGTGGCGCTGGCAGCGAGATCCTGCACCGTACGAAGCTCAAGCCCGGCGAGACTCCTCCGGGCGGTACGCCGGTTGGCGCCCCTGCCTTCGCTTCAGTTCAAGCCAACCTAGCCCGTCTCGCTTCCTTCGACGCGTTTGACGACACTCCTGGTAAGTCCATCAAGCAAGCCCACGCAGAGCTAACCGCCCTGTACGGCCCGCATGGTTTCCAGGTGCGTCAGATTAAGCGCGTTGAGAATGGCCAGCGCCTTGCGGCGAAGCTTTCTCGCAGGTAAGACGTGCCTGACTCGGAAGCTGTCGTAACCGAAGAATTCAACCGGCTTCGTGGTCGTCTCTGCGGACTGATTGAAAGCTTCGGCCTGCCTGAGAAGCAGGAGCGCGGCTGCATCAACACGCTGAAGTCTCTGAGCTATGACGCTCAGAAGGCTATCCTAGATTCGCTGAAGCCTTAGCCCGGCACGCCGGACAGAGATAATCACCGTCAAGGTGTAGGACTAGATCACAGTTGGCGCAGACTTCGGTCGGCGGGGCACTATCGAGGGTCCAATTATCCTCTTCTGGATGGGTTATGCCTAACTTACCAATATGCCCGATCTCTTTGGGGCCAGATGCCCAGCCACCGCTGGAATCTCTAAGTAGCCCGCGCCACTGTCCGTCGTAACCTACAAGCTCCCAGGTTGCCCAGAGCTTATCTTGACGGAAGGTCCATACCTGTCCTACCTTAAGCTCCACGACAAGCCTTGCAGATGTAATCGTCTGCCGCCATCTCAGCGCGATTTCCGCACTCGGGGCAGACGTTGATAGAGCCATACTTGTGGATGATCTGCCCACAGTCGGGACAGTCGCCGGTGATCATCTTGCGACCGTTCTTAGCCTGGGTCGTACGCAAGTTCTCCATGAT
>NZ_JAQBNR010000066.1 GCF_028288465.1 Ferruginibacter sp. | reverse complement strand
GTGCGGCTTTTGTTCTTCATGGCCACGGCTGTCCGGTCAAGTGAGGCTGCTGCCACCAGGTCGGCGCTGTATTGTGACACAGCATTGGTTACCTCCTGCAATGTAGGTACCGGGTTAGGAAAGGCCGGGTTGTTCGTCATACTGCTCAGTATGGCCTGTGCCTTTTGCTCAAACCCGGCATCGCTGTACGCCGAAAAACTCATGTTGATTTTTTGAGTCTTCATAATAATTGAATTTTACGTTTGCCACAAATTGTGGGTTGCCGTATTAACTGGCCGTGGGTAATAATTATTGGCTGCCTGTTCAACAAAGTAACGTTTTACCCTTGCCGCAAGCGGCGCTTACCCTTATTTACCCCCGTTTTTTGCTAACAGGCTGAGGCTGAAACCATAATACAAAAAAAACGGTTCCCGATGCAACAAACAACCCCAATAAAGCGCCGGAAGATGCCACAAAAGCAGTAAACGAAAGCCGGTTAGCAACGGATGTAAGCCCGGTAGCTCCGAAAAAGCCATCATAGCAGCGCAAACAGGCGCAATAGCAGCAAGAGCAGCCTTACATGCAGCAAAGGGATGGGCAATAGCGGCAAAAGAAACCGCAAAAGCAGCAGAAGCCTACCTGGTAGCAGCACACGAAAGGTCAATAGCGGCAAAAGAAAATCTTCAACAAGCAGAAGCAACGCCACAATCAGCAAGAACAGCACATATAGCATACGCGGAACGTTGGCTGAAGTACAACGGCCATCCTTGCCGTATCCCGAAGTTTTAAATACAGTATTGTCCAAACATAAAGGCATCGGGCAACATCGTTGCATCGCCCTCTTGTACGGCATACCGTTGAGGGGCTTTTATCATAGCGGTTGTGCGTTTACCAAAATAAAAGGCACGTTTACGTAAAGTTTTATTTTGGTGTTGGTTTTTAGTGTACATTGTTCACCACTTACTTCTTATATCCCAGCGATTAATTTTTAACCCTAAATAGCTTTTCCATGATGATGAATATCACCGCCCGTTTGTGGCCTGCGTGCTCAATTTTCGTGCATTCCCAGCGACGACTTCTTCCGAGCCAATGCGTTAGCCACGGACTTGCCATACAACGGAACGACAAGTATAGCGCCTCTTATAAATTTTCACGATTAGTGACATTACAGGTCTTATTGTCTATTTATAAATTTTCTCGAACTACACAAATTGAATCCGATAAAATCATTTAAGATGAGAGATGAAAAAAAACAATTGGAATATTTAGAAGAAGAAAGAAGAAAAATTTGGTCAAAGATTCTTTCCCTTGAGGAAGAAATTAATAAGCGCCCTTCTGATTTAGAAAAAGAAGCAATGCAGGCTTCAAAAAAAACTTCCGAGTATCGAAATAGGGCAGAAGAATCCAAAAATGCAGCGTTCGAATCTTTAGGAGAAATTAGAGCACATGTAGATGAGGTTTCTAACCTTGCTAGCCGTTCCATAGAGCTGCATAAACAAATTCAAGAAAGTAATATTCACTCAAAGGAAGTTTCTGACTTGCTTAGTAGCACCTATGATGATTTAACTAAAAGGAAAGTTACAATTGATGAAGAAATTTCAGAAATAGAAGTAGCCTATGAAGGTATAGACTCTTTAATGGAGAAAATAAATGCACTAGAGACGATTTTCAAAAACGGGAATGAAAGTGCTGCAAAAATTGAGACATTAAATAAATCCATCTTGGCGAGGAAAAACGAGATTGACAAACTTTATTTTGATATCATTGGATATACTGAACAAGATGCCGAAGATAAACCGGTAGTAGTTCCAGGAAAAAAAGCTGAATTAGAAGAAACTTACATAAAACTCAAAGCAGATTTTGCAAATAGCGCAAAAGATATTGCAGAATTGAAAAGCGGAATCGAATCAGAGTATTTGGATTTTGAGAATAGAAAAGAAGTTATTTTTAAAAATACTATCGAAGATAGAAAAAAGGAATTTGGCGATGTTTTACACAAAATTGAAGAACTCTTGCCGAATGCACTTACCGCTGGTCTAAGTTATGCATATTCAAAAAAGAAGGAAGAAGAAATAGATGAAAGCAAAAGGATTTCCAAGAATTTCAATGCTGCCATTTGGGGTTTGGTAGCAATATCACTAATTCCTTTTTCCATTAGTATATTTTCCTTGTTTCATGGAGAAGATCTAAAAGAGGTTATTTATAGAATGCCTAGAGCTGTCTTGTCTATATTACCCTTATACATTCCAGTTTTGTGGGTCGCCTATTCTGCAAACAGAAAAATGAATTTGTCCAAAAGATTAAGTGAAGAATATGCTCACAAAGAAGTGCTTAGTAAAACTTTTGAAGGGTTATCAAAGCAAATTAATAATATCGAAAATGTAGAGATTTCAAATGATTTGAGAAATAAATTGTTGTACAATATTTTAGAAGTTAGCGCAGAAAATCCCGGCAAACTAATTTCTGATTATAATAAATCTGATCATCCTCTAATGGATGCTTTAGATAAAAGTGTTAAACTGGCTAATGTTGTAGATAAGCTTGCAAGAATTCCAGGGTTTGCTAAACTTACAAAGTCCATTGATAAAAAATCAAAATCAATTTTGCATGAAAAAGATAAGAAAGCTTCAGAAGGCTTAGCTTTTTTAGATGACGAGGAAGTGAAGTAGGTAATAATAGAATTACAGAGAAAAAAATAGTGATGACAATAAAATACAATCATTTTCTTACACTCGATAATGCAATATTAAAATCAAAGGATTTAATTGCCAAGAGTTTATTAGAATACAAAGGCCAATATTCAAAATTTACTGAAAATTGGCAAGGAGATTTATGTAAATATGAAATTATAGCTAAAGGGCAAAAAATATATGGGCAGATAAAAGTGGATAGAAATTTAGTACTGCTCGACATTTCATTACCGTGGATATTTCTATTATTTGAATCGAAAATTAAAAAAGAAATTGAAAGCAAATTATTTCAACACTTTAAAAGTTAGTCCCTTCGCCTCGTTGGCGCAGGGTAGGGACGGTAAAAAGCATTAATTCTACTTTAGCCAGATTAAAACAATGAACGGGCAAAAATACATCAATAGCGATAATGTTAGCCTTTACAAACAGAAATAGAAGCACCGTTTATGGACAGTTATCAATTTTATAAAAGCCTTTATGACAGAGAGCTAAATCGACGCAAGGATTTGGATGCTGCAATTAATTTGCCCATCACAATTTTGACAATTTTGGTCGCTGCGAATTCATATTTAATAGGCAAAGAGGTAACTATTCAACAGAAATATATAGTTGTATGCTCATCCATTTTATTAACATTACTACTGGTTTCATTTTTAGTTAGTATATTTTATTTAATACGTTCTTACAATAATTTGTTCAAAGGATTTGGTTATGGAAACTTGGGGCTTACAACTGAAATTAGAAATTTTGAACTCATTGAAATTCCAAAATACAATGCTCAAGTTGACGAAACAAAAAAACTAAATTTTGAGGCAATTATTATTAATAAGCTGACACAATATACTGACGACCACATTGTGTTTAATGACAAGCGGAGTTTTGATCTGCACAGAGCTAAAACTTTTATTATAATAACTTTAGTTTTAACTGGATTCGAATTTTTAATAATCACACTTAAATATTTAACAGCATGAGTAATGACAATGACAATTCAGGCACAACACCAACTCCTGAAAAGCCAGTGGTGCCACAGTTTCCAACAGGGAGAGTTGAGCTAAATGATATTCCCGAAATGCCTAGGTTTCCTACTGACAGAATAGAGAAAGGGGAAAAGTCTGGCGATATCAGCAAGAGTGACAACTAAAATTTTATGCTAGCATAGGATTGGTTTTATCAAATGGAAGCTGATGAATTGAGTTCGTCGGTTTCCTTTTTTCAACTTCGTTTCTCTGCGTCCATAGTGGGTGTAATATCGTTGAGCCGTCCCCAACTGCGCTAAGCCCTGGAACCTTAGGCGTAACCTATAGAAACACTTCACCATGAACAGAACGACATAAAAATGACAAATAAAAAGAGTACAACGAGGAAGACGATTTTCATATCCCCCATTTGGTCCAAGCGCACTCTTCCAAATCAGCGGGCTTTTGCATTGGCGCAAGCTTGGTAGCAAAGGTATTGTGAGTAGGCCATGCTTGTGCCAGACAACAAAAAGAGCTAACAAGTATTTAGCGTACCATCTAACGTAACATTCTGGCAGCAACATAACAAGCCAATTGAAATAGTAGACCGGGCAATGTTTGCAGAAATCGTATTTTACATTCATCAAAATCCTGTGGTATGCGGGTTTGTTTACGAAGCTGAACAATGGGTATAGAGCAGCGCAAAACATTTTGCAAAAAATGATGGCATTATAAAATTGTCTGAGTTTTGTTAGCGAAAAGTTAGTTTAAAGAGCCTTCGGGGAACAAGGATAGCCGACGCATATAGCCAACGCTACACCCTTGCGCCAAATGCAAGCGTTCAACTGTTTGAAGAGATGCTTGCACCAATGGGGGGCATTGCACAAACAAGGGCAATTTGACCTCAACTAAATTCTAAAATAAATTTAAACTTACAAAAATGAAAAGTATAAAATATTTAAATGGAGTTCTCACAATCATTGCTGTCTGTCTTGTATTAATCACATTAGCAATTTCAGGGTTACTACCAAAATCATATGCCTCTGACAAACCATCTTTAAATGAAAGAAAATACATTTCGGTTCCTCTTAATGAAGACGGTTCAATAAATGTTAAAGTGATAAACTCAACAATGGATGTAAACATTGAAGAAGTGGGTGGAATAAATACTTTAGGCAAGGTTCCTATCAATATCGAAGAAGTTGGAGGGCATAGCACCCATGGAACTATACCTGTGGAAATTGAGAAATAAATTTCACGACTATTATAAACAGGTAAGCCGAAAACTGAATAGAGTAAGCAAAATTAAATAAAGGCAATATGAAAAGTTTAATTCTAATTTTTATTTTTGGACTTATTACTTCAATAAGTTTTGGGCAAACTCGTCACCCGTATTATGGAGGTGGACACCACACGACAAGCCACGGAGGTCATTATTCAGGCGGATATGGTTCTCATAATCGTGGTAGTCATTATGTGAATCCTAGAACATCAAATACATATGGCAGACACAAAAGGTATTAATACTACCTCCTGTTGGTCCAAACGTTCTACTGGAGTGAAGTCTGCGTTGGCGGAGTGGCGTAGGGGGGGCAGAAACGTTTGCTATCCTTGTGCCAAACAACAAATGCGTTAACAATAAACCTTCCCAGCAACGTCTCCTCCCGAGCCAGTGTGTTAGCCAGGGACGTTGTGTACTACGGAGCAACGAAAAATACTCAGGCCGGCGCAACGTCCTCGGCTATGCATCAAATGCACTGAGAGAGACGTTGCTGTAAAGGTAATCCTGTGGTATGCGGGTTTGTTTACGAAGCGGAACAATGGGTATACAGCAGCGCAAAACATTTTGCAAAAAATGATGGCATTATAAAATTGGCTGAGTTTTGTTAGCGAAAAGTTAATTTGAAGAGCCATCGGGGCACAAGGATAGCCGACGCACATTGCCAACGCTACACCCTTGCGCTAAATGCAAGCGTTCAACTGTTTGAAGAGATGCTTGCACCAATGGGGGGCAATCATAAAAGCAGCGCAAACAAAATAGTAAGCCTGTTAATTATTGGGAAGTGTTACTTTGCAGCGCCTGCAACGGCACAAGGATAGCCGGCGCAAATTGCCAACGCTACACCCTCGCGCCAAATGCAAGAGTTCAACTGTTTGAAGAGATGCTTGCACCAATGGGGGAAGAGAGAGAGAGAGAATGTTAATTAATTAAAGAAGCTTAAAAGGTTATAAACCCCAATTTTTATTTTATTGTTTTTCTCTATAATTTCTTATATTAGTGAGATAATATATTTAATATCTATTCAACCATTTGACTAATGAAAAGTTTTTTAATGTTAAAAGAATTACCATTTCTTTTGACCTTGCTTTTCACGCTGGCCGGGGGCGCATTTATGAAATTATCAAACACTGTTACTTCTTCACCAACTATCGAATATAAATTAGTTAAAAAAACACATGCCGACACGACTTTAGCTTATTACCGTTTGGTTAATTTGTCGAACAACAAACAGTTTTCAAACCTTATCTTTCTCGTACAGTTTGATCCAAACGACTATGAAAAGAGCCATTTTATTGATGGTAGACTTGAGGCAATTCCACCTGCAGCCCAATTCCAATTAAAACCCAATATTTCGCTTTTCACCTCTACCTACACAATACCGAATTTTAATCCAAAAGAAGAATACCATTTGTGCTTTACTATAAAAGGACAAGTTAAAATACCTTTTCTCTCATTGTCTGAAAATGAAGGTAGTGTTGTAGTCTTAAGAAAAGCATCTTTATTCACTTTTTTTATTCAAAATGAAGAGTATGTATATGCGACAGCCTTTCTTGTTATTATGTGCCTCATTTTCATTTATGTTTTAAACCTAAAATCAGACACTCCAAAAACTAAATCACATGTATCCCGAGCTGCTTAAAAAAATTATTATTTACTTATTTTTTACCACAGGATTTGCAAAAGTTAATGGGCAAAATAACCGTGTGCGTTTTTATTGTTCAAGTGATAATAGCGATTCTATTCTTTGTCGTATAGTGATAACAGAAAAAAACGGGCATAAAGTCAGGGTTAATGATTATGTCTACTCTTATCCTTTAAATGTGAGTAGTTGCGATGAAGTAGAATGCTATCCAGATGAGCCAGGTGTGTTTTATGAGGCAAGAAAAACGTGTGCACAGATTAACAATATTATCCTTATTGATGTCAGGTCAATTGACATTTATAAAGCTTATAAAAAACTAACAGCAAAAGTTCAAAATACACAACATGAGGTCAGCGTTCTCCAAAATGGCAAAAAACTAGGCCAGAATGCAGGTACAATTGAAAAATCAGTTTCATTTTAGACCATTTTTATGAAAATCATCCTTATTATTATAGCCATTCTTTACATGTTATCGGTCAAGGGGAATGTGGATATGCGTACTGGAAATTTTTATAGTACATTCACAGACGTAGTATTTGATCAAAGTCCTGATTTAAAAATGGTGCGTGTGTACAATACGCAAAGTGAATATAGTGGTTTATTTGGTCATGGCTGGTCCTCTAATCTTGAAACACATCTTCAACTGCTAGCGAATAACCGAATACTGGTACGGGATTTTGGCGGCGGTAGCATGACCTATTTTAAAGGAAGTGCTAATTTTCCAGAAGGAACTATTTTTGAGACAGAACAATATGGGTATGAAGTTTTAACCAAAATAAAAGACGGGTTTAAGCGCCTCACCCATGAAGGTACTTTCGAATACTTTGATGACCAGGGGTATCTTAAAGAAATCATTAATAGCTCAACCAATTCCATGATTTTGATATCTTATGATGTCCATTATAAGATTGATCGCGTAAGTGATAATCTTCAGCATGAGTTGTTATTTTCCTATAACGAATTAGGATTTGTAGAAACTGTAAGGGGTACTAACGTCGGAACAGCTACTTACAAATATACCTCGGTTGGATCAATCTATCTCTTACATAGCAGTGAAGATATTAGCTCCAACCGATATCAATATCAGTACGATGATAAAGGTAAAATGACTGGTATACGATATGCTGACGAAAAGACCATGAATATAACATACGATGACAAGTACCGGGTATTAAAGGAAGTGAGCAAGGGTGGTAGCTATACGGAATATATTTATAACGAGGACAAACGAGATCCTGAATTTCATTTTCTAAGGGAAGCAAGAACATATGACTCAAATGGTAGAATGATTAAAAAGATAAATAAAGAATTTAGATTTAAGTTAGACGAAAATAATCACTTGCTCCTTACATACTATAAAAAAAATGACAAATCAGATAGTGGAAATCTTAAGAGCAGCATGAAAATGAAATTTAAAGGAACCGGGATGCCCTATGACAGTTATTCATCAATTTTTGATGATTAATACTACTCTAAATTAGTAGAAATTAAACTGGCTGATTATCATGGTAAAGTCTGCTTCCGTGGTTGGTGAGCCCCCCATTTGGTCCAAGCGCACTCTTCCAAATCAGTGAGCTCTTGCATTTGGCGCAAGCTTGGTAGCAAAGGTATTGTGAGTAGGCCATGCTTGTGCCAGACAACAAAAAGAGCTAACAGGTATTCGCTTTCGCGGTTGGTGAGAACCCTTCCACCCCCAAGGTAGGTGTCCCGCCGACCTGTAGGAAAATGAATTATCTTACAAATAAAAGTGAAAGCCAGCGACTTCAATACAATGGTTATCGCAATTCGTACGCCGAATTGAATGAAGTATATTTTTTGCACTATTACCATCACTAAGTGGCAGCATTCAGCACTATATGAACACCATGATAACTACAGCAGACTTTAAAAAGCAAATAGCAAAACCTTTTGGACAAGAAATGCGGCTTCACGGTTTTAAGGGAACCGGGTTTGAATATTTACAAGACACCGGCGATTATTTAATTGCAGTCTATATTGATCCAGGCAGATGGGGCGGTAGTTGTTCGGCAGGGTTTGCTATACACCCAAAACAAATTGACAAAGATTATTATGCAAAAGGGACTTGACCAAGCTCAAGATTTACCAATATGAATTTAAATTTAGTTTGAAAAGATATGCCAGAGGTGCAAAATGGGAATACGCTAACGATGAAAATACAAATCTTGCTACTTTATCCAAAATTGTAAAAACAATTAAAAATAAAGTCTTCCCGGTAATTGAAATGTTTAAATCTTCACCGAATATTCTTGATCAATTTGAGGTTAATGAAATGAATAAGTTTCACGCAAACTGGACAAAGAGAACCGGTGTTGCTATCGCAACGACTGACATACGATTTGCATGGGCATTGACAGTCATCTTTGAAAATAAAAATATTGAGAAGGCAAAGCAATTTGCCAACTGGGCTCTTGCACAGTCGTACGATGGGGACGATGAGTGGTTTGGAAACAAAGATTTTCATCGCATCCTGAAGAAGAATAACGCTGCGTAATTTAAGTACCAACGCTAAACGATTGCCCCCATTTGGTCCAAGCGCACTCTCCCAAATCAGCGGGCTTTGGCATTGGCGCAAGCTTGGTAGCAAAGGTATTGTGAGCAGGCTATGCTTGTGCCAGACAACAAAAAGAGCTGACAGGTATTTAGCGTACCATCTAACGTAACATAAATCCCCAACAAAGAACTCACGTTATGCGTAATTAAAATGACAGACTTACAGACAATATCCTGGATTTTTTTAGCGACTGCTCTGGCGACTAACACTAAGCCGACAGACATCAGCGGAATTTCCTCAGTTGCAGACGGAATTAATCACGCTGTTCCGACTCAAAAAGAATTACAGACATCCATTGCCTGGCTTACGACAAAAGGACTAGTTATAAAACGGGGAAAAAACTACGAATTGACTTCTAAGGGAAAACTTGCATACGAATCGGCATCGAAGAATACTCAGACAGTAATGAAGATTTGGGAAAACATAGAATTGAATTTTAACGGCTATGGCGACAATTAAGATGGCAACTAAAGACGATAGTATAGAAAAGATTTGCAGCCTGCCATTAGACTTTAAAGTTGCAGACAAATCATCCTTCACGCTGTTACAAGAATCGAAGTTTGCAGACTTTCATAATGACATCACAAAGCAAGACATTGTTGACTATTTATACCGACACAAGAACTTAATTGACAAGTGGGAAATTTGGTCGGAAGACAAACGAACCAGGGGTTTTTATTTATCACTTAACGCTGGCAATTATTCTGTTGGTTCATTAGACAAAGACGGAAAAGAAAACTTCTTTAAATCTTTTGCGACAGCAGAAGAAGCTTGTGCAGAATTTATTTTGAGAGAAGTTAGTGCTATACTTGACATTAAGAATGATTAAATTAACTACGCATAACAGTACATTTACAATAGGCGGGGTTTCATGCTCCTCTACATTGGCGCAGGGGTGTAGGGTGGGGCGGGAGCGTTGGCTATCCTTGTGCCAGACAACAAATGCGCTAACAATAATAATGCACCCACTGCGGCATTCATAAACCAGCGCAAACAAAAGAGTGAGCCTGTTAATTATTGGGAAGTGTTACTTTGCAGAGCCTGCAACGGGACAAGGATAGCCGGCGCAAATTGCCAACGCTATACCCTTGCGTCAAATGCAAGCGTTCAACTGTTTGAGGAGATGTTTGCACCAATGGGAAATAATTTTTTTATTGAGCCGTTTACTGAATTACATTATCTTGCTTTTTATTAAACCAAAACATATGAAAACTTTTGTTCCGGCTTTATTGCTTGCGTTTACTGGTCTGCTTGTTTCCTGCGGTAAAAAAAATGACGTTGCTGTATCTAAGGATGAGGTTGGTATCAGTTTATTTAGTATTGATACTACAAAGACAAAATTATTTAAAGAATCTTTTAATGGTAAGACTGAGGGTTATTCTGTAGGTCTTATTCCTGATGTTAGCACGCCGCTAACCGTTAATTTTAGCGTTACTACTAACCCGGCAAATTATAATACTAAACTGGAGTACACTATAGTCAATTCGGATGGTTCTGCAGTGCCTTTGTCATCCTATTCTATCTCAGCTAACCAAATTAATTTTACCGTTCCAGGCAATTATAGAATAACTGGAGCAGTACCAGGCGGGGCTAATAATAACCCGTCAGCAGTAACACCAGAAATAAAAATTCAGGTAGCCCCGAACGTTCCCGATAACAATTTAAGAACGGAATTAAAAAAAATAAGCACACTTCATTTTACCGGCGAAATTCTCAATGTTACCACTTCCCAAAGCTCAGGTACTTTGTCGCTGGGGAACCTGATGCTGCAAAGCCTGGAAGGAATTAAATATCTGAAAAACATCGACACATTGTATTGCCAGGCCAATACTTTAACCAGCCTTGATGTCAGCGGAATGACGAGCTTGAAATGGCTGGATTGTTCATTCAATCAACTACGGTCGTTAAATCTTACGGGTCTTTCTAACTTGTTCTTGCTTGGCTGTGGTAATAATAAACTACCATCTTTGGATGTGCAGGGGTTGAATAATTTAAGCGCACTTTTCTGCGATGCAAATCAACTAACTGCGCTCAATGTAACTGGTTTAACAAAGCTGAGGTCTTTGACTTTTAGTAACAACCAGGTATCTCTTATCGACCTCTCTGGCTTAATGGATTTAGGATATTTAGATTGCTCCTCGAACCCATTGTCGTCTCTTAATGTAACAAGTTTTACAAAAATGCAAACTTTAATGTGCATCAATAATAACTTTACCAGTCTTGATGTACAACAACTTTCACAGCTTGTTGCTTTTTCCTGCTATTCGAATGCCCTGTCTTCATTGACGTTTAGTACAGCTCCCAATAGCTACCCTAAATTAATTGACTTGCGGGTGTATGACACATTTGCATGCACGCCAGGGATTAAACAGGCAAAAATAGATCGTGGTGCTGCATTGAGTGTACGCTTGTTTAATGCTAACGGTCTTGTCAATAACGATTATGATGCTTCAACCTGCCCTTAATAGTGTCATTTCTTTTCAGCAGTCGAAGGAGTGTGTCAATGGAACGAAATGAAATAAGCTCAACAATGCTAAGCCTTTGTGCTAAAGTCGTAAAATTTTAACTAGCTAACAGAACATCAAAACAATGATTGTAAAAACGAAACTATCTGAGAAAGACTATATTAACGCAAGCATTGCTATTCTTTTTGCCAGATCCTATACGCGAAATTTTTTGGGCATTGCTTGTGTGGTTATTTTAATGAACATTATTTCCGGCATTGTAAGAAGCGGGTTGGTTATAGCAAATGTATTGCCTCCAATAATCATATTGGGGATTTTTCCTGCCGTGTTTTATTTTAGTATCAAAAGGGGGTATAGAAATAATAAAAGAATGAATGAAAGCATTGAATACAACTTCATGCAAAATGATTTAGTCGTAACGGGAGAATCATTTAAAAGCGAACTTTCATGGAACAAGGTTTACAAAGTTGCAAAAACAAACAAGTGGTTGCTGATTTGGCAAACCCGGCAAATTGCAAATGCAATTCCCATCAATAATATCGCAGGTGACGACTTAACAAAATTGAAGAATATACTAACCGATAACCAGGTTGTAAATAACTTGTGAGTCTTGAGTCCGGCGGCGTTTTCACAGAAGCAAATAATAATTATAATGCTGCGATGGTGAAAACACGAAGCAGAAAAGAGTTGCAAACAGTTTGTGGTCACGCTATTGAGGATGAGCGCTTTTGAAAGGCAGTGCTTCCGGCGTTGGGGTTTTCACGTAAAGCAAGTGCTTGTTGCTGCTTAAGCTATGAAACACCGTCGGGACCGAAAGGCCAAAAAATGTAAATTATGGGACAGCAACAGAATGTGTTTCTGTAATTTCAATAGTGGTTGAGGCTTGATGAGTGACGCTCAACTTTAATTACTAACTTCAACAAATAATGTTAACCGGCAGTGATAATGGCAGCCGGAATTTTGCGATTTTACTGCCTGCACAAAGGCCTGCCCGTTGTGTACTATGCGCAATAAAATTTACCGCTATGAGTCAAGCTAATTTTATTTTATTTACAATTGCTATTTTGGTTGGTGGCTGTAAAAGCCATCATCAGGGCGATTCAACATCCTCGTTTAAAACAGAAATACCTGCCTCTGTTTTCGGGCATGCTGACATTTTTTATCTGTTAGCAAAAGACAGGCAAAAGGAGTTAGGTCTTGACAGGCTTGAAAATGGCTTCCACGATTTACAGGTCAGGGTTTGGTATAACTCGCCAGTGGCAAAAGAGCAAAAGCTGGTAGTCATCACAAACAAAGACACCAACTGGACAGCGGCTGTTTATGATTTCCAGGTTAACAGGGACGACAAAGGGGAAACTATTCTATCTAAAAAAATAAGGCAGGTTTCACCCAAATCCGGTTGGCCAACATTCTCAAAAAAGTTATTGGACTTACGGATACTGACATTGCTCAACCAGGATGATGTAGAAGGCTATAGTGCGGGGCGTGACGGCACAACATACAGTATTGAAGTGGCAACGAAAAACCAATACCGGTTTTATAGTTATTGGGAACCGCAGGGATACCAGGACAAGTTTTGGCAAGCAAAGAATATGACTGAAATTTTAAAACTTATTGAAACAGAACTGGTCGTTTGAGAAACGCACAGGGACATGATGCGGGGACGTTTTACTACTGAACCCTGGCCAATAATTGTCAGCCAAAAATAAATCGAAATGTAACAAAGCACAACGGATCCGGCTATGTGCAAATACTTGCCCGGCAATGTTGGTAAAAATAAACTGTGATCAGTGTTGCGGTATTAATAGCTTTTGAATGAGAACTCCGAAAACTGGGCCTGCTCGGTTGGCCCACCTTTAAAATGCAGCCCTGCCCGCGGACTTCTGTCCCATTGGGGTAAAAACTGTACCGATACCGGTTGGGCGGTTGGCAACAACTTCCATTGCTCTTTGCCCTGCCTGTAGTAAACAAGTGTAGTCGCGTCGGGCTTCATAGTCAGTTTAAGCTGTACCGGTAACGTGCTGCTGATGGCAGCCTCTGCCAGTATGTTTCGTTTATTACTCCGCACCTCCCAAAACACCACTTTACCGCCGATAGTTCCAACACCGACAGCTGCATTGGCATCACCATAAAAAGCCAGCCCTTTCAGCACATTGTTATGATTTACCACGGTGGTGGTGATGTCAAAACTATCGGATACCGGCCTTACAGTTAGCACTATGCCTGTTTGATTATCTGCCCTGGCTGTGCCGGATAAAAATAAGGAACCATTGCGCTGTTGCACCACAGGCATTGCATTGCGGAAATCCCATTGCCAGTATTTGGCAGCCAGTTTATTATTGAAAAGGTCATTGATAGCGGCAGGCGCTGCTGGTGCAGTTTCCGTTTCTTTAAATGCCGGCCAGCCATTATTGTTGGGCCATACCAGTTCGGCAAGCATGCCCTGCCTGCCTGTAAACACACCGTTTTTATTGCTGTATGCATGGTGCAGGTAATAGTATTTGCCGCCGGCTGTGTTTACAAAAGTACCGTGCCCGGTGCATGTAAAGTCGCCACCGCCCTGCAGTAGAGGGTTACCGGTAAAATTTTCATAAGGACCTGTAAATTTTTTTGACCTGGCAACACGTACATTGTAACTGCAAGTAGCTCCGCAGCAATTGCCTGCAGAATAGAACAGGTAATACAAATCTCCTTTTTTGAGAATGCTCTGGCCTTCCATACCCATACGCGGCTCATCCTTCATCAAAGAAAAAGGGCTGCCCTCCAGCTTCAATCCATCTTTTGAAAGCTTGCTTCCCAATAACTCAATAGGCCGGTTATCCAGGCCATAAGCCTTAAAGGTGATGTACAATTGCCCCATGTCATTGTAGACGAATGCATCGATCGCTTCTTTGCCAAAGTCTACAATAACTCCATGGTCAACAAAGCCCTTGTCAGGATATCGGGAGGTAGCCACACCGATGTATGATACACTATCTTTTTTGCGCCGGGCGGTGTAATACAGATAATAAGTGTTGCCGATCTTGTAATATTCCGGTGCCCAGAAAGAACCTGCTGTCCATTCGGGTGCTTTGTTAAAAATATAGCCCTGGTGTTTCCAATTTTTAAGATCAGTTGATATGTAAACCGGGAAGTGTGGCGCCCATTCTGATGAAGTGCCTACAGCGTAGTAAGTGCTGCCAACCCTTATGATAGATGGATCAGCAAAATCCCCGGCAATAACGGGTTTAACTCGTTGTTGCGCTTGTAGCGGGGTAAAAAAAACAATGCATTGCAAGGTCAAACAAAACAGGAAAAGGGTAGCAACTGGTTTCGTCATGGAAGGCATTTATAGTTATCGTCCAAAGATAGAAGAGTGAATTGATACACAGTTAGACAACACAGTTTGGGGCAAGCGTTCTGCTAAAGTGAGTTGAGTTGCCGCAAGGGGGAAGATGAAATAGCAGCACATCAATTATCGGGCAAGTCTTACTTTGCAATGCCTGCATTGGCCCAAATAGCAAGTATTGAGCAGCCAATATAGCTGCATAGTAAATGCCGACAACTACCAATCAATTTCAATAGCAGCAGCCATACGACTTTCACCACCCGAACAGGAGATAGCAGTGGTAGACATTAGGAGTTGATGGTTGTAGTTCCTAAATTTGAATTATCAAAATTATGGGAGCCACTTTCTTTATTGTTGAACAATTACCGTCAGTAAGTGGCAGCATTTATACAAGCCGGATGAAAACAACATGGTTATTATCGAGCCATTGCGGCAGATAAGAGCAACCCCGGCCATTGGTGAACAAATAGAAAAAAATAAAAAGAAAAAATAATCAGAAAATGGAATTCTCACCCTTCAACAATGTTGTTAAACGCTGTATTCAAGGGATGGATATGGAAGAAAAAGGTAAGCATGACGAGGCAATCAACGTATTTCAGCAGGCCTGGGAAGAAGCGGCAAATGACTTTGAAAAGTTTCTTGCTGCACATTATATCGCCCGGCAACAAAAAACTGTATCCGGCAAATTAAGATGGCTTGAAACAACTTTGCAGTTTGCTTTAAAAGCAGATAGCGATTCTGTTAAAAGTGCATTTCCTGCACTCTATTTAAATATTGCCAAATGCTATGAAGATTTAAAAGACTATAACAAGGCAAAAGAGAATGCAGAATTGGCAATTTTATTTCAGACAAATCCTGCCGATAAAGGCCCGTTTTATCATGGTACGAAAGCCGATTTGCTGGTTGGCGATTTATTAACGGCGGGTGGTATTTCTAATTACAAATCCGAAATTAAAATGAATCATATTTATTTTACAGCACTGGTAAATGGGGCGGGACTTGCTGCTGCATTAGCAAAAGGCGATGGAAATGAACGGGTGTATATTGTTGAACCAACAGGTGATTATGAAAATGATCCCAACCTTACAGATAAAAAATTTCCAGGTAATCCAACTCGTTCCTACCGCTCAGAAGCCCCATTGAAAATAGTGGGAGAAGTAACAAACTGGGTTCGGCAAACTCCCGAAGAACTTAAAAGATTTCGTGAAAAATTGGCAAACAATAAAGGAGAAATAATTAACTAATGCCGGAGGGCTTGCAACAACTAACCGCTGACATGGGGTTTTATAATATTGGTGCATCACGAGCAATTATCAGCTAAAAGCAAAGCCAGTCTTAAGTTTTGGTTTTGACCAGCATCGCTCAAATTTAGTACAAACAATGAATTTGTAATTGTCCATTTGGCAGCGGTTACCTGCCGGCGGAGGAAAATATCCCGACAGCACAACGCCCGGGTCGCTGTATGAAACCTTACCCGGGTAATCTAAATCTTTACAGAAATAATCCCGCAGGTAGTTACAGTTATCCAGTCTATATTGAGTAATGAATCTTACCGAATAATAAATGACATAGTCAAAACGGAATGGTGTTCCTTTGCGGCAACTTAATAAATTATGAAGGAATATTTGAAAAAGGGACTTATCCTGCTGCTGATTTTCGCATGTAACAATATTGTTTTTGCGCAGGCTGACAGTATTGATGCTTTTGTACAAAACCAAATGCAGAAGCGTAGAATACCAGGCTTACAACTGGCTGTTGTGAGGCATGGAAAGATTATTAAAACGGGCAACTATGGACTGGCAAACCTGCAGGATTCGATTCCTGTAAGCGACAAAACTGTTTTTAGCATCAATTCAATTACAAAGGCATTTACCGGCGTTGCGACATTGCAATTAGTGGAAGCTGGAAAATTAAAGCTGAATTCTACTATTTCCGAATACCTGGCCGGCTTGCCTGATACATGGAACCGGGTAACGGTGCAGCAACTATTGTCACATATTTCCGGGATTCCCGATATTGTAGACGAAGAGGAAGCCGTTATGATATCCGGCGATCCGGAAGAAGCCTGGAGGAAGGTGCTTGTAATGCCCATTGACTTTAAGCCCGGTGAAAAATTCAGTTATAACCAAACCAATTATTTACTGCTCGGTCTCATTATTGACAAACTGAGTGGCATGTCGTTCCAGGAATTTATTACAAATGAACAATTGGTAAAAGCAGGTATGCCGAAAACCATTCACTCTGGTTTTGGTGCAACAAAAAACATTGTAGCGCATGCAGCCTGCAGTTACCAGTATCAAAAGGGAAAGCTCAACAATATGTTCTTCTCATTTCCTCCCTTTTTGCAAACGGCTGCCGGCATGAGTTCAACAGCAGCAGAAATGGCGGACTGGATTATTGCATTGCAGAACCTGCAATTACTAAAACAACCACAGAGCCTTACTGCACTTTGGACGCCTGCTGTACTGAATGACGGCGAAACAGGCGGGTTTAGCAGTTTGATTAATGGGTATGCTGCCGGCTGGGCGGTTGTAAAGAGAACGGAGCATCCGGCCTTAGCGCTTGTGGGTGGCGGACGTTCGGCAGTATTTCTTTATCCCGGCGATGACCTTTCAATTATTGTTCTTACAAATCTGTCAGGCGGGTTGCCGGATGAATTTATTGATGAACTGGCAGGCTTGTTTATCCCGGATATGAAAGAAGCGAATGGTTTCGGGCTTTCTGCATCTGTGAAATTGCTAAAGGCTGCGTTGGATAAAGTAGGATATAAAAATGCAGCAGAAGAAGTAAAAAAAATCAGGAAAGCAAATAAAGAATTTACCATAAAAGAAAATGAAATCAATAGTTGGGGATATAAACTTATCAAACAAAAAAGAGTGCCCGATGCTCTGGCAATATTTAAACTGAATGTGTTTCTATATCCGGCAAGTGCGAATGCATTCGATAGCCTGGGGGAAATCTATGCAGAGGAAGGCGATACTGAACTGGCCATAAAAAATTATGAACTGTCACTGAAACTAAACCCTCAAAATAGCAATGCAGCGCAACAAATAAAAAAACTCAAATCAACCAAATAAGGCATGGCCGTTTGGTGCAAGCGCTCTTCTGAAGAGAAGTTGGCATTGGGGAAGGGCAGGATAGTGGAGTTGGCTGCCCTTATGAAATACAACAAATATATTAACAACAATGATGCACCGATGCTGCAGTACCGTTAGCATTTGCAAACAAAAATAGTCAGCATATAAATTAGTGGAAAAGCTTACTTTCCATATACCGAATTGGTACAAGCCTACGTGGCGCACATTGCCCACGTTATACCGTTGCGCCAAAGTAAGCAATGCCAGTTTGAAGAGATGCCTGCGCTAACAGGAAATCAGGAGCGCTTTGCAACGGCCTGCTTACCTAAAATCTCTTCCCTGAAGTGAACGCCCCATTTCAACAATTCCTCCAGCATTTTATTCATCGACTTGCCAAGCGGGGTTAATGAATACTCTACAATTACCGGCATACTGTCGTACATGGTACGGGTAATAATTTTATTTTCTTCCAACGCCTTTAACTCCTGCGACAACATTTTGGGCGATATATCCGCAATATCTCTTTGCAGTTCACCAAAGCGTTTGCTGCCAAATGTAAGGGCAAGTACTATCGGCAATCTCCATTTGCCCTGTATTACTTCCACGGCATCCCTGGTAACCATCAGCTTCTGCTGGCATACGCTGTCTTTCTGGTTCATAACTGCTGTTTTTGTTTGTACTTACTTGTGGGTAACTACTTACCCGCAGGTAACAACTATCTATTGGATAGCAAGGTTAATTAATTTTGAGTTTCAAAACAAAAAAATATGGCAAATACAACAACATGGGTAATAGACCCGATGCATTCAGAAGTGTTATTTAAAATCAAACATTTGGTGATCTCTACCGTAACCGGTTCGTTCAGAAAGTTTGAGGGACAAGTGGTGACGCAGGGAGACGACTTTAATGATGCAAAGGTAACCATTGCAATTGATGTAAAGAGTATCGACACCAATCAGCAGCAGCGTGATGAACATTTACAAGCCGGTGACTTCTTTTCTGCAGATCAGTATCCGCAAATAACTTTTGAATCTACCTCTTTTAAAAAAACGGACGGTAATGACTATAAAATGACAGGCAACTTAACTTTAAAGGGTGTAACCAAACCCGTTGAACTGCATGTAGAATATGGCGGTTCTGAAAATAACGGGCACGGTGTAATAAAGCATGGCTTTGAAGTGACGGGAATAATTAACCGCAACAAATTTGGTATGACGTGGAATAAGCTAACAGATACGGGCGGCTTAGGTTTGGGTGAAGATATAAAACTGATTGCCAATATCCAGGTGGCTGAATTGGTGGAAGAAGCAGTATAGATAACCTACGCTGATGGCAGGTTCGGGCAATAAATGTTTTTGCAATTGCTACGCTGTTGATTCACTAAAGAAAACCCGTAGTTGGCCAACTACGGGTTTTCTTAATTTATACCAACACATTTGTGCCAGTATTTAAATAACTTGTAGTGATATAATGCAGAAACTTCGGAATAACTTTAGCATGGATCTTATACTTTAAACTGAAACCTTGGAAAACCTGACCAATCCTGACCGGCATCATCTTAACATTCTTAGTAAATTATTTCATGACCTGGGTTATGACGCCATTTGTAAAATTCACGCAGCAGGTGAGAAACAGCAAATCGACTCCGGGGAATATTTATTCAGGCAGGGGGATATCCAGGACTCACTTTATATTGTTTTAAGTGGAAGGTTACGGGCTGTGCATGAAGACAATGGAGCCTTGCAAATCCTGGGTGATATTGGAGAAGGTGAACCCACCGGTGAATTTGCGTTATTCACAAACGAACCGAGAATGGCAGCGGTATTGGCGATTCGGGCCACCACTGTTTTAGAAATCACCAAACAGGAATATTTAAACCTGGTCGCTCAAAATCCCGGGTTTGCGGGTAAGCTAACAAGTTTTCTTATTAAAAGACTAAGGCGGAATATGCTGGAGCAACACACGAGTAATGCGCCCAAAAATATTGCTGTCATCAACCTGCAGGCACACCATGACCTGAGCCCCTGGACAAATGATATAGAACGTACCCTCGGAGAAAACGGAACGCCGATCCAGGTTTATGAATACGATTCACAACCGGGGCTGCATTTTAAAACTACATTTGATACACTGGAAGAACACGAGGGACTGAATATTCTGGTGTGTTCGGAGGCGAATCTTGAATGGTCGCGGCAGGCCCTGCTCTATGCCGATTTGGTAATAGTTGCCACTAATTTTCTGGCTGATACGAGCTTGTACCATATTGAAAAAACACTGGACCTCTACGCTCAAAGTATTCTGAATAAAAAAATATACATCGCCTTCTTACATGAAAATACAGGTTCCTTACCGCAACAAACCAGTCGCTGGCTTCAAAAACGTGCCGTAAACTTGCACATTCACGTGCGTAAAGGACATGCTGCGGACACCCGACGGTTTTGCCGTATCATTTCCAACCAGGCGATCGGAGTTGTATTTGGCGGGGGCGGAACAAAAGGCTTCGCTCACGTAGGCGCAACACGGGCAATGTATGAGGCGGGAATTGAGATTGATTTCCTTGGAGGAACCAGTGCCGGCGCTCTCTACGGTATCGGGATGAGCCATTCCGATTTTAATTTTCCAAAGGTCGAACTGCTTTGCGAGGCGTCCGCCAAAGCCCGGCTTATGACCAATGATTATTCCTGGCCATTTATTTCCATTATGTCAGGTAAAAAAATGATCGGTTTCATCCGGCGCATGTTCGGCGAATCTGAATTAGAAGATATTTGGGTGAACTCATACTGTGTGTCTACCAACTTTACCAGTTCTGCCACCGCTGTGCATGATGGAGGACTTGCCAGCAAAATGATCCAGGCGAGTATGGCCATTCCAGGCGTTTTTCCGCCGGTGGTAATCAATGGACAATTACATGTTGACGGAGGAGTAGTAGATAATTTACCGATCGAGCCAATGTACCAGTATCCCGTCCGGCACATTATTGCCATCTCGTTGTCAAGTCTTTCAACGAGGGAGATCGATTATACTGAAACACCTTCTGCAATCACCTTGGCATGGGATAAAATTACAGGCAGGCGGAGATACAAAATTCCCGGCATCATGTCGTTGATTATTAATTCTCTTACCCTCAACAGCCGCCAGCGGCAGGAAAATGCCAAAGGTAAAGTGTCGCTGTATCTTGAAATGGATCTGAAAGGGGTTGGCTTACTGGATGACAAAAAATGGAATGAAACAATCAAAAAAGGCCATGAGCAAATGAGTACTTTCCTCGCTGGTTTGCCGGATGAAAAAAAATTTTGGATGAAGAGCCCGAGTTTTCCACCAGTTATTCGCAGCATCCCGGAGGTAGCTCCACGATATGCAGACAAAGCGCCCGATAGTTGATGGTCAATTGCATTTGCAATTTTATTTTTCTCATCGTGTTTTTTACATTACATGTTATCAATAAACAACCTCCTTCATTTACAGCGATATTGTAGTTGTGTTTTGTCTGGATGACCTGGCTACGATTCTGTGTTGATTATTATAATGCTTTGGTATTCGATACGCGGATTCAACTCGTTACTTTAAAAAACTGTTGAGGTAATTTAAAATGGTTGCGGTCTGCATCATCAGGCTCACATGCCCCTGGGAAGGAACAATGGCAAGTTGCGATGCCGGCATTGGCTGCATGTCGGCACTAACTCCACCGCCCAATAATTGATATGTTTTCATCAACTCAACTTTATCCAGTCCATCATTGTCACCGGATATGACTAATACAGGAGCCGCAATTTTTGAAATATTGGAGTCACCAACATTGAATGGTTCCTCTGCGAAAGCAAACATCTGCGCTAAAAACGGTCTCCATTTTGTTTTGTCAGGTGCCACTGCATCGTAGGCAGTTTTGATTGGGGTGTTATCAAAAAATTCTGGTTTAAAATTTTTAAACCCGCCGTTTACTACGGGTAGCCAGCCAGCGGTTTTATAAGTAGATGAAATGATGACTAATTTTCTCAACCGTTTCGGGCTTTGTACAGCAAACTGGTAAGCCACCGAGCCGCCCATACTAAATCCTGCAACATCCGCACTATCAATTTTCAGGTAATCCATTACACCGGCTACATCACTTGCCAAAGCAGTGATCGACAATTTTCTATCTGAAAACGGCGAATGCCCATGTCCCTGCATTTCAATTGCAATTACCTTCCTGGTTTTTGACAGTTCAGGGATTAATTGGCTCCAGTTCAAGTCAATGGTATAAAAAGCGCCATGCAGTAAAACTAAAGGCTTACCTTCTCCAAATACTTCGTAATATACTTTGATGCCATTAACAGGTGCATAGCCACTGTTGGAAGGTTTGATTGATTGCCCGTTTGATTTAGATACTGACAACATAGTGATTACAACTAACAATAGTATTGATTTCAGCCGGTTGCCGGTTTTGAATAACTTTTTCATAACATGATTTATCTTGTGTTTGAATTTTATTGACAAGACAAAGATTGGATTCATTTCCCAATTTGACACTGTGTAAAGACGACAACTTAGGGACGATTTCTGCCAAAATTTTTTACTTCAGTAGTTGGGTTAAACTCTTTAACTCCGGGGGGAGACGTCGCCATCAGCCTGTGGAAATTGAATTACTGTACAAATAAAACTGAAAGCCAGTGACTTTAAAAACAATGGTCATTGCAATTCGGGCAGCGGATAAAATGAAGTTTATTTTGGACAATTGCCATCAAAAAGTGCGGCATTTTATTAATAGCCGGACAAAGATAAAATGATTGTCATTAACCTGGGATATTGTATGAACAGCATCTTAAAACAGTTGAAAAAAAAGTTTGAGAAAACTTGCATTTATAAAAAATTAATCCAAATTTTACCGCACTGGTTTTTTAAACCAGTCCTCCTCTTTTAACTATACAGAAGACGCCAGGCAACAGCCGGCGAACGAAATGATTCAATAATTTTTATCTGAAGATTTTCCTGGTATCAATCCAATCATTCTTCCTTAATAAAAGTAATCCTTATCTGACAGGATAGTATTCCAGTGAAGCAAATATGCGCATGTTAAAAGTGCGCAACAGCAGGCCAATGCATATTTTTTAATGTAAGTAAATTGATTTTTTATGGATTTTGCATTCGCCCCCGGTGCATCTGGTTACGACATCATCATGCGTAAAATGTTTACCAACCGGGCATCCACCACATTGATAAATAAGCGTGGCATCAATTCGGTAAAAGATTTTTTCAATCACCTGGCAAGTGCCGGGGTAGTGGCTACACCGCTTACAGATATTTTAATCGGAACGCATGGCAACGAATCAGGCTGGATGAATGTGCAGCTGGATCCTGCATTTGATGCGCACACTACTTACGAAGCAATGGAAAGTGCGATCAATGCACCAACACGTACCTGCCAGCTTGCAGATGCCATCATCAACCCCAGGCCCGTGGACAGCAATAACAACCCAATTGATCCGCATGTGTTTATCAGGGGCTGCCGCATCGGAGTAATGAATCCTTTTATCGAAAAATTTAAAGAGGTAATCAATGGTTTGAGCACAACCGATATTGGCGTTTGCGCCCCGCTTTTTTATCATGAAGTCTATAATGTCAGGCAAGGTGTTTTTGAATCGTTTAACTATGACTTTCACATATTCAGTAAAACGGCGGTTGCCGATAAAGCTGCGCTGGTAGCGCTTTTTGATGGCTTAAACGCAGTGGATACATATGGAACCGCTATTACAACAGCCCAATGGAACGGGTGGATAAAGACCAATATCACAAGGGATGCAGATCCGCTGGTATTGGTAAATTTAGCTGCAACTCCGGTTACCAATTTACTAACTCTGAGATCCGGCTTTTACAGGCACAGGTTTCAAACCATCATATCCTCTATTCGGGTAGATCCTGCAGTGGGTGCTCTTCCGACTGATCCCGCTGGTATCGCCACTTTTTTAAAGCAACAACTCAATAATCTGGCAGCTAATCCGGGAACTAATCCGTTTGGACTTCAATTGCAGAGCACACATCCTTTTCCACTTTTTACCAGGTATGAATATGCTTCCATTGATGACATGGTTGACGGATTAACCTGGACTGTTAACACCCAATCAAGAGTTTTTGTAGGAAAGCGCCACGAATATTATGTATGTCCGCCGGTAATAGCCAACAATGCAAACAATGAACTGATATATAATTTTTACGCGACCCAGGGAGGAGGTGCGACCTCGAAGAAAAACTTTGCAGATGATGCAGCTGATTACTTTAACGCAGTATAAATAATTAAGTACCACCATGGCAGATCAGGATACCTTATCAATAATAGCAGAAGAAATCGGCAGTGCGTTTATACCGTTGAAAGATATGGTGCAAACGCCAGAGGCTTTCCGGTCGACCATGAAGGAATTGGGCTGGGATGCAACGGCGGCGATACAACCCGTTACAGACCTGGTGAATCTGGTAGACCCTGTTATCACCTTACTTGAAACAGGCGACATCAATTTTGGCAATATCACGCAGTTACTTGGTCTCATCAAAAACCTTGTAACGGGTATTGAGGGCCTGGTGTCAAAACCCGATGCTTTGTTCAGTGGTCTCGCTTCCACTGCTGCAGAATTTAAAAACGATTTTCCTTCCGAAATTGGCCAGTATGTACTGGTTGAATACTTTTTAAATCAGCGCCCCAAAGTTGGCAGTCTGCTGCAGTTGCTGGGTATTATTACCATCACGTCAAAAGACGCCAGTGGCACAAGACCTGCCTACTACAGGAAAGAAATTCATTTTGATAAGATTGGTACATTGTTCAGCAATCCGCTGAAATTGTTGCAGGATTTGTATGGTTGGGCAACACCGGGGCTCGACAGGGAATTGCTTTTCAAAAACCTCACGGATATTTTTGACGGGTTTAGCATTCCATTTAACCTCACTGAAATAAAATCGCAGTTTTTGCAGGTGTTGAATAATGGGGTGCCTGCAGGTACATTTGACAAAGATGCGCTCACGCTGGTGTTGATTGATGAAAAAACTTCCAATGTAGGCGCCGCCGCCGGAATTAATTTTTACCTGTTGCCTCAAAACGGTTCCTTATTGCCGGCCATTGCCATTATACCTTATGCCAATACCGAGATTACCGAAGAAGTCAACATTACAGATAATCTCACTTTTAAATTTGATACGGGGCTTGACCTGAACAACGGCGTGGCTTTGATCATCAGGCCGGGCAAAGCGCCTGAACTGATCAGCAATCTCGCCGGCGGGGGAACCAGTGGCGGGGCCAATGCTAAAGTTTCTCTGTTGCTGGAATATAAAAAAGCCGATGGCAAACCCATCATCGTATTTGGCGATCCAGCCGCAAGTCACTACGAGTTTTTATCGGCCTCCATTGCTGCTGCGGCCAATATCACCACGGCAGGTTCCAAAGATGTAAAGCTTGAATTTGATTTAAAGGGAAGTAAAATTGTTATAAAGCCAGCGCCAAATGATACGGATGGTTTTCTTTCAAAAATATTACCGTCAGATGGTATTACACTTGCCTTTGAACTGGGTTTTGGTTTTGGTTTGCAAAGCGGGTTTTATTTTAAAGGAAGCAGCGGCCTTGAGATTGATTTGCCTGCTCATTTACAATTAGGGCCTATTGATATTGAAACAGCGAAGCTGGGGATAAAACCTGCCGGTGGCAATATTCCAATCAATATTGCGCTGGATATAAAAGGTACATTGGGGCCTATTGAAGCTGTGGTGCAGGGTATGGGCTTATCCGGCACATTCAGTTTTCCGGCCGACCGAAAAGGAAATCTTGGCCCTGTAGATTTCAATATTGGATTTTTATTCCCTACCGGCGTAGGGTTATCTATCGATGCAGGCATCGTAAAGGGCGGCGGTTTTCTTTCCATCGACCGTGATAAAGGCGAGTATGCCGGTGCATTGGAATTATCTATACAGGATACCATCCAGGTATCTGCCATCGCCATCATCAACACAAAAATGCCGGATGGCAGCAATGGGTTTTCGCTGCTCATCATCATCAGCGTTCAGTTTGAACCCGGCATTTCGTTGGGTATGGGTTTCTTCCTGAGCGGGCTGGGAGGTATGCTGGGCATCAACAGAACAATTAATGTAAATGCCCTGCGGGATGGCGTAAAAAATGATGCCATTGAACAGATCATGTTCCCTGAGGATATCATCGCCAATATCAATACACTGCTTCCCCAGATCAAGGCCATTTTCCCGGTAAAGGAAAACCAGTTTATGATTGGCCTGATGGCCAAAATAACCTGGGGCGTGCCCACACTGGTTACCATTGAATTTGGTATTGCAATTGAGTTTACCAGTCCTGTAAGGCTCGCTATCCTAGGTGTGTTAAAAATAGTATTGCCAACCGAAGACGCCGCCATTTTGCAGCTGCAGGTAAACTTCCTCGGCATCATTGATTTTGACAATGGCTATTTATCTTTTGACGCCAGCATTTACAATTCGCATATCCTCACTTTCACATTAGAAGGTGATATGGCTTTGCGATTAAACTGGGGTAATGAAAAAGCCTTCCTGTTATCGGTGGGAGGTTTTCATCCTTCGTTTACACCGCCGGCTGCTTTAAATGTGCCGAAAATGAAGCGGCTTACACTAACCATTTTAAGCCCTAATCCGAATTTGGTTTTAACAGCCTATTTTGCTGTAACCTCAAACACAGTGCAGTTTGGTGCACGTATTGATTTTAAATTTGAAGTATCAGGATTTAGCGTGGTAGGTTACCTGGGCTTTGATGTACTCTTCCAGTTCTCGCCATTTAAATTCATCGCCAATATTACTGCAGGCCTTGAAGTGAAGATGGGCAGCAGTACCTTGTTCTCCATCAACCTGGATTTCGAACTCTCCGGGCCAACGCCATGGAATGCAAATGGCACCGCTTCTTTCCATATTTTATTTATCAGCATCAAGGTACATTTCAATGTTACCTGGGGCGATGCACAGCAGGATACATTGCCCAGCATTGCGGTATTGCCAAAAATTCTGGAAGCCTTTACCATTGATGCCAACTGGTCGGCTGAAATACCGGCTAATCGTTACAACGTGGTAACAATTGCCGGCATCGTTCCGCAACCAGGACAAATTGTGTTGCAATCTTTTGGAGCTGTAAAGGTGAGCCAGTTAATAATGCCATTGGGCCTGGTGATTAACCGGTTTGGTAATAACGCACCATCTGATATTAACATGGCAGATGTGTCAGCATTCAGGCTGGGCGGCGCCGTTACGCCATTGAGTAACGAAACAGAATCCTTCGCCCCTTCGGCATTTAAAAATATGAGCGATGATGATAAATTGAAATCACCATCCTATACAAAGGAAAAAGGAGGCGTAAAAGTTGCTGATACTGCAACACTGTTTGTAGATTATGCACTGGACAGGGATGTGGTGTATGAAGTTAAAGTATCTGATTTTGATCCGTTCCCCAATCCGCCGGCATTTGACATCGATTTCAGCTGGTTTAAACTGATGATGCGGGGGGGAGCAATTGGCAAAAATGAGCTGTCTGTACAAAACAGGCAAAAGAGTTTTAAACTCGCCAATGCTGCTGTAAATATGGACGAAGAGCAGTTTGTGCTGATTGATAACGCCACGCTTACACAGCACAATGTAAATGTATTTGCAGGTGGAACACATGCCCAGGCCAACGATGCTTTTGATACGATACTCAAACAAAATCCGGCATTAAAGGGCAAGATAAGTATTGCATCTGCTTACCAATTGTAGTCATTGATTTTTTAATTTTTCAGATATGCCAACATTACCTTCTTATGGATTTTTACCCTGGGCACGACAGGGCGTTGCGTCAAAAATAGGCGAGACGGATACGTTGGGAAGCGGTGACGGACCTGCTATAGTTAGGGCAGATTTGAGTGCGGAACTGGATATCCAGTATACCAATCTCGATGGGTCGGTTCAAACCAATACCATTAAAAAACTGGTGCAGGTAGTTGGACCCGGCGATGTGCTGAGCGTAAGTACCAGGGCCATTGTAAGAACAGAGCCTGCCAATGGTGTGATGAATTATGAAGATAACGGATTGCCCTATATTGAATTTTATGAAGAGGATTTTTTATGGAGATATACGCCCGCCGCTGCAGCCAATTTAAATACCCGGCAAACTAAACTTCGTCCTTGGCTGGCATTGGTTGTATTGAAAGATGATGAGTATAAATTAAAACAAACTTCAGGCGGCCTTCCTTTTATATCTGTAGAACAAGGAACTTTTGATGCTGCCTTTCATCACCAGAATGATAACTGGGCTTTTGCACATGTACATTTTAATAACAAGCTGACAAATCTGAGTGGTGCCGCCATGCAGCAGGAAGTAAATGCAGATATAGCGGCAGACCCGGATGTGGCGGTATCAAGATTACTTTGTCCCCGTAAACTGGCCAAAAATACTTCGTTCACAGCCTTTGTGATACCCGCTTTTGAAACGGGACGTTTAGCAGGTTTGGGGCTTGATACAGCCGGCGTAGCAGCACAAAAAACTTCCTGGCACAAAGGCGCTATGCCTGGAACAGGTACCAGACCTTTTGATTTTCCTGTGTATTACCAGTGGCATTTCAGAACGGCTGCATATGGTGATTTTGAAAGTCTTGTCACCATGCTGAAACCCATCATTATGGATGGCAATTCGGGTAAGATGCCGATGGATATCCAGGACCCCGGTTTTAACCTGGGGGTTCAAAATGACGGCACCAAGGTAATTGGTATGGAAGCCGCATTGAAACCACCGGATTTTGTTCCTGACAGCTGGCCTGGAAATGGTGGTGCGAATGCAGCGGACAAAAACACCATTCAAAAGTTAAAAGACCTGCTGAATTTGTCTGCCGACCTGGTAGATAAGAATATTGTAGTCGCAAGTCCGAATCCTTTTTTTAATACCGACATTGGTGAAGATCCTTTGTTGGTACCTCCGGTATATGGTGTGTGGCATGCGTTGGTATCAAAATTGGGCGACGGTACCAATCCTCCATGGATAGACCAGCTGAACCTGGATTTCAGGAACAGGGGAGCTGCAGGGCTTGGCGTAAAAGTGGTACAAAGCCACCAGGATGATTTTGTAAACCGGGCCTGGCAACAGGTAAATAAGGTAAATGACGCCAATAAAAAAATACAGGAAACATTGCTGGCGCAGGCCATCACCAAATGCATATTTAAAAAGCATATTATCAATGCGGGAAACGACAAGGCGGTTATGCTTACGCATTCGGTACAGCATCTTATAAAAAATGCAGCCAACACAAAAACGGTTCAGCAGGATTTTGTTGAAAGCCGCATTCCTTTTGCATCCAAGACGGCAGCCTTCCGGAAAATGGCAAGGCCTAACAGCAAAATAGCAAGGGTTGGTCTCGGTGTTTCATCCGGCATAGCTTCTGTTGTTAAATTGAATGCTGTCATTAAAAATTTTAATGCAGATGAAAACTTGCCTCATGCTGTTACCGCCGCAAAGTTAAAGCAGGCGCCGCTTGCAGCATTAACCACTGCCATGATTGATACTGCCATAACCGGCGCAGTAAGCAGTTATACAGCCAGCGTTCCCGACCTTGCCAAAGATGCTTTTGTTGAAATGATAGAAACGGATGTCATCACTGCTAACGCATCTTTAAGCCAGGCGCAATTGCTGACCGCCATTGATGGAAAGGCGGTAGCGGCAGATGTAAAAGCCGCCATGAAAGATATTGTGAACAATATCGTTGCAACCAATTTTCCGGTAACAAAGAATGCAGATGGGCAGGCCATTATACAATTAAATCCGGCTAAGTTTTTAAGTCTGTTTGGTACGGGCATTCATGCTAAAAATTACAACGATGTAATAATAAGTGACGGTGCCGACCTGACAAAAGTGAGCATTAAATCAATGACCACTCAAAATGACGTACTGGCATTGAAGGCATCTTTTGCAGACTTTACCTCCGTATTAGGTGCATTGCCGCAGGTTGAAGTTGTGCCTGCATTTAGCAATGCAGCAAATATTTCGACCCATATTTTTGAGAAATTAGATCCGGCTGCAACCTTTGCCAGGAAGTTGTTTGTCAATATAAAATTGCTGCAGAAAGATGGCTCCTATATTCCTTTGCCACAGTTGAAACCCATCATGGCTTATCCTGAATTTACAGAAGCCGTATACACTTATCTGCTGGAAATTTCCAAGAATTTTATACTACCCAATATTGATAAACTGCCAAACAATTCCATCACGCTGCTGGAAAATAACCAGGCTTTTATAGAAGCATTTATGGCTGGCATGAACCATGAAATGGCAAGGGAATTATTGTGGAGGGAATATCCTACAGATCAGCGGGGATCCTACTTCCGGCAGTTTTGGAATATAGATGACAGCCTGATGCCATTGGATCCGGATCCTGAAAAAGACAAGGAATTAAAACTGGACATCCGCAAGATCAATACATGGAGTCATCCCCTGGGCGAGAACAATCCAAGAGGAACCAAGCAATCCAATCTTGTGCTGGTTATTCGTGGCGATCTGTTTAAAAAATATCCCAACACAATGGTATTTGCGCAACAGGCCATGTACGATCCCAATGATGCATCCAAACCAAGACAGTTGAAAGGTGGCATTGATTCCAACTTTACAAAATTCCCCCTGTTCAAGGCAGAGATAGAACCAGATGTTACTTTGTTTGGATTTTCCCTGGATGAAGCCACTGCACGCGGCGACCGGATTGAACAGCCGCACGGTTCTACCGCAGGTAAAAACCCGGGTTGGTTTTTTGTATTAAAGGAAAGGCCCGGCCATATCCGTTTTGGCCTGGATGATTTTACAGATGAACATGGTAACACTGATGTAATGCCACAAGGCAATCCGAAAACCTGGGATGACATGGCCTGGGAATACCTTGTAAACGCCAAGGCAGAACTCGACTCTTACCACATCACGTTTAATAAAAATATTACCATACAAAACCCGGCGGGCCAGCCATTGTGGAACGCGAATGCGGCAGACCTGGCGGCTATTTTATTTCAGGACCCTGTATTGTTTGCAAGACACGCTGCAGAAATGTTACCTGAAAATTAATGTTATTCAACTGAAACAAATTATGGCAACCATCAATGCACAAGTAGAAGACCCCAGGCTTGACGAAATAAGAGCTACTGTAGCCCGGCACACGGATTCGATTCCTTATGTACTGCTTCCCCTGCGGATAGAGACAAGATTTATGCAGGTGGAAAAAAAAGCGCCTGAAGCAAAAGCTACCATTGAATCAGTGCTGGAAACAATGGCTTTTGTGCAGATAGAAGCGATCAATGTGCAAGTCAGTTTAACTGGCGATAGTGTGCGTACGTTAACTGGCGATACAAATTCACTGATAACCCTGATACAATCCATGGGCCTTTTGCTGGTAAAGGAAAAGGGCTGGCTGCGGCAGTTGTTCGGCGATATGCAAAAAGATATGCAGGCTGTTGTTGCAGCGTCTCAGAGTATATTTCCTGCTGATAGTCAAAAATTAAATATGGCCATTGCACAATTAAATGCGGCTGTAACAGGTACCAAGATTGTTGACCTGGCTGCGCTGGAACCTGCTCGGGTATTGATTGACAGGTTTACAGCTATCAGTAATACACTGCAAACATTGAATGGTGTTAACAAGAAGAAAGTGCCTTATACAGATGTAAAAAATAAGAAGACGCTGTATGGATACATCACCGACACTTTAAATGTTATTAAGGACTTTTATCAGAACGTTGATGCAGGTATCAAAGCGTTGCAATATATAGATGCAACGCAGCGAAAACGCATTCAACAACTACAGGCAGATATACAAACACAACTCGGCACGTTGGGTGCATCTATTGAGAAAATGCATACCGATGCTGCATGGAAAAAATTTGCAACTGAAACAGCACAACCGGTTGTAACCGCTATTATTGCTTTGAGCAATGCTTTTGCCGCTGGCTCGCTGCTGTTATTAAATAATTTACCCGGCCCGCCAGCCGTACAAACGGGCGACGTTTATTTTAGCGGAATTAAAGCGTTGGTTAAAATAAAAAGATTCAATGCCCAAAAACAACAGGGGTACGAGGTGATAAAAAAATACAAGACCTACCTGGAGCCCCGGATTAATTCGCTCGCTAAAACAATTCAATCTCCGATATTGGAATCAAAGCCGGGGCAGATATCAAAACTGCAAAGTTTGTTTGCTTCTATCAACACAGAAGTCACCAACTCCGTTACAAAAATTAATAATTACAATACGGCGAACAAATCTCAGGGCGCTGGTAAAAATCTGATCAGTACATTTTTTAATCAGAGTGTGTCCAGTGTTATCGGCGGCTTTGCCGGCCAGGCGGTTGGAAATTTTCCAAAGCCGGTATACATCACTGATCCGCCAAAAATGGTTAACCAGCTGTGGGTGCGTATTTATCCGGATGATGTTTTTGTACAAACGCATGAAGAGGCTTTGTCGCCAACAGAAACAGATGCCGGTAAACAGTTCTGGAAAGTTTGGTGGGCGGCTGGTGGCGATAAGGATTTACAAATGGCCGCCTGGCAAACCCTGTGCAAGGCATTGGGCACACACCGTGCGTCATGGGTGGCGAGGGTGTTAAACCCTTCTGCTATTGCTGCAAACAAAGCTATCTTTCAGACCGGCCCTTCTTCAAAAATTATTGATGCAATCACTATCCTTACCGCAATCAATGCACGGCTAAAACAATTGCCGTTAGATAAGCCCATATCAAACATTGTATCGGCCACTTTTGCACAAAAAGCATTGGCAGAGGTGCATACCAATCTTTTAAAAATCAGCACAATACTTTCCTCCTTAAAAAAGGAGCAGGATTTTTTACTCGAAAAATTCAGAAGCAATTTTATAAATACAGCAGGGTTGTTAAACCAGCTGATCACCAGTAACCAGGATTTAAGCGGCCTGAAACAAAAAATAGCCGCGGCGTTTGTCCATAGCCTTCATATGATGTCCGGCAATCTTGAAAGCATACAAAACGCATTAAATAAAATAAAACCTGTTAATCACAAAGACTTTGTTAACGCGATAGACAATCCATTTGTATTTCCGGCAGTAGCTGCAAAAGATAAAGACTGGACCGTGGCGCCTTATTCAAATTGCCTGCCCGATAAATTTGCCGTAATCACCATGAAAGGCAGCCAGTTTACACGCATTGCCGTTGGTAATGCAGTAGATGAAACCGTGCAGCTGGGCCTGGATCCGCAAAAATTTGATGATCTGTCTTTATTTACAATTGATGCCGACGGCAACCTGAATATTGACGAAGGGCTAAAGTGGATGACTGATTACAATACCGCCGTTTCAAAAGGATTTGGTATTACACTCGACATTACTGATGATGAATATAATAATGGTTTTGACAGGTTAATTGTACTGGGAATTAAAGGATCTGATGCAACCAATTCAAAACAATTGTTTGAACAGCTTATCACTAATCACATTTATGGGGTGGACGGCCTTGACTTTTTAAAAGTGGGTACGCCTACCAATAATACACATGAAGCTGCATCAGGCTGGCAAAGCGGTAATGACTCGCAGCAGCGATATGACATTGAAATAAATAACCTGAAATATAACCTGGGCGAAACAGATATTTTTAAAAAGGCAGATGGCAAATATTTTTCAGATGCATTGGGTATTGACAATGCGGTTACCCAGTTTGCCAACTATTCTGGCAATCTTGAAATTGCCAATGCCTTTGCCGCCAACAGGGCTTTATGGGGAGTATCGCTTGGGCATTATATGGAAGAAATGTGGGATGGATTGTTTACCTATGACAATATCCGGCGTACAGAAAATTTCTTTACTAATTATTGCGTGGGAAGAGGCATTGTTCCATCCGTGCGTATTGGAATGCAGCCGTATGGTATTTTAGCCACTACCGCATTTTCCCAATTGCAATTATATCCAGGCAACATCCCTGATTTAAGTATTGATGAAGCAAAAACAATTTTGCCATGGACTGTGCCTTCGCCTGCCCTGGAAAATAAATTGCAGCAGCGGTATGAAATGCGCCTGTACAGGTTGCTGAATATGCTGAAGAATACATGGACATCGCTTCGTGACAACAATGTAATTCATTCGGGAAATCTTGATATGGAAGGCGAGGACGCTCAAAAGCGTTTTGTACAAATGCTGGGATTAAATGCCAGCTCTCTCGATTATTTTTACAGGTATGCCATTAACATTGCCAAAGGCCCTAATGCTTCTGCCGATGGATTTGGTACCAACTTTAAGGCAACAGATGTCTTTGGTCCAAATGGTTTGACAGAGCTTTTCAAAAACCAAATACTGGACGGCGTTTTTACACCATCATTTGATTTTATAGATGAGCGGTGGCCCGGAGGACTTACAACATGGCAGCTTACGGATGCCAAATATTCCCGCATCCTGCACCAGTTCGAATCATCCCGCCTGTTTATTGCCAGACTGGTAGAAAATTCGCTGCCTGTTACCGGAAACTTAATTGATACGATACCTGATGCCGACAACGGTTTAAAAAGCGATTACTTAAGCTGGCTGTTGACTTCCGGCGCCAACAGTTTACTCGGAGGAAATGCGGTAGGAGACCCGGCAAAGATTCCTTTTGATACCATGCTTTTTGTACTATTGCGGCAATCTTTGCTGCAGGGGTATCAGGAGGCAGCATTGAATATTTTACAATCGGAAGCAATTTTACCTGAGCTTGACAGGCGCATCGCAGGCAATACAAGCCATTACCATTACAAATTATTTCAGAATGGCAAATATGTAAACAAGTATCTGACCAAGTGGCATTTTCTTTTTAAAACCCTGAGTGATTTGGTGACTGATATTGCTTTGCCACCTGCCACTACAGCCAAACCATTTTACCAGTTTATTAACCAGGGGCCGAAGTCACTGGCTAATTATCTTGATGGAGTGAAAACTACCAACCCGGGAATGTTCAATAATTCGCATAAACAATTTTTTGACAAATTAAGTCGTACAAGGCAGGCAATAACAACACTAAAACGTGCCACCACAAACGAGCTGGATTTGCTGATGGCGGAACACGTTGATCTCTGCACTTACCGCCTTGATTCCTGGCTGCTCGGCTTTGTTGCAAAGCGGTTGCAGCAGCAGAGAGCGAAACAACCAGCAGGCGTTTTTCTTGGCGCCTACGGGTATGTTGAAAACCTGCGCAGGGATAAAGGCAAGGATAAATTTGCAGATCAGAAAAAGCTGGCCAATTTTAAGCTGGATGCCACGAAACCTGTTTATCACGACGCCTCCAACCAGGGCTTTATTCACGGGCCATCTATCGGGCAGGCTATTACTGCTGCGGTATTGCGCAATGCCTATATGACCAACAATACTTCTGCAGAAGATATCGCCAACCGGCTTGCAGTCAATATTTCATCCGGCCGCGTTCGCATGGCAATGCAATTGATCGAAGGAATCCGGAACGGCCAGGAACTGGGTGCCATTCTTGGTTTTCAATTTGAAAGAGGATTGCATGACCGTTACAAAACAATCGAGCTGGACAAATATATTCAACCGCTACGCAAAGTATTTCCGTTGCAGCAGGCAGTGGATGAAACTGCCAATGGCAGCGCAACCTATATAAGCCTTGTTGTAAACGGCACGACCATACTTGATAAAGTGCACGCTGCCGTGGATTGGCCATCTAACCCGGCAATAAAAGATGATACCATTGCTGAATTGCTGAAAGCCAATAATTACGCAAAGTTTCCAAAATTGATAACCGATGTACTTGATGCGAACCTGGCCGGCGACAATAAAAATAAAGTATACGACAGCATCATTGAAGAGATAGACCGGATGGCAGATGCATTTGATGCACTGGGAGACCTGGCGATGTCGGAAAGTGTTTACCAGATGGTATTAGGCAATCATGTTCGGGCAAGTGCCGTATTAACAGCACTGGCAGAGGGAAAGCACATGCCTGATCCTCAAATTATTGACACTGTAAGAAACGGTACAGTGGTAACGCAGCGCATCATTTTGAATTTTTCCGCAACCAATAATTTCTTCCAGGTGCCTGCCGGTTGGGCAGCGGCACCTACCGTAAGATCATTGACAGAGCCATCGTTCAACAACTGGCTTGGCCTTACTTTAGGGCCGGCAAAAGCAATCAAATATGTACTTACAGCCGTTGATGCAAATAATAACGTTACAAAAACAAGCTTTGACATTGGTGCATCGGGGCTGCAGGCAATCGACCTCTTCCTGGTGCCGGGAGGCGAAAGCGAATTGCAGGAAATAATCATCAGTCTCTATCGAAAGGCAAACAATGATTATCAGTCTGTGATTACGATTGATATAAAAGAACGGGATAATGGCTGGAGTTTGGATGATAAATCTTTGTCGGAAATATACATCCTGATGAAGTATATCCGCAATATGGTGAGCAGCGCCAAATATGCCGGAGACAGTGATATCCGGCTGCCGAACGACCCGGTAAATCCTGATAATCCAGGCAATTGTGATGCGGACGAATTAAACAAACGGGTTACAGCAGCACATAAATCGTTGCAACTATTTATACAGGACATTGCTACTGCTGCTTTTCTTACAGATGTGCTTAGTGGTAAAACGCCTGTAAATGATGTAGTACCAACTGTGGCGCAGGTTGATACCTTGTTTACATACCTGCACAATGCCGTGTTCCTGGGCATACCGCATGCGCTTTCTATACCTTTTGATGCGGCAGCAACAGGTGACCAGCGGGCAACGGGTTTGCTGCAACAGGTGGTCAATATTTACAAACAAGCGGTGGCCAGGGAAGCCGAAGCAACCGCAGCAGTAACGGCAATGGCAAGCGTTACAAGTGTAAAGTTGAGAGTGCAAAAGTTAATTGAGCTTACCAAAATAGTATTGGGTAAAAATGCCATTGTAAATCCATTGTATACGCCGCTGGAAACAACCAGTATACAAAAAGAACTGGCACTTGCACCCGATAAGAAGATTGCAAGAAATGGCGGATCGCTGGTTATGGAAGACTGGTTACAAAATGTGTCCAAAGTAAGGGAGCGTATGTATGATCTTTCCATGGTGATACAAACAACGGATATATACAATCTGCCTGTTGCCCAGGCAGAACCTGTTCAGCTTCCTTACGCAGACGGAGATTACTGGCTGGGTATAGAGTATCCGTCAGCATTCGCGCCAGTTGGTGATGTTACATCACTCGTATTGCTCAATCCTAAACAGTTGCAAACGGCCGGCATTCAATCGGGTTTTATAATTGACGAATGGCTGGAAATTATTCCTGTTAAGGAACAAACTACGGGCATCACCTTTAACTATAATAATCCCAATGCATCCCCACCACAATCCATATTACTGGCAGTAACGCCGGAAATCACCAATCAGTGGACATGGGATGATTTGGTGTACACGATCATTGACACGGTGGATCTTGCCAAGAACAGGGCGGTAGAGCCGGATCATTTTGACAAAAGCTTTTTAGGACAGGTATTACCTGGCATTTTCTCTGAAGTAGTGCCACCACAGTTTAGAAATGAAGATACCAATCCGCTGGGAGTACAGGTTGTTATGGATTTAGCAGATGTAGTTTTACCAAAATAAATTTATTGTATGCCAAGAATAGACATTTTTTCGTGTGAACCATTCAGAGCCTGGAACCGCCTGGAGGCAAGGCCGCGGCATGCTGAATTTGATAAAGTGCTTGAAGCAGATGTGCATGATGCGTTGTGGATGCTTACCAGGCAATGGCAGTTTGGAGAGTTGCAGGGAGAAGATACCGGCTCCGCCATTTTTTCAAAAATTTACATGAAAACCACCGCCATTACGCACGTAAAAACAGCCAATGGAAAAGCGCAGCCTTTTGACGATTCTATTCCGCTGGAAGAACGCATAGAAAGCATGCCTTATAAGCTTGATTTTAAAAGTAAGCTGGAAGCCGCCTATATCTTTCTCAGGTGCCTTGACCGTGCGGGAGAAAACGCCAACCCGGTGGTACCGAATGCAAGTAAATTGTATAAGCCTAACCTCATTAAAAAATTTGGTATAGATGAAATAGCGCCGGTACAAAACGGTGACACCAATGCAACCATCATCGGTAAAGTAAAGTCACTAAGCAATGACAATTATGTAAACATGGTCAATGCTTCAGCAGGCAGGTATTTTGATGGAGCTAAATTGTACGTAGCTATCATTGCCAGCCAGGTTAACGCTATAGCGGCTATCAGCCTTGGAGGTGATACCCCTTTACTTACAGCTGCCATGAATGATTTTGTGGCATGGTACCAGAAAAATTACGTCTTTTCGTCTGCGGAAAGTTCCGCTTGGGTTCCGTCAAAACTGGAGTACCAGTTTAATTGTGCATTGCCAGCCGAAGATGGCAACAATATTGTCCTTTCGGCCGACCAATATTATTCCGGAGACCTGGACTGGTTTTCTATGGATGTGAACAAGGTTGAAACTGTGGAAGGTATTTCCGGTGCTGCGGATGTAGGTGATATGCTAAATATAAAAGAACAACTGTTGTCGGTAATACCCGTGGAGGCTAAATTCGCGGGTGCACCCAATTCCCGTTTCTGGCAATTTGAAGATGGAAAAGTTGACCTGGGTAATATCAATGCGCAGACAACCGATTTATCGAAACTTGTTTTTACTGAATATGCACTGATGTATAATACAGACTGGTTGCTGGTTCCATACGGTGTTCCGGTCGGCACACTGTGTGAAATAAAAGGAATTATAGTTACTGATGTATTCGGCCAGCAGTTTTTTGTACAATCAGCTACACAGGGAAATACAGATAACTGGGCCGGATGGGGCATGTACAATTTAAGTACTGTAAATCCGGACGGCGCCAGGAACGTACCAACAGATACAAGGTTGCTCGTACTGCCCAACGTGGTGAAAAATTTAGAAAGTGAGCCGGCTGAGGAAGTGTTTTTTGTAAGAGATGAAATGACCAACAGCATATGGGCAATAGAATCAAGCGTGGGGGATGAACTGGGAAGTAATACAGACGGTCATAATAGTTCAAGATCTTTTACAGAAGCATTGAAGGCAGTTGATACTACACCTGTTACCAATGAAACAGATGTTGATGTGATGTTCCGGTATACGCTTGCCAATACAGTTCCTGAAAACTGGATACCTTTTATACCGGTGCATTCAGATGAATTGAACAGGCAGGTAAAATTGCAACGTGCCGCCATGCCGAGGCTGTTTAATAATGAATTTACACACATACGGCCGGTAACGCAATTATTACGGGAAGGCATTGCAGGAGATGACGACGAAAAAGCTAAGGCTTACTTTATTAATGAAGAAGAAATACCAAGAGCGGGCGTACAATTGTCCGCTACTTTCCAAAGAACCCGCTGGTATAACGGTGCTGTAATAAACTGGTATGGATATAGAAAACAGGTTGGGCGTGGAGAAGGTTCAAGTGGTCTTTACTATGACCGTGTGGATGCAGTTAAAAAATAACAATACCGAAACGTTCAAGCACAGTTAAAACTTCTTTTGCATCGGCAGATGGATTGTTGCCGCTTACCGGTACATTGATGCGCTGTTTATTATCAGTAGTGTAGTTTGTTGTTGCATCATAATAATCCAGCATCAATGTTATAAATGAGGTATAATTTTCTTCCTGCAGCAATGCTTCCAGTTGTTGCATAACGGGGTGGGGCAAACGCTTATGTAATTTGTTTAAAGCGGTCAGAAAGCTTTCCTTTCCTGCGGGGCCATATGCTTTCAAAATATTTTGAACCCTTGTTTTTTTTTCAACCTCCAGTTGCAGAGAAATTCCTTCATTCATTTTTGCATTAAGCCAACCCGGAAGTCGTAATATACCTACCGGCGATACTTTTTGTTCTATAAAAATATAAGGTGAGTGGGAGTGTAAAAGGAATTTATTCTGAAGTACGTTTTCAAACTCATCTTGCGAGGGTTGCGGAGGCAATAGCATTCCGCCGAAGGCTGATCCCCGGTGAGATGCCGTTTGTTCAATGTTGATGGTGGGGTAGCCTGAGTTTTCAAGCTGTTGCAGTAACATCGTTTTACCCGAACCTGTCTTACCAAAAAAAACAATGCATGTTAAAGAAGTTGGAATGGTCATTGACAAAGAGACACCTTTTTAGAAGAAATATGTTCCATAACTCACGTTCAGTTTCAATGGACATTCTGAGACCACAAGACAGGGAATGACCCGCAAATGAAGACAGTTTGAGCAAAGATTCCTAATAGCTAACATACGAAGAGACTCATTATTCAACTTTATTAAAGTGGTAATATTCTCTGTTCGGACCAAACCCGATACTGCACATGCAATCGAATAAAAACAGTAGTAAGATAGAAAAAAATATGAACCGATGCAAGTTTTTCTGCCTGCATTTTTTAGAAATGTTTTTTAAAGTGAGGAAAGAGGTTAGGTACAATAACAATCAAAAAAAGTTGTTGCAGTTATTTTTTTAACTTGATCAATTGCAGATACAAGGAATGCATTGAACGCAACTCTGTGCACTTTTTTTATATCATCACTTCCATCGTAAAACCTGGCTTTGCCTCCACACTTTCCAGGTTAAAGCTGCCTCCAAAAATGGCAGATCTTTGCTGAATGGTTGAAAAACCTTTCCCAAACTGTAACCCCTTAAGATCAACGCCGGTGCCGTTATCACTAATACGCATTTTTATTTTTTTGTTAACAACGGTAAGCCGCACCGTTACATGGGTAGCGTTGGAATGTTTTAAAATATTCGTAAACTGGTGTTGTGCAATACGATAAAAGGCAGTCTGTAAATCTATATTCACTTTACGGAAATCAATGTCGTCTACAAAAAGGGTGTAATGAATTTGATTCTCTTTTTTTAAAGCAATCAGTAATTCTTCCAGTGCTAGTTTTAAACCAAGCATGTTCAGCGAAATTGGGGACAGGCGCTTTGATAAAACCCGGATTCCAGAGATTGACTCCAACAATAAATGCTGGGCTTCTTCCAGCCAGGCAAGCCCTGTAATACTGACATGTTTTTTTGCGTTGGCGATATGCAAATTGATGGCACCCAGCACCTGGTTGATATTTTCGTGCAGTTCTTCACTGATGTGGTGACGCTCAGCTTCTTCTGCCTGGAAGACCGCTTTGTAAATAATTTGCTGATGTTCCTGCCGGATATGGTCAAACTTTTGTTCCAGTGTATCCAGTTCCGAAAGATCCTGCATTGTGCCAATCAGCCTGATCGGCGTATTGTCTTCGTTTCTGACTACAAACAACCTGTCGAGAATTAATTTGTAATTTCCGTTTTTGCATCTGAAAAGGTACTTACCCCACCACACATTTTCAGTACCGGCCAATAAGTCGTCCAGGGCATTGATGACCCTGTTTTTATCCTGTGGGTGAATATTGTTTCTCCACCAGGTATTGTTGTCTTCTATTTCCGGATAGCCATGTCCGAAAAGTTCGGTAATGCCTTCATTATAAAAGGATTTTTTTGTGATAAAATCGTATTCCCAGATGCCTTCCTTAGTGGCAAGGGATAAAAGTTTAAACCGGTCAATCGCTTTAATAAATTCACTTTCCCGAACTGAATTTTTTTTCATTGAATATTATTAAACGTTGCTGTTACTAAACAAAATCATTGGTTTGAAAATGAATTCTGGGTTAATTGAGAGAGGATACGCAAAATTTACTATAATTTGGCATGCACCATTTTAGAAAAGGGCAAAATCTTTCCAGTGCCACTATTGACCTATTACATTCTTTTCAGAACGTTTCTTTACGGCGACATAGTAATTTATGGCCAGCACAGCAATTAAAATCAGTAAACCAAAAAACTCCCTGGACTCTTCAATCCATGGCTGTTCAGCTTTCATGGTTCCAGCAATGTTTTCTGCATGGTGCAGCTTAATCCAATCCACCAGGCCATTGGCATCAAAAGCTTTGTAAACTGCATACAATGTGTATACCCCTATTCCATACAAATACAATTTGGGATAATATCGTTTCTTCGCCGCCAGCCAGCATAAAACAGCCGTGTACATATAAATTGGTACCCAAACATACGGATCAGGATCATTGTATTGCAGCGCTGCGAATACGATAAATAAAAAGCAGCAAATAAGATTAAATACTTTCACGGCAATTCGTTGAAGGTTTAAAGATAATTTTAAAGGGGCTTATTTTGTCTTCACAGGCGGCAAATATACTTTCCGCAATCTACATAAAAAAAGTATGGAAATTTGCGGAAACTTGCTATCTGATTTAAGGCAGGACGTACGCAAAAACCTTTACCAATTATCAGTTCTTTTTTTTTAGAAGCGTAGTTTTCAGATCAATACGATTGAGATAAGGTGAAAAAACACCCGGCTATTTCGGTTAGCCGGGTAATAAAAAGTAACCTGTTGGTGATTTATAAAAATAGCAGCCTGGCAGATTTGTACGAGGCTTCGTTTCAGCAGCCAATTTTAACCAATCAGATCGCTGAGTATTATTTTAGCCGTAGTCGCGGCACTTTGCAAAGCGGCTTCAACAGTAGCGTTTTTTTCGCCAATGTAAAGCGCTTCTCCTGCAAAAAAGAGTGTTTTATCCAAAGGCGTGCTAAGCAGTTTTTTTGCTCCGGATGATTCTATGGTATCATAACTGTAGCCCCCGAAAGCGAACACATCGTTTTGCCAGTTAAAAATATAACTGGCTGTCAGCATATCCTGCATTTGAATAACTGACATTGAAAAAATAGAAGCCAGCGATTGCAGTGCTTTATATAATATTAACTCATCGGTTGCATCGGATAAATTTTCAGCACCCGGGCCACCCAACCAACCTGTTAATATGGCTGAAGTATCAGGTAATTGTGTCCACCAGGTTTTAAACAATTCGTCACTGATTATAAAGCCTGCCTCTGCCGGCCAGAAACGGTGATTAAATTCAAGTACTACCTTTATGACGCTGC